>JBDRAL010000095.1:0-163443 GCA_039793685.1 Blastocatellia bacterium NZW_1522
TGAAGGATGAAGGATGAAGGATGAAGGATGAAGGATGAAGGATGAAGGATGAAGGATGAAGGATGAAGGATGAAGGATGAAGGATGAAGGATGAAGGATGAAGGATGAAGGAATGGTCGGTTTCCGGCCTGCCCTGTCAATCAGTTTTTTCAAGTTTCAATCGTTTTTTCATCCTTCCGCCTTCATCCTTCATCCTTTCCCCGCGGCGGCCGCCACCGTTTCCCGATAGGGTTTCAGGCCGAGGAAATAGAGCGTGGAGGCGAGGGTGACGGCGACGGCGGTGGCCGTGACCATTGCAATGCGGAGGTTTCCGTCGAAAACGTACTTCGTCAGCGCACCGATCAGAATCGGGCCGACCGATCCGCCCAAAAGGTTGACGGTAAAGAGGAAAAGCGCCGCCGCCTGGCCGCGCAGTCGCGCCGGGACGAGTTCCTGAACGCCCGCCGACGCCGCTCCGTAGGGCATCATGGCGAAAAAGATGGTCGGGGCGTACACCGCGACCGCCCACCGGCCGTTCGGCATCAGCGGTAAAAGCACACCGCAGACGTTCACGCCGAGGCCGCAGACGAGCAGCACCCGGAGTTTCGCGTCGGTTCGACCGTTCGATTGCCAGTAATCGGCGAGCCGGCCCCCGATGATCAGACCGAGCGTGCCGAGAACGGCCGCCATCGTCCCCTGCGTCACGCCGATTTCCCGCTGCGTCCAGCCGTAGGTCCGGACAAATACCGTCGGCAGCCAGAATCCGGCCCCTTGTAGAAAAATCGAGAACAGTCCGAACGCGAACGTGTGGCAGAAAAACGCCCGCCAGTGGGTCGCGACCCAGGCGAAAAAGTCGCGAAACGACACCGAATCGCCCTTCGCAACGCCGCGCCGGACCGGCTCGCGGACCGTCAGCAGCAACAGCGCGACAAGCAGCCCCGGCGCGCCGACCCACAAAAACACGATCTGCCACGCGGGCGTCAGGCCGATGAGCGGAAGCATGACCGGCGGACGGTTCGCGGCGTACCCGACGGCGAGCCCCCCGATGATGACCGCCAGCCCCGCGCCGAGCGAAATTCCCATCGAATAGACGCTCATCGCCGCCGCGCGCCGCGACGGGGGAAAGTAATCCGCGATGAGCGAATAGGCCGCCGGGCCGAGCGTGGCTTCCCCGACCCCGACGCCGATCCGGGCGGTGAAAAGCTGGCCGAAGTTGCGGACGGCACCGCAGTACATCGTGGCCAGACTCCACATGGCGACGCCCCACGCCGCCGTCAGCCGGCGACTGCGGGTATCCACGAGCCGCCCGAACGGCAGCCCGAGCACGGTATAGAAAAGGGTGAAACCGACCCCCGCGAGCAGGCTGATCTGGAAATCGTCCACCTGCATGGTTTTGCGGATGGGTTCGACGAGCAGGCCGAGGATGACCCGGTCGATAATGGACGAAATGTAGGCGAGCAGCAGGACCGCCACCGCGTACCACGCGCGGATGGGCGACGGATACCCCGCGGTTTCCGTCGCCTCCGGCGTCTTGTCAGACTTCATTTGACGTCGCCCATGAGTTTCTTGATGAACGGGGTCAGTACCGCCGCGACCACGCCGACGGCGATCCCGGTCAGCGCGACCTGCGTGAACAGGGTCGAAACCGACTCCGGTTTCGATTCATCGAAGTGGCCCGCGACGAGGCCCCCGACGTAGTTCCCCACCGCCGGACCGAGGAACCAGATGCCCATGACCAGCCCGCCGAGGCGTTCGGGCGCAAGTTTGGTCATTGTGCTCAATCCCACCGGACTGAGGCAGAGTTCCGCGACGGTGTGCAGGAAATAGATGCCGACCAACCACGACGGGCCGACCTTCGCGCCGCCCGACAGGCCGAGGGCCGCCGTCCCGAGCAGAAAGCCGATGCCGACCAGCAGCAGTCCGACCGAAAACTTCGCCGGACTCGACGGCTGGCTGCTGCCCCATTTGATCCAGATGAAGGAGAAAATCGGGGCGAGCAGGATGATGAACATCGAGTTCACCGACTGGAAGTAGCTCGACGGGAAGCTCCAGCCGAAGACGGTACAGTTGGTCAGTCGGTCGGCAAAGAGGTTGAGGCTCGATCCGGCCTGTTCAAACAGCGCCCAGAACCCGATGGAGGCGAGGAAAAAGAAGATGATCGCGATCATCCGCTTGAGTTCGTCGCCCGGCAGGGTTTTCAAAAACAGCGCCCACGTCAGCGCGAGGATGCCGCCCAGAACGACGACGAAATAGCCGATCGCGGCGAATTTTCCGTACCCGCCGACGAAGCCGTACCCCTTCTGCAATCCCGCGACCACGGCAAAGACCGTCAGCGCCACGCCGAGGTAGGAGAAGAAGCCCACCGCCGTCGAGGCGGTCGAGCCGTCCTTGCGCTTCGGCTTCACGCCGACTTCGGCGAGATGCCGCCGTCCGATGAAGTATTGAACCAGTCCGAGCGACATCCCGACGCCCGCCGCTGCGAAGCCCCAATGCCAGCTCGAATTCGGATTGAGGCCGCGCCCCGCGAGGAAACCCCGCCACGTCGCCGACTGGGCCAGAAAGCCGCAGCACAGCGGCGCGATGAAGGCCCCAAGGTTGATTCCCATATAGAAGATGGAGAATCCGGCGTCGCGCCGGACGTCACCCGGCTTGTAAAGCGTCCCAACCATCGCGCTGATGTTCGGCTTGAGCAGCCCCGTTCCGAGGACGATCAGCACCAGACCGGAGTAGAAAAAGGTTTCGGACTCAATCGCCAGCGTGAAATGCCCGAGCGCGATGATGATTCCGCCGATGAGAACGGCCAGTTTCCCGCCGAGAAAATTGTCGGCGGCCCACCCGCCCGGCATCGACAGCAGGTACACCGCCGAGGTGTAGGTCCCATAAACCAGCGCGGCCTTGGCGTTCGGATAGCCGAGACCGCCGTTTTCCTTGGTCGCCGTCATGTACAGCACGAGCAAGGCCCGCATGCCGTAGTAACTGAACCGTTCCCAGAGTTCCGTGAAAAACAGCGTACTCAGGCCAACCGGATGCCCAAAAAATCGCGTGTCGGAAAAACGTGCGTCATCGGCGATTGCGTTCGATGCAGCGCTCATCGTGTTGAGTTCCTTCAGTTGTTTGAATTCGGAAAGCGTCCCCGCAACGCGACCGCGCGCGGATGGCCGCGAAACATAACCGATTCGCGGAACAAACAATAGTCTGTAGAAAGTCTGGAGTCTGGAGTCGAGAGTCTGAAGTCAAATACGGACTTCCAGACTCAAAGACAAGGAGACAAGGAGACAAGGAGACAAGGAGACAAGGACCATTCTGTCGGCCAGTCTTCCGGTCAAGCCTTTTTCTCCCGGTCTCCTTGTCTGTTGTTCAGGACTCCAGACTCTCGACTCCAGACTCCAGACTATTATTCAAACGTGATCGTCAGCACCCCGTCCTCATAATCCGCGCCGACGGCTTCCTTCGCGCGGACATCGGCGGGAAGCGGGATGTTCCGCTTGAAGGTGCCGAGTTCGAGGATGAGTTCGCCGCCGCGCGTGACGAGGTCGAGCGTATCGAGTTCGAGATTGGGCAATTTTAATTTCAAAAGGAACTTGCCCTCACCCGCGTCGATGAGTTCGCGCAGCTTTTGCGGCGGGGAGAGCGGCGCGAGCGGATCGGAATCCTTGAAGATCGTTTTGCCGAGTTCGGTCAGGGCGGGCAGGCCGACGGGATCGGCGGCGAGTTCGGCGATTTCGAAGTGGGGAATGCCGGATGACCCGCCGCGCGTGCGTTCGAGCGCCGCCGCCTGCCGCGCGCTGCCCGCGACGACGCGGTTCACGAAGGCGGCGTCCACCGGGCACTCATATAAATGATGGTAATTGACGATGCGGAAGCTGTCGGCGAGCGCGAGCGTCTCGGGGACGGTCACGAGCCGGTGCGCGGAAATGTCCGGATTGATGAGGATGTCGCGCAGTTCCGTCACCCGGCGGGCGATTTCGGGGAGCATGTCCATCGGATTGCGGCTCGGAAACAGCGTCTGCATCACCGGCGTCGCGAGCAGCGACAGCTTGCGGTACCAGATGTCGATGCTTGAAAGAATCCAGCGCAGGCCGTCCGGACCGGCGAGCATGGTCATCGCGCCCGAGGTCGGCGGCGCGTCGATGATGATCGCCTCGTAGTTGGCGTCCGTCGCCGTCCGCCAGATTTCGGTGAGCGCGACCATTTCCTCGATGGCGGGGATGAGGACGATTTCCTGGACGTACGCCTTGCCCGACCCGATGCCGCGCAGAAAGGTCGCGACGTAATCCTGCAACACCGGCCACTGGCCGCGAATTTCGGCGAGCGCGCTGACTTCGCGGGCGAACAGATTGGGCGCGACTTCCTTCGGGTCGTGGCCGAGCCGGACGCCGAGCGCGTCGCCGAGGCCGTGCCCGGCGGTGGCGCTCAGGACGAGCGTTTTCGTGCCGCGTTCGGCGGCGGCGAGCGCGGTGGCGGCGGCGAGGGTGGTCTTGCCCGTTCCGCCCTTGCCGAAATAGGTGATGATTCGCATGAACGTTTTTGTACAACCGGCCTTTCGAGGTGGTCCGACGGAGCATCCGCCGGTGAGGAGGGTTCGCAGAATGCGAAATCCGCTGCCGTCGGCGCAAGTCCCCCCGGCGCGCCGTCAGCAGCCAGCAGTCAGTAGCCAGTAGCCAGTGGTCAGTAGAAAGCATTGGGTCTTCATCAGATAAAGTTCGCCAGAGGCGAACGACATATCGTTAGCCTATGGCGCGAGCCATAGGCAGCCAGCGGTCATCCCCACCGAACGAACGTCGCCGGAGGCGGGCGCGAGCCATAGGCATCCGTGGGAAACGCCCCTTCGTTCGGCTCGGCTCGTTCGAAAAACCGGCGTGGCGTGGTAAAAAGCGGATTCGGACTTTCGCCGATTCCCTTTTTACTTTTTGGCTGAACAGGAAGGTCGTTTATGACGGGAGTATTGGAAATTTCTCCTGGGCAGGTTCACTTGCCGGTTTTGGAAATTCCCGATTTCGGGACGAATCTTCCGAAAACCTCGAGTACCTTCGTGGCGAACGGCCCGGCCCGGCCGATGAACTTCATTGTCGCCGGCCCGACTCCGCCGAAACCGTTCTGGGCAAGGCTTGTCGTCACAAGCATGGACGGCTCAACCGAGCATGTTCTGGAAAATGTTTTTCTTGAAGGTGAACTGAAAGACGGCGTTCTCGCATATGCCAATGACCGGCAAAAAATCGCTGTCAGCGTTCAACTTTCCCTGAACCTCGGCAACAACCGTCTCCGCTTCGGATTTGCCGCGCGGCTGGCTGGTTCGCTGGCGCGTCAGTGCCTTGAGGCGTTGCGCGTTCAGGAAATCCTGGAATCCGGAGGGTCACTTTCCGTGTTCCTTCGTAACGATGTTTTTCCAACCGAGGAACATCTTTTTGAAACTCACTTTCCTAAAGGGGAAGTTTCAACCCAAACCCGCCAAGGGATCGCAATCCTCGAAAACCTGGTGACGATTGAACGAAAAATCGGAACGCTTTTTCATCTGCCACTTCGCGACTTGCCGGTTGAGGAAATTCGCGCCATCCACGAAACCGCTCAAATCGTAACGACCGGAGATTTGATTCAGTCCGCGAACGGCGTCACGCTGCAAGGCAATCGTGAATTTGTTGAAAACACCCTGAAATACTGCAAACCGGATACGCCGTTTCGGCTTTCCGGTGACTTCGACGTGAACGTTTCCCTTTTGGGAAAAACGGTTTCCCTCGGGAAGACCCTGATGCAATGCGAAAATGCCTTTCTTACCACCGAGGATTTTCAAGAACTCCAAAAAGTTCATGGTGAACTTCAGGACGATGAGGAAATTTCAATTCATTTCAGGGTTTCGGAGGACGGCAAGGTTCATTGGACTTACCCGGAATGGAAGGAAAAACGCGATCTTCCGCCGGATGTGGAAAAAGAGGCCCTTCGGGAACGGATTTCAAAAGTCGTCGGGAAGTATTCCAGCATTCTTTCAAGCAGCGATGAATTCGCAGCACGGAAGAATGAGGAATTCGACATCGAGCAGCGTCGTTACGCGGAGTCCGAGGCATGAACTATGTGCTGGACGCCTGCGCGATGATCGCCCTGCTTTGCGATGAACCCGGCGCGGAAGTCGTTTGGGATTGTCTGACCGAATCCGGGTCGCAGTGCTTCGCCCATTCGATCAACCTGTTCGAGGTGTATTACGACATGCATCGGAGAACGGGAGAAGCCACGGCGAAGGAAGCCATCAACGATCTTCTGACAATGGGGATCATCGAACGGACGGACCTTGAACGCGCGCTTTGGGAGGAAGCTGGAAATCTCAAGGCAAACGCCACCAAGAAAAATTCCATTGCCCCGCCGGACTGTTTCGGCCTCGCGCTCACTCGAAAACTCAACGGCCAGCTTCTGACCTCCGATCACGGCGAATTCGACATTCTTGCCGCCAACGGCATCTACAGCATTCGTTTCATCCGCTAGCGTTTTTTCGACCACGACCGACGACCAACGCCTCATTTATGTCTCAGAAAGAATTCATCCACCTCCACCTGCACTCCGACTTCAGCCTGCTCGACGGGGCGATTCAGCACGACGCGCTCGCCGGGGCCGCCGCCGAAATGAAGTTTCCCGCCGTCGCGGTCACCGATCACGGGAACATGTTCGGCGCGATGGGGTTCTCTAAGGCCATGAACAAGGTCGGCGTGCGGCCCATCATCGGAATGGAAGCCTACGTAGCGCGCGGTTCGCGGCATGATCGCGGCGGCGTGGACACCGACGGCGAGCGCGGCACGAACCACCTCATCCTGCTGGCGAAAGACGAAGTCGGCTACAAGAACCTCGTCTATCTGAGTTCGATGGCCTATACCGAGGGCTACTACTACAAGCCGCGCGTGGACAAGGAACTGCTGTCGCAGCACAGCGAGGGCCTCGTCGCGCTGTCGGCCTGCATGTCGGGCGTGCCCGCGTCGCTCATCCTGCGCGACAAGTTCGACCGGGCGGTGTGCGAGGTCGGCGAGTACGACGAGATTTTCGGCAAGGGCAACTATTTCCTCGAACTTCAATGCCACGACGGCCTTGAGGAAAATCAGGCGAAGGTCAACGCCGGGCTGACCGACATCGCCCGCAAGCTCGATATTCCGCTGGTCGTCACCAACGACGCGCATTTTCTGAGCCGCGAGGACTACCGCGCGCACAAGGCGCTGCTCTGCCTCCAGACCGGCAAGACGATCAATCAGGCGGGGATGCACTACTCGCCGGACCACTACGTCAAAAGCGCCGAGCAGATGTGGAATCTGTTCGAAAACCAGAACGCCGAGGCGCTGCGCAACACGGTCCGCATCGCCGAGATGTGCCGGTTCGATTTCGGCAAGTCGAAGAATCACCTGCCGGTATTCCCCGTTCCCGAAGGTTTTACCCTGTCGAGCTACTTTGAAAAGGTGGCGTGGGATGGTCTGCACGACCGTTTCAAGCTGCTGCGCGAGGTCGCCGACCGGGGTGAACTGAAATATTCGTTCGATCAGTATGAAGCGCGGTTGAAGTTCGAAATCGACGTCATCAAGCGCATGGGCTACGAGGGCTACTTCCTCATCGTCTGGGATTTCATCCGCTACGCGCGCGAGGCGAACATTCCGGTCGGTCCGGGGCGCGGATCGGCGGCGGGTTCGCTCGTGGCCTACGCGATGTACATCACGGACGTCGATCCGATGCAGTTCGACCTGCTGTTCGAACGCTTTCTGAACCCCGACCGCGTTTCGATGCCCGATATCGACGTGGATTTCTGCGTCCGGGGCCGGGGCCGGGTCATCGAACACGTCAAGGAAGTCTACGGACGGGAAAGCGTGTCGCAGATCGCGACCTTCGGAACGATGGCGTCGCGCGCGGTCATCAAGGACGTGGGCCGCGTGCTGGACATGCCCTACGCCGAGGTCGAAAAAATCGCCAAGCTGATTCCGCCGCCGCAGCGCGGACGCAACGTGCCCATCGCGGAAGCGATTAAAATTGTGCCGGAATTGAAGGCGGAGTACGAAAACAACCCGAAAGTGACCGAAATGATCGACCTCGCGCTGCGGCTGGAAGGCTGCTCGCGCCACTCGTCGATTCACGCGGCGGGCGTGGTGATCTCGCCGCAGCCGGTCCACGAACTCGTGCCGGTGTTCAAGGTCAAGACGAAGGACCGCGAAACGGGGGCGGAAGTCGAGGCGCTGGCCACGCAGTACAACATGAACGACCTCGAAAAAGCCGGGATGCTCAAGATGGACTTCCTCGGCCTGACGACGCTCACGATCATCGAGGACTGTCTGACCAACATCGAGCGCGCCAACGGCGAAAAGCCGGATTTGTCGCGGATTTCCTACACCGACCCGGAAGCCTTGAAGATGTTCGCCGACGGCAATACCGAAGCGGTGTTCCAGTTTGAAGGCGACGGCATCAAGGAAATCACCCGGCGGCTCAAGCCGGACGGCCTCAACGACATCGTCGCGCTCAACGCGCTGTATCGTCCCGGCCCGCTCGATTCGGGGATGGTGGACGACTACATCGAGCGCCGCCACGGACGCCGCCGCATCACCTACGATTTCAAGGATTTGAAGGACGTTCTCGAAGCGACCTACGGCGTGCCGGTGTTTCAGGAACAGATCATGGCGATCTTCCAGAAACTCGCGGGCTACACGCTCGGAGAAGCGGACCTCGTCCGGCGCGCGATGGGGAAGAAAAAGCGCGAGGAACTCGACGCGCACAAGGCGACCTTCTTCAAGCAGGCGCAGGAGCGCGGCCACGAACTGGCAAAACTTGAAAAGCTCTGGCAGCAGCTCGAAGGCTTCGCGGACTATGCTTTTAATAAATGTCTGACCGGCGACGCCGAAATCATGAATGCCGACACCGGGGAAACCTTCACCATCGGGCAACTTGCCTCCGGTGAAGTCGCGCCGTTCCGGACGTTCAGCTTCGATGGTTCGAAGATCATTCTGAACGACATCGTCGAAGCGTTTCCCACCGGGGAAAAGGAAGTCGTCGAACTCGAACTGGAAAACGGGAAGACGATTCGCTGCACGCTGGACCACAAGTTCCACACCGACGAAGGTTTCCTGCCGTTGCGGGAAATCCTCGAACGGGGACTTGAGCTTCATTATTCCGCCGAAATTGAGACCTATGCCCCGAACCGCCTGGAACAAAAGGCTCACGCCGGAAATTGAGCGGGCCATCATTGCCCAGTATCAAGCCGGAATGGCCGCCACCGAAATCTTGAAATCGCTCCCTTTTCGAACGGCGAAAACCGTTTACGACGTTCTGGAACGGAATGCGATTCCCCGGCGGGCGGGGGTTTCGGCGTACAAGACCTATCGGCACAACGAAGGAATCTTTGCCAATGTCGATACCCCGGAAAAAGCCTACTGGCTGGGAATGTTGATTGCGGATGGATACATCATCGACCTGCGGAAGGATTGCGAGCCGCAGATCGGACTGCAACTGATTGATCGCGATCTGGTGGAACAGTTCGGAGCTTTTCTCGGGACGAATCGTCCAGCCCAGATCATTAAAAGGAAGAACGATAACTGTCAGACGATGTACCGAGTGGTCATTCACTCAAAAAGAATGGCTGCCGACCTTGAACGATATGGGGTTGTACCGAGAAAGACGCAAAGCACCTTTCTCCCGATTCTCGACAAAAACCTCATGCCACATCTGGTTCGCGGTCTTCTTGATGGTGACGGGACCATCAGTCATCGGCACGACGGAGGCGTCATTATCGGTTTTTGCGGGAGCGAGCGGCTGGTAACGGAACTCCGAATTTGGCTGATTTGCAATTTGGGCGTTTCAGACAATCGGATACATCGACTCGGGTCCATCGCTTCGGTTCAATGGTCGAGTCGAAGCGATGTTCAAAAAATCGTCCAGTACCTGTACGCGGAGACAGGCACGCGGTTGGAAAGAAAGTTCGTTCTTGTCGGGGAATATTTATGAAGTTTGAAAAAGTGAAAATCACGCGCGTGACACCGGTCGGAGTCGAACCGACTTACAACATGACCATGCGCGCGCCGCACCATAACTATTTCGCCAACGGCATTCTGACCGCCAACAGTCACTCGGTCTGTTACGGCGTCCTCGCCTACCAGACGGCGTATTTGAAAGCCCACCATCCGGCGCATTTCTGGGCGGCGGTGCTTTCGAACGAACTCAACAACACCGACAAGGTCGCCCGTTACATCGAAAGCGCGCGGTCGCAGGGCATCGAAATCCTGCCGCCGGATGTAAACATCAGCCGGCATGGGTTTACGTCGACGAACACGCAGATCCGCTTCGGAATGATGGCGATTAAAGGCATCGGCGAATCGGCGGTGGACGCCATCGTCGCGGCGCGCGAAAAGGACGGCCCGTTCAAATCCATTTTCGACCTCGCCGAACGGGTGGACACGCGCTCGGTCAACCGGCGCGTCTTTGAAAGCCTTGTTAAGTCGGGCGGTCTCGACGGCCTGCCGGGCACGCGGGCGCAGAAGTTCGCCGCCGTCGAAGCCGCGCTCGAAAGCGGCGCGCGGGCGCAACGCGACCGGACGAGCGGTCAGGCGTCGCTGTTCGGCGGTTTCGAGGATACGTCGGTTCATGCCGAAGAGACGCTGCCGAACGTCCCCGAATGGACGGAAAAGGAAACGCTCGCGGGCGAAAAGGCCACGGTCGGGTTCTACGTCACGGGCCACCCGCTCGCCGGGTATCGCGAAATTCTCGACCGGGTAAAAAGCATTCCGTACGACAAGTTGAAGGAATCCGCCCACGGCTCGACGGTCCAGATGGGCGGCGTCGTGGTCGGCTACACGGTGAAAAACACCAAGAAAGGCGACCGGTTCGCCGTTTTTTCGCTGGAAGACGAAACCGGATCGCTCGAAGTCATCGCCTGGCCGGAGACGTTCAAGAAAATCGGCGACAAGCTGGCCGAAGACGCGGTGGTGCTGATTACCGGACGCCTCGAAATCGGCGAGGACGGCAATCCGTCGAAGATCATCGCCGACAGCGCCGAATCGCTGACGGGCCTGCGCGAACGCCGGGCCAACGCGATGAAGCTTTACTTCCCCAACGGCAGCCTGACCGAAGCGAAGGTGGAACGGTTGTACGGCCTGTTCGACCGGCATCGCGGCGACTGCGCGGTGGCGTTCATGGTGCAGATGCCGAGCGGCGCGCTGGTGGCGGTTCGTCCGCACGATTACATCCGGGTCAAGGCCACGCCGGAACTGGCGAACGAGATTAAAACCATCTGCCCGCAGTGCGACGTGCAGTTCACATGAAGACGGAGTAGCCCGGCCCTCAAGGACCGGGCTATTTGAAAGCAAGCCTCGTGAACGAGGCTAAGAAGTTGATTTCTTTGCCTTTATAGCTCCGTTATGGTCTTTGAAAATTTAAACCGGTATTAGCGATGGGTTGCTTCGGGGAGGCGCGGATGCGCCGTCAGGAAATAGCCCTACCCGTGAGGGTGGGGTACGCGACGGGTAAAACCCCGAGCCGCAACGCGGCGACACCACCCGTATCGCGTCTTCGACGCTCTGAAATTTGCCTTACCGCCACCCCACCCTCACGGGTGGGGCTATTACCTGGCGGCGCATCCGCGCCTGTCCTATTACCGGTTTAATTTTTCAAAAACCATTACGGAGCTTTGGACGGAATAGCCCGGTCCTTGGAGGGCCGGGCTATGAACGAATTCAGAGAAGCGAAATCCATGCTCGAACTCAACGAAAAAGCCGCGCCCGAACCCGCCGAACGCAATTTCATGCCCTTCATTCTCGGCGGGGCCTTCCTGCTGCTCGCGGGACTGGTCGGCGGAATCGCCTGGTGGAACAACTACTCGCAGACGCAGGCGGCCATCGCACGGACGGCGGGCATCGTCCGCGCGGGCACGCCCGAGTTCGACGCCTACCTGCGCGACCAGAAAATTGTCATCGACAAAATTGAACGCTGGGAAGCCGAGGGGAATCTCGGCTGGCGGTACGACATTCAGTGCGAAGTCAAAAACGTCGGCGACCGGACGCTGACCGGCATCGAAATGCGCGCCTTCGTCGTGGATTTCGATGAAAAACCGCTCGGCGAACGGATTTTCTACCCGATGGCCACGCAAAAGGTCGCCACGCTCGCCCCCGGACAAACGCTGCCGATCCGCATTTCGGTGGACGGCATCCGCGACAGCGGCAGCGTGATGGACGTCCGCATCGCGGTGCGCGGCGCGCGGTTCAAATAGTTCGTTCCATAGCTTTTATGTATCAGTTTGGTCGAATTCTTGAACCGGGGAATAAAGAATGTCTGATTTCATTGCGTTTCTGGAAACAATGAAAAAACAGGCCGATGACTGTGGAGTTGCTTTTTACCCCCCAACTCAACCGTCTGAAATTCGGGATTGGAAGCAAACCGTGATTGATGAATTGAAAATGGACATCCCGGATGAAATTTCCATTTTCCTGACCTTCACCAACGGACTCCATACCGATCGTGGTTATCTTTTTGATGCCGATTCTTTTCTGGAACAAAACGCCTGCGTGTGGCTTGACGAGTCTCACGTCGAAAAAGCCGAATATGCTTGGCTTGGCACATACGGCAGCATGGATATGTACATCTTCGATTTTGAAAGCCGTCAGTACCGAGCCACCAGCCTTGGATTTCCTGACGAAATTTATTTTTCGGCGCCGACTTTTGAAGAGCTTTTGAGCTACATCACAAGGCCACGAGAATGATCGTGCCGCCGCGCGCGGTTCAAGTAAGCGGACCACCCCTGACTGACAAGACAGGTAAACCCAACAGAATCAATAGAATATAGCCCACAGCCGGAGCGCTCGGGCGAGGCTGTGGGAAATTGATTCCCCCTCCGCCCAAAATTTTTTCTCCCGAATGATCAATTCCGCCGCCGAAAATCGCTTCCGAAAGTAGAGCGAATCGCGGCCCTTTTTCCATCGTCCGGATTGAAATCCCCTGGGCCGCGGTTCGAACAATTGCCCGGAGGGTCCGTCGATGCCGTCGCTGTCATTCTTTCAAGCACTCGTTCAGGCCATCTTCCCGGCGCAGTCGTTCGAAAAAATGCGGGAGCATTCGATGAAGTGGCGGGTTCAGTGCGACACCTGCGGCGACGGGCAGTCGGTCTGGGAACTCGGCGGTGTCCGGTTCGGAGCCACGTCCGGCAAGAAGACCCGTTTCAGATGTCCGACCTGCGCCTGTTCGCGCAAGGCCAGCGTCATCTTCATCGAGTAAAAGCACCGACAAACCACATGTAATAATAGGATCGCGCGCGTACGACGGGTTTTTCCCGAAAGTTTCGTGAACCGGAAGGGTTCGCGCGGGCTACGACGCCCGCTGTTTCGGCTGGGCGTAGGGCGCGAGGCGGACGATATCGGCCCGGGCGCGGGCGCTCTGAATCCAGCGCAACTGCTCGATGTCGGATTTTTCGAGCGTCAGAAGTTCCACGATCTGCCGCCGCTGTTCCTCGGTCGGCTCCTCGGGGGCGACCTCGCCGCGCTCCTGCACCGCCGGACGGACGCGCGTCTTGTAGAAATCCAGCACTTCCTCGTCCGTCACGATGACGAACGACCGAAAGCGGAACGTGATGTACTTGTCAGTCTGAATCTTCCGCCGCAACAGCCGGTCGAACGTGTCGGCGTCCATTCCGACCGCCTCCAGCCGCTGCCGCAATAAAACTTCCGACGTGAACAGGCGGATGAAAAACCCCTTCAGCTTTGTTACTTCATCATCCGTAATCTTCACGCCGGGCAGGCGGCGCGCTTCCTGATCGAGCAGGAGCGTGTCGATCTGAATCCGCAGCGCCCGGGTCAGGTCATTTTCCGTAATCGCTTCCGGATTGACGTTCGGATCGAGCGCGAGCTGCCAGACGAGATCGCTTTGCGTGATGACTTCCCCGTTGACCGTGGCCACCAGCCGGTCGGTCGGGATCGGCGCGCTCGGCGTCTGGGGCGCCTGCACCCCCGACGGAGGGAACGCTGCGGCGGGACCTGCGAACAGCAAAACGGAAAGACACACCGCCAGCGCGGTGAACGTCCCCCACTGCGGCGTTCCGGAACGTTCTTCCGTCCCGACCTGTCTCCCGGTCTGCCTTTTCATCATCCGGCCTTTCCAACTACATTGGAATTTCACGAAAAAAACCGCCCAAGCCGATACGGTCGTATCACCGTCATCCCATTTCGAGAGTACTGTTAAAAGGTATGAAGGCTTCGTCCACGTTACCAAAGGTCTGTGTCATCGGCGCCGGTTGCTCGGGCATCACGGCGGCCAAAGCATTGCATGAACGGGGATTCGATTTCGACTGCTTCGAGAAGAGCGACCGGGTCGGCGGCAATTGGGTTTTCCGGAACAAAAACGGGATGTCCTCGGCGTACAAGCGGTTGTACATCAACACGTCCCGCGAGCGGATGGCCTATTCCGACTTTCCGATGCCGGACGACTACCCGGTTTTTCCACACCATTCGCAGATTGCGGAATATTTCGACAACTATGTCACCCATTTCGGCTTTCGCGACCGCATCCGCTTCGAAACCGGCGTCGCGCACGCCGAACGGCTGGCCGACGGGACGTGGAGCATCCGGCTCGACACCGGCGAGGTGAAGCAGTACGACGCGCTCGTCGTCTGCAACGGTCACCACTGGGACCCGCGCTGGCCCGAACCGACCTTTCCCGGCGAATTTCACGGCGAAGCGATCCACGCGCACTACTACATCGACAATGAAATGTTCCGCGACAAGAACGTGCTGATTCTCGGCATGGGCAACAGCGCGATGGACATTGCCTGCGAAGCGAGCGAAGTGGCGAAAAAGACCTTTCTCGCCGCGCGACGCGGGGCCTACATCGTGCCGAAGTACATGTTCGGCAAGCCGCTCGACCAGATTTTCACCAGCCCGCTCGTGCCGTGGTCGGTCCGGCAGAAAATGGTTCAGGCGACGCTCAAGATGATGATCGGCGACATGGAGACCTACGGCCTGCCGAAACCCGACCACCGGTTCGGCGAGGCGCACCCGACGATTTCCGGACGGATTCTCGACCGCATTTCACATGGCACGGTCACGCCCAAGCCGAACATCGCGGAACTGCTCGGCTCGCAGGTGCGATTTACCGACGGCAGCGTGGAAGACGTGGACGTCATCGTCTACTGCACGGGCTACAAGGTGACGTTTCCGTTTTTCGACGAGGATTTCATTTCCGCGCCCGACAATGACTTGCCGCTGTTCCGGCGGGTGTTCAAGCCGGACATGAACAACGTGTTTTTCATCGGCCTGCTTCAGCCGCTCGGTGCGATCATGCCGCTGTCGGAAGCACAGGGCCGGTGGGTCGCGGATTATCTGCGCGGGGAGTACGCCCTGCCCTCGCCCGCCGAGATTCAGGCCGACATGGAGGCCGAGCGCGACCGGATGTTCAAACGCTACGTCAAATCCAAGCGACACACTATGCAGGTGGATTTCGACGACTACCTGTACGATTTGAAGAAGGAAATCAAACGCGGCACGGCCCGCGCGAAATCCAAGGGCAACCCGCTACCGGTCCCGCCTCGCGCGTGAACGCATAAAAAAACAGGCGGACGGGATTGGCGTTCAAAGGGGCAGCGTGCCATAGTCCGTCACCCAAACGGTTTGTAAGTAAAAGGTGATTCACCATGCGACGCGGCGGATTCGACAATCGGAGCTTCGGAGGCGGAGGTGGCGGTTTTACCGGCGCGCCGGGCGGGACCCCGTCCCCGACCATCCTCGGCCTGATGGCCCTGGCTACCGTCGGCGTCGTGCTTTCCGCGCTTGCGCCGATTCCGCTGCTTTTGTTCGCGCCGTATGTTTTAAAAGGCTGGGTCTGGGTCATTTTGACCGCAACCGTGGTCTATCCAGGACCGGTCGCCTGGCTGTTCGGGCTGTTCATGCTCTACTTCGTCGGCTCGACCGCCGAAGCGATGCTCGGGCGTACCCGATTCCTCAAGCTTTATTTCGGGGGCGGGATTCTCATCAATCTGATTCTGATCGGACTGGCGATTCTTTTTCCGAAAGCCGCAGTTCTTCTGAGCGCGAGCGCCTTTTCGGTCATGTCGCTGCTGTTGGGATTCTTCGCCTCGCGGCTCTGGCGGCAGACGGTCATGCTGTACGGCATTCCAATGACCGGGAAAACGATGTTTTTCCTGTTTGCCGGAATTGACCTTGTTTTCATGCTGTACGGGGGCACCGACTCCATCGGCTCGCTGCTCGGTCTCGGCTTCGGCTATCTCTACGTCAACGGTCTCCCCACCAAAATGCCCGGCGTGGCGTGGGGCAAGGAAAAACTTCGGCTGTGGCGGATTAAACGGAAGTACAAAAACTTCAAGGTCGTCGAATCGGAAATGAACGAGTTGTGGGACGACCTCGAAGACCGGCTTAATCCGCGCGACCGGAACGAACGGATTCACTAAAACGCACTGAAGAAGTATTGCCCCGCTTCGCACTTTTCGGAGGAGCATAAGAAAATGAAAAGAGTTCTCGTTGTGGACGACGATCCCGGTATTCGTGCCGTCATCACCACCTCCCTGAACCGCGATTTTGAAATCGTGACCGCGACCAATGGTCGCGAGGCCGTTGACATTCTCAACCGCGATAACCGGTTCGCCTGCGTGTTGCTCGATCTCCAGATGCCGGAAATGGACGGCGGCTCGGTGTTTCGGACCATGCAGTTGAATCGCACGCTCTCCGAAATCCCGGTCATCGTGCTGACCGGCGTGGAAGACATCAAAACGCAATCCGAAGCCATGCAGGCCGGGGTGATGACCTATTTCCGGAAGCCGTTTTCGCCCTCGCAACTGCGGTCCATCGTCCTCGCCGTGACCCGCAACCGGAACTGACTTCGTTTCCGACCGGTCAGGCAGACGCCCAGCGTTCCATCCCCCGCCGGACGGCGACGGGATGGAATCTTCTTTTTGGCCCCCGTTTTCGTCCGGCGCGTGTCAAAACCCATTGAGTGTTGCCCGCCGCGCAAGTAGCCTTTCCAAAATCTCGAATTCACTTTCCGAAGTACAACGATCCATGAGCCGTCTTCTCGAAAAATACGAACCCGTCATCGGCCTTGAAATTCACGCCCAGCTCAACACCCGGACGAAAATCTTCTGTTCCTGTCCGAACGACTTTCATCGGCCGCCCAACGCCAACACCTGCCCGGTTTGCCTCGGCCTGCCCGGCGCGCTGCCGGTCATGAACCGGGCCGCCATTGAAAAAGCGACCTTCGCGGCGTTTGCGCTCAATCTTCAAGTGCAGGAAACGTCGATTTTCTCGCGGAAGAACTACTTCTACCCCGATTTGCCGAAGGGGTATCAAATTTCGCAGTTCGACAAGCCGTTTTCGCTCGCCGGATTCGTCGAAATCCCGACGACCGAGCGCGACGATCAGGGGCGTCCGGTCGAATGGATGATGAAGAAATTCCGCATCCAGCGGATGCACATCGAGGAAGACGCCGGAAAGAGCCTCCACGAAGGCATGCCCGATTCGGCGCATCAGTCCTACGTCAATTTGAACCGGAGCGGCGTGCCGCTGGTCGAAATCGTGAGCGAACCGGATTTCCGATCGAGCTGGGAAGCCTATGACTATGTGCAGTATCTGCGGCGGGCGCTGCTCTACGTCAACGCCTGCGACGGCAACATGGAAGAAGGCAGCCTGCGCTGCGACGCGAACGTTTCGGTGCGCCTGCGTGGCAGCGACAAATTCGGTACGCGGACCGAAACCAAGAATTTGAACTCGTTCCGGTTCATCCAGAAAGCCATCGACTACGAAATCGACCGGCAGATCCAGGTTCTGGAAAGCGGCGGGACGGTTCATCAGGAAACCCGGCTCTGGAACGAAAAGGAAAACCGGACCTATGTGATGCGGACGAAGGAAGACGCGCACGATTACCGCTATTTCCCCGAACCGGACCTGCCGCCGCTCGTCGTCACGTCGGCGACCATCGAGGCCCTGCGCGCGGTGACGCCGGAACTGCCGGAAATCCGGCGGCGACGGTTTGCCGAGCAATATGAACTGGCTCTCGAAGACTCGATGCTGATGACGACGACGAAGGAAATCGCGGATTTCTACGAAGCGACCGTTGCGGCGTCGGGCAACGCGCGGTTGTCGTTCAACTGGATCGCCAACGAACTTCTGGCCCGCATTTCGCCCGAAAATCTTTCGATTGAGGAATCGCCGGTCAAACCCGACAACCTCGCCGCGCTCATCAAGCTGATTGAAGACGGCACGATCAGCGGCAAGATGGGCAAGGAAATCTTCCCGAAGATGTTCGAAACCGGCAAACCCGCCGCCGATCTCGTCAAGGAACTTGGCGGGGGCCAGATTTCCGACGTGGCGCAGCTTGAAGCCGCCGCCACCGAGATCATCGCCGCGAATCCGAAACAGACCGCCGACTACAAAGCCGGCAAGGAAGCCCTGCTCGCCTTTTTCGTCGGTCAGATGATGAAGGCGACCAAGGGCAAGGCCAATCCGCAGGTAGTGAATGAAATCCTGCGGCGCAAGCTGGCCGAGTAACGACCGGGAGGGCTGGAGCCATGACCGCCAAACGCGCCCAGATAAAGAAAAAAATGACCGCCGACGAGTTTGCGCGGGTCGCCGGTTCGGCCCGGGCCGAACTGATGTACGGAAGGATGGTGGAAATGGCCCCAGCCAGTTACCAGCACGGAAAATACGTTGCCCGACTGACCCACTTTCTCGGTCAGTTTGTGTATCCCCAAAACCTCGGTGAACTGGTCGGTGCCGAAACCGGGTTCATCATCAATGCCGAAGACAACGTGCGCGCGCCCGACGTGGCGTTCATTTCCGCCGAACGCCTGAGCCGGATGGCCGAACCTGAAGGCTATCTCGTCGGCGCGCCGGATTTGGCCGTCGAAGTGGTTTCAAAGTACGACACGGCGCGGATGGTCCGCGAGAAGGTCAACGAATGGCTCGCCGCCGGGACGCGCCTCGTCTGGGTGGTCGATCCGAAAAAGAAGACGGTCACGGTCCACGACGGCGTTTCCAACGTCGTCTCGATTCTCTCCGTTGACGACACCCTCGGCGGCGGACTCGTCCTTCCCGGTTTCGCCTGCCCTATCGCCAAACTTTTTCAGTAACCACCGGTATGGAATCCCGACCGTCAGGGAGGGCCGGTTTTTACAAATACTAAAAAAGCCACCTGTTTTCACGGGTGGCTTTTCCCTTTTCCGGATGCCATGGATTGTCAAAAACCATTGAAGCCATTACAGTTACAGGCTTCTTCGGATTTTTTCGATTTGTGGGGTACGACGCATGAGCGACTACACGTTCAATGAAAACTTCGACGTCATCGTCATCGGGGCCGGACACGCCGGATGCGAGGCCGCCTTCGCCGCCGCCAATCTCGGCAGCCGGACGGCGCTCATCACGCTCAACCTCGACCTCATCGCCCAGATGTCGTGCAACCCCGCCATCGGCGGCATCGCCAAAGGGCATCTCGTCCGCGAAATGGACGCCCTCGGCGGCCTGATGGGAAAAATCATCGACCGGACCGGCATCCAGTTCCGTCTGCTCAACCGCAGCCGCGGCCCGGCGGTGCAGTCGCCGCGCGCACAAGCCGATCGCGGTCTCTATCGCACGGAGATGCGCCGATTCCTGGAAACCGTTGAAAATCTTCATCTTAGGCAGGGTGAAGTGATCGACCTGATGGTCGAACAGGACCGCGTCATCGGGGTCGAGATGTGGGATGGCCGCCGTCTGTCGGCCAAATCCATCGTTATTTGTACCGGGACGTTCCTCAACGGCCTGATTCACGTCGGCACGCGCACCTACTCCGCCGGTCGCGCGGGCGAGCTGCCCTCGCTTCTGCTGGCCGAGTCATTTCGCAAACTCGGTTTTCGGGTCGGTCGGCTCAAAACCGGTACGCCCCCGCGCATCAACGCCAAAACCATCGACTTTTCGAAATGTGAGGAACAGCCGGGCGACGACAAACCGGTCCCGTTTTCGTTCGGAACGAAGACCATCCCGCAAAAACAGCTTTCCTGCTACATCACCTACACGAATCAGGGCACACACGACGTCATCCGCGAAAACCTGCACCAGTCCCCGATGTACAGCGGCCAGATTCAATCGGTCGGGCCGCGTTACTGCCCGTCCATCGAGGACAAGATCGTGAAATTCGCCGACAAGGATCGGCATCAGATTTTCCTCGAACCGGAGGGTTTCCAGACGAACGAGGTCTACGTCAACGGACTTTCGACCAGTCTGCCCATCGAAGTTCAGGAAAAGATGGTCCGGACGATTCCCGGACTTGAAGAAGCGCAGTTGATTCGCCCCGGGTACGCCATCGAGTACGACATGGTCGATCCGACCGAACTCAAGCCGAGTCTTGAAACCAAGCGGGTGGCCGGACTGTTCCACGCGGGACAGATCAACGGCACGACCGGCTATGAAGAGGCCGGTTGCCAGGGACTGATTGCCGGAATCAACGCCGCGCTTGCCGCCCAGAACCGCGAGCCACTGCAACTCGACCGAGGACTCAGCTACATCGGGGTTTTAATCGACGATCTGACGACGCAGGGCGTGGACGAGCCGTACCGGATGTTCACCTCGCGGTCGGAAGTCCGGTTGCTGCTCCGCATCGACAACACCGACCAGCGGCTGACCCCCGTCGGTCACCGTATCGGGATGGTCAAGGATGACGATTATCAGGCGTTTCTGTCCCGTCAGGAGCGGATTGCGGCGTGCAAGGAGCTTCTCGAAGCGGTGGCGATGTCGCCGAATTCGACCCAATACGACGAATTTTCAACCGAAACGGGCGTGCAACTTAAAGAAAAACAAAGACTTTCGGTTTTGGCACGGCGTCCCGAGGTTTCCGTCGAGCATCTCGCCGAGGCGCTGCGTCGGGCCGGGAAAGACAACTTCGCCGAAGATGAACTGGCGGTGGCGGTGAACGACTTGAAGTACGCCGGATATGTCCGCCATCAGGAATCAACCGCGCGGAAGCTTTCAAAGGCCGCCGAAGCGAAGATTCCGACCGATTTTTCCTTCGCCGGAATTCCCGGCCTCTCGCGGGAGATGATTGACAAGTTCACCCGCATCCGTCCGCAGACGCTCGGACAGGCTTCCCGTATTCCGGGCGTGACCCCGGCGGCGGTCGCCATCGTCGGAATGCACCTCGAAATGCACCGCCAGCGCGCGGCCTCCTGAATTTTCAAACGCGGCCACCGCGCCCCGTCCCGTAAAAGGTCTTTTTCAATGTCCGAATTGCTCGATTTTCTGACGCCGCTGCTTCATTCCGCCGAAATCAGCCTCTCGCCCGCCCAACTGGCCCAGTTGGACGGGCATTTTCGTCTGCTCGTCGAGTGGAACGAACTCACCAACCTCACCGGCATCACCGATCCGGCGGACGCGGCGAACCTGCACTACCTCGACTCGCTGGCGGCAATTCCCGATATTGTTTCACGTGCCACAAACGTCAAAACGTGGCTCGACATCGGTTCCGGGGCTGGTTTTCCCGGAATGCCGCTCGCCATCGCCCTTCCCGACCTCAAATTCATCCTTTTTGAACGTCGCGAGCGCAAGGCCGGATTTCTCATCGAAGCCGTCAATCAGTTGAATCTCGGCGATCGAGTGGATGTGGTGTGCGAAACACTCGATCCGCACACCGCGCCCCGGCTTTTGGGGCATGTTTCACGCGAAACATTCGGGCTGTGCGCCCGCGCCCTCGAAAAAATGCCCGATCAGATGCCGAAACTGCTCAAAATCCCCGGCCTTGCTACCACCATGTTCTGGCTCGGCTCGAAAGCCGCCGACGAAACCGCCGCGAAATTCGGTGGAACGTGGAACATGTCCCGCCGAACGCTCCCCAGCGGACCGAACCGCGAACTGGTCATCCTGGAACGGTAGCCCGACCGTCAGGGAGGGCTGTCTCCCGCTACAAGGCCCGTTCCACGGCGCAAAACATGTTCCACGTGGCACCGTCCGGGCATGTTTCACGTTCCACGGACAGCCCCCGCCCACCTAAAAAGCCTCAATCCGTAGCCCGCCCGTCAGGAAGGGCTGTCTCCCACCACGAAACCCGTTCCACGGCGCGAAACATGTTCCACGTGGCACCGTTCGGGCATGTTTCACGTTCCACGGATGGGTTTGCCCGGCCACCAATCCCGGTTCCCGACATGTTTCACGTTCCACGGACAGCCCTTCCTTACGGGCGGGCTGCGGTTTTTTGCGCTCGGGGAACGGGTGGGCGGCGTTTTTTAGGTACAAAGCCCCAAAACGGCGGCTTTTCGGTGTCTCAGGCAGAAATTCCTGTGCTACAGTCGCGGCAATTCACACACCACATCGCTGGTTGTACGTTCCACGTTCCACAAAACGGGAACCCGGACAAGGGGGAGACATGGGGAAAATCATCGCCGTCGCCAACCAGAAAGGCGGCGTTGGAAAGACGACGACGGCCATCAATCTGGCGGCGAGCCTCGCGGTGGGCGACATGAAAACGCTGCTGGTCGATGCCGACCCGCAGGCGAATGCGAGCAGCGGCCTCGGAATCCGTCGAGGATCGCTCCGGCGGACGCTCTACCACACGCTCATTCTCGATGAGCCGATGGCCAATATCGTCCAGAAAACCGAACTCGACGCGCTCCACGTCGCGCCATCGGACCGGAATCTCTCCGGCGCGGAAGTCGAACTGGTTTCAATGGAGGAACGGGAGTTCGTTTTACGGCGAATTCTCGACGCCCAGCGCGAAAACTACGACTACATCGTCATCGACTGCCCGCCGAGCCTCGGATTGCTCACGATCAACGCGTTGAGCGCCGCGGATACGGTTCTGGTGCCGATTCAGTGCGAATATTTCGCGCTGGAGGGCGTTTCGGAACTGCTCGACACGCTGGCCCGCATCCGGCGGTCGTTCAACCCGACGCTGGCGGTCGAAGGCTTCCTGCTGACGATGTTTGACGAGCGGACGAATCTTTCAAATCAGGTCATGGCCGATCTGCGCGATTTCTACGGGACGCAGGTCTTTGAAACGACGATTCCCCGCAACGTACGATTGGCGGAAGCGCCGAGCCACGGAAAACCGATTATTCTCTACGACATCAAATCGCGCGGCGCGGAAACCTATCTGCGACTCGCCAAAGAGGTAATGAGCCATGACAAGAAAGGCATTGGGACGCGGGCTGAGCGCGCTGCTTCCTGAACGCATCCCGTCCGCCGGGGCCGACGAGTTGATGGAACTCGACATCGACCGGGTGGTTCCCAACGAAAACCAGCCGCGTTCCACGTTCCACGAAGACAAACTCGAAGAACTGGCGCAGTCCATCCGCGAAGTCGGCGTCATGCAGCCGATTGTCGTTCGCCGTGTCGGGCCGAATTACCAGATCATCGCGGGCGAACGCCGCTGGCGCGCGGCCCAGCGCGCGGGCCTGACCCGCATTCCGGCGGTCATCAAGGAAGTGCCGGATGACAAGGTCCTGGAACTGGCGCTCATCGAAAACATCCAGCGCGAAGAACTGACCCCGATTGAAGAAGCGCACGCCTACCAGCGGCTGATGGAGGAAATGGGCTGGACGCAGGAAGAACTGGCCGCCCACGTCGGCAAGGACCGGGCCACCGTTTCAAACATGGTCCGCCTGCTCCGGCTTCCCCTCGACGTACAAAAACTGGTCGAGGACCGGATCATCTCGATGGGACACGCCCGGGCGCTGCTTTCACTCAACAACGACGCCCTCCAGCGCAAACTGGCCCAGGTCATCGCCGAAAAACAGCTTTCGGTCCGCGACGCGGAAGCCCTCGTCAAACGCGCGCTCAAGGGTGAAACCGTCGTCGCTCCCGCCGCCGAACGCCCGGTCGATCCGAACGTCAAGGCGGCGGAAGACAAACTTTCAAAAACGCTCAACACGAAGGTCCGCATCGCCGCGAAAGGCCGCGGCGGCAGCATCGAAATCGAGTACTACAGCGCGGAAGACCTCGACCGGATTTATTCGTGGCTGACGACGCGGGAATAGGACTTGGGTACTGGGTACTGGGTACTGGGTACTGGGTAAAGCGTTTGTTTTCAAGGTTTTCAGGTCAAATTGAAAAACAGGGTCACGGTTTCCCGATTTTCACCCAAAACCTAAAGCCCAAAACCTAAAACCCCTCAATTCAACAACTTACAGGAGAACACAATGTTCGGGAAACGTGGTGGAACGGAACACAGCGGGTTGATCCTGAAAGACATGGAAGTTCGCGGGACGATCACGTTCAAGGACGTGGTGACGGTCGAGGGCAAAATCGTCGGGACGATTACCTCGGAAACCGGCCACCTCATCGTGAACAAGGACGGACGCATCGAGGGCGATGTGTACGTCGGGATGGCCTCCATCGGCGGGGAAATCGTCGGCGATGTTCACGCGCAGACCCGCATCGACATTCATGAAACGGGCCGCGTCACCGGCAACGTCCGCGCCCCCGTCCTGACGGTGGACGCCGGGGCAAACATCAACGGCAAGGTGGAAACGGTCGTGCCGTCCACGAAGCCGACGCTCGTCAAGAACGAGAACGACAATCCGACGGAACTCCGCGCCATCGGGTAACCCCGCTTCCCTTCCCCGAATTGAGAAAAGAAGATGCCGGAACTTCCGAAATCACTCATGTCGAAGGTTGCGTGGTCGTTCACCAAAGGCCCCTATCCCTCACGGGAAGCGTTCGCGGCGGCCTACCGGGAGTATTGCGAGCGGATTTTCGGTGATGAACGTCCCTTGAACGAAGGCGTGGCTGTGCCGGTCGCGACGGTTCGAATTCAGTACCACTGCTGGCGGGGAAACAACGATGTTGAACCAATCGTGACCCTGACCAGCGACGATCCGGCGGGTTTCACCGAACTGGAACTGCTGTTCAAGATTCACAATGCGACCATCGATGATCTGCGCGGCATGGACCACCACTTTTTCGAGGGATTGAATTTCGGGAACCCGGGAAACGCGGAAAACCCGCCGCTGTATTGGGTCCGACTGGGAAGTTGAACGACTGTTTCGCCCGCATCCGTTTGGCCGCCCGAACCGAATACCCGATTGAAGCAGCACAGTTTTTCCCCGAACGGCGGAAATTCATGTTCCGATTTCTCGTTTTCGCGACCTTTCTCCTTTTTGCGTCGCCGGTTTTCGCACAGGAACCGGTTTCGATTCCCACCAAATCAAAAAATTTTCAGATCAGGGTGACCCTCGAAACGCCCCCGAACTGGGATGGCAACCGAAGGGACGACCCAGGTTTTCCCGGAAACGTGGCGATTTATCGAAAGGGTGAAAAAGAACCCTTTCAAAAAATCAGTCTGCCTGTCCTGGCGACCAACAATGCCGGTTCGGACGTTTCTCCGACATCGGATTACAAGAAACGGGTGGAGGATTACCTGCTCTACAGTTTCTCGTTCGAGGATTTCAACTTCGATGGCCGGGAAGACCTCTCGATCTGCACCGGACACGACGGCGGATACAACAGCCCATCCTATGACGTTTTTTTGTTCGATCCGAAAACAAGGGGGTTCATCCGCAATGAGGAATTTTCGGAGCTGACCGTCACGGCAAATATCGGCCTCAAAATCAATTCCAGGACGAAAACCATCCGGGCGCAGTCAAAATCCGGATGCTGCTTCCACCAGACCGACGTTTTCAGAGTGGTGAAAAACCGGCTGGTGTTGGTGAAATCAACCACCGAGCAGTATGAGTCGGAAACCAGAGTCACCATTTCAACGAGGAAAAAAGTTGGGGCGAGGTGGGTGGAAACGACGCGAACCAAAACCCTTCCGCCACCGAAATAAAAAAAAGAGGGAAGGTCGCCCTTCCCTCTTTATCCTTTATCCTTGGAACTTCTTTCTTCAGGGAGTCCCGTTCCAGTCGCCGACGATGGGGATGTCGGTGGCGGTACCGTAAACGAAATTGAGATCGGCAAAACCGGTTGTGTTGGTATTCCTCAAAAACCACTGGTTGACCCGCACAACCCCGATAGTGTCAACGCCGTCGCCATTCCAGTCGCCCGCCACCGGACGATCACCGGCCACACCGTAAAAGAATTCGACGTCGGCGAAACCGGTTGAATTGGAATTTCGCAAATAGACAAATCCGTTCGTCGAACGAAACGCGCCGAGGGTGTCTTTACCGTCGCCGTCCCAGTCGCCCGCGATAAAGGTGTCGCCCGGCGAACCGTAGACAAACTGTATGTCGGCCGGACCGGTGGTATTGGAATTTCGCAGAAAAACCTGATTGCCGCGAACTATGCCGACGGTATCGACGCCGTCGCCGTCCCAGTCGCCGGCAATCGGAATGTCGCCGCCCGCCCCGAAGGCGAACTGAAGGTCGGCAAAACCGGTATTGTTCGAATTCCGGAGGAAAAACTGCCCGTTCCGGAAAATGCCGATGGTGTCCGTGCCGTCGCCGTTCCAGTCACCCGCCACGGGAACGTCGTTGGCGGTGCCGTAGAAAAATTCGTTGTCGGCAAAACCGGTGTCACTTGAATTGCGAACGTAGACGAATCCGTTCGAGGGCCGGAACGCGCCGGGAGTCGCGCCGTTGCGCGCGGCCTGATTGACCACAAAAAGATTTCCAGCCACCGAAATCGTTCCCTTACGCGCGGGGCCGGAATTTGAAGCCACCTGATACTGAACCGTGCCGTTGCCGGTTCCGGAACTTCCCGAGGAAACGGTAATCCACGGAACGTTGCTCACCACCTGCCAGCCGCACCCGCTATTCGAAGTCACCGAAACGTTTCCGCTTCCGCCTGTGGCCGCAATGTTCGACGTGGTCGGCGAAGCGGTATGGCTGCACGCCGCGCCGATGCGAAAAACGTTGCCGTTCAGGAGTGTGATGTACAGTTCACCCGCTTCATCTTCGCCGAAACCGGAAAGTGAAAAGGTGGTATTCGCATTGAGCGGTTCGGTGAAATTCCCGTTGTTATAGGCGAAAATCCGGCCGCTACAGAAATCGGCGAAAATGTAGACCCCGACCAGCCCCGGAATGCGCGTGCCGCGATAAACATAGCCGCCGATGACCGAGCAGCCGAGGTCGCGCCCGTAATCGTGAATCGGCGCGGTCAGCCCGGTGCGGTCACAGTTGGTGGACGGATTGAAACAGAGATTGCCTTCGGTAATGCGCCATCCGTAATTTCCCCCGCGGGTGATGATATCCACTTCCTCGCGCGCACCCTGGCCGACATCCCCGACGTACAGCGCCGTGCCGCGCTTGTCAAAGGAAAACCGGTACGGATTCCGCATCCCGACGGCGTAAATCTCGTCGGCCCCGGCGGTCGCACCGGCAAAGGGATTATCGGATGGAATCCCGTAATTGAGTCCGGGAGACGTCCGGTCAACATCGATTCTCAAAATCTTACCGAGCAGCGAATTGATGTTCTGGGCGTTGTTGTCGGGGTCGCCCGCCCCGCCGCCGTCACCGGTACCGAGATAGAGCAGACCGTCGGGACCGAACGCCAGCGTGCCGCCGTTGTGATTGGCCTGCGATTTGGTAATCGAAATCAGCGGGGTGCCGGTCGTTTCCGCCACGTTCGGGTCGGAGGTCGATACGCGATATTCGGCCACGGTAATCGCGCCATCGGGTTGGCGTGTGTAGTAAACGAAAAACCGGCGATTCCGGGCAAACTGCGGATGAAACGCCAATCCGAGCAGCCCCTGTTCCGACCCGGAAGACAAAAGAACGGTACTCGAAATTGAAAGGAACGGCGTCGCCAGGACCGACCCGTTTTGGAGAATCCGGATCTGCCCGCCCTTTTGAACAATGAACAGCCGATTCGACCCATCATTGGCGTTGATCATGGTCAACGGGGAGGAAAGCCCGGTGGTCACGGGTTCGAGCGTGAGCGTGGGAAGCTGCGCCTGCGCGAACGACGCCGCTCCGACAAGGAACATCCCGGCGAAAAGAACGCGAAAACAGGCGCGGGCGAGGAAAAACCGTTTCGACATGGCCGACCTCACTCAATCATTAAAATTCGTTTGCGGGTATCAATCTTGTACAACCTGAATTTCACATTGAAAAGACAAAAGGGGGAAATTCCAGCAGACAGTGTCGGGAAAACGGCGTTGGGGACCGCGCGGCGCGGTGCAAACCTGACAAGTTCAAGCCAGAGAACGTTTTAATCAGCTTCAAATTCGGATTTTTTCGATTGCCGAATTTCGGGCGTTGAACAATGATGGAATGAATCCAGAAAAAAGCAGCCCTCGAACAACAAAAAGACAGCACCACGCGCAAAAAAGATTTCCGGTTGATTCGCGACGTTTCTAAAACGCATGGAAACCCGGCAGCAGCAGCACGGCGAGGAAAATTCACCGGACGCCCACCCGGCGAATACTGGTGAAACGGAAAAAGATGAAAGCGTACTGGTCCGCCGCTCGGACGAAAGCGTCGTCGGCTTCGACCCGCAACGCATCGTCGATTCCCTGATTCGGGAAGCGGGCGTCTCGCCCGACCTGGCCCGTCGCATCGCTCTGGAAATTCAGACCATCATCACCCAATCAGGATTACGGCGGCTGACTTCGGCGCTCGTCCGCAGCCTCGTGGACGCCAAGCTCATCGAACACGGTCTCGAAACGGAATACCGCGCCCATTCGCGGCTCGGCGTGCCGCTCTACGACGTGGACCGCCTCATCAAGCAGTCGCGCGCGCGCATTTCGCCGCTGCCGCTGACGCCGGAAGGAACAAGCATCGCGCTGGCCGAAACGATCAAGCGGGAATACGCCATCCTCAATGTCTTCTCTCCCCCGGTCGCGAACGCCCACCTTGTCGGCGACATTTTCATTCAGGATTTGGGCGCGGTCGATCGGCCCTACTCGATTATTCAGTCGCCCGACGCCGTGAAACGCTACGGATTCACCCTGCCGAACCGGTTCGCGCTGTCGCGGCCCGCGCGCCACCCGGAAGTCCTCGTCGCGCACCTCGTCAAGTTTTCGGCGGCGTTGCAGGGTTACTTCAACGGGCCGGTGGAATGGGATTCGGTCAATTACGCCCTCGCGCCGTTCGTGGCGGAACTAAGCGACCGCGACATCCAGCAGACGGCGCAGGCCCTCGTTTTTGAACTTTCGGCCACGGCGGTCGGACGCGGCGGCCACGTCCCGGCCTGTACGATGCACCTCGACTGGACCGTGCCCGCCTACCTCGCGGACCGTCCCGCCATCGGCGCGGGCGGCGAACCGACCGGCAAACCCTATCGGGCCTACACCACGGTCGCGCGAAAACTGCTCCACGCGATGTTCGCGGCCTATCGCGACGGCGACGGGCAGAAACTTCCCTTCGCGGGGGTGCGGCCGGTGCTACACGTCGCGCCGGAAGACACGAAGCAGTCCGAGTGGCGCGATTTCCTGATTGAAGTTGGTCGGGTCATCGTCGAACGCGGGGGCGTGTGGTTCACGTTCGACCGCGACCCGGAAGAAGCATTTACCCGGCGGTACGGCATTCCCCTCGAAGGCTCGCTCGCCACCGCCGCCACCGACGAATGGCGCGCGGCGGCGTTTCAGGCGGTCGCGATCAACCTTCCCCGCGCGTCGCATCGCGCGGGCGCGACCAACACGCTCGGCATCTTCGAGGACCTCACCCGCCTGATGGACGTGGCCGCTCAGGCTTTACTTGAAAAACGGGTCTTTCTGGAAAAGCTGCTCGCGCTCGGGGAAAACGGATCGCTGGCGCTCCTCGCCCTGCGCCGTGACGGCAAACCGTTTCTGCGATTGAGCCGGACCAACCAGCGCATCTGCCCCGTCGGTCTGAATGAACTGGCGTGGTGCGTCACTGGGCATCAGCTTCATGAATCGCGGGCCGCGCGGGAGTTCGGCGGACGAGTCATGGCGCATCTCACGGCGGAAGCGGCTCGGTTGTCATCAAGACATAAAACGCGGTTCGTACTGGCGGAGTCGCACGCGGAAGGAATGACGCAACGGTTCGCCCAGATGGACACGCGCTTTTTCCCAGAGGATGCCGCCGAGCGGGTACAAGGCGTACGCGGGACCGACGACATCTACTACACCAACGGCGTCAAGCTGCCTATCGGGGCGGATGTCGCGCCGGGCGAACGCGCGCGCCGCGAGGGCGAACTTCAAAACGGCGCGCTGCTCAACGCGACCAGCGATTTGTGGTTTGGCGGAGACGTGCCGACGCCGGAGGCGCTGGCGGATTTCGTGATGCTCGCGGCGGAAAACACCGGAACGGCGGGCCTGCTGCTTTCACCCGAATTCACGGTCTGCTTCGATTGCCACCACCTCGCGCAGGGCCTGGCGAACAAATGCGCGGCGTGCGGTTCATCCAATGTGGACGGCCTCGCGCAGGCGACGAATCGCTACAGCCAGGTTTCCGGCTGGTCGCGCGGCCTGCAAATCGAACTCCGCCAGCGCATGCGTCAAAAACTTTGACGAGGGAGCGCGCGCATCCTGCGCGCAGGTCGTTTATTCTTTCCTCGAAGAAAGAAGGAACGAAGGTTCGAGTTCAATCCACTCGATACCTGCTTCTTCAAAGAGCCGTCCGCTCCGGAAGGCGAGAAAAATCTCCACCACTCGTTCAATTTGAAACCACTCATTGCGACGCAGGGAAATTTCATTCCCGGAAAAACAGAGGAGCGCCCCATCAAACTCAGGCGGGACAACGGGTGCTTTCAACCGGGCGCGAAAGTGTTTTGCTGAAATACCTTCATGACGCTCAAGGAGACAGGTCACACCGCCACCGCCAACCTGAACGTAATTCCCAAAGTCATCGGTCAGTGAAACGAAAGACGACTTTCCATAAGCCTTGAGTTTCCGAAGCTCCCTTTTCAAAACTGCTTCCGATGGATTTGAAATGGCGGGCGCGCCCTGACGCTCAAAGATCATTTCTCCAAAACATCCTTCAAAAACCGCCCCGTGTGCGAATCCTTCAGTTTCGCGATGTCTTCGGGCGTTCCGACACCGACGATGGCCCCGCCGCCGGGACCGCCTTCCGGTCCGAGATCAATCACCCAGTCGGCGGTTTTGATGACATCGACGTTGTGTTCGATGACCACGAGCGATGCGCCCGCGTCGAGAAGTTTGTAGAACGCATTCAAAAGCTTGTTCACGTCGTCGAAGTGCAGTCCGGTCGTCGGTTCATCGAAGACGAACAGCGTCCGCGCGGTCGCGCCGCGAGAAAGATGACTCGCGAGCTTGATGCGCTGCGCTTCCCCACCGGAGAGCGTCGTTGCCGACTGTCCGAGGCGCAGGTAGCCGAGGCCGACTTCATCCAGCACCTTCAGCTTGTCCACGATTTTCTTGACGCCGTGAAAGAAGACGAGCGCCTCGCGGACGGTCAGGCTCAACACTTCGTGAATGTTTTTGCCGCGATATTTGATGTCGAGAATCTGCGATTTGAAGCGTGTGCCACCGCATTCCTCGCAGGTCAGTTCGACATCGGCGAGAAACTGCATCTCGACCGTGACCGTACCGTCGCCCTGACAGGTATCGCAGCGTCCGCCCGCGACGTTGAAGGAAAAATGACCGGCGGTGAAGTTCGACGCTTCGGCTTCGCGCGTCGAGGCGAACACCTCGCGAATCGCGTCATAGACCTTGATGTAGGTGACGGGATTGGAACGCGGCGTCCGACCGATGGGCGTCTGATCGACGACCACGACCTCGCCGATGTGTTCGCGTCCGGTGATGACGCTCGCAACCGACGACGACGTTTCGCGGTCGTCTTCCGTTTCTTCCGGCTGTTTCAATCCGCGACATAAAACTTCATGAATGAGCGTGGATTTGCCCGAGCCGGAAACGCCGGTCACGCAGGTCATCAGACCGAGCGGAATTTCAACGTCGAGATTCTTGAGGTTGTGAACCGACGCGGCGTGAATCTTCAGCCGCCGCGCGCCCGGCGGCGTGCGACGCTTGGGCGTACGAATCTTCATTTCACCGCGCAGATACTTGGCCGTCAGCGAATCTTCGTGAGTTAAAAGTTCGTCCACCGTGCCCTGAAAAACGATTTCGCCACCGTGTTCGCCGGCCTTTGGTCCGACGTCGATGATCCGGTCGGCGGAGCGCATCATTTCTTCATCGTGTTCAACGACGAGAACCGTGTTGCCGAGATCGCGCAATCCCTCCATCACGCGGATGAGCCGCTGGTTGTCGCGCGGATGCAGACCGATGCTCGGCTCATCCAGAACGTAGAGTGCGCCGACAAGAGATGACCCGAGATGGGTCGCGAGTTGAATGCGTTGCGACTCGCCGCCCGAGAGCGTCGCGGCGAGCCGGTCGAGCGTGAGATATTCGACGCCGACCTCGCGCAGAAACGTCAATCGGCGCGTGATTTCAATCAGAAGTTTGTCGGCGATGCCCTTTTCCTCGGTTGAAAGTTCGAGCGCGTCAAAAAACGATGACGCATCGCTGACCGACATCGCGAGGACTTCCGCCATGTGGCGTCCGCCGATTTTCACCGCGCGCGCTTCCTTGCGAAGACGTCCGCCGCCGCAGTCGTGGCAGGTCGTGTAGCCGCGATACTTGGCGATGAAAACGCGGACGTGAAGTTTGTACTTTTTCGTCTCCAGCCATTCGAAGACGCCGCGCACACCGCGCCAGTCGCTGTCGGGATCGCCTTCGAGCAACAACGTCTGATGTTCCTTCGAAAGCTGGTAAAACGGATCGCTCATCGAAAAGCCGTGTTGTTTGGCCAGCTTCCGCAACTCCACCCGCGCCCAGTCGAACTGCGGCTTGGTGAACGGATCAATCGCGCCCTCGCTGAGTGAAAGCGAACGGTCGGGCACGACCTTGTTCATGTCGAGGCCCATCACGTTCCCAAAGCCCTGGCAGGTCGGGCACGCGCCGTACGGGTTGTTGAAACTGAACAGGCGCGGCTCGGGTGCGAGGTAGGGAATGCGGCACGCCTTGCATTCAAAGGCTTCGCTGAAGTTCAAAACCTGTGCATTTGCCCCGACGGTATGAATTTCCGCCGTGCCGTGGCTTTCGCGAAACGCGGTTTCGAGCGAGTCGGTCAGGCGCGACCTGACCTCGTCGTTGACGGAAAGGCGATCCACCACAACCGACACGCCGTCGAAACTCTCGCGCGTGAAATCGTCGGGCGAAGAAAGTTCGATGGTCTGTCCGTCGGCGAGCAGGCGCGTGAAACCGCGCTGCATCAGGCTCATCACATGCGCCTTCACGCGCAGGCGCGCCTTCGCAGGATCGGGCCTGACAACTTTTGGAGCACGCTTTTTCGCGGGGGCTTTCTTTTTGGCCGGTGGCGCTTCGTCCGCGCCGACCTCGAAACGTTCGACGGTTAGTTCGCGCGGCGCGTCTTCCTCGATTCCGGCCATTCCCGCCGCAGCGGAAAAGGCGACGTAAAAGCGCGTGCCGGCGGGCAGTTGTAACACTTCATCGGTGACGGACTGCGGCGTGTCGCGCCGGACGAGCGCCCCGCAGTTGTAGCAGTACGTCCGGCCCACCCGCCCGTACAGCAGCCGCAGGTAATCGTGAATCTCCGTCTGGGTCGCGACCGTCGAGCGCGGATTGCGCGCCTGATTTTTCTGACGGACCGCAATCGCCGGACAGATGCCGGTGATTTCATCGACGTCGGGCTTGTCGATGCGTTCGAGAAACTGCCGGGCATAGGCCGAAAGCGATTCCACATAACGCCGCTGCCCTTCCGCGTAAATCGTGTCGAACGCGAGCGACGACTTGCCCGAACCGCTCACGCCGGTCACGACCGTAAGCTGGTTGAGCGGAAAGGAAACGTCGGCGTTCTTGAGGTTGTGGACACGCGCGCCCTTGACCACGATGGCTTCCGGTTCGACGACCGGCGGCGGGGCGGGTTTGTTTGAAGAGGCTTTTTTCGCGGCGGCCTTGTTCTTGTTGTTCTTGGTCGGGGCTGGTTTTGGCATTACGGGTACAACTTCAACTGGCGGAATTTCGGGGGAGGGATTCGAGCGTGGCGAGCCACTCGGCGAAGTGGGGGCATTCGCGGCGCATGGTTTCAAGGCCGATTTCGATGGCGATCATGACTCCGAGCGTGACTTTGTCATATTCGCGTTCGCCATAAAGCGCAAGAAGTCGCTTGGAAGGGGCGGTCAATTCCCCTTCATTAATTTCTTCCGGAGCAAGAATGGCGCGAATTTCGCGCAATTCATCAATTCGGGAGACTGACCGGACGTAATTCAAAATCGTTTGATCAAGCGTTTCGATGTTGCTGAAGAGAAGTGCCTCAAACTCGTGAAGCTGGATATGAGGAATGAATCTCGGATTGCCAATGTCGGATGCGAGGGAATTTTCCAAAAAACGAACTCGCTCGACGGGATTATTTTTTTGAGCGGCATCCACCCGGCCCGGAAAATCTCCCGGCAAGGCATACAAATCAAGCATGGTGGTGAGATAGGCCGAATCATCTTGGGACAGCCACTGTTCAATGTCTTCCTTGACCGTTGAATATGACAACAAGCCGCCGCGATGAATTTTTTCGATTCTTACGATCTCTCCGGAAATACCGCGCCGATTTCTTCGCTCTTTTTGAATGGTCCGCCCCGTTTCAACCATTCGGGGGAAAAGAAAAATATTGCGCTCGGCAAAATAAGGGACAAGCAGTTCATTAACGAAATTTTCCTCAGTCTGTCCCTCAACCAGAAGGTTCACTCGGCAGATACTCATCGGGAGGGCCTCCCGCCGAGAACATTTTTCTCCCACAACTCACCAAGGGAGTATCGTTCCAACCAACCTTGTAAACGCTCGGGGTCCTGCCGCTCAATAACCGTCGCGCCATTTCTCCGTTCGACAACCAGAAGTTCTTCCGGTTCGAATTGATCAACCATCGCGACGGATTGAGTCGCAATGACGATTTGAGTATTTGCCGACGCCAGTCGAATCAACGAGGCCAGAATATTGATCGCGCTCGGATGCAGGCTCAGTTCCGGTTCGTCAATCAGGATCAATGAAGGAAGTTCTTCCTTCGGCAACATCAGTAACGTCGCCAGACACATAAAACGAATCAGTCCGTCGGGAAGCTGCCAGAAACCGAACGGATAATCCGAGTTTTGCTCACGCCATTCGAGCCGGATGTAGTTTTCATTCAACGGCATCGGCCGTAACACAAAATCATCAAAGTACGGCGCAACGAGACGAATCGTCTTGCGAATGAATTCGTACTTCTTGGGGTATTTGTGTTTGATTTTGAAAAGATACGCTGCGAGGTTTTCGCCGTCGCTTCGCAAGTAGAAATCGTCGTTGATGCCACCTTGTTTTTTGAAAGGCGCCGATTTGCCAGTGTCGTTGAGATGGTAGAAACGGGTGTTCTGGAGAAACCGAAAAAAACCAGCGGCGTTCTCCGTCATTTGGATCATTGCCTGGGGGCTGGAAGCAAACGAAGAATAACCAATGAATGATTTTCCATCACAATACTCAAAAAACGGAGATTCAAGAGATTCCTTCGAATAAGATAATCCAGCTATCGACTCTTGATTGAAGATGAGCGAACCAGTGGCGGAAGGAATCCACTTACAAAAAAAGCGCTGGTTCTCCTGATCGGAATTGAGCGTCACCGTAATTTCAGAAGTGACGTTTTGACCATAGTGAAGAAAGGTGTCCGCGCCGCCGCCGACAACAATCGACTTTTGAAATCTTCCCTCAGACATTTCGTGCAGCAGATGAAAGAGCGATAGGAAATTGCTCTTCCCCGCGCCGTTCGCGCCAATGAGGACGTTCAGCGGACGCATCTCCACATCCAGCGACTTGAACGACTTGTAACCTTCAACTTTGATCCGTGTCAGTTGCATGGTGCGTACCTGAAGACAGCCCTTCCTGACGGGCGGGCTGCTGTTTCATTGGCCGGGCGTGACGCGCAGGCCCCAGACGACGATGTCGTCGCGTTGCGGTTCGCCGCCCTGATACCGGGCCAGTTCTCCGGCGATGGCGGCGGCCTGCGCGTTCGAGTCGAGCCGGGCAAGGTCGCCGAGCAGATTCCGCAGGCGGGCCACGCCGTACTTTACGCCGAGCGAATTGTTCTGATCGCCGAAGCCGTCCGTCGTGAGATAGAGCATGGTCGGGCCGACGAGTTCAATCCGGTGATTGGTAAAGGTGCGTCCCGAACGTTCGCGCCAGCCGCCGATGGCGCGCCGGTCGCTGCGGATTTCCGAAAAATTCCCGCGCTCATCCACCATGTACAGCGGACGCCGCGACCCGGCATAAATCACAACGGATCGGCGGCGGTCAATCAGGCACAGCCCGATGTCCATTCCGTCGCGTGAAATGAGGTCCGCGTCGTCCTGCTTGAGCGCGCGGCGGATGCCCGCGTCGAGTTCCTCAAGAATCCGCGCCGGATCGGGAATGCCGCGTTCGATGACGATCTGGTTGAGGATGTCGGCCCCGATCATCGACATCAGCGCGCCGGGAACGCCATGCCCCGTGCAGTCGGCGAGCGCGACCAGATCGAACTCGGGCGTCGCGTGAAACCAGTAGAAATCGCCGGAGACGATGTCCTTCGGCTTCCAGAAAATGAACTGCTCGGGAAAGGCCGCGCGAATCACGGCCTCGTTCGGCAGGAATGCCTGCTGGATGCGCTCGGCGTAGCGCAGGCTGTCCATGATCTCGGCGTTCTTGGCGCGAATTTCGTCGCTCGCGCGGGCGCGGAACTCGGCGTTTTCGGCGCGCAACTGCGCTTCCTCGATGCGCGCGCGAACCCGTACGCGATTGGTCTGAAAACGGACCGTGCCGAAAATCAGGGCGAATGAAGCCAGGACGTAAAGCGTGTAGGCCCACCAGGTCCGCCAGAGCGGCGGCGCGACGACGATGCGGACCGACGCGCCGGTTTCGTTCCAGACGCCATCGTTGTTGCAGGCTTTGACGTGAAAAACGTATTCGCCCGGCGCGAGATTGGTATAGCTCGCGTACCGTCGCGTGCCCGCGTCAACCCATTCCTTTTCGAAGCCTTCAAGCCGGTAGGCGTAGCGGTTCTTGTCCGACTGGATGAAGTTGAGCGCGGCGAATTCGAAGGCGATGACGTTTTCGTATGACGCGAGCCGCACGACCGAGCGCGGGTCGAATCCGGCGACCGAACGCCCGAATTTCTGAAAGCCGGTGACGACGACCGGCGGCGCGTAGGCATTCGTCGAAACCGCGCGCGGGTCGAACCTGACGAGTCCCTTGACGCCGCCGAACACGATGTCGCCGCGCCGGGTGCGCAGAAAAGCGTTTTCATTGAACTCGTTGCTCGGCAATCCGTCGCGCACGTCGAAGTTGCGGCAGGCCCGGGTGCGCGGATCGAACCGGCAGATGCCCTGATTGGTACTCAACCAGTAAAACCCGTCGCCGTCCTCGACGATGCCGTACACCGTATTGTTCGGCAGGCCCTCGCGCGTGGTGACGGCGGAGAAACGTCCGGTGGCGCGGTCGAAGCGGTTCAGCCCGCCGCCCCACGTCGCGATCCAGAAATTGCCGGCCTCGTCCTCGCGCCAGTGAAAGGCGTTGTTGATGTTGATGGAGGCCGGGTTAGCCGGGTCGTTCATGTAGCGGGTGAACGTTTTCGTGGCCCGGTCGAAACGGTTCAACCCGCCGCCGTCGGTCCCGACCCAGAGCGTGCCCGCGCGGTCGTCCGCGGCATAAACCGCGCGGTTGTCGGACAGACTGCGCGGATCGTTCGCGTTGTACTGATAGTTGGTAAAGGTTCGCGTCTTCGGGTCGAACATGCTCAGGCCGCTGGTAATGGCGCAGATCCAGAGCATGCCGTCGCGGTCTTCATACACCCAGCGGATGTCGCCGCCCGCGATGCTGTCGGGCTTGGCCGGATCGCGGAGAAAACGTTCGAACGTGCCTCGCCGGGGATCGAAACGGTTCAACCCGCCTTCCGTGCCGACCCAGAGCGACCCGGAGCGGTCTTCGAGAATCGTCCAGACGCGGTTGTTGCTCAGACTCGCGGGATTGTTCGGATCGTTTCGATAAACGACGGACGCGCCGGTGGCGAAATCGAAGCGGTTCAATCCCTCGTCGGTCCCGACCCAGAAATTGCCCGCCCGGTCTTCCAGAATCGCCCAGACGTTGTCATTGCTCAGCGAGTCGGGCCGTTGCGGATCGTTGCGCCAGACCTCAAACAGACCGCCGGTCGGATCGCGGCGGGAAACGCCGTTGGTTTCCGTCCCGACCCAGAGCGACCCGGCGCGATCTTCAAACAGCGTCCAGACGCGGTCGCCACCGAGGCTGCGCGGATTGCGCGGGTCGTGCAGGATGCGTTCGAAGGTCCGCGTTGTTGGATCGAACCGGTTCAGCCCGCCGCCGCTCGTCCCGACCCAGAGCGTGCCGGAACGGTCGCGCACGACGGTTCGGGTTTCGTCCGCGCCGAGGCTGCGCGGGTCATTTCGGTTATTTGAAAAATGTTCAAATTTTCCCGAAGCCGCATCGTAGCGATTGAGGCCGCCGGTGTAGGTACAAATCCAGATTCCGCCCTTGTCGGGCAGTATGGAGCGGATGCCGTTGGCGCTCACGCTGTTGGGGTCGGCGGGATCGTTGACAAAATGGGTGAACGTTCCGGTTTCCCGATTGAAACGGTTCAACCCCTTGGCGCAGCCGACCCAGACGGTTCCGTTTTCATCCGCGCCGACGGCATGAACCGAGCCTTCGAGCAGGGAATTCGGATTGGCCGGATCGTTCTGGTAGCGGGTGAAATCGTCGGTGGCACGGTCGTACCGGTTCACGCCGCGATTGGTCCCGACCCACACCGCGCCGTCGCGATCAACGAAAAGACTCAGCGTACGATTGCTCGTGAGCGAACGCGGATTGGCCGGATCGTGACGGTAGTGAACGAAAACGCCCCGCGCCCGGTCGTAGCGGTCGAGACCGGCGACGGTCGCGATCCAGAGGTTTCCGTCGCGGTCGGCGCAGAGGGCGCGCACGTCGTTGGCAATCAGGCTTCCGGTGTCGCTGGGCAGATTCCGGAAAACGGTGAAGGAAGAACCGTCATAGCGGTTCAGGCCGTCCTGCGTGCCGACCCAGATGAAGCCGTCGCCGTCCTGCGCGAACGCCTGCACGGTGCTTTGTGAAAGTCCCTGCTCCATCGAAAGGCGCGCGAATTCGTGACGCGCGGGCGCGGCGTTCGCAAAGGCGGCGAACAGCAGCAATCCCGCGAGACACACAGCCGTGCGTAGAAGGCATCGGTTCATTCTTCTTCTTCGCGGTCGGGGCGGTCCTTCGCGAGTTCCTGCATCGTCGCGGAAAACTTGTCGAGTTCGGGCTTGAGCTGTTCCATCAGACGGCGCGTGCCCATGTAGTCGGCCCACTGCGGCGTTTCGACGAGCGCCTTCGTTCCGGCTTCCCCGAGCAGGCTCGCGAACAGCGCGATGAGGTCGTTGGCCGCGCCGACGTGGGCGAGCAGACCGTTGATGATGTGGTAGGCGTCTTCGGCGGTCGCCCAGTCAAGATTGGGTTCGTTCGTTGTATGGTCGGTCATCTCGGAAGTTCTACATTCTTCGGATTTTTGATTTTTGAATTTCAAACCTGCCGTGGCCGCGTGTGAAACAGCCGTACAAGGCGGGCCACCAAAAATACTTCGATCAGAGGGATGAGGAGGAACATTGCTCTGAAAATAAAGAGTGAAAGAAGATTTATGTTGCGCATTTCATCGGTGAGAGAATCAGGGTCAACGGCCACGTTAGAGACCTGTATTTTCAGATGCGTCCAAAGCGCGACAAAGAAGAGCGAGAGCCAGGCCACCGCCAAACCAAAGTTATAGTAAAAGGATACCCTCCAACTTCTTCGTAGCGCCTGTTGCGAAGCCATCGCCGCCCTATTCAAAAACGAACTGACGATTTCCTCGCACCTTCCGCATCTCCCGCTCAAAGCATCGAATTCATCCGTCTGATGGCAGACATCACAGCGAACCGGCGCGCGTTCGGCAACGATGTGAAACATTTTCTTTGGGTCATTTTCCAGAAGCCGGATTGTCACGCGGTCCTCGATTCACAAGAGAAACAAGCCAGGCGAACAAAAACAGTCCGAGGAAGGCGATCAGGCAAAGAAGGAATTTGGAGACCAGCAAGAGCGCCAAGGAATCCTCGTCGTGCTCAGGGGGGAGAAACATCTCGATTTGACGGATGGCCCACAAATTAAGGAAGAAGTAGACGGGCAATCCCGGAACACACAACGACCCAAGAATAATTTTCCCCGTCCATTCCCGCCCCGACAACCGTTCATTCACCGGAACAGACACTCGTGGAAGCCGCATCAGCGTGACCACTTCACTGCATCGTTCACAGTCACCGGTCCCGGGATTGAAGAAATCCGCCTGATGGCAGACTTCGCAACGAACCGGCGCGCGTTCGGCAGCGATGTGAAACGTTCTTCCCATACACACACCTGTTTTCTATCGCACGGGGATTCCCACCGATTCGCCCAGACGCTGAAGAAAGCGGTTCACGTCGGGCAGGTGGAGCAGAATGAAGCGTCCGGTGGCCAGCGCGGCGGAGAGCAGGCTGATTGCGAGTACGGTGAAAAAAAGAAAGCTGAAAATGATGGCGAACATGAGCGAGATTTCAGGATAGACCTCGCCGAGATCGAACAGCGAAACCGCCGCCACGATTCCGGACAGAAACAACAGCAGCGCCACCGGGAAAACCCACACGATCTGGCGTTCGAGCCGGCGGCGCAGCCATCCGTCGCCGTGCATCACCGGCGCGGGTGCGACGGGTTCGGGAGGGGCCAAAAGCAGGGCGAGGTCGCCGCAGCGTCCGCAGTGGTCGGTGGCGGGATCAAAGGCGTCGGTCTGGCGGCAGACGTCACACCGAAGCGCACGGCGTTCGGCAACGATGCGAAAGGTTCCGTTCATCTGACTCCGGCGCTCCTTTGTAAGAAGGTAAAGTTCACTATAATGCGCGGCGATTCGCGCGCCTTCAATCGCTCGCCGCCAATCCCGGCATCTTTTCCCGCATTCATTACGCATCCATGAAAAAGAACATTCACCACTCTTCCCTGCTGTTCGCGCTCGGTCTTCTCCTTTTTCTGATGACCGGCGGCGCGGCCAGCGCGCAACAGGCGAAATTCGCCGACTTCGACATCGTCCGTTCGGACGTTACGGTTACGCTCAAGCCGACAACCTTTTCGGCGGACGTGACGGCGAAAGTACAACTGGTCAACTACACGAAGGACGCCACCGCGACGAGCCTCACGCTGCGGCTCACCAAGGCGGCCAAGCTCAACGCCTTTTCCGTGAACGGCACGGCGGCCTCGACCGAGGAACGCAAGCAGCCGGGCAGCGACCAGCAGACCTACGCGATGTACAGCGCGACCTCGCTCGCCGCGATTCCGCCGGGCGGCACGGTCACGGCGACCATGCAATACACGCTGACCTTCAAGGAAAGCACCAACTTCGCGGCGATTACGCCGGGCGACTGCGTTTTATTGCCGGAAGCCAACTGGACGCCGTTCGTCCACCCGACGCAGACGGCGCACGGGGCCGACACCGCGCCCTACACGCTGACGGTGACGGGCGCGGACGCGAACGACATTCAGTCGGACGGCGCGCGGACCGACGCGGGCGGCGCGGCGACCTTCACGCAGACGCTCGCGGGACGCCCGTGGCTCGTGGCGAGTTCGTTCGACAAGCCGGTGACGCGGACGTTCACGCCGACGGGCGGCAAGGCGGTGACGATCACGGTCGTCACGCAGGCGGGTCTGAACGCGGGCAAACAGGCCGAGCGGGTGGCCGAGGAAGCCGAAAAGGCGCTGACCTTTTACGCGAACATTTTCGGAAGCACGCCGACAACGACCTACACGGTGATTTCAACACCGCGCAAGATCATCGGCGACCGGCGCAGCCCGGAACTGCGCGGACGGGAATACGACACGGTGCGCGGCGTACGCTTCATCGGTTCAAGCGGATTACTGATTGACGACGGATTGTTTCGGCGCGACACGCTCGACGCCGACACAATCGAGTTCCTTGTACGCGGGGCGGCGCGCCCGTGGCTCGGCGGCGCGATGAAACTGCGCGGCAAGGGGCTTGGCGTCGTCGGCGACGCGCTGCCGAGCTGGATGGGCGCGGTCTATTTCGAAACGCGGTTCAACTCGGATGCAGCACGGGAATACTGGATTCGCCGGACGCTGGCCTACGCGCGGATGGCGGCGGTCCGCGATTCGAGTCTCGGCTATGAACGCGGCATTGACGCGCCGCTCGCGTTCCAGACGCCGGAAGACGGCGATTATGAAACGAGTACGCTGAACAAGGGCGCAATCGTTTTCCGTCTGCTCGAACGGCGTATCGGACGCGACAAATTGCTGGCGGCGGCGAAGAAGGTGGCGGAAACCGCCGGTGACGCGCCCGCGCTTGAAACGCTCCGGGCAACGGTGGTCGGAACGCCCGCCGACGAAACGCTCGCGACCTTTTTCAAGCAGTGGTTCGACGATCTTTCCGAACCCGATTTCGTCATCGGTCTGCCGTTCAAAAACGATGCCGGGACGGGCTGGACCTGCGCGTTACGGAACTTCGGCACGGGCGACGGGGTGATTCCGGTGATCGCCGTCACCGACAAGGGCGAAACACTGACGGCGACCGCGACCGTTCCTTCGAAAAGCTACGGCACGGTCGAATTCAAGACGACGGCGAACATCGTCCGCGTCGAACTCGATCCCGAAAAGCTTTATCCGCAGGTCCGGTTCGGCTATGACAAAAACTCGAAGCAATTCGATAACGACTCGCGTCCCGAGCGGACATCGGCCTATTCACTCTTTTCCGAAGCGGACCAGATTCTAAAGCGACGGTTGAAAGTCGGTGAGCCCGAAACGGCGCGGTTCGCGGAGGCCGAGCCGAAGCTGGCGGCGGCGCTGGAGCAGATGCCGAACTTCACGCTGGCGCGGGCCTATTACGCGCGGGCGCTCGCCGCGCAGGGCAAATTCGACGCGGCGGTCGTGGAAGCCGGGAAGGTAAACAAATCCGTGCCGACCGCGCTCTATCCGGCGGCGGTGGCGGCGCTTGTCGAAGGCGACGCGGCGGCGGCGAAAAAGAATGAAGCGGCGGCGTTCGAGGCTTACCGTCGGGCGGTGAACTTTGACGCGGGCGTCGAACTCGATGACCTCGCCCGGCGCGGAATGGTCGCCGCCGAAGCCGCAATGGGCAAGACGGGGCCGATTGACGCCGACATTAAAACCTTCATCGGCCAGATGGATCAGGCGGTCCGGACCGGCACGGCGACGGCGCTTGAGCCCTATTTCATCCGTCCCGATACGCCGAAGTTCGTGCTCGGCATCGTCGTTTCGAAGCCCGACAACTGGACTACGCAGATTCTGCGGCAGGAACGCCTCAGTTCAACCCGCGTGGTTCTCGACGTGAGGGTGGAAGTCGTCACGGCGACGAAGGAAGTCCAGACCGGAAGCGGCGTCATCTACCTGCGGCGCACAGGTTCGGGCTGGCTCATCGAGCGGCTGGATCAGTTCACGTTAAAGAAGAAGTCTTAAGTCTGGAGTCAGGGAAGAAATGCGGAATGCGGAATACTGAATGGAGTTTGCAGCCGTTTCATTCAGCATTTCAAACTCGGACATATCCCATTCCGCATTCGATATTCCGCATTCCGCATTGGTTTTAGCTCACATAATGCGCGGCGGATCGGAACACCAGACCGGCGTCATTGAATTCAAAGGATTCCGCCGCCGCGCGGCGTCCGAGACCGGCATAGTGGATAACCACGCTGCCGACGCCGACGAAGACGTCTTTCAGTTCGAAAAACAGATCGGGCCGCCACGCGAGACCGTTTGACCAGTACTCGCGGATGGCGGCCTTTCCCTTGAGCCGACCGCTCGGAACGCCCATGCGCTGAACGATGATTGGCGACGCGAAATCGAAGTCGTCGGTGTAATGGGCGAGGATGCGGTCGAGGTCGTGGCTGTTCCACGCGGCGATCCATTCCTCGGCGAAGCGTTCGGCGAACGCGCGGTCGATGATCATCAAAGGGCCTCCATTCTTTATTTTCCGTTTCCCCGGATGGCGCTCAAAAATCCATCAGTTTCAGAAAGTCTGAAATCGAAAATTCAAATTCACGACGCCCAAGCCCCCCGAGACTCTCAAGACTCCCGGGACTCCCAAGACTTTCCCATCCTGACTCCAGACTCCAGACTCGCGACTCCAGACTTATTCGTATCTGAATTCGACCTTGACCTCGATTTCGGGATGGAGGCTGTGATGAACCGGGCAGGTCAGGGCGGCGCGTTCGAGTTTGGTTCGCTGTTCAGGCGTCGCCGAAGCGGGCAAATTGAAGACGATGGGCAGCGAGCCGATGCGACGCGGCGACGCGCTCATGTGTTTTTCGACCCGGAAGGTGGCGGTGGTGAGGTCGATTCCGTCGCGTTCGGCGACGATGCCCATGATCGTGAGCATGCAGGCCCCGAGCGCGGCAGCGACGAGATCGGTCGGCGAAAACGAGCTGCCGTCGCCGTTGTTGTCCACCGGCGCGGCGGTGGTGATGACCGAGCCGGACGGCCCGTGGTTGAGTTGAACTTTCAGTTTTCCAAGATATGAACCGGTGATTTCGACTGACATGGCGTTTCCTTTGAGAGAAGTGCGATGGCGGCGCGGAGACGTCCGGGCCGGGAAAAAAACAACCCGCGGTACTTGATGCCGGAAAGAACGGGCTGCTATTTTGATTTTTGATTGAAGATTTTCGATTGAAGACTTCCGCCCCGGCGAAAATCGGGGTTATTGAAATCTTCAATCAAAAATCTTCAATTGAAAATCAATCATCTTCATCCACCTGTATTCATTCTATGGCACTCACACTCGAAATTGTCACCCCCGAACGTCCGCTGCTTTCAACCGAGGCGGATGAAGTGGTCCTTCCCGCGCTCGACGGTGAAATCGGCGTCCTGCCGGGCCACGCCCCGCTGATGTCGCAGATGAGCGTCGGCGGCATTCTGAGCTACAAAACAGCGGGCAAGGAAACTGTGGCGTTCGTCAGCCAGGGCTTCGTGGAAATCGCCTCGGACCGCGTGACGGTTCTCGCCGAGCGCGCCGAACTCGCCACCGAAATCGACCTCGACGCGGCCCGCGCGGCCCTCAAGGAAGCCGAAGTCGCGGTGCAGAAGGCCGAAAAGGAAAACTCGAACGAGGTGGGCCGCCTTCAGGCCGATCTCGAAGGCGCGCTCGCCCGCGTCAAGGCCGCCGAACGCACTCAGCGGTAAAGAGAATGCGGAATATCGAATATCGAATGCGGAATAAAAACGCCTGAATTTGAGAAAAACGCTCGACCTGTAAAATGGCGACATAGAATTCGCCGCATTCCGCATTTTCTTCAAAGTGAACGGCCCGCTCTCCATTCCGGAGGGCGGGCCGTTCATTTTTGAAACGCTGACGGCTGACCACTGGCGGCTGGCGACTACACTTCGCCCATCGCGCGTTCGATCATCCGGCGCGTGAGCGTCTGGACGCCGGTGTGTTCGTAGTAGTTCGTGGTCATGTCGAGGAACGCCCCGACGTAGTCGAGCTTGTCGTCGGTGATGTCGATGTAGTTGCGGACACTGCCGACGATGCCTTCACGGGTCAGGCCGCGCGACTGCACGAAGTTGTCCATCCAGTCGCGGACGCTGCCGAACGCCTGGCCGATGAAACCGACCTTGCTCGCCGAGTCGCCGCCCGGAATGTAGGACGCGATTTTTCCGAAAATGGGGTTCGATTCGAAATCGGCGATACGGCTGACGGCCGCGTCGCCCATTTTGAGAAAATCGGGACCGAGCGGAAGCAGGCCATCCACGCTGACGATTGCGGCCATGCGCATGAGGGCGTCCCCGCCGTACTCGCCGAGCGCGCCCACGAAGTCGCCGATGCTGTCGCCGGGAATGCCGTTGATCTGGCAGAAACAGAGCAGTTCGATGACCGTCTTCAGCGTGAAGTCGATGGACTGCGCCGTGTCGGCCTTCGGCGTGATCTTGTCGAGAAAGCCGAGGAACGAGACGCTTTCGCCGATCTTGTTGGCCATCGCGGCGGTCCCGAGCATGCCGCCCGCGCTGTTGGCCACGCCGTAGAGCCAGAGGGCGCGCTGGTAGCCGTTCGAGGTGTCGTTGAAAAGATGCACGACGCGGTCGCCGACGGCCTGGATGTAGGCTTCATCGTCGGTCCCGGTGTAAATGCGAATCGAATTTTCGAATCCGACGACGTTCTGCCACTGCCCCGGCACCACGAAGTCGAGCGCCTTGAGCAGCATGACGGTCATCCCGCCTTCGGGAAGTTCGTCAACAATTTCATAAATCGGTTTATCGCTCATTGGAATGTCTCCTTGAAATTTCAGGCGTTTACTTCAGGGTCGCGAGTCCCGCGAGGTCAAATTTCTGTAGCCACTTCTCGGCGTCGGGCTTGGCGAAGCCGGGCTTGGCCGCGACCGTCACCTGATAACGGCCGTTGACGAGGACCGAGGTGTTCGGACCGAACTGAACCGACGGATGGCCGCCGATTTTGGTCGTCGAGGTTTTGTATTTGTCGAGCGAGGTCGGATTCGCCGTCGTGTCGGAAACGGAAAGCAGCGCGACTTCCTTGCCGTCCTTCTTCAGCGACGCCTGCGAAAAGCCTTTCTTCTCCTGGGCGAAGGTCACGGTATAGCCCGCATCGGCTTTCGGAAAAAATTTGTTGAAATTGCCGCCGGCGGTCGGGTTCTGGTTGGCCGGGGCCTGTTGATCTTTCGGCTTGGTGCTTTCCTGCTGCGCCTTTTCAAAACGCGACGGCGGCTTGCTGGAGCAACCGGCGGTAATCGCCAGCGCGGCGAACACGGCCGTCAGAATGACGGAAAGCGCGGATCGTCGAAACGTCATCGAGGAATCCTCCTTGGGTTGAACGGAAAAATTGGACGAAAATTGAGTGCGGCAATGCGGAGGCGGACTGACGCAAAAGGGAAAGGCGATGGGAGATTGTCGTGGCTGAACGCGCGTTAAGTATCACGCGCGTGCAACCGCGGCAAGGCGGTTTCCGTTTCGGATGCCCTGATTGACGAATTGGAGGAAGCCGAAGGATTCGCGTCTGAAATTACAGCGCGCCCACGTCGGAAATGGGGGAAGGATCGGCCGGCAGCGGAGGCCCGTCAGCCGTCACGCCGGTCACGGCTTCATTGGATGGGTTCGAGGTGCCGAGGCCGCGTTCGGTGTGCATGTGCCAGTCGCCGCTGCTGCGCAGGCCCTGATGGCCGTTTTCGCGGCGGTGCGTTCCGGAGGCGTGCAGGCTGCCGGTGCCGCGGTCGGCCTTGCAGATGTCGGCGATGAGCGCGTCGAGTTCGACGAAGCGGTCGGCCACGTCGATGAGGCGGGGCGAAGTATTGCTGCGGAAACCGGCGACCTCGACGCGGACGCCCTTGTAGGCAATCGCGTTCACGGCGTAGGCGAAGTCTTCGTCGCCGCTGACGAGGATGGCCGTGTCGTACTTGTCGGCCAGCGACAGCATGTCCACCGCGATTTCAACGTCGAGATTGGCTTTCTTCGTGCCGTCGGGGAACATTTTCAGTTCCTTTTCGACGACCCGGTAACCATTGCGGCGCATCCAGAGCAGAAACCCCTGCTGACGTTCGGCCTGCTGATCGACCCCGGTGTAGAAAAAGGCCCGCAGCAGCATGTCCTCGCCGCGTAAAACATTGAGCAATTTGGCGTAATCGATTTCGACCCCGACCGACCGGGCGGCATGAAAAAGATTGTTTCCATCGATAAAAATCGCGATGCGGCCGCGACTCGTTGTGGAATGGGGATTAAAAGAGCCGGATGAGCGTCCGCTTTCGATAGCTGACATAAAAAAGATCTCCTGGAATGTGCGGTCGGAGGGCGGGAAGAAAAAGAGCGATGAAAAAGTCCAGCGATTGTAGAGCCGCGTCTGAAACGAAGTCAAACCGAAGGAACCAAGGTTTTGATTTGGATGGCGACGTTTCCGGATACGACGATTTCGGGCCGAATGTTTTCAAATCCGCGGTCCTGGAAAATCGGTCGCCGCAAAACGATTTCACGCCCGTCGAACAGTGGCGTTTCGGAAAGTCATCGCGTAGAGTTTCCCGCGCCGTTCGCGTGTTTGACGAGGGTGTTCCAGACGCCTTCACGGAATCCCGCGGCGGCTTTGGCCCCTCCCCCGTAAGTCTTTTTCAATCAGCATTTATTTTGAACGGATCTTCCGTCCCGAGGCCGCTTCCTTGTCCGGAAAAAATCAAGCTCCCGCCTCCCGCCGCGTCGCCGCCATCGACATCGGGTCGAACTCGCTTCACCTGATCGTCGCCGAGGCGCGTCCCGGCCAACGCTTCCGCATCGTCGAGCGCGAAAAGGAAATGGTTCGCCTCGCCGCCGGAACGCTCCACACGCATCACATTTCCCCGGCCCGGACGGACGCCGCCATCGCGACGCTGAAACGCTTCGCGGCGCTCGCCCAGGCGCTCGGCGCGTCGCCGATCATCGTGACCGCCACGAGCGCCGTCCGCGAGGCGTGGAATCGGGACGTCTTCCTGCGCCGGGTCGAACGCGAAACGGGCCTCCAGATTGAAATCCTGCCCGGCGTCGAGGAAGCGCGGCTCATCGCGCTCGCCGTAAGCGAGGTGACCGATTTCGGCGGCGAGCGGGCGCTCATCATCGACATCGGCGGCGGCAGCACCGAGTTCATCCTGACCCGGGGCGAGACGCCGGACTACCTCGCGTCGGTCAAACTCGGCGCGGTCCGCCTGCACGAACAGTTTTTGAAGAAGAACGATCCGCCGACCAAATCCGACGTCGAGGCGCTCACGACCTACGCCCGCAGCGGCCTCGTCCGGACCGTGCGCGAAATCCGCGCCGCCGGAAAGTTCCGCCGAGTCATCGGAACGTCAGGGTCCATCCTCGGCCTCGCCGCCGCTTTACAGGCGTTTTCAGGCGATTTGGAGCCAAAATCGACCTCCGCTCCGATTTCCGGCGAAAAACTCTCCCTGAAGGGTTTGGAACCACTCAACCGCCAGCTCCAGCGGATGTCGCTCAAGGAAAGACGCAAGGCCCCGGGCCTCGACAGCCGCCGGGCCGACATCATCGTGGCGGGCGGCCTCCTGCTCGAAACGATCATGCGGGAACTCGACATCGCCGAGCTGACGACCTGCGACTGGTCGCTGCGCGAGGGAATGATCCTGAACTACCTGCGGGAACACGCCCCCGACCTGCTCGCGCCGCGCGCGCGGGAAGCGGGCGGCGAAAGCGTCCGGATGCAGAGCGTGCTGACGGTGGCGCGGCGCTACGAGTACGAAGCGGTCCATTCCCACCACACCGCCAAGCTGGCCGGACGAATCTTCGACGGCACCCGGGCGCTCCACGGGCTGGGCGCGGTCGAGCGGGAGTGGCTCGAATACGGCGCGCTGCTCCACGACATCGGGTACCACATTTCCCACGGCAGCCACCACAAGCACGGGCTGTACCTCATCCGCCACGCCGAGCTGCCCGGCTTCCACACCGACGAGGTCGCGGTCATCGCGGCGCTCGTCCGGTACCACCGCGGGTCGATGCCCAAGCGCAAGCACGAGGAGTTCGTCCGGCTCTCGCCCGCGAAGCAGACGGCGGTTTTGAAACTCACCGCCCTGCTCCGGCTCGCCGATGCCTTCGACCGGCGGCATCAGGGCGTGGTGGACGACCTCGACGTCCGCCTGCGCGGCAAGCGCCTCACGCTGACGCCGCTCACGGCGAACCCCTGCGACCTGGAACTCTGGTGCGCCAACCGGGCCATCGAAACCTTCCGGACGATCTTTCCGAACGTCGAGGTCGACATCCGCCGACCGGTCGCGGGCGGACGCTCAACGGCGGCTGGAAACCGCTGAAAAACGCTTCTTCAACCGGTTTCTCAACTTTCACGAAAACGGCCCTTTTACTACTTCCATTATGAAAGCGATTTTTCATGCATGGTTCCAGTAGTAGTAATAGGGCCTGTGGAAATGTGGAAAATTTTTTGGAAAATGTTGATTCCAAAAGTTTTATGCCTGAGAAAATCCTGTGAAAAAAGCTGTGGAAAAAAACTGGCCCGCTGTGGAACCTGTGGAACCTTCGACGGAGGGCCGAAACGGTTCCACAGGTTCCACAGCGGGTCCACAGGAAGTTTTCCACAGATCTGTGGAAAAACTGTGTAAATCTACTTTAATGAACTAATTAGATTATTGATGAGCCTGTGGAAATCGCCCTGGCTGCCATAAAGCCCGGCGATCTTCTCGCAACTGTGCATGACGGTCGTGTGATGCTTGTTTCCGAAGTGCCGACCGATCTCGGGAAGGCTGTGGGAGGTCAGTTGCTTGCACAGATACATGGCCACCTGGCGGGGCACGGCGATATTGCGGGAATTGTTTTTCGACTTGAGGTCGTTCGGCCGAAGACCGTAGTGATCGGCCACCACGCGCTGGATCATCTCGATGGTGATGGCGCGTTCCTCTTCCTCGATGTTGAGGACTTCCTTGCAGAGTTCGATGTCGATCGGGCGCTTCTTGAGCGAGGCGTAGGCCACCAGCCGGATGAGCGAGCCTTCAAGTTCGCGGATGTTCGACTTGATCTTGCCCGCGATAAAAAGCGCCACGTTGTCGTTAAGATCAATCTTCTCGATGTCGGCCTTGCGCTTCAGAATCGCGACCTTGGTTTCGAGGTCGGGCGGCTGGAGGTCGGCGATGAGGCCCCATTCGAACCGCGAGTGGAGGCGTTCTTCAAGCGTCGGAATTTCGCGCGGCGGGCAGTCGCTCGAAATGATGATCTGCTTCTGGGCGTCATAAAGCGCGTTGAAGGTGTGGAAAAACTCCTCCTGCGTCCGCTCCTTGCCCGCGATGAACTGAATGTCGTCGATCATCAGCACGTCGATTCCGCGGTACTTTTCGCGAAAGGCCTGCGCCTTGTCGTACCGGATCGCGTTGATGAGTTCGTTCATGAACTTTTCGGACGAAATGTAGACCAGCCGGGTGTGGCGGTCGCGGCCGCGGACGGCGTGCCCGATGGCGTGCATGAGGTGGGTTTTGCCCAGTCCCACCCCGCCGTAGACGAACAGCGGGTTGTAGGTGCGCGACGGCGCTTCGGCCACCGCGAGCGACGCGGCGTGGGCGAACTGGTTGCACGAGCCGACGACGAAGGTGTCGAACGTGTATTTCGGATTGAGCGGGAGTTCGAGGGGTTCGAGATCGACGATCCGGGCCGCCGGCATGTCTTCCGCCTCGGTCAGCGACAGCGAAAGCTGGCCGCCGGGGCCGCCGGTAAAGCTCGCCGCGCGCTCGGGCGAGATCGACGGATGTTCATCGGTGACTTCCGCGCCGGTGATGATGAAATCCACCCGGTGCCCGTCGAGACCGACCGCCGCGAGCGATTCCTCCAGAATGTCGCCGTAGCTTTCCGAGATCCAGTTTTTGTAACTGACCGTCGGTACGCCGAAAAAAATTGTATCGTCTTGCGTGGAGTGGAGTGTAACCGGCTTGAACCAGGTATTGAAACTTTCGTGATTCAGGCGCTTCTCGATCTCCTGCATCAGGGCTGCCCACTTCTCTGCATCCATAAAACTGACCCCTTGAACCCGCGGCTCATTTGTTCGTGTCGAATTACTGATTCTAAAGCGGAAAATATCTTTTTCCACAACTTTTCCACAGGATTCGGGGAAGGTTGTGGAAATCTTGGAGTGTGTTTCTAAAGTACGATAGATAAAGGACTTACAGAAGGAAATCGTGCTTTTGGCAGGCCGCCAGACTACCATACCGGGCAGGGACAGACAAGAAAAATCCACAGCTTCGAATGTATAAGTTCATACCCCCCCGTGGACAACCCGCGACCCCTTTGCGACAATCTTTCGGCCGACGATTTCATGAAAAATTTTTCCCAGCGAGGCATGACACCCATGGCGACCGCCTTCCTTCGATCTCCGTTCCGGACGCTGACCACTCTGACCCTTGCCGCGTTTCTGGCCGGCGGAGCAGCCATTGCTCCGGCCCAGGACCGTTCCGGGAAAAAGCCGCCCCGTCCCGATGCCCCGTCCTCCGGCCAGTCCGGGGGGCAGAAGGACGAGGTCATCAGTGTCGGGACCGACCTCGTCGTGATGGACGTGTCGGTGTTCGACCAGAACAACCGGTTCGTCGCCGACCTCAAACAGGACGTTTTCAAGATTTACGAAAATCAGGTCGAGCAGAAAATCGAGTACTTCAGCCGCGACGAGGCCCCGGTCAGCCTCGGTTTCGTCATCGACACGAGCGGCTCGATGCGCTCGCGGCGCAACGAAGTCATCGAGGCGGTCAAGATTCTCACCCGCTCGGCCAAGCGCGGCGACGAGTTCTTCCTCGTCGATTTCAAGAACAAGCCGGAACTGGCCGAGGAATTCACGCCGCGCGCCGCCGACATCGACGACGCGGTGGACAACATCGTCTGGAGCGGCGGGACGGCGCTCATCGACGCGGTTCAGGTTTCCGCCGAGTACGCCAACAAGGAAGGCAAAAACCGCCGCAAGGCGATCATCGTCATCTCGGACGGCGACGAGCGCGACAGCTACTACAGCCGCCAGCAGATCGTGAAGCTGATGCAGGAATATGACGTGCAGGTCTACATCATCGGCATCACCGATGACCTCGACAGTGAGGGCGGTATTTTCAAGAAATCCACCAAGGCGAAGGCGACCGGCCTGATCAACCAGATTGCGACCGAAACCGGCGGCCGGTCGTTCTTCCCGCAGTCGAACGCCGAAATTGTGGACATTGCCCGCCAGATCAACGCCGACCTGCGGACGCAGTACTCAATTGGCTTCACCTCGACAAACGATAAAAAAGACGGGACTTTTCGGAAAATCACCATCCGGGTGGACGACGGAAAGCGCAAGCTCGTCGCCCGGTCGCGCAACGGCTACACCGCGCCGAAGGGCCAGTAACCGGCGGACGGCTCGCGGGGGCCTGTGAATATTTCCGCAACAGTTCTGTGGAAAACTTGTGGAAAACTTGTGGAAAATGAAAACGGAGGCGCTTTGAACAGCGTCTCCGTTTTTCATTGAAACCAAGAACAGGCTTCAAAAACCGTATGATTCACCCATTTCCTCAAGTAATTTCAAGCTGAGGAAAATTTCCACAAGGCCTGTGGAAAACTTGTGGAAAAAGTGGATAAAGCCCTGAGAAAAGATACTTTGCCGGAATGTTACATTGCCGGTTCCGAAGACGGTGGCTGAAACCCGAACGCCAGAATCATATCCGTCACCCCGTCGATGTACGGGCCCCACTGGGCCGGGGTGAGTTGGTCGATGAGGACGCACTGCATCGCGATGGCATCGACCGAGTGAATGATGATGGCGGCGGCGACCGGAACTTCGACCGACTGGAGGCGACCCGCTTCCCTCGCCTTTTCGAGTAAAAGACCCAGGTGATGCACCGACCGGTGGATGAAATCCTTCCGGATGGCGTTGATGTCGGGGTCTTTTTCCGCCATCTCATGAAGGATGCGGTTGAGGCCCGGCGTGAGCGCCTTGTTCTTGAACACCCGTTCAATCGATTCCCGGATGCACTCGCGCCCCTTGCAGCCGAGCAGATCCTCCTCGGGAAAATTGCTGAACACGGCGTCGAGCCGTTCGCTGACGAGTTGTTCGAAAATCAGCAGGAGCAGTTTCCGCTTGTCCGTGAAATAGGCATAGAACGACCCGATGCTCACCCCCGCGGCGGCGGCGATGTCATTCGAGGTCGTTTTTTCGAATCCGCGTTCCTCGAAAAGCTGAATCGCGGCTTCAATGATCTTTTCACGCGTTCTCCGGCTGCGTTCCTGTTTCGGCATCGGAATGCCGGTAGGCTGCGCCGCCGCACCGTCGGTCATAAAGGTTGACATAGGCACCACATCGGAAATTACCGGTTGTCGATTGGGTGGGGCATCGTAGCAGACCCGCCGGACCGTGTTACAAGAACTTTTTCACACCCTTTCGGGTTGCCTGCTCGAACCCGAACCGGAAAACTTTTCCGGAATCTTCGGATTTTTGATTTGACAAACTGAACCTGAGTTCATATTTTGCGTATATCGAAACTGAATAGAAGTTCGGATTCGAAAAAAGTTCGAATTTCTTCCTTGAGACGAATTTTTTCCTCGGCGATGCCGACAGGAGGGTTGGACGATGAAGAAGCTGATTCTTGGAGTTCTTTTTACGGCGTTGATGGTGGTTCCGGTGCTGGCGGCCAAGAAGGTCAAGCGCGAAATGATGATCCCGCGCGACTGCCAGGTGCAGGGGCAGAACCTGAAGGCCGGTAACTACACAGTCGAATTCAACGACGCCGAAGGCGGCGAACTGGTCGTCACCGAAGGCAAGAAGGAAGTTGCCCGGACGCCCTACAAAATCGTCGAACTCGCAAAGCCCGCCTCCTCCGACATCGTGGTCTTCGCGACCAAGGACGGCGTGCGCACCATCGCCCGCATCGAAATGAAGGGTTCCAAGTCGGCGATCTCGCTCGACTAAACGACTTTCCTCACTCGTGGGGAACTTTGGTTGGACGTGTGGAAATGAAAAAGGCGTTCGCACTGGTTGCGGACGCCTCTTTTTTTAGTTGTTAGCGGCTAGTGGTTAGCAGTTAGCAGTTAGCAAAAGACAAATGGGAATCTTCGTTAAATAGTTCTTCCAAAAGGCTTTTTACTAACTACTAACTACTAACTACTATCTGCTAACTACTGTTTCTTCCACCGATCAATCTTCAGCCGCTGGTCGCGGTTGGCCACGCGCCACGCCGTCGCGTAAACGAACCGTCCGATGCGGGCCATTTTCTCGAAGTCGATCTTGTCCACCGTGTCGGTCGGCCGGTGGTAGTCCACATGCAAACCGGTGAAATAAAAGATGATCGGAATTCCCTTCTTGGCGAAATTCCAGTGGTCGCTCCGGTAAAACAGCCGGGTCGGATTGTTTTCGTCGTTGTAGGTGTAGTCGAGATTCAGTTTCGATACATCCTTGTTGGTCTGTTCGTTCAACTCCATCAGTTCGGTGCTGTGTTTGTCGGCGCCAATGACGAACACGCCGTCCCGGTCGGTCAGCTTGGCATTTTCGGGGGAGGTGTCGTTGGCCGCCCGTGACCGGCCGACCATGTCGATGTTGAAATCCGTCACGATGGATTCCAGCGGTACAAGCGGTTCCTGGTCGGTGAAAAAGCCTGATCCGACCAGACCGAGTTCCTCACCCGTATTGAACAGCACGAGAATCGACCGCCGGGGCTTGCTTTTCGAAAACGCCCGCGCCATTTCGAGAACCGTGGAAGTCCCCGAACCGTCATCATCCGCGCCGGGATAAATTTTATCCCCTTCCGCTTTCAGGTGGTCGTAGTGCGCGCTCAGGACGATAAATTCTTTTTTCAGAATGGGATCCGAGCCTTCGAGGATTCCGACGACGTTCTGGCCGTACTCAACTGCTTCCTTCACCGTCGAGCGAATGCCGCAGAGTTCACCGCCTTTTGCTTCCAGGGCGATCCCTTCCTTCCCCTTTGCCAGAACGTCTTCCAGTTTCAGATTGAATCCCTGAAGAATCCGCGTCGCGAGGGTCGGTCCGGCCAGAAACGCGGGAAGCGGGGCCGCCGCGCCCTCGGGCCGTTTGCCGCCGGTGCGTGGTCCGCGCCGACTGGCCATCGCCCGGAACTGATCCCACCCGCGGACGGCGTTTTCATCCGGAAGAACGATCACCGCCGCCGCGCCGGCTTTCGTCGCGGCTTCCCGGCGAAGATCCCCGGTCGGCTTCTTTTCGCCGACTTCCTTCGGCCAGTAACCGGCCGGAAGACACACCGCGATTTTTCCCCGGACATCCACGCCTTTGTAGCTGTCGATTTCCGGCAGCGAAACGCCGAAACCGACAAACACCAGTTCGGCCTTGGTTTCAAACTCGGACGGCAATCCGACCGGCGGCGCGCCAATGAAATCGTCGCCGTATTTGAACGTCTGCTCGCCAAGCGTCACCGTCGCGGGATTTTCGTCGGCAGTCCGGGTGATAAACGGCACTTTCTGGAAAAAACTGCCGTCCTTGGCCGCGCCCCGGTAGCCATAGGATTCAAGCTGCGACGCGAGATAGCGCGCGGCGATGCGGTTGCCGGAACTCAGCGTGTAGCGGCCGCCCAATTCCTGGGAAGCCAGAAACGTAAGATGGCGTTTGAGTTCGGAAGGCTGAATGTCGTCCACGTTGGCCGGCAGCGGCAGCGGACCGGTCCCGGCGAAACCGACCGACGTCAGCAGCAGCGGGACGATGAGAAACGCGACCGCCAGCCGTCGGCGGGCGGAAAACGAGCGAAGGAACTTCGTCATGCGCGGAAAATCCTTTGAAGATATTCGGATTGGGTGAGTATGCGGCGGAAACGCCACCCGTTCAACGCTCGCCGCCCCGTACGAGTTTCACCGGTCGGAACAATTTTTTCGAATCCGGAAACTTTGGAGATTCATTCATCGTACGCGCGCGCGATCCTTATAATATGGATGTGTCCGGAAATTCCGTCCTCGACGGCAGATGGAGCGTGAACCCGATGCGTGAAAAAACGACGGAGCGAAAAAACTCGACGTTAACCGATGCCGAGCCGAAGTTTCTGGTTCGTCAGGAAAAACCGGCCGTCCGGTGCGAAATCTGCCATCAGGTCGATCTGTTCAACCCGGAAACCGGACACTGCGCGCGTTGCGCGACGGTCACGCCGTCGAGACTGCCGGAATATCCGCAAGTCGTTCAGGAGGAAGTAATTCAGGTGCCACCACCGCGGCCTTCAAATCGGCGATCCGGCCCGGCGTTGGCCTTCGGAATCGCCATTTTGATGTACGGGATGGTTCAGGGATTCGGCCTGATTCGGGAAATGTTCCCCCCGGAATGGGTTGAACGATTCGCGAAGACGGTCCTCGACCCGCAATTTCTCGTTTTCATCGGGATGGCCGTGGTCCTGGCCATGTCGGGCCGAAAATCGTCCTGCCGTCGCCGCCAAAAACTGGCGAATCGGGAAAACGGGTAAATTTTCCAGCGGACAGCCCTCCCTTACGGTCAGGCTGCGGTTCCTGAAGCCCGATACCCGACACCTTTTCAGGTAAACCGTTTTACCGTCCGGTGGCCGAAGAACCGCTTGAGTTCGTTCATTGCGGTGCCGAGCAGGCCGTCCTGTTTGAGTTTGTTCTTGATGTAGTGCGGCGCGAGCGCTTCCTTCATCGGCTCGATGCCGTGTTCGAGCAGATTCCAGCCCGGTTCGAGTTTCGCCGCCATCCCTTCAAGCAGCGACAGACTGCGGAAAACGTAAACGAGTTCGCCCGGCAGGTTGAGGCCGAGGTCGCGGGCGGTGCGCTCGATGGCGAGGCCGACGCCGAGCAGGCGACTCTGGGTGTCGAGTCCGCCCCGGTGCAGCTCGACGATTTCATCTATGAATTGATGAATGCGCTCGCGGCTCGTCCCCGGCGTGACGATGCCGGTGGAAAAGAGGCCGTCCACCAGCGTTTCCCGGTCGCCGCGCAGACCGGCCACGACCGAGTTGAGAATCACGTCCCGCGTTTCGGACGACAGCCGGCAGACCATGCCGTAGTCGAGCAGAATCAGCTGCGCGCCGTCGCCGACCAGAATGTTCCCCGGATGCGGGTCGGCGTGATAGACGCCCTCGATGAAAATCATCTCGGCGTAGAGCGTCACGAGCCGGTCGATGAGGTTCTGAAAATCGAACCCGGCGGCGCGTAAACGGTCGGTTTCATTGACTTTGACGCCGGGGCAATACTCCATCACGATGGCTTTCGGACGCGACGCCTCGGGGTACAACTGCGGCACCGTCACGTCGCCCCGGCGCGACAGCAGCCGGTGCATCATCGTGAGATTTTTCATTTCGTTCGTCAGATCGAGTTCCAGCTCCATCCCTTTCGCGCCTTCGGAAATGGCCGTCGAAAGCATGTTCGTGAGGGAATTGTCGAACCGCTCGTTCAACTGACGGATGACGAACCCGGCGATTTTCAAATCCACCGCCATCTGCGCCGGAATGTCGGGCCGGACGAACTTCACCGCCACGTCCTTCCCTTTCCACACCGCGTAGTGAACCTGCGCCAGCGACGCCGCCGCGATGGCGTTCTCATCAAACTTGTCGAAAACGTTCTCCAGTTTCGTCCCGTAGATTTTTTCGAGCGCGCGCCGCGCCTGCTTGCCCGGCAGCGGACGAATGCCGTCCTGAAGTTTTGAAATTTCGTCGATGTAAACCTGCGGAACGAGGTCCGCGCGGGTGCTGACCAACTGGCCGAGCTTGATGAAGGCCGTTCCGAGCGATTCGATGTTGTGCTTGACCTTCTGCGCCCGACGCAGGTGTTCCGCGTCCGGCACGTCGCGCGCCGGACCGAAAAACACATAGCGTTTCCGGTCACGGACGAACTGAAACGTGGTCGGAAGGGTAAGCCGGAGCATTTTTCCTGCCCGGCGGAACAGAAGGAAATTTGACCGCATCGGATTCCGAAACGAAATTGGAAGTGGCGTCTTCGCCGAGTGTTCGAAAGGCTACTCAAACTGTACTTCACGCCGAAAGAAGTTTCCGCGTTTTTCCGGATGTGACCATTATGAGCCTTCTGTCACCGTGGGTTTGGGCGATTCACATCGCAAGCGTCTCCGAGTGGACGCTGGCGATCATTCTTTTATGGAACTACGCCGGGAAAATGGCCCGTCCCGACCTGCGCCGGATGTCGCTCGCGATGCTTCCGCACTGGGGCGCGGGCATGTGCGTCCTCGCGTGGCACTTCAACAACGACACCCCGAACCTGCCGCTCCTGCCCCGGATGCAGGAATTTCTCACTTCGGTCGGCAGCGTGTCGCTCTGTCTGACGGCGGTGTCGCTCCGGGAATGGCGCGCGCGGTTTCCGCGCTTCTCGACGACCGTCGCGGGCCTCGGCGTCGCGGCCATCGTCTATTTTTCCTATTTGAGAATGACCACGAGCTACGGCGGGGCGACCGGAATGATGATTCAGGGCGCCGGAATGGCCTATCTCGCCTTCATCATTTTCCTGATCGTCAACCGCCGCTGGGACAAGGACGCCTTCAACCCGGTCGCCATCACCGGCTATGCGCTCATCATCTTCTTCATCATCACCACGATTTCGCTGACCATCGTCGCGCGGAAGTACTTTTTCGTCACTTCCGTCACCCAGGTGGACTGGCTGCACGGCATCGCCGAAGGCACGATGACCATCGCGAACACGACGCTCGCCGTGGGCATTTTGCGAAACCTGCGCCGGATTTCGAACGTTCGGGAAGGCATACCTGACGGAATGCTTTCTCCGGGCGGTGTTCGATGAAAAAACGCGAACCTTCCAGTCTCGAACTTTCGAAAACCTCGGGATCGATGCTCCCGCTGATTCTCGAAACGGGAATTTTCATCTTCCTCATCGTTGGCGGCGCATGGCTGATCAACGAGGCCATCCCGTACGGTCGGTGGGCGTACATCGAGCGGATGCATGAGCATATCCTGATTTTGTGCATCGCCGCCGTCCTCGGAGGGCTTTTCTTATTGGCCGACGGACTTCTTTCCGTTTTCATTCTGAGAAAACATGAAAGCCTGCTCCGGCGTCTTTCCAGCGTTGCATTTGAGATTATCGACAGTGCTCTCAAACACTGGTAGATGATTCCCTGACGGCCTGTTCTCTCCGGGCGGTGTTCGATGAAAAAACGCCGAAAGCCGAAACCTTTCCCTTCCTCCCGTAAACCTGAAATCCGACATACGTTTCTGGACAGCCTCATCGTCGTCGGATTGCTTCTGGGAATTTTCTGGATGATCAGCCGGGTGGTCGGAGGTTTTCACGATTCCGAAGAGTTGGTGGGACAGGTCATCACCGCCGTCATTTTGGTGGTTCTGGTGATCGTTCTGGCCTTCGTGAACGCTTTTCTCCTGGAACGAAAAATCACCATTCTCGCCAACTGGTTCGAACGCCTCGCCGACGCCGCGCTCGGGCTGCTGTGGTGGGTGTTTCCTTTCCATTCCGACGAAAAAGACCGCTGACAACCCCCTTTCTAAAATTCGGTATTCGAAAAAGGCGTTGTTTCAAACTCAAATCGGCAGTTCTACAATCGCGACTCCGAAGACGATACAAACCGGAGTGGGTTTTGAAATGACTATTCGCGAGTCATTTCAAGTTTGCGGACGACCGCCGAACGCCCCATCGGGGCGGCGCTACGATAGCCGTGGGCGAGCGGAGCGAAGCCCACGGAAGCCGTGAGCCTCAAACGTGAAGCCGCGCACGCGGCGGAACTGTGGCACGAAAATTGTTTTCACCTTTACCGGAAATAAAACTGAACCGGAAACATTGTTGAATCAATGGTTTCCGGGGTTGTTGCCGTTTCCGAATCCAAACCGCGCACGCGGTGGAAAAGGTGAAATGACATGCCGCAAACCCTCACGAACCTGTTGGTTCACATCGTTTTTTCAACCAAACTCCGGCGACCCTTCATCACACCGGAAATCGAACCGGAACTTTTTGCCTATTTCTCGGCGCTCTGCGCGGAACGTGGGACACCCTGCCTCGCGGTCGGCGGGACGAACGATCACGTTCACCTCCTGATTTCACATTCCAGAACGAAGGCGTTGAGCGATATCGTCCGTGACCTCAAGACCTATTCTTCACATTGGCTCAAAACCCGTGGCCCGGCGTTTCAGGAGTTTTCCTGGCAGGACGGTTACGGTGGATTTTCCATCGGACAATCCGGGGTGGCGGCACTCCGCCGTTACATTCGTGACCAGCGAAAGCATCACCAGAATCGGTCCTTCAGCGATGAATACCGGTTGCTCCTCCGTCGGTACGAAGTCGCCTTTGACGAACGGTTTTTATCGGAGTAGGGCGCCTCACCGCTGACGCGGCTCGGCGGGAGGTGACGCCACGTTTCCGAGGGCTTCGCTGCGCTTGCCCTCGGCTATCGTAACGTCGCCCCATCCGGGGCTTGGTAGGTCGTTGGTGAATTGGTCGGTTCCGTGGAAACGGTTGAAAAATTGTGAATTGGGCGGGAATTCCGGCTCGGCAGGTGGTGACGACCTGTTTCAAATTCCAATCGGCAATCCCGCCGCCGCCCGAACACCCCGCGCCACGGCTTCCGCGACGGCCTCGGCCGCGAGCGCGCCGACCCGGCCCACCTCGGTTGTAAAAGGTTTTTCACCCGCCGGGACCGATACGGCGAACAGCGTATCCCCATCAAACGGCGTATGAATCGGCGAAATCGTCCGGGCGAGTCCGTCGTGCGCCATCTGCGCGATTTTGGTGAGTTCGGTTTTGTTGAAGTATCCGTTGGTCGCCACCACCCCGATGGTCGTGTTGGACGCCGTCGGCAGTGGAAAAAAGCGCGTCAGCCGCCCGGTCCGGAGCGCGTCGGCGACGTCCTCGAAGCCCGAACCGTCGGGTTTGCGCGCGCCCGCGAGAATGTCGCCCGTTTTATGGTCGCGAACATCCCCCGCCGCGTTGACGGCAATGAGCGCCGCCACTTTCAATCCATCGGGTAGGTTCAAACAGAACGAACCGACGCCCCCGCGCATCGCGAATTGAAACCCGAACAATTTCCCGACCGTCGCGCCCGCGCCCGCGCCGACCGAACCTTCGGCAACGGGGCCGTCGGTCGCCGCCGCGCAGGCGGCGTACCCCGCGTCGGCGTCGGGACAAATCGCCGGATCGCCCACGAACAGGTCAAAGAGAATCGCCGACGGGACAATCGGCACACGCGCGACGCCGACATCGAACCCGACCCCGCGTTCGCGCAGGAAGCGCACCGCGCCGGTCGCTGCGTCGAGTCCGAACGCGCTTCCGCCCGCAAGTACAATGGCATGAATGCGATCCACAAGATTCACGGGCGACAGCAGATCGGTTTCCCGCGTACCCGGCGCGCCCCCGCGTACGTCCACGCCCGCGCAAGCCGGTTCATCGAAAAGAATCGCCGTGCAGCCCGTCGGACGCCGCGCATCGGTGAAATGTCCGACGCGAATGCCCGGAATGTCGGTCAGTCCGCCGCCCGGCGGAAGTTCGTGGGCCATCACGATCTCCGGAAAGGTTTGAAATGAGTGAATTTGAAGTTTTTAACGCGCTTCGGGCGGTTTCGGTGGCAACGGCGGGCCGCTCCGGTCTTCCCGGACGACGAAATCCGGCGCGTAACTCGGAACGGTCTCGCGCATGTCGTCAATGAAGGCCATCGCGCGCGGTCGGGCGTCGTGGTCGTGCATCCGGATGGCCACCTGCTCGATTTTATTCACCAGGTCCGGATGCCGCCGCAAATCCGTCGAAAAGCGGTGAAACTGGGCGAAAAGTTCGATGTAGAGCAGGCGATCCTCATCTTTTTTCGCTGTTTCGAGTTTTTCCAGCAGTTCGGGTAGAACCTGAAACTGCCGCGCGGTGGTCCAGCGGGCGATTTGAGGCTCGCAGTAGTACGGATGATTCCGCCAGCGTTTGAACCGGTCGATCTGCTCGTCGAATGAAAGCTTTTGAAATCTGGCCGCCTGTTCCGCTTTCGACAGTTTCAAAAACTCGACGTAGTCCGGCGGATAATTCGGCGAACAGGCCGTCAGCCCGAGCAGCAACACGACAATCGCGACGACTCGACGCATGGTTCAATCCTCTTCAAGCGGCTGATTGGGAAACAGCGCCTTCCACAGATCATGAAGATGGACGACCCCCTCGACCCGGTTCTCGCCGTCCACGACGACGAGCGCGGTGATGCGGTAGCGTTCCATCAAGTGCAGCGCGTGGGTGGCGAGTTCGCCCGCCGTGACGGTACGCGGGCGCGGATTGCGCGGGTGCGGCTCGCCGATCACGTCGCCTGCCGTCATCGCGAGCGCCGTTTCGGGATGGCGTTCCATCAGGCGGCGGAAATCGCCGTCGGAAATGACGCCGAGCAGCTTGGCGTCGTCGTCGGTGACGGTCGTGATGCCGAATCCCTTTCGCGAAATTTCATGAATCACGTCGAGCATCGCCGTCGCGGTTGAAACGCGCGGCAGGTCGCGGCCCGCGTGCATCACGTCGGCGACGCGCAAAAGGTCGCGTCCGAGCCGCCCCGCCGGGTGCAGAAAGGCGAAATCCTCAGCGCGAAATCCTCGAAGTTCAAGTAAAGCCATCGAAAGCGCGTCGCCGAGCGCCATCGCCGCCGTGGTCGAAGTCGTCGGGGCAAGGCCGAGCGGACAGGCTTCGGCGTCCACGCCCGCGTCGAGCGCGACCCGGCTTGCCTTCGCGAGCGTCGAGTTCATCCGTCCGACGATGGAAATGAGCGGGAAATCGGATTGTTCGATAAGTGGAAGCAAACGCAGCACTTCCTCGGTTTCCCCGCTGTAGGAAAACGCCAGAATCAGATCGCCGCGGGTGAGCCGTCCGAAGTCGCCGTGCGCCGCTTCCGCCGGATGGAGAAAAAACGACGGCGTGCCGGTACTCGCCATCGTCGCGGACACTTTCCGGGCAACGATGCCGCTCTTGCCGACGCCGAGCGTGACGACGTGACCGGCCGTCATCATCAGTTCGACGGCTTCAGTAAATCGGCCATCAAGCCGTTCGCTCATCCGCGCGATGGCGGCGGCTTCGGCGTCGAGGACGCGGCGCGCGCGTTCGATGGCGTCAATGTGTGAAGGTTCGGCGTGTTTCGGTTTCGGCATCGAATTTTATAAGCAGTTCGCGACCAATGGCTTCAAGGACGAATAGTACAAACCAGCCGCGGTCGGCGGTCAGTACCCGTTTTCGAAAATCGGCGTCGAAAAGCGCGACCCGCGCCAGAAGTTCCACGGTTCGGCGCTCATCACTGAGATCTATCGGCGATTCGGTCTTCCGGTTTTGTCGTTCGAGAATGTCCCACAGTTCATGGGCGAACCGGACGACGATTTCGGGAACATCGGATTCGGTTTTCGTCATCGTATGGACGACGAGCGCGACGCGCCACCGAAATTCGAGTGTTTGCGCCATTGAAAAGTGTTCAAACACGCGCGGCCACAGGGGTTGCGCCGTTTTTCCGAGGCTCGCGCAGGCGTCGAGCGCGGCGGCGGTGACCTCCGGGCGGTCGGAATCGAGCGCCTCGGTCAGCGTTTTCAACCCCGGTTCGCCGAAATGTCCAACACAGGCCGCTGCTTCGGACCGTCGATATTGAACCCAGTCCGTTTCCGTCGTCGGTCGTGGCCGCCACCCGCGCACCCGAACCGGGTCAAACTTCGAAAACAGCGAAACTTCATCCGGGTTTGAGAAAAGAATCTCGCGAAAGGCGGCCAGATCGGGCATTCCGCGTCTGCCGGGCGTCGCGCCGGTTCGCCGGATACCGCGCGGCGTTACCCGCCAGGCGACGCCGTGAAAGCACATCCGGATTTCGTAGGAAAGACAGCCCCGGCGGTCAACGGAAATGCGTGCCTGAAACGGGGGACAGGAATATGGCCCCTGCTTGGGCGCTTTCAGCAAGATGACATGGCCCGTCAGGAACAGGCGATTTCCGCGACGTTTGACGTTCCCGAACCTTTCAAGAAAGTCGATGATTGCTCCCAGCGCACGCCCGACCGAATCAGCTTCCAAGTGACCTGATAGAAGGCTGCCGAGCCAAAGCACCAGGTCGTACTCGGTATCGTTCGTGGGGCGACGCAAAAAGTCGTCGAAGGCTTTCCGTAATGCCTTTTGGGCTTTGGATAAATACGCCGGTTGACGCTTTTTCCGAAAGCGGGCCTTTTTTCCCTTTTTCATTCATTGGTGCCGGGTTACGGCGGTGAGGAAACGGTTGAAAGGAAAGCCCTTGCCGACGCGCGGGCTGCCGTTTGAGAGAAGTTGTTACCCGGCGAGTTCGGGAACGTCCTGGTAAATGTCGTCGGGCGTGAAGTCGAGCGGACCGTTCGGGAGCGAGTTCAGAATCAGCTTCTGTTCCGTACCGATGGTGAATGCCTGCCACTTCCCCGTTCCGTCGCGCCGGTAAAGGTCGATCAGCCGCCGGTCCTGATGCACCACGGCGTATTCCCGCAACGATTCGATTTTGCGGTAGGCGAGCCGTTTTTCGCCGAGATCGGTACGCCGTGTGCCCGGCGACATCACCTCGATGACCAGACAGGGCGCGGTTTTGTACACACTTTTTGCTTCGACCGGTTCACTGGTCGCCATGAGGTCCGGGTAGTAGACGCATTCCTCGGCGTCGAGCCGAAGTTTCATATTGGACTGAAAAACCCGGCAGCCCGTGCCTCGAAGGTGTCCGTGAATGCGCGCGAACAGGTTTCCGGCGATGATTTTGTGGCCTTCGGAAGCGCTCGCCAGCGGAAAGACGCGGCCCGCGACATACTCATGCCGGACCGCCGCCATGACTTCCCACGAAAGATATTCGTCGATGCTCAAATAGGTCTGTCGCGCAGACAGCGTCATGCAAACCACTCCGGAAAGAAAATGCTTGGCCCGGAGCATGCCTTCAATTTTGACCGACCGCAACCGGGTACAAACACGCCGTCACGGTTGTCGGTCGAGCAATTCCAGCAGGGGCGCGTTGGTGGAAGCGTCGCCCCATTCTTCGAGGAAAAACCGCAAATCCTTTTTGGTCGCGGGGTTGCCCCGCAGCGCGGCGTCGCGAAGCTGTTTTTCGAATGTTTTGAAAAACGCCGTTTGGTCCCACGCTTGTTCGCTGGTGTCGCAGGCAGCCTTGAATTCGGCTTCGGTCAGCCCGGATGTTGCCGCGTCGAATTCGAACTGGTGACGCTGTTCGTTCCAGTTGAAAAAGAATTCGCGCGTTATACGGAGCGGCGCGCGTTTTGCATCTTTGGCGCGAGTTCCGTCGGGGAGCGAGTAGGAAACGTCAAGTCTCAGCCGGTTTCGATCAACCGTTCGCGGCACGGTATCCTGATCCAGTGCCGATCTCATACCTCCACTATAGCCGCTGTTCTGAAAATAAAAGGCAGGGTGAATCCGGTCGCCGCTGATTTCGAACCAAGATTCGTATCTGCAGCCGTAAGCCGACCCGTAACACGACTCTTCATCGAAGGTAAAAAACGTCCTTCCGGCAAATGATTTTGCCCGCCACTTGGGCGCTTTCCAACGGAAGAAGGTCTCCAGCGCGCCAAGAAAATGCCATTTCGCGCCCGAGTGACGAAAAATGATGAACAGGCGGTGTCCATCAAAGTTGGTATTCGTCACGGTCAGCACCGTTTCCAGACCGGGTTTGCCGTCGAGATCGCGGTTTTCGACCTCAGCCCTGGGGTGAGCACCTTCGCGAAGGAACGCGGGTGGCTCGGCCAGCCCGTTCTTTTCCTTCCGGGAAAAGCCGAGCCGGTCCCAGAGCGCGGAAAAATCGTATTCCGGCCCGTCTTCTCGTTTTCTGCGATTGATTTGGGCGGCAATTTGAAACGGCGATTCGGAAATGATTTTCGGCGTTCCCCAGACCGCGTGACTTTCTTCGTCGATTTCGGCTTGCGGAGGTTTCACCGAGGTTTCTTCCGGCGCAACCGGCGCGGGGAAAACGACCGACGCAGGCATTTCAGTCAACACAACGACCGGACGCCGGTCCGGTCCGGCAAGAAACGCCAGCAGGACGACCAGGCAGCCCGTCGCCGCGTGCCGCCGCCAGCCGGTTTTCAGGAACGTTTCCTTCTTCATCGCTCGTCCTTTTCAAAGCTGGTGGATGTTTGACGGACAACCCCGCGGAAGCATCGGCTATCGTTTTCGGTCGAGCAGTTCAAACAATGCTGCTCTTTCGTGATTGTCGAATAACGGGGCGGAGAGAAAGTTGCGGAGGTCGGTTCTAGCTTTTTGATCGCGTCCGTTGGCAATGATTTTCAGCGACTGGTCGAACACGCGCAGGAACGCGCCGGAATCCCAGACGGCTGACTCTTCGGCGAAATTGCATCCGCGGTTGAAGTCGTCGCAGGTTGCGCCCGACCCTGGTTCATCAAGTTCAAAGCGATGAAGCGATTCGTCCCAGTAATAGAAGAACCGACGCGAAAGGCGAAGCGGACGATGGTGATCTTTTTCTTCCGACGTGGCGGACAACACGAAGGAAACATCGAGCCGCATCTGGTTTTGGTCCGCCGTTCCCGGACTGGTTTCCATCTCCCACATCGCTCCGGGGCAGGTTTTGTGACTGTAAAAACTTTGATGTCCGCTTTCGAGGTAACGAAACGCGAGATGGATACGGTCGGCGGCGAGCACGAACCAGTTTTCAAACTGGCAGAAATACCCACTCCCTCTTCCGCCGAGGTCTTGCGTCGAAAAGACGGTTTTCCCCGCAATATGGCGAATCCGGAATCCCGCCGGACTGTAAAACTGAGATGAGGGAATGCAGCCAAGAAACTTCCACCCTTTTCGCAAAGGCCGAAAAACCAGGAACAACCGATTCGCCTGATTCTGGGTGACGGTCAGAATCGTTTCACTGCCCGGCTTCCCGTCAAGGTCGCGATTTTGAGCAGTCGCGGTGAGACTGTCGGAAGCGACGATCTGGAACGGGTCGTCGATACCCAGGTTTTTCAAAAAGGCATCGAGATTGAAGTGTCCGCCTGTCAATCGCCATTCGTCGTTGTTGATGTAGGCCGCGATGTGAACGGGCGATTCCTGAATGACGGTCGGTGTTCCCAGAACAATCGACCGGGGTCGTTCATCCGCTTCTGGAGAAGTTTTTGGCTCATCCAGGTGAGGAGAAAAGATCGGAACGGGCAATTCGCGGCCCACCATCACCGGACGCCGGTCCGGTCCGGCAAGAAACGCCAGCAAAACAAAGACGCAACCCAGCGCCGCATGCCGTCGCCAGCCGGTTTTCTGAAATTGCCCGATTTCAGCCCTCATCCTTCATCCCTCATCCCTTCTCCTACTGCCCCGGCACGCCGGTTTTGCCCGATTTGAAGCGGAACAGATAAAACGGTCCCGAGGCCGCGATGTGGCCCTTCGACTTCATCATCACGTCGGGAATGTCGCTGTCGGCGATGTAAACGTACCCGTCGGGACCGAAGCTCATCCCGTCGGGCCAGCGCATCTTCGGGTTTTTCACCAGCGTTTTCTGCACGCGGTCGGTACCGATGACGTTGATCGCGCCGTCTTCAATCGACGTGACATAGATGTTGTCGTCGGTGTCCATCGTGAGGCCGTCGCACTGCGATTTCTTCGCGTAGACCTCGACGCGCTTGCCGAGTTCGTCCGCCGAGAGCGCCGGATTGTTGAGGTCGGCGGTTTTCGCGCGATAGAGCGTACCGCCAGCCATCGGTCCGAAGTAAAGCCACTCGTCGCGCTTGTCGAGCGCAATCGGATCGAGCGCCGGGTGCATCCAGAACAGTCCGCCCAACGGGTACATCCGTCTTCCCTGCGCGTTGATTTCGTAGGGTTCTTCCGTCACCGAAACATGGCGTTCCAGTACGCGCCGCCCGGTTTTCGTCTTCACGTCGTAAATGATGATCGCCGGTTTCTTCGCGAGGACGCCGATGTCCGCGATGTAGATTTTTTCGCCCTTCGAATCGATCTGCATGTCCTGAATGTAGGACCCGACGCCCGCCAGTGTCGCCGGGACATCCCACTGATGGACGACCGTGTTGGTCGCAAGATCGAACGCGAGCAAACGCGGTTGACGCAGACCGTGGAAGCCGTGGTCGAGCGTCCAGAGGCGGTTCTGGCGATCAACCCGGACGTTGAAAATCTGGTCGAAGTACGGCGCGCCGTTCGGGCGTTCGCTTTGAAATTCAAGATTGGGATAGGGGACGGGCTTGCCGTTGACGAGTTCGAGAACCTTGACGGCGGGGCGTCCCTCGGCGTGGTAAGTAAAGAAAATGCGTCCGTCGGCGCTGACGGCGAGGTTGCCGGGCGGTTCGTTGAGTTGGGCGACGACTTCGAGCGCGGAATCGGGCAGCAGCGGCGCGGTCGCCATGTTCGGAAACGGTTTCCCCGTCCCGCCGTAGCGCCAGTAAAACCCGACCAGCAGCAAAACAATCAGCACCGGGACGCCAACCGCGACGCGGCGCGCCCATTTCTTCAAACGTTCTTTCAGGGGCTTTTTCATGATCAATGGTTCGGACGGAAATCAGGTCGCTACAGTGCCCCAATTTCTGAAGTTTTCGTAATTGGGGTGATTTTTGATGGCCCGCGGGTTGAGGCCAAAGGTTTCAATAACTCGGTGCGTAACAATTCCTTCATTTTCTCGCGGGAAGTCAGGTAAAAAGAGGGAAATCCGTTAACCGATCGGTAAAACCTGGCATTCCGGTTTCATTGAACGGAATGCCCAAGGAAATTCCGCATGTTCAGCCGCCACGCTCCCTACCTCAAATTCATCCTGGCGACAATTGTCCTATCTTTGATTGCCGCCCCGGCTCTGGCCCTGACTTTGGATTTTCAGGTCCAGTCACAACAAACTGCCGGACAGGCACAAACTGATTCCCCGGCCGGCAATGTCGTTGAAATCGGGCCGGCGGGAATGCGTTTTACCTTGCCGAAGGATTTTGAACCACCCCTTCAAATCAAAGTGGAAGGGCTTCCGGATTTGTCCGCGATGTTCATCAGCTCCTCTCAGCGTGGGAGCTTCAATCTTGGAAGTTTTCCAATTCCGGATGCCTTCAAAACGTCGGAAGAGGATATCGTCGGCTTTTTCAATCGATTTCGCAACGAGCTACCCAAGAATGTAGGCGGCGTTCTGGAAAGGGAAATTCCGATTACCAACGGCCTCGGTTCGGGAAGCACCTTCCTGATCCGGAAAACTGAAACCCGAATTTCCTATTATTTCCGCATGGACATCATCCTCGGCAAAGACCGGCTGTACATGATCACCTTCCAGAGTTTCCGAAAGGAAGTAAGGGATTCGGATGCCATCAAGGTTGTTTTTTCAAGTTTTCAGCCCATTCCAGTCATCCCGACCGCGCCATCCGCAACGGCCACGGCGAATGCTCTCAATCCCACCACGTTCACTTCGAATGAGGGGCGGTTTTCAGTTGAATTTCCGCCTGGTTCCCAGAAACCGGTGGATCAGACTCAAGACCTGAATCGAACCAATTCAAAAAGCGGAGTTCACCAGTACGTTGCGGTGGGACCAGACGGACCGGCGTCCGTTTCGTATTTCGATACCAATGTCCCCGCTGGAAAGCCAATTCCGAAAGAGATTCTGAATTCTTTTCAGAGAGGATTGCTGGGCAGTTTTGGAAAAACCACATCTTCCGTTGAGGAAATGCCATGGAACGGGCGGGACATTCGTAAAATTGTTTTCACGGGTGAACTCTACGGCCAGCCCATTTTTGGAGTTTTCTTTATCATCACCAATGGACCTCGGATCTACGTCCTTGGCCTGGTGGGAGACCACAAGGAATACGTTGAAGGGCCTGCCGGGATCAACATGCTGAACAGTTTCACGATTGTCCCCAAACCATAAGCGGGTGAGGGGAAAAAATATTCCCAATCATTTCTGCAATCGTCCGGACGTTTTGTAATAAGAGCAGTTTTCAAATGAGTACATCATTTAAAGCACCCCCACGGAGTGCGACTTGGTCGTACGCAACCGAAAACTGCTCAAGCCACTGATGATCAGCCGTTTGCGGTTCAAATGCGGTCGCGTTTTGCGTTGTTACAATTTCGGCACAGCAATTGAAGATTGTTGAGGCTCGTGGCGCCGCCCCGGCTGAAGGGAATGATGTGGTCGAATTCGAGGTACTGATCCGCGCCGCACTGAACGCACCGCCCCTGATCGCGCTGCCAGACGGCAACCTTGATGTCCTGCGGAATGTGGCGGCTTGCCTGCGCGGGCGCGACGAGCTGGCGTTTGTGCATGCGGGTCACGGTGGTGATGACCGCCTCGGCCATCCACGGGTCGCTTAAAAGATAGACTCCGCTGCCTTTGGTGACGGTCAGTTCAAGAAAAATCGCGCCGTTGCCGGGTTTGGCGAGCATCACGTTTTTGTACGCGATACCCCATCCGCCGCCGGGTGAGATGAAATGAATCTTTTTGCTCGTCGCCAGCAGATGACCATGAATGTCGGTGATTTTGGTCTTTGTGGTTTTACGATAGGCGCATGGAATGTCGAGATGACAGACTTCGTCCGAGTCGATGTGAAAGTGCGTCCGGACGCGTGGCAGTTCGCCCGCGCGGATGCGCGTCAGGGCGCGAAGGTATTCCAGCCGGTCCAGCAACGGTTTTGAAAGCGTGGTCGGAATCCGCAACTCCCGACTGGTTGCGTGAATCGCGTCGTATTCTTCCTGTGTAATTTCGTTGTCGGACGCCGCAAACGTCAGCATCTGCTCAAGATAGGCCACGGATTCCTTTTGAATGAAGGCCAGCGCCTCCACCCGGTCAACCCGTCTGGCTTCAACGATGCGAAAAAGTTCTTCGAGATAGCGTCCGGTGGCGATTCCCTGCCCGGCCAGTCCGGTGAAGCGATGCCGGAAATCGAACAGAACGTTTTTCACCTCGACCCGACAGGCCCGGCAACGGCGGTCATCGTTGAGCGTCAGCCGATCCATGACGCCGATGGGCTTCGAGCATCGAGCGCAGACCGGTCCGGTCGGCGTTGGCGAAGGTGTCGGTTGCGGCGGCCCAAAACCGGGAAATGAAAGCGGTTGACGTTCCGGTCGGGCCGGTTGGCGGGAAATTGGTTGCGGCGGGGGTGTTGGCGGCGCGGCTTGGGGCGTCACCGGTTGGCCGCCGTGACGGGCGACGACTCCACGGAGTCCGTCGGCGTACCCTTCACCGACCGCCTGAAAACGCCATTCGCTGTTGCGGCGGTAAAGTCGTCCCATCTCGACGCAGCGTGATTGCGAGAAGCCTTCGGCAACCGGGTAGTTCGTCAGTACTCGCCCGCCCGGAAACTCCAGAAGCCGGATTGATGCTGAACGGACGTTCTGAAACGTTTTATCGGGGGCTGATCCTTCCCGGACAGAAAGAATGAAGAGAAGTTCGAGGACGTCGGCGCGCAGGCGCGTCAAATCGACGATGAAGGTCGTCTCGCCGGGGTGCGGCAACGGCTGGGAGAGCACCACCGCGCCGTCGCCGGAGCGCAGGTTGTTGTAAAAGACGATGTCCCGGTCGGACGAAATCCGGTTTCGTTCGTTGAGCAGAAAAACTGAAGTATCCAGAACAAGGTTGGGGTCGTTCACCTGCCACGAAATTTCAACCTGAATGTTTTTGACGGTCGGGGCTTCCTTCGACAAGCCGAACCGCGCCCCTTTGGTTAAAACCGCGCCCATCGCTTACCCCTCCTTGCCCGCGCATCCCATAAAAACGGCGAAAGTTTCCCCGCGAGAACGGCGCCCCTTTACAAGCATCATTCTCGGTTCGGAGCATTTTTACTGGTGGGTGACAGGATACTCCATTCGGAGTTGGCGGCAAACAATCGGATGAAGCACCCGAGCCGCGTCAGCGGTGAGGTTCAGCGGGCGGAAATCAGGACGAACTCGGTCTGGGCGATGCGGCGGGGACGATGCAGGCCGCGCAGCAGAATCCGTTCGAAACCGGCGGCCTGCAATCCTTCGATGAGTTCGTCGCGGGTGGGAAAAACCTGATCTTCGAGGTCGGGCGAGGCGTCGATGACGCGCGCGCGCAGGCGGCGGGCCTTGGTGTACCGGTTGCGCCAGCGCGGATTGCCGATGAAGGTTTCGACGATCAATCCAATCGAACCGCCGGGGACGACCGCCGTCCGCGCCCAGGCGAACAGTTCGTCGAAGTCGAGGCAGCCGACGGCGGCCCCGCAGAGCAGCGCGTCGAAGGCGCAGGATTTCGGATCGGGAAGATTGGGAAGTTTGAGGGCGTCCCAGTGGACCTCGTCGTAGCGGCTGAGGCGGTGGCCGACGGCCTGCGCGGCTTCCTGTTCCTGCCGACTCGTGGCGAGGTGATGGTAGTAAACGGCCTGGGCGTGCTGGAGGACGGCTTCAATGCACGCGCCGTCGGTGTCGGCGACGACGCCGACACGTCCGTCGCGGGGCGGCGATACCGCGTCGATGGCCTCGATGGCGGTCGCGACGGCGCGGTTTCCCGTCGCTCGTTCGAGTCGCAGGGCGAGCGGCGAACGGCGCGGCGCGGGGGCAGGTTTGGTGGATTCGACGACGGCGGGCGATTCCATCAACGTTCCAGCATGTCGAGCATCGGGTTGTCGTCACGCGGCGCGGTCGGTCGGCCTTCAACCGGGTTGCGGTAGTTGCCGGTCGGCGTCCGGGGCGCTTCGCCGGGCGCGGGGCGTCCGAGGTCGCTCAGTTGCAGCATGAGGTTGCCGGGGTTCGTCGCGTAGGAGATGCCGTCTTCCCTGGTGATGAGGCCCTGCCGGATGAGTTTTTCGAGTACCGAGTCGAAGTGCTGCATTCCTTCGATTTCGCCGTCCTTCATCGCGTCCACGAGGGTTTTACCCGCCGTTTCACCCTTTTCGATGTAGTCGCGCGTCCGCATGGTCGAGCGCAGGATTTCGATGGCGGCGACGCGGCCGCGCTGGTCGGCGCGCGGAATCAGGCGCTGCGAGACGATGAAGCGGAACGACTGCGCGAGGCGCGTCCGGACGATGTGTTCCTCGCTTTTCGGAAAAACCCCGATGATGCGGTCCACGGTCTTGGCGGCGTCGATGGTGTGGAGCGTCGAAAGGACGAGGTGGCCCGTTTCGGCGGCTTCCATCGCGGTTTCGACGGTTTCCCGGTCGCGCATTTCCCCGACCAGAATGACTTTCGGAGCCTGCCGCAGCGCGGCGCGCAGGGCGAGGGCGAAGTCGGGCGTATCGCTGTGGAGTTCGCGCTGGTGGATGGTCGAATTCTTGTGCGGATGGATGAACTCGATCGGGTCCTCGATGGTGACGATGTGGTAGTACTTCGTCTCGTTGATCAGGTTGATGATTGCCGCGAGCGTCGAGGATTTTCCGCTCCCGGTCGGTCCGGTCACGAGAACGATGCCGTTCTTGAGGTCGGCAATCTGCTTGAGCTGGGCCGGCAGCATCAGATCGTCGATGGTCGGAATGCGATTCGGGATGACCCGCATCACGATGGCTTCCGTGCCGCGCTGCTTGAAGATGTTCACACGGAATCGCGAATGCCCCGGTACGCTGTAGGAAAGATCCGCCGATCCCAGCTTTTCGAGTTTCTCGATGTTGGTCTTGTTATTCGCGAGCAGCACCTGCGCGATGGCCTGCGTATGCGCCGGAGTCAACTGCTCCAGCCCCTGAATCTTGACCGCGCGCAACTGGCCGACGAGTTCGACCTGCGGGGGGCGTCCGGGGGAGAAAATCAGATCGCTGACTTTGTCTGAAACCGAGAGCATCATTTGCAGAACCTGATTGAAGGTCTGCTGGAAGTTCGCGTTCGGGTTTGGATTGAGATTGGCGCTCACACTGCCCCCCTGGAAGTCGCCGTCCATCGGAGAGAGGACGGAAGGATTTTTCGCCGAGAAAATGGAGTGAAGCGCGATGTTAGCGGTTCGATTCATCGCCCGCAACCGCCGGGCTTTGAATTACAACCCGGCAAGTTGAACGGTCAGCGTGCCTTCGTCGCCGAGGACATGAATTTCGGCGCAGCGGCCGTCGGTTTCATTCTCGAAAAGTTCGACATCCTCGACCATTCCGGTTTCCGTTTCGGGCGGCGCGAAATGCCGAAGCCCCTCCGCGTCGTCGTCGTGAAGCTGCCGGATGTCGGCCACGAGTTCTTCGATAAACTCCGGCGCTTCCTGAAATTCGCCGACGGCTTCCTCATCCTGGACGAGCGCCATCGCGCCGTCCGCGTCGATGCTCCACAGAAACGGAATGTCGAGCAGAAAATGAATATGTCCGGGGCGGCGCAGTACGCCAAGAATCCGGCAGCCGAGAACGTGCTTAATGACGTGTTCCTGGTGTTTGGTCATGGGAAGGTGTCGGGTATCGGGTGTCGGGTTTCAGGTTCAAACCCGAATGACAGGCAGAAAAAATTGGTTAGAGCGGTTTTCGTTTGCTTGCGACCAATTGAAGTTGATAGCCCACGGCCGGACCTTAGGGAGGCCGTGGGAAAAGAATGATGCGCGGAACCACATTTTTTTCCCATACCCTCGCCCGAGCGCTCCGGGTATGGGCTATCTTCTTAGGTCGCACCCATTTGAAAACTGCTCTATTGAAGAAACCACAGGGTCTCGTGAGGGCAGTTCATAAATTGTCTTTACCTGAAACCCGACACGGGACACCAGACACCTTTTCAGAACCTGAAACCCGATACCCGACACCCGACACCTTCCCCCGACTGACGGCCCGTTCGCCGGGAACGAAAAACCGCCACGGCAGGTCGGCGTCCTTCGTGATGCCGATGCGGGGCGAGGTCGCGATTTCTTCAACCGGTCGGTCGGGGGCGAAAACCCGAATCCGTTGGCCGAGGTGGCCGTTGTCGTCGGAAAGGTCGATGGCGAGGGCGCGGCAGAGCTTGCCGGGGCCGCGCGCGAGTTCGTGGTCGGGTTGGGGACGTCCGATGCGTTCGCGCATGATTTCAAGGCCGGTCGTCGGGCGGATGGCCCGAATGAGTACCGCGCCGGGACCGGCCGCGTCCGACGTGAAGTTCAGGCAGTAGTACATCCCGTAAATCAGATAGACGTAAATCCGTCCGTGCGTCTCGCGCATGAGCGCGCCCCGGTTCGGGCGATGCGCGTGCGAGGCCCCGTCCCCGGCGTAGGCTTCCGTCTCCACAATGACCCCGCCCACGCCGTCGCACAGCAGCGTACAGCCGATGAGATCGCGGGCGACGGTGAGGGTGTCCCGGAAGAAAAAGGTGTCGGGTATTGGGTGTCGGGTTTCAGGTTCGGAAGAAAAGGTGTCCGGTATCGGGTGTCGGGTTTCAGGTTCAAGCCGGGAAGTCATAAAGAATCGCAAGAAAAACGTTGACGGAAAAGGTTTTTACTCGAACGATTTATCCGACACCCGACACCCGACACCCGACACCCGACACCCGACACCCGACACCCGACACCCGACACCCGACACCCGACACCTTTTACAGTTTGTGCATCGCCAGACCCGACCGGAGCTTCGGTTCGAACCAGGTGGATTTGGGCGGCATGATTTCGTTCGCGTCGGCGACGTTCATCAGGTCGTCGAGCGAGGTCGGATACATCGAGAAGGCCACCGCCGCCTTGCCGGAGTTGACGAGCATTTCAAGTTCGGACGTGCCGCGAATGCCGCCGACGAAATCGACGCGCTTGTCGGTCCGGATGTCGGCGATGCCGAACAGCGGTTCGAGAACGCGCTCCTGAAGAATGCTCACGTCGAGCGAGCCGATGGGGTCGGCGGGATTGACCGAATCGGCGGGTACGGTCAGGCCGTACCACTGGCCGCCGAGATACATCGCGATTTCGCCCTTGTTCGCGGGCGACGGCGCGGCGTTTTCGGTCACCGTAAAGCGTTCACCCAGCGCGGCGAGCAGCGCTTCGGGCGTGTGACCGTTGAGGTCCTTCACGATCCGGTTGTAGGGCAGAATCCGCAACTGGTCGGCGGGAAACACGACGGCGAGGAAGAAGTTGTAATCCTCGTGACCGGTGTGGTTCGGGTTCTGTTCGGCGAGCGCGGCGCGGGCGCGGCTGGCGCTGGCCGAGCGGTGATGGCCGTCCGCGACATAGAGCAGCGGCACTTCGACGAAGGCCGAGCTGACCGCGTCGGCGTCGTCGATGCGCCAGACCGTGTGACGAATGCCGTCGGGCGCGGTGAAATCGTAGAGCGGTTCACCCGCGCAGGCTTCCGCGACGAGCTGGTCGATGCGCGGCGTGCCGCGATAGGCGAGAAACACCGGCTCGGTCTGCATGGCGAGCGTCACGACGTGGCGCGTACGGTCGTCTTCCTTGTCCTTGCGGGTGCGCTCGTGCTTGCGGATGGTGTCGTCGTCGTATTCATCCACCGCGCACACACCGAGTACGCCCGTCTGCGCGTGGTCGCCCATGATCTGACGATAGGCGAACAGCCCCGGAAAAGCGTCGGTTTCGAACGGAACTTCCGCGATGAGCTTGTCGAGGTTGAGGCGGGCGGTTTCGTAGACGATGTCGTCGTAAAGGTTCGTCCCTGCCGGAAGGTCGATTTCCGGGCGCGTGACGTGGAGCAGGCTGATCGGATTGCCCTCGGCGAGCGCGGCGGCTTCCTCGGAGTTGATGACGTCGTAGGGAACGCAGGCAACCTGCGCGACCCGTTCGGCGGGGGGCCGAACAGCGTGAAAAGAGCGGAACGTAACCACGGGATGAGTTCTCCTGAATGATGAAGTGGACGAAATAAAAGAATCGAATCGGGGTAATGCGTGGAATCCGTGGCTCAAAAACCTATTGGTAAATGCTTCCCGGCGGTGGCGGCGGAGCGGTCGGATAGACGGGCGAACCACCGTTGAAAAGCTGCTTTACCGATTCACGCAACAGCACGATGAAGGTGAAGATCGCGAGAATGAGTCCGAGCGGCGAACTGAAAACGCAGTTGAGTGCCGCAACGACAAGGCAGAACGTATGTTTCTGTCGTCGGGCAATCAGGCGTCCGGCGTAAATGGTCGCCGCTCCGACGGACCATCCGAACAGAATGATGACCGAGGCGATGATGACGAAAAACCAACCGATATCAAACGGCGCTCCGCCTCTTCCTGGTCCCGATGGCGGATCAAGGACAATTTTCAGCCCGATGACCAGATGAATGATGGGGATACAGGAAAACACCATCGTGACCGCGCCGGAAACATAGTGGCCGATCGTGAGTTTTCTGAGATGTTCGATGTCTCTGTCCAGTTCCGGTGTTGGCGGGACAAAGTAACTCGGCTGAAAGTTTGACTGGTAAGGCTCCTGATACATTCCAATTCCCTGCGGCCGGTTGAAAATGTCGGCCACGTTCAGCGATAGATGTTTCCCGGCGGAGGCGGCGCGGTCGGATAGACGGGCGGCCCGCCGTTGAAAAGCTGCTTGACCGATTCGCGCAACAACACGATGAAGGTGAACACGCCCAGAATCGTCCCGAGCGGCATAAACATCATGCAGTTGAAGCCCGCCATGATCAGGCAGAACGTGTATTTTTGAAGTTTCGCAATCTGTCGCCCGGCGTAGATCGTTCCGAATGCCAGCGCCCAGAGGATGAGGCTGAACACCGCGCCGAAGATGACAAAAAACCATCCGAAAGCCGCGGGCGGCGGCGGGTCGCCCGGACGACCTTGCGGCGGCGAGACGATGAACGCCGCGCCCACCAGGACGTAAATCAGTGGGAACAGCCCGAACAGCGCGGTCAGCCCACCCAGAATGTAGTGACCGATGGACAGCATTTTGAGCTGTTCCAGGTCTTTATTGGCGTTGAACGGCGCGGGCGGCGCCCCAAAGGGCTGATACGGCGGCTGGTACTGTTGCTGAGAAGGTTCTTGATACATCCCCGGTCCTCCTGGACGTGTTGCTGAAATCGGTTCAGGCGGCTTTCGGCCAAGCGTACATCACATCGCTCCGCAAGACGTACTTTCTTCCTTCAACCACCGGCTCGCTTTCATGAAACAGTTCGTGGGCGAAGACGAGCGCGCTTCCCGCTTCGGGAAGAATGTGAAAGTTCGGGTGGATGTTGGTCGCGCCGCCTTCGCAGTCTTCGTTCAGATAGATGATGAAGGTCAGAAAGCTGCGCTCGCCGTTGTCGCGCGAGAAGTATCCGTCGGTATGGGGGGCGAAATACTGTCCGGGTTCATACCGATAGAAGCGAATCCGCTCGTTCAGGCCGATCGGGTGCATGTTGCGGATGACCGGCGGCATGAAGCGCGCCACCCGCCGCCAGATGCGGTCGGTGATTTCGAAATCGTCGAGGATGGCGCGCGTGTTGTTGCGGACGCGCTGGTTCACGACGAAACCGCCGGTGGTGAGAATCGGCGCCTCGTCGAACCCGGCCCGTTCGGCGAGGTCGATCATGACGCGGCATTCGTCCGGGGCGAGAACCTCGGTGATGAGAAAAATGTCGTCTTCGTCGAGTTGAACTTTTCGCATGGGGAGTTGTTAGCCGTTAGTAGTAAGCGGTTAGTAAAGGATGCGGGCTGATAAAACGCAAGTTTTCACATACCCCGAAAACTGACCGCTAACTGCTGACCACTAACTGCTATCCGCTGGCCACTAAAAAAAGATGAGGGAATCCGTCGCCGAAATCCGACTTGTGAAATAGCGGTCTTCCGGAGCGATCGTCGTGTTTGCGCGGTCCGGCGGCGGGTCGGCTTCCCCGGCTCGTGCTTCGGGCGGTTCGCCCGGCACTTTCCAGAAAAGGAGAACCTTGCATGAAGTCATCCGAACCGATTCGGACCGAGCCGTCCGAACCGATCAGGAAAACCTTTGTCGAACCCGTGCTGGTTGAGTTCGACAGTCTCGAAAAACAGATTCAGGGTCTGCGGATCCTCGAATCCTTCACCGGCAGCATTCTCGCGCCGTAACCGTCGATCCTCCGAAACGGTTGGCTGGGTGGGGAGACGTCGCGTCTCCCCTTTTTTTACTGACTACTGCCCGAAGACGCGACCGTAGAACGCGATCATTTCGGCGAAAGCGAGGTCGGTCGCATGCGCGTCGTAGCGAGGGCCTTCGTCGCGCATGAAGGCGTGTTCGGCGGGGAAGGTTTTGACGGCGTAGTTCGTGCCCGCCGCGTCGAGGGCGGAATGAATCATCGCGCGGCCCTCCGCCGGAATGTGCGGGTCGGACTCGCCCCAGACCATTAAAAGTTCGCCGCGAATGTCGCCGCAGCGGGCGAGCGAGCCGGAATCGGCGTCCTTGCCGAGTTTTCCGTTGTGAATGCCCGTACCGTAAAAGCAGGTCGTCGCTTTCACATCCGAATTGAACGATGCGCGGAAGGCGAGATGCCCTCCGATGCAGAAGCCCATCACGCCGAGTTGTCCGGGCGCGACGCGCAGATCGGCGGCGAGCCAGTCGAGGGTGGTCCGGGCGTCGGCGTCGAACTCGGCGACGGCAGTTTTCAGTGCGTCGTCGAGTCCGCGCGTGCGTCCGGCGTCGTCAAACGGAATCGCCGAGCCGGGCGGCTCGATGCGGTGGTAAATCTCCGGCGCGGCCACGACGAAGCCGTAGCTCGCCAGCCGGACGCAGGCCCGGATCATCGGTCCGGTCAGTTGAAAGATGTCGGAATAGGCAAGAATGCCGGGATAGCGGCCTTCCTGCTTCGGCGCGGCGACGAACAGCCGCATCGGGCTGTCCTGAGCGGGAATGTCGAGGTAGTCGGTGGTAACGATCATGGAAGTCTGGAGTCTGGAGTCGAGAGTCTGGAGTCAAAGCAAGTTTGCGAATCGAATGTAAAGGAAAAGAAGTCTGGAGTCTGGAGTCGAGCGTCTGGAGTCAGAAAAACGAGCTTCCGAATCGAATGTAAAGGAAAACGGGGACACTTCAAAAAACTCAGAAGAACCATGTCGCAAAGTTGCCAGGTTCGTCGGACTCCAGACTCTCGACTCCAGACTCCAGACTCCTTCCGCTCAGTCGCCTGCCGCCGCGACGTTCAACTGCGCGGCGTCCACCATGTTGAGGCCGCGCGTGGTTTCGTAGCCGGGCACGATTTCCCGGTCGAACGGTTTTAGCCCGCGCCGGTCGCGCTTCACTCCCGAGAAATTCAGATAAAGGTGCTTTTTGTAGAGCCGCTCGGGGAAACCGGCGAAGCGGTAGAGCGGGTACTTGATGCCGTCGCCGAACAGTTTCCGGCCGAGCATCCTGTAGTAGAGCGGCACGCCCATCGAATACTTGTACCGTTCGAAGGTCCCGCCCCGGTAGAACTCCAGATTGTACTTCCAGCAGGTAAAGAAGAATTCCCACTGAAGGTCGGTCATCTCGATGAGCCGCGCGCTGTCCTGCCCCTTGAGGCGCGAGTCGTTGAGCGAGACGAACCACGTCGGCACGAACATGCCCTTCGCGTCGCGCAGTTCGTAGAGCAGGTCGAGCGAGGCTTTCGTGTCTTCGGCGGTTTCTTCCGGCAGCCCGATGATGAAGGTGCAGAAGGGATACCAGTTGTGCCGGTTGAGGATTTCCATCCCCTTTAAAATCACGTCGCGCCACTGGCTCGATTTGTACGGATAGGCTTTGCCTTTCATGTACTTGTCGAACAGGCGCGGGCTGCCCGTTTCCAGCCCGATGATCGGATCGACGATGCGCTTGTTCGGGTCGGTCGATTCCTGATGGCTCAGGTGCGAGTAGGGCACGCACCAGGGCGTGAGTCGTTCGATGACCGACGGGTCCTTGACGACCGGGGCCATCGTGATGTGGCTCAACTGGAGCGTCTCGACGCCGGGATGGGTGACGACGCTGCGGAACAGGTTGATGAGCGCGTCGGTGTTGGTGACGAAGTTGGGGTGCTGTTCGTAGAGGAACATGTCCTCCGAGACGAGCATGATTTCGGTCGCGCCCTCGGAGACGTTGTTCTTCACGCCCCGCATGATGTGATCGAGCGGGAAAGAGCGTCCGACCTTCGTTGCCGGGCCGCAGAACTGGCAGCCGCGCCCGCACCCGCGCGTGATTTCGACCACGCCGAAAGTCGAGCGGTGGCGGACGACGGGGATTTCATCCACCGCCGGCTGAAGGTTTTTCGGTACGTCGATGACGCGCGGCAGCGACGGATCGCCCGCGATGATGCGTCTGATGTAGTCGTTGAGGACTTTCTCCACCTCGCCCATGATGAGGTGGTCCACCTTGAACTCGTCGAGCCGGTTGGCCGTCTGAATCTGCCACGCGCCGGGGCCGCCGATGACGATTTTCGGGCGATGTTTCCGGATCGCAGGATGCTCGACGATCTTTAAAAATTCCGCCGCGTTGACCGGCAGCAGGTTCGGGCCGCCGAGTTTCGAATAGACGTCGGTGGCGTAGGAAATCCCGAGCGGATTGTGGGCGTGGATGCCGACGATCTTCGTCTCGGGGCCGACGAACTTGTGGAGGTTGTGCTCGTAGCAGACGACGACTTCTTCTTCCGGAAAATCGCGTAAAAGCAGCGTTTCGACCATGCGGAGGCCGTTCGGCACATACTTGGCGCGACCGTCGGGCCACGAATCGCAGATGAGCGAATTCGGGTTGATGAAGGTCTTGCGGAACTTGTCGGGAATGGTGGCGGAGAGCATCTGTTGCCAGATGCTGTGACGGTACTCGCTTGCTTCGCTGGCGGAAGCGGTCAGAACGATGGTGGGTGACGGCACGCGACAGAACCTCCTCAACCGAATGGTCCGGTAAAAAGCAGAGAAAGACTGTGAATCGAACGGGTTTCGATGTGCAGGTACGCTTCCGGTTTTACCCCTCGCCCCGAACATCGTCAAGCGGCATCGGATGACCCGACGAGCGGAAAAAACCGTCTCCGGCGTTGAAAAATTCCCTTTCGGGTTGAGGCGGCGGGTGAGCTATAAACGCGAATGGGGCAATCCGGACGGTACAATTTTCTGGAGTGACTTCATTCAATGAGTGACACACCGCTGTACGTCTCGAAATGCTCGTTAAAGAATTTCTGGCAGGAATACCGGATTTACGACGACCGGCTCGAATTCGACACCCTTTTCGGCAGGATGACCGTTCCGTTCGAACACGTCGAAACGGCCGTCACCACCAATTCCGACGTCGCCGACATGCTCAAGGGCGATTTGAAATTGAAGGGGTTCCGCTCGGCCCTCAAACTCGACTGGGCCAACGTGGTCGAACACGTCGTCCTCGACCGCGACAACGGCTTGTTGAAGCGACTGCTCTTTTCCCCCGACGACCCATCGGCGTTCTGCAACGCCCTCAACTCCGCCCTCGACGCCTTCCGGGCGCGGAATCCGGAATCGGCGGCGTCGGCATAACCGGCACGATTCAATGGCAACCAAATCCAATCTGGTGATCGCGATCATGACGCTGACGTTCGCGGTCACCATCCTCATCGCGGCGGGACTGCTCTATTCGAGCAAGTCCCGCATGGCGAACGGCCCCGTCGCTCAGGGGAAGGTCGTTTCCCTCACCGCCCAGGAGAGCGCGCGGCCGGGAGCGCAGGCCCCGCTCGTGGAGTTCAAGACCGAAAAGGGCGACACGGTGCAAGTGCAGAGTACGCGATTCGCCGAGCCGCCCGATTACAAGGTCGGGCAGACGGTCGAAGTGCGCTACGACCCGCAAAATCCGCAAAACGCGGCAATCAATGTCTTCGCCGAACTGTGGGGGCTGACCGCCGCGCTCGGAGCCTTTGGCGGTGGGGCATTCCTTGTCGGTTTGGGCTTGCTCCTGTTCCTCAAATGAGGCGGCGGACCGGAATTTCTCGGAATCTCTAGTCAGGTCGGCGGCGAACACAGTACACTGGAACGTCACGCTTCAGTTCAAACTCTCCCGCCGTTCAATTTTTCGCAACGATGTCCGCTCCGGTCACCATTGAGATGTCCCGCCTCGACCTGAAGAAACAGGTCCTGCTGGCCGGGGCTTCGCGTGCCGAGCGGGCGGATTTCGAGCGGCGTTTGAAACGCAGTCGGACGCTTACGCTGACCTCGGCGGCGGACGGCGCGGCGCTCATCGGATTGCTCGCGGCGTACCAGTTCGACGCGGTGCTGATCAAGCTTTCCGACGCGCCCGATACCTGGGCCGGATTGTCCTACATCCGCGAGGTCATGTCGGATTTGCCCTTGATCGGCCTGCTCGACGCGCCCGATCCGCGTCTCGAAGCGCTCGCCCGCGCGGAAGGCATCGACCACTTTCTGGTCGCGCCCTTCAGCGCTGAACGACTGCGCCGTGCCATTTCTCACATCGAAGCGCCGGAATCCGAAGACGACGCGGAAGAACCGCCGTCGCTCGCACTGGGCGAGGTCGCGCTCAAGCTTCACGCCAGTCTCAACCTCGAAGACGTGTTGCAGGCGGCGGTGAACGAAGTCTTCCGGATGACGCCCTGTATCAAGATCAGGATTCTGGTCGCCGAAGGCGAGCGCGGCGGAAGCGGGTACGAAGCGGTTCTGACCGCCAGCGGAGGGGCCGCCCTGTCGCCGCTCGATCCGGAGGAGGTGGCCGCCGAACTGGCCGCGACGCCCCCCGCCGCCGAACCGGTCACGCCGGTCGCCGACAACCGCCTGCTCGTGCAACTGCGTCGCGGGGGGAATCGCGTCGGCCTCGGGGTCATCGAGTATCCCCGCCGGGTCAAACTTAAAAATCGCGAATTGACGGCCATGTCGCACCTTGCCGAGCATCTCGCGCTCGCGCTGGCCAACGCGGTCCAGCACACCGCCACGCGCCGCAAGCGCGATCAGGTTTTTCTCATCAACGAAGTCAGCCGCCAGATTGCCCGCAGCCTCGACCTCGACATGGTGCTGTCGGACATCGTCGATCACCTTCGGCGTTACATGGAATGCGATGTGGTCGCCATTTACACGCCGACGCTTGCGGGGCGCGACGGAAAGAACTTTCACATCGCCTCCGACCTCGGCGGGACGACCAGCGTCGTGACGGCGGCGATTCAGGGCGATTCCGGACTGATTCAGGAAACCATGCGGCGCGGCGAGACGATTCTCGTTCGCGACCTGCGGCATGCCCCCATGTCGTACGGCCATTCGACGAAATCCCGTTCCAAAATCGCCTCGCCGATCTGGCTCAACGGCGTCATCGAGGGCGTGCTGGAATTTGAAAGCGTTCGTCCGGACGCTTTCGACGTGGGCGACAAGTCGATCATCGAGGACCTCGCCCTCCAGATTTCGGTCGCCATCCGCAACACGCGGCTTTACCGCAGCGCGCAGGCGGAACACGAATATCTTCAGGCCGTACTCGATGTAGCCGAGGACACCGCCATCATCTCGACCGACACCGAGGGGACCATCGTCACCTTCAGTCGCGGCGCGGAGATGATGTTCGGCTTCGACGACCGCGAAATGACCGGAACGTCGGTGCTGCCGCTGTTTCGCGGCTCGACCGCCAACGGCACGGTGCGGCAATTCATCGCGGGCAAGCTGCCGAGCGTGAGCGAATCAGACGTTCCGCTGCGCCGCCGTCACGGCGACGAGTTTTACGCCAGCGTCACGATGCGCCCGCTCCACGCCGACCGCAGCGAAGGCTTTCTGTTCGTGCTGATGGACGTCACCGAGCGTCGCGCCCAGCAGGAACTTCTGCACCGGCTGAGCATCACCGACGAGCTGACCAACCTCTACAACAAGCGGTACTACTTCACGATTCTTCCCCGCGAAATCGCTCGCGCCCAGCGCCACGGCAGCGTCTTTTCGCTGTGTTACTTCGACCTCGACGGCTTCAAACGGTTCAATGACGAACGTGGCCACGTCGCGGGCGACGATCTGCTGCGCTTTGTCGGCGAACTGACTCAGCAGACCATCCGGCGGCAGGTCGATCTGCCGTTCCGGTACGGCGGCGACGAGTTCGTCTTGATTCTTCCCGAGACGAACGCCGAAGATGCGCGCCGTGTTGGAGAACGAATCTGTGAAACCGTCCGCGGATGGTCCGACGGCGATGTGACGGTCAGTTTTGGGATTGTCGAGTACAAGGGCGAATCGCCCGAGGAACTCACCGTCCGCGCCGACAAGATGATGTACGCCGCGAAACGCTCCGGCGGCGACCGCGTCATCACGATCAACAGCGGGGAATGGAAGTTCCAGACCGGGGAGATTCCTTTCCCGAGCGGTGAATGGAGCAACGCCGTGGAAGAGAATGCGGAATGCGGAATATCGAATGCGGAATCAAATCCGAATTCCTGAATTTCCCGATTCTGTTTTTGCCGGTTGAAACGCAGCCGGTCCGAACGCCGCATTCGATATTCCGCATTCGATATTCCGCATTCCTATGAACACGCCCCTGATTGTTTACAAGAATCTGCGGCAGCGCGCGCTGTCGACGGTGATGACGGCGGTTGCGATTGCGCTCGGTGTGGCGCTGGTGACGGCGATCACCTGTCTGCGGCAGCAGGCGCGCGACAATTTCGACCGGGTGGCCGCGTCGTACGAACTGGTCGTCGGCGCGAAAGGCTCGCCGCTCCAGTTGGTCCTCAACACGGTCTATCACCTCGACGTACCGGTCGGGAACATTCCTTACGGTTACTACCAGACGCTGAAAAACGACTGGCGCGTGCAGTACGCCGTGCCCTTCGCCCTCGGCGACAACTATCAGGGGTTCCGGCTCGTCGGGACGGAAGCGGAATATTTCAAGTTCATCGAATTGCGCGGCGGCCAAAAGCTGACCCTGGCCGAGGGAAAAGTTTTTGAAGGCGACTATCAGGCCGTTTTCGGAAGCGAAGCGGCGGCGGAAGCGGCGAAACGAGCGGGATTGAAGGTGGGTGGAAAGTTCATCGCCAAGCACGGCGTTCAGGACACGGTCGCGGGCGAGGAGCATGACCACGATCCGTTCACCATGGTCGGCATTCTCAAGCCGACCGGAACGCCCATCGACCGCGTGATTTTCATTTCGCTCGGGAGCGTGGACGAAATCCACAAATCGAAACCGGGCGAGCCGAAGAGCAGCGCCGATCTTGCCGAGGAATTGTCGAAACTGCCCGATTCCGCGACCGTCGGCGACGATGGCGAGACGCCGAAAGCGCCGACCGCGACGGCCGTACCGGAAAAGAAGGCCGCGCCCGAAAAGAAGAAATCGGGACATGACCACGATCACGACGACCATGACGGCGATCACCACGACAAGGACGACCATGATCACGACAAGGACAAAAAAGACGCCACCACCGGGACGGTCAAAAAGGACGACCACGACGACCATCATGACCACGATCACGGGCCGATCACCGAGGTGACGGCGGTTATCGTGAAGCTCAAGTCGCCGGCGTTCATGTTTCAACTGCACCGCGAGATCAATCGCGGACAGGTGGCGCAGGCGGCCTATCCCGGCATCGAAGTGGGCAAGCTGTTCAACATTGTGCGGTCGTTCGACAGCGTGCTGCTCGTGATTTCGCTGCTCGTCGTCATCGTGGCCGCGACGTTCATTCTCGTGACGATTTACAACTCGCTCAGCGAACGCCGCCGCGACCTCGCGGTGATGCGGGCGCTCGGCGCGCGCCGGATGACGATTTTTTCGTGGCTGTTACTGGAAGCCGCCGCGATTTCCGCGCTCGGCGCGGGGCTGGGCGTGCTGTTCGGGCACTTCATTCTGCTTGGGTTGCAGCAGTACGCGAAGGGCGTGAGCGGAATCGAAGTCAACGCCTGGAAGGCCATTTCGCTGGGCGACGTTGCGCCCCGGCTCGGCGCGGTGCCGGGCGAACTGGCGATGGCCGTCGGGGTCGTACTGCTCGGCGCGGTGATGGGACTTTTACCGGCGGTTCTGGCCTATCGCACAAACGTGTCACGGAATTTGAGCGCCTGAAGAAGGAAGGGATCAGGGGTCAGGGATCAGGATGAAGGTCGAAATCGGTTGAGGTTTTATCAGGGCAGGTGACAATCACCCCAAAACCCAAAACCCAAAACCCAAAACCCAAAACCCAAAACCGCCTGACCCCTGTTCCCTGACCCCTGATCCCTACGTTGTGAGCGTTTCCCGCACCTGATCCTCGGTTTGCGGAGGGATTTCGCAAAAGTAGGGACCGACCATCTTCCACTGCTCGGTGTCGAATGCCCGATGCGCGCCGCAATCGAGGCAGACACGATAGGTGTGGCGCTGGCGGGTAATCGGGCGGCTCATTTCGCGATGCCAGCAGCCGAAAAGACGTGCGTAGGCGGCCTTGAAGCGGCGGCCGACCCGGCGAATTGCGGGTGCCTTGAATGTCATCTCGGGCGAGAGCGTTTCCGTGAGTTCCATTGAAGCGACCTCCTTCCGAACAAATCACCTGGAAACCGCGTCCGTTGTAAGGACGCACTGCGGCTTCTGACGGCGAATCCGGGATAAAGGTTTGCCGTCATTCCGGAATTTTACCGGGCAATCGCTCTTATCTTTATTGAAGGAAACGACTTATGAATCGTTCATTTGAAGGCAGGGTCGCGCTCGTGACGGGCGGCGCGACGGGTATCGGGCGCGCGACGGCGCTCGCGTTCGCGCGTGAGGGTGCGAAGGTCGCCATCGCCGACACCAATCTTCAGGCGGCTGCGGAAACGCTGCGCGGCATCACCGAACTCGGCTCGATGGGAACGGTCATTCTCACTGATGTGACCAACCCCGAGGACGTGGCGGCGATGGTCGAAAAGACCGTCGAGATGTTCGGGCAGCTCGATATCGCCGTGAACAACGCGGGCGTGCTGGGCAGCCCCGCGCCGCTGCATGAAACGGACGACGCGATGTACGACACGGTGATGAACGTCAATGTGCGCGGCGTCTTTCTCTGTCTGAAAGCGGAGATCGCGCAGATGCTCAAGCAGGGACGGGGCGGCAGCATCGTCAACACGGCATCGGTGGCGGGGATTCTGGGTTTTCGCGGTTTCGCGCCGTACGACGCGAGCAAGCACGCGGTCCTCGGCCTGACCAAGACCGCCGCGCTCGAATACGTCGGGGCGGGCATTCGCGTGAACGCCGTCTGCCCGGCGATTATCGACACGCAGATGACGACGACGATTCACGCCGTCACGCCGCAACTGGCCGACAAGATGATTCAGGCGCAGCCGATGCGCCGCGCCGGGCGCCCCGAGGAAGTCGCGGAAGCCATCCTGTGGTTAGCGTCCGACGCATCGTCGTTCGTGACCGGAAGCGGGCTGCCGGTGGACGGCGGGCTGATCGCAACCTAGTTGGGAGTTATGAGTTATGAATTTTTGTGAATTTGCGTCTCTGGATTCGCGCTTCAGAAGTCCCGAACCAGCCGCACGTTCATTCATAATTCATCATTCATAACTCATAATTCTTCAGGCCGTGACGCCGTAGGCCGCCATGGTCTGCGGCGTTTCCCACGCGCGGACGAGCGTCACGCGGCAGTGGTCGTCGTTAATCTCGGCGGCGACTTCGTGGAAAATGTAGGCGGCGATGTTTTCCGTGGACGGATCGAGTTCCTTGTCGAAGGGTGGAAGCTCGTTGAGGTTGGTGTGGTCGAGGTAGTTCATCACCTTCTGCGTGGCCTCGCGGACGGCGTGGAAATCCACCAGCATCTGGTCGGCGGCGAGCTTTTCGCCGCGGACGTAAACCTGAACCCGCCAGTTGTGCCCGTGAAGGGTTTCTCCCTGTCCGCGATAGTTCCGCAAGGCGTGCGCGGCGGCGAAATGGGTTTCGACCATCACTTCGAAGAAACTGCCCATAGTGCGTTCGAGTCGTCTCCGACGTTCGATTTCAGGGACGCCCCGTAAAAGCGCCACAATCTTCAAAAGTAGTGGAATTCCGACGGCTTGTCCATGCGAGCAGTCAGTGGCCAGTCGTCAGTGGCCAGCAGTCAGCCGCCAATCGTCGGTAAAGAACTTCTTCGTGACGCATCAATTCAAAAATCTGGTATCGGCAACTGGCAACTGCCCGCTGGCCACTGACGACTGGCTACTGGCTGCTGATTTCCGCGAAGTTCCGCAGCAGGCGCAGCCCCGCCGTCTGGCTTTTTTCCGGGTGGAACTGAACGCCCATGACGTTGTCGCGGGCGCAGACGGTCGGATAGCCGAAGCCGTATTCGGTAATTCCGACGACCGTGTCGGGCGCGGCCTGATCCGCGTGGTAGGAATGGACGAAGTAGAAAAACGCGCCGTCGGGAATGTCGTGCATGAGCGGGTGCGTCTGCGCCTGCGTGACCTGATTCCAGCCGGTCTGCGGCACGGGGAGATTCGATTCGGGGAACTTCACGATGCGTCCCGGCAGCAGACCGAGGCCGCGATGGACGCCGAATTCATGCCCTTCCTCGAACAGCATCTGAAAGCCGACGCAGATGCCGAGAATCGGCGTGCCCGCCTGCGCGGCATCGACTACGAATGTATCGAGCTTGCGCCGGCGGAGTTCATCCACCGCCGCGCCGAAAGCCCCGACGCCCGGCAGCACCAGTCGGGTCGCGCGACGAAGTTCATCCGGATCGGACGTGATGCGCGCCTCGACGTCAACGTGGGCAAAGGCGCGTTCGATATTGCGGAGATTTCCGACTCCGTAGTCGATGATGGCAAGCATGGTTGGAAAAGGTGTCGGGTATCAGGTGTCGGGTTTCAGGTTTTGAAAGAAAGGTGTCGGGTATCGGGCTTCAGGTATTGGGCGAAAGCCGCTTGAACGGATAGAAAATCAAGGCGTTGTCGATACCCGATTTTTTGGTTTGACCTGAAACCCGACACCCGATACCCGACACCTTTTCAGAACTGTTGGCTTTCCTGATGATGTTCGAAGCTCTTGAGGGCGTCGGCTTCGCTGTCGTAGGTCTCGAAAATCGAGATGAGCTTGGTGATGGTGAGCAGGTCAACGAGGCGGCGCGTGAGGTTCACGAGCTTGAGTTCTCCGCCGCCCGGCGCGCGCTTCACCGCCGAAAACGACCGGACGATCTCGCCGAGGCCGCTGCTGTCCATGTAGGGCACGCCCGCCAGATTGAGGATGATCCGGCGTTCGCCGCGTTCGATCAGGCCCGCGATATACGACTTGAGTTGCGAGTCGCCCTCGCCGAGCAGGATTTTCCCTTGCAGATCGAGAATGACGACGGAATTCACCGTGCGTTCCGTGATGTTCATTGGCGGGGGAGCCTCCAGAAAACTTTCTATTCTTTGAACGTGGCCGACTCTATACAAAGCGGACCGCGCTTTTCAAACGCTCTCGCGCTCGAAAAGTGCCGTCAGATCGCCGGCGAGTTCCGGCGTGGAGGCGGTGTCCGCGTCGGTTACGCGAGTTGCGGAAAGCAGAAATTCCACGTTGCCGTCCGCGCCCTCGATGGGCGAGCGAATCAGCCGTTCGGGGCGGAATCCGGCGGCGGTCGCGGCGGCGATGACCCGCTCGGCGGCGCGGCGATGCAGCGCGGGGTCGCGGACGATGCCGCCCTTCCCCACGTCCTCGCGGCCCACTTCAAACTGCGGCTTGACGAGAATCACCAGCCGCGCACCGGGCTTCGCCAGCGGTCCGAGCGCGGGCAGGATCATCGTCATCGAAATGAACGACACGTCGCCGGTGATGAAGTCGAACGGTTCGGGAAAGTCGGCGGGCGCGAGAAAGCGCGCATTGACGCCTTCGCGCGAGATCACGCGCTCATCCGTCCGCAGTTTCCAGACGAGTTGGTTGTGCCCCACATCCACGGCGTAAACCCGCGCCGCGCCATGTTGTAAAAGGCAGTCGGTAAAGCCGCCGGTCGAGGCCCCGACGTCGAGGCAGATTGAACTTTCGACCGAAATGGCGAAGTCACGCAGCGCGCCTTCGAGTTTCAGGCCGCCGCGGCCCACATAACGCAACGTCTCGCCCTTGATACGAATCACGGCGTCCGGGCGGACGTTCTGGCCGGCCTTTTCGGCGCGCTGTTCGTTCACCAGCACCGTTCCGGCGAGGATCATCGCCTGTGCTTTCTGGCGGGATTCGGCGAGGCCGAGTTCGACGAGCCGCTGATCGAGTCGGAGTTTCGATTTCATGGAAAAGTTTAATGAAACGGAGTCGAGTGACCTTGGATTCAGTGGAAAAAGAATAGCGTTCGCTCGCGTGGCCGGATACATTCAACACTTCCCAAACAGCCCGTGGAAAGGAGGCATTCCCTGAGTGAACCGTCAAAAATCGGCATTGGCGCAAACAAAACCGGACGAACCGTTTCAACACAATTCCGGATACCGGCCCGCGCAGGCCAACCCTGAGGAAATCGTCGCGCTTGTCCGCGCGTGGGAGGACGAAGAGGGCGATGAACAGAGGGAGACCTTCGAATTTCTGAAGCGCACATTGGACGAACATCGGAAATCCGCCAGGAAGCTTTTCCCATGAGCCGTCTCGTGATGCTGGATGCCGGGCCTCTCGGCCTCATTACAAATCCGAAAGCCACGTTTGAAGTTCATTCCTGTAGTCGCTGGTTACAGGCGCTTTTGTCGCAGGGCATCGAAGTGGCAATTCCCGAAATCGCCGATTACGAAATTCGCCGCGAGTTACTCCGAGCCGATAAACTGAAAGGACTGGCCCGTCTCGACAGTTTTAAAGCCCGTCTGGGGTACGTTGCCATCACAACCGATGCCATGCTGCTGGCCGCGCAGCTTTGGGCGCGCGCCCGAAAAGCTGGGCGACCGACCGCTTCGGACACAGCGCTCGACGCGGATGTCATTCTGGCGGCGCAGGCATTGTTGATGACGCAAAGCGGATACGACGTTGAAATTGCGACGACCAACGTCAAGCACATCGAGCAGTTCGCCACGGCAAAACTGTGGCAAGACATCACCTGACCGTTTTCCGGAGGCCTTCCATGGTATTTTCCAAAAAGGCCGCGCGCGTTTTTCTGTACGCGGCTTTATTTACTTTTTCGCTCGCATTCCAGACCGCCTTGGCGCAGTCGCGTCCGATGACCTTCGACGACCAGATGCGCGTGAAGCGCATCGCGGGCGCGACCGTGTCGCCCGACGGCAAGTGGATCGTCTATCCGCAGGGCGTGGTGGACAAGGCCGCGAATCGTACGCAGTACGACTTGTGGATCGTCCCCGCGACGGGCGGCGAGCCGCGCAAGCTCACCTCGGGCAAGCGGTCGAGCAATGAACCCTGCTGGTCGCCCGACAGCAAGTCGATTGCGTTCGTGGCCGCGCCGGACGGCGTGTCGCAGATTTACATCGTCGGCATCGAGGGTGGCGAACCGCGCAAGGTGACCGATTTCTACACCGATCTGGGCGGCATCGTCTGGTCGCCGGACGGCAAGTACTTCGTCTTCGCCGCCGAGGTTTATCCCGAGTGCGCGGATGACGAGTGCAACAAGCGCAAGCTGGCCGAAGCCGAGGCGAGCAAGGTCAAGGCGAAGACCGCGGAACGGCTTTTGTACCGCCACTGGACGAGCTTCAAGGAAGGTCGTCGTTCGCATCTGTTCGTCGTGCCCGCGAGCGGCGGAACGGCGAAGGACGTGACGCCCGGCGATTATGACGCGCCGATTTTCAGCCTCGGCGGCAGCGATTACACGTTTTCGCCCGACGGGAAGGAAATCGCCTTCGCGCGCAATACCGACAAGGATGAAGCGACCAGCACCAACAGCGACATCTTTCTCGTGTCGGTGAACGGCGGCGAAGCGAAGCGGATTTCGACGAGTAAGGGCTACGACACGAACCCGCGCTATTCGCCCGACGGGAAGTACATCGCGTGGCTCTCGATGGCGACCGCGACGTTCGAAGCCGATAAAAAGCAGGTGCTGCTGTATGAACGCGCGACCGGCAAGACCCGTTCGCTGACCGACAAGACCGACATCTCGTTTGATGAAATCGCCTGGCTGCCCGACAGTTCCGGCATGTTCCTGACGGCGGAAAATAAAGGCCAGTCGTCGATTTACTACCTCACCCTCGCGGGCAACGACGCGAAGGTGGTGTATGAAAAGGGCCAGAACGGCAGCCTCTCGGTGTCGCCGGACGGCAAGACGATCTACTTCACGAGTTCCACGCTGTCGCGGCCCAATGAAGTTTTCTCGCTCGACAACAACGGCAAGGCCACGCAGCTCACGCACGCCAACGACGCGCTCTGTTCGGAAATCAAGTTCGGCGCGGTCGAGGAAACGTGGTTCACGGGCGCGGCGGGCGCGAAGGTTCACGCGATGATCGTCAAGCCGCCGCAATTCGAGGCGGGCAAGAAGTATCCGATGATCCTGCTCATCCACGGCGGTCCGCAGGGCGCGTGGAACAACGGCTGGAGCTATCGCTGGAATCCGCAACTGTTTGCCGCGCCGGGCTACGTCGTGGTGATGGTGAATCCGCGCGGCTCGACCGGTTACGGCCAGAAATTCGTCGATGAAATCAGCGGCGACTGGGGCGGCAAGGTTTATACCGACCTGATGAACGGCGTGGACCACGTCATCAAGCAGGGCTATGTCGATCCGGAGCGCATCGGCGCGGCGGGCGGCAGCTACGGCGGCTACATGGTCAACTGGATTCTCGGCCACAACCAGAACAAGCGGTTCAAGGCGCTCGTGTCGCATGCGGGCGTGTACAACCTCGAAAGCATGTACGGCGCGACCGAGGAACTCTGGTTCACGGAATGGGAATTCAAGGGAACGCCGTGGACGAATCCGGCGCTCTATCAGAAGTGGTCGCCGCACAAGTTCGCGGCCAACTTCAACACGCCGACGCTCGTCATTCACGGCGAACTCGACTACCGCGTGCCGGTCGGCGAGGGGTTGCAACTGTTCACCGCGCTCCAGCGGCGCGGCGTGCCGTCGAAGCTCGTCTACTACCCCGACGAGGGCCACTGGGTGCTGAAGCCGCAGAACAGCGAGCTTTGGTACAAGTCGGTTCACGAGTGGTTCGGCAAGTACCTCAAGCCGTAACATTCGAAAAGATTGAAAAGGCGAACCGCCGACGGAGGCCCGGGCTTCCGTCGGCGGTTTTTTTCTTCCCATTGAAAGTCGCCGCAAGTTCGTTCAGTGTTGCGGCACATACCCAAACTCCCAACGAATACTTTCCGAGCCATTTCCGGAATCCGCGGAGCCTTGCATGAAGAAAAATGTTATTCACGCTCACATGGAGCGAACCGCCCGGACGCTGCTTTTGTGGAACGTGCTTTTGATTGCCGTGGTCGTCGCCGGTTTTCTTTTCTCGTTCCGCTACTTTTACAACTTCGTGCTTGGTCCGTTTCCGATGGATCGAGGTGAGCTGCTCGCAATCGAAGATCCGGGCAGTCAGTTTCGGTATTTCGTGACGATTGTTGGAGACGAGGGTATCCAGACCGGCGCGGCGCGGCTTGAGAACAAAGTGGTCAAGCAGAGCTACAACCTGATTCTCATTCACGACCGGCTTCTCTTTGTCGAGTCCGAAGGAACAACGTTTTACGGAAAGGAAGCAACCGGGGCGTTGGTGGCGATTCCGTATGAAATTCGGCGAAAGATTGTCGATCCGACGTTGGCGAAAAATCCCGAACTCAGGAACCAGGTTCTTCCATTCATGCTTGACGCCACAAGTTTTCGATTGCCCGGGATCATCGGAATTCTCGTCGGTGTTTCATTGATTGGGGTCGGAGGGTGGAATATCCGGCGTGCGCTCATCCAGTTGGGGGACGTCAACCGTCACCCGATGACGAAAGTTCTGGCGCAATTCGGCAACCCCGCGGAGGTCGCGCGTGACATCGACGCCGAACATGATCAGGGCGAGCCGGCCCGTTTCGGTGACATCACGATGACTCGCTCGTGGATGGTCCGGAAATCCAGGTTCAACCTTTTCCTTGCTCGTCTCGACCAGACCTTGTGGGTCTACAAAAAAGTTACCCGGCATTCGGTGAACTTCATCCCGGCCGGGAGTACGCATGCGGTCGTGGTCTGGTTTCGCGGCGCGAACTTTCCGATAGAGCTTCAAATGCGCGAACGTGTGTGCGATGACCTTTTGGACTTTTTCACAAAGCGGGTACCGTGGGCCCTGTTCGGTTTTGAGTACACGCTCGATGCTCACATGCGCCGCGCTCCCTGGGAAATTGCCGACGCTGTCGCGGCGCGCGAGCAGGAATTCAAATCCGCTGCCGCGCGGGAAAATCCAACCGCCGAGCGTTGAATGACTGAACGTTGAAAAGGCGAACCGCCGACGGAGGCTCAGGCTTCCGTCGGCGGTTCGGTTTTTGGAACGGTTTTCCGCGAGGAGATAAAACTATTTGACCGGTTCGAACGACAGGCCGTTCCATTTGAAACTGCGGACGCGCGGCCCCTTTTCCTTCGGCCCGCGCTTGCCCGCGACGTAATGCAGGCCTTCGGCGTCGAGTTCGAGTCTGACGGGGACGACGCCGTCGGTTGCCGATGCCTCGAATTCGGCTTTCTTGAGAAGTTCTTCATTGAGGGCTTCGAAGTCCACGACTCCCCCGGCGGTCAGGGTGATATTGCTCCATTTGCCGTTGTCGTAGGTCAGCGTCTGGAGAAAACCGCCGCAGGTGCCCGGCGTGCAGAAATTCACGACGAGAACCACGACCACGACATTATCCTTGCGGATGAACGTTCGTGCCTCACCCCAACTGTCTTCACCTTCCACGCTTTCGGTGAACCGCACATGGTCGTCGGTCGAGTCGGCGCTCAGGATCGCGCCGCGTTTTTCCACGGGGGTGGTGAAGTAATCCGTCGGTATTTCGAGGAACAATTCGCGCGCCGTTTTCGGTTGTCCCGCCCGCGCAATGCCCGTGAGCGACAACGCGGCGTACAGGATGACGAGCGTCAGCGCGATGGATGTGCGTCTCATGGTTGTCGGTCCTTCCTGTTACTGATTCCCGCCGAGCGGCTTGACGTATTTGTCCCAGAACGCCGACGCGGCCTGTTTGTACGACTGGGGCGCGCCGTTGAAGGCGGGGTCGAAATCCTTCTTGCCCTTGCGTTCGGCGTCGCTGAAGGCCGGGTCGTTGATAAGGACGCGATTGACGCCGCGGATGGCGTATTTCTTCTCGCCGCTGTGCATCATCAGCTTGTACGGCTTGGGCGACACGTCGCAGGTTCCGACCACGTTGTAGACGAACAGATTTTCCGCCACGCCGTCGTCGTCGATGTCGCGCACGTCGATGGGCGAGACGAGGCCCTCGCCTTCGTCGCAGTCGTTGACCGCGCCGTCGGTGATTTTCCAGAGCAGTTTCGTCTGGCCGTCCTTCACGGCGTAGAGATAGCCGAAGATCTTGATCTCGCTGCCGCCGCGGGCGGCGACGGAGGTGGTGACGAACAGCGTGTTTTCGCCGTTGCGGTCGAGCCACTTCGCGCCATCCCGGATTTCGCCTTCGTGCGCCATGCTTTTCGGCACGGCGTTCTTGTCGAATTTCAGTTTTTCAAACTTCACGGCGGGGGCGACCGGCGCGGGCGTCGTGACCGGCGTGGTCACGGCGGGTGTCGCGGGCGGATTCGCCGCCGGTTTTGATTCGGCGGTGGCGTTGTTTTTGGCGCAGCCGACGAGGGAAGCGGCGAGCAGGCCGCAGGTGATGAACGAAGCGCGCGGGGCGCGGGAAAAAATTTTGAAAAGGGTCATGGCGTTTTGCCTCCACCGCCATAAGCGAGAAAATTCGCCTGGCGGTATCACCTCTTTCAGAAAAATGCGGGCCGGAGATTTTCAAAGCGAGGAAATCCGCTTCGCTGATGGCGAACAGGGGTGGTAATGTTGCGGTACACCACATTGCCATCAGAAAACCGCCATGCCAGTCACCGATTCATCACAACCGACGGTGCCGTCCGCGTCTCCCCGCGCGGCGCTGGAGAGTGTCCGTTCGGGCCTCCCCCCGCAAACCCTCGATGCCTATCTGGGCGAGTGGGAAACTTTTTTCGATGAGTACGCCACGGTCATCGATCAGTGGCATGGCCGGAACGCGGGCTACCATCAGGCCATCGCATCACTCGGGCGTTTTCATGTGCCGCCGGGCATGCGGGTGCTTGAAATCGGCAGCGGAAACGGCGACCTGCTCGCGGCGCTTGAGCCGTCTCACGGCGTCGGTATCGATTTGTCCCCGCGCATGGTCGCGCGGGCGGCGGAAAAGTATCCGCACCTGACATTCCGGCGCGGGGCGGCGGAACGGCTCGCCGTCGAGGATGGGCCGTTCGACTACATCGTGCTTTCGGATCTGGTCGGATACCTCTACGACATTCGGCTCGCCTTCGAAAAACTGCGCCCCTACTGCCATCCGCAGACCCGCATCGTCATCAACTGGTACAGCCGGCTATGGCAGCCGATTCTGACGACGGCGGAAAAGCTCGGTCTGAAATATCCCCAGCCGCTGCTCAACTGGACGACCCGCGGCGACATTTCCAACCTGCTCGCGCTGGCGGGTTTCGAAGTGGTTCATGAGCGCGAGCACATGCTCATGCCCAAGCGGATTCCCGGCGTTTCGTACCTGTTGAACCGGTTCGCGGCGCACCTGCCCGGGTTTCAGTGGATGTGTCTGACGAACTGGATCGTGGCCCGGCCAATCGGGCTTCCGGAACCGACCCCGCCGGTGGTGAGCATCGTCTGTCCCTGCCGGAACGAGGAAGGCAACATTCCCGACATCGTGCGACGCCTGCCCTACCTCGGCTCGCACACCGAACTGATTTTCGTCGAGGGACATTCGAAGGACGGCACGCTCGACGCCTGCCACAAGGCGGCGGCGGAGAATCCCGACCGCGACATCACCGTGTTGCGTCAGACGGGCAAGGGCAAGGCGGACGCGGTCTGGCTCGGGTTCGAAAAAGCCAAAGGCGATGTGCTGATCATTCTCGATGCCGATCTGAGCGTGGCCCCCGAAGACCTCATCCAGTTTTACGATGCCCTTGTCAGCGGCAAGGGAGAGTTCATCAACGGTTCGCGCCTCGTCTACACCATGGATCCGAAGGCGATGCGGTTTCTGAATCTTCTCGGGAATAAATTCTTCGCTTTTCTGCTTAGTCAATTGATCGGACAGTCGGTCAAGGACACGCTCTGTGGAACGAAAGTCATGTGGCGGGAGAGTTACCAGCGTCTCGCCGCCGGGCGAACCTACTTCGGCTACTTTGACCCGTTCGGCGATTTCGATCTGATTTTCGGCGCTTCCAAGCTCAATCTGAAAATCGTCGAACTGCCGGTTCGCTATCGCCAGCGGGTGTACGGCGATACCAACATCAGTCGTTTTTCCGACGGCTGGCTGCTTTTGAAAATGTCGGCCCGCGCCGCCCTGAAGCTCTTCTTCACCGCATGACATCGCCCGTGACCGATCAGGATTACATTCAGCGTCACCGCGCGGTCTGGGCAAAGCGGCCCGACCTGCGCGCGGCCTACCAGACCTATTTCGAGCTTCTGAAGACGGCGGTCGGTGACCGGCGTCCCGTGGTGGAACTCGGTTCGGGGCCGGGATTCTTCAGGGAATACTGGCCGGAACTGGTGACGACGGACATCGTGGCCAATGCGTGGATTGATCACGTCTGCGATGCGTGGCGGCTTCCGTTCGAAAGCGGATCGGTCGGCGCGCTCGTGATGATCGACGTGGTGCATCACCTGCCGAAGCCGCTCGATTTCGTGGCCGAGGCGGCGCGGGTGCTGCGTCCGGGCGGGCGGCTGGCGCTCATCGAACCGTGGATTACCCCCCTTTCCTTTATCCTTTATCGCTATTTTCACCACGAGGACTGCTCGTTCGACTTCACCATCGACGAACCGTTCGGGAAGGGTGACAAGGATGCGTTTGACGGAAACGCGGTCATCCCCTACCGACTGTTCAAGACGCCCGGCGTGTTCGAGGCGTTCGAGCGGGTCACTCTGCGGCCATTCCTCGGATTGCCGTACCTTGCGACACTCGGTTTCAAGCGGACGACTCCCATGCCGGGGATCGCGCTCGGGTTCGCGAACGTTTGCGAGACGCTGTTCACGCCCTTTCGCCCGCTCGGGGCGACCCGTGTCTTTGGCGTCTGGGAGAAACGATGAGTTTTTTACCCGATTTGACGCCGGGACGCCGGGACGCAGTCCTGCGCTGGGGCGGAACGGCGGCGTTGGTGGTCACCTTCATCGTGTTCGCGGCGGTGAGCTGGAGAAAATGGCCTGACCTCATCATCGACTTCGGAATCGACCTCTACATCCCCTGGCGCATCACGGCGGGCGAACATCTCTATCTCGACATCGCCTGGAAGAACGGGCCTTTCTCGCAGTATCTCAACGCGCTCTGGTTCAAGCTGTTCGGCGTCTCGCTCTCCTCGCTGATTTTTCCGAATCTCGTCATCATCGCCGCCCTGACGTGGCTCATTCGAACCATTTTCGCAAAAATCATTTCTCCCTTCGCGGGAATGACGGCGGCACTCGGGTTCCTCGTCCTTTTCGCATTTTCCCAGTTCATCAGCTTCGGGAATTACAATTATGTGTGTCCGTATCGTCACGAGCAGACCCACGGCATCTTTTTTTCGGTCCTGGCGCTGTATTTCCTGACCCGGACGGATGAGGACCGTTCAGCCCGGTGGTACTGGCTGAGCGGAATCGCGCTGGGCATCGTTTTCCTGACCAAGATTGAACTGATGGTTGCGGCGGCGGCGGCGGTCGGCGGCGGAGTGGTTCTCGCTTCCCTGACGGAAGGCGTCCCGCGCCGGATGCTCGTCGCGCGGGTGGGGGCGTTGCTCGGCGGCGGCCTGATTCCACCGGTGATTGCCCTGGCGATGCTGGCGACCCGCATGCCGTTCGGCGTGGCGCTTCAGGGGACGCTCGGCAATTGGGCCTACATCCTCGGAACCGGGGTCGCGAGCCAGCCCTTCTTTCAGGCCGTCACCGGGTTCGACACGGCTGATCGAAACATCGCGCTGATGCTGTTGCAGTTTCTGGTTCTGGCCGGAATCGCCACCGCCGGAATGGTGGCCGAAGCCCTGTTGCGTGGCGTGGGGCGCACGCGCTGGGTCGTCGCTGCGGGGCTGGTCCTTGTGGTCGCTGCCGCGGCGCTCTGGTGGGTGGAATGGTATGACTTGCCGCGGGCGTTTCCGATTGTTCTGGTTTTTCTCCTGGCGAAAACGATTCAGGAGTGTCTGCGTGAAAAAGAAGACCCGCGGCTTCGGTTCAGGCTGACTGGTTTGGCAACCTGGATGATCTTCTCGCTGGCATTGCTCGCGAAAACGATTCTGGCCACCCACATCACCCACTATGGGTTCATTCTCGCCATGCCCGCCACGCTGGTGATTCTGGCCTACCTGCTGTTTGTCGTACCTGTCCGTCTCCGACTGTCCTCACCGAACGCGGGGTGGTTTTTTCAGGCCACGATGGTGGGCTTTACAATCGCGATACTGGTCGCCCATACGATAATTTCCTTTCGGTTCTACTCGTGGAAAAACTTTTCGGTGGGAAGCGGCGGTGACCGGATGGTCACTTATGCGCGGCCATACAGCGTCAAGGGACCGATTCTGGCCGACGCACTGAAGGGAATCGAGGCGTTTGTGCCCCCGGACGGGACGCTGGTGGTCCTGCCCGAGGGAATCACGCTCAACTACCTCGCCCGGCGGCGGAGTTCACTGCCCTACACAGTTTTTGATCCCTATGATCTGGCGACGTTCGGCGGCGAAGCGGTGGTCCTCAATGTCATGAAACAAAAGAAGCCCGACTACATCGTGCTGCTCGACCGCCAGATGGCCGAATACGGTGTCGGCCAGTTCGGAGAGGACCCGAACTACGGCAAAATCACCATGGAGTGGATCGCGACGGAATACCGCGCCGTGCGACTCGACGGCAATCTTCCGCTTCAGGGAAAGGGCTTCGGCATTCTGCTGCTTCAGCGGAAGGATTTGCCGCCGCCGCCCGGTGGGGCGGTGCAGACGCGGTAATCGCCGTTACGGCATCGTCAGTGACAAATAGTTGATTGCCAGCCGCCGGTCGCCAGCCGCCGTACGGCCACCGGCGGGGCGCTTGACCATCAGCACCACATCGTCGCCGGGACGCAGCAGCGAGGTCACTTCCTCGAAATCCGCCTGCGTCCGCACCGGTTTGCGGTTGATGGAAACAATCAGGCTTCCCTCGGTCAGCCCGACTTCGGCGGCAACGCCGAACGGACTGACGCCCGTCACCAGCACGCCGTCCGGGTCGGCATAAAGGTTTTCCAGTCCAAGCAGTTTCAACTTGATCGGGGTGGCCGTCGCGACCTGAATGCCGAGCCGCCGCTGGACCGGGCGTTCGTCGTCGGTGGTCGGCGAATTGGCGTTGCCGCCTTTGCGTTCGATGCGCGGCGGCCCCGTGCGCGCCGGGGGCGAGTAGCGTTCTTCGGTGCGGAGTTCGGTCGAGCGGAGCTTGCCGTCGCGGATGTAACCGATACGCACCGTCGTATCGCCGGGCGTCGAAGCCAGGTCGCGGATGAGGTCGCGGTCGTTGAGAACCTTGCGGTCGTTGAACTCGACGATCACGTCGCCACTCCGCAATCCGGCGGTTTCGGCGGGGCCGCCTTCATCCAGAAATTGAACCAGCGCCCCCTCCGGACCGGGCAGGTTGTAAATCCGGGCGAACTGCGGCGTCACGCGGTCAACGTAGATGCCGAGCAGGCTGCGCGAGACGCTGCCGCGTTCGATGAGTTGCCGCGTCACGTCGCGGACCGTCTGCGCGGGCAGCGCAAAGCCGATCCCGCTGTAACCGCCGTCGCGCGAGGCGATGAGCGTGTTGACACCGACCACTTCCCCGTTGAGGTTGAGCAGCGGCCCGCCGGAATTGCCAGGATTGATGGCCGCGTCGGTCTGAAGAAACTGCTGGAGCGTGTTGCGCCGGTCGGTCACGCGCTCCTTCGCGCTGATGATGCCGGTCGTAACGGTCTGTTCGAGGCCGAACGGGCTGCCGATGGCGATGACCCAGTCGCCGACGCGAAGAATGTCGGAATCTCCGAATGCGAGCGGTTGAAGCCCGCCGCGCGGCTGAATCTTCACGATGGCGAGGTCGGTTTCGGCATCTCCGGCGAGGAACTTCCCGGCGTATTGCGTGCTGTCCGCCAGCCGGACCGTGATGCGGTTTGCCGATTGGACCACATGAAGATTGGTAACGACATGGCCCTCGCGGTCGATGATGAATCCCGAACCGGTCGCCCCGCCCGTGCCCTGTGCGGTCGGCGCGTCCACGGTGCTGATGTTGACCACGCTCGTCCGGGCCTTCTGGGCCACGACCGCAAACGAAGAACTCAGCGCGTTGAGCGTTTCCTGCGGCGGCGCGGCCTGCGGCGCGGGCGCGGCGAGTCGCCAGCCGACGCCGCTGCCGAGCGCGACGGTAAAAAGACAGGTCAGCAGCGAGAGTGTTCGGCGGGATTCGGTCATGCGGGTTACTTCTCTTCCTGAATGGCGGTCAGCAGGCCGCGTGAAGCGTCCTCGATCATGTCGAGGACGCGTTCGAAACCATCGGGACCGCCGTAGTACGGATCAGGCACTTCCGCGACGCCGAGATGCGGCGCGAAGTCGCGCAGAAACAGTTTCACCACATGTGAACGCCCGCGCGGACACATGGATTCAAGAATTTCCAGATTCCATTTATCCATCGCGATGACGTAGTCGAATTCGTTGAAATCGGCGCGTTCGACCTGCCGCCCGCGCAGGTGGCCGAGTTCATAACCGCGCCGCCGTGCCGCCGCCTGCGAGCGCCGGTCGGGCGGATCGCCGATGTGGTAGTCGTGCGTGCCCGCCGAATCCACGTCAATGAGGTCGGCCAGACCCGCCTCGGCTACGAATCTGGTGAAAACGCCCTCGGCCGTGGGCGAGCGGCAGATGTTTCCGGTACAAACGAACAGAACGCGCTTCATGAATTTTCGATTGAAGATTTTTGAATTGAAGATTTTGAATTGAAGATTTTCGAATGAAGATTGAAGATTTTCGGCTTTCGTTTCAATGGTTCGGGGCGGGTAGGGGGCGGTGAACGAAGAAAGGTCCGTCCTTAATCGAAAATCTTCAATCGAAAATCTTCAATTCATCGTTTCAACGTCTGATGGCGGTTACGAGTCGTCGAACAACGCAAGCCGGTTTCCCCAATCGAAAATCTTCAATCAAAAATCTTCAATTCATCGTTTCAATGGCTCGGGGCGGACCGGTGATGGACCGATGAACGGCGGAAGGTCGTTCCCCAATCGAAAATCTTCAATCGAAAATCTTCAATTCGTAGTATCGTCGATTTTCAACACTTTCCCGTCCCTGGATTTGCGGCCCGATGCAGACTTTTTATCTCGGACTTGGTTCGAATCTGGGCGACCGGCGCTCGCTCCTGCGGGACGCGATGGCCCGCCTGACGGCGACGGCGAATGCCTGGCGTGGCGCGCTGCTCTACGAGACGGCCCCGCTCGACTACCTCGATCAGCCGTGGTTTCTCAACACGGTCCTCGAAGTGTCCTTCGCCCAACGAATTGACCCCCACCGGTTTCTCGCCGATTGCCTCGAACTTGAAGCCCGGTTCGGACGCATCCGGCACACACCGAAAGGCGCGCGGACGCTCGACATCGATCTGTTGCTGTGTCGCGAAAACGGCGACTTCATCACCTGCGATGAAACCCGTGACGGCGTGGCCCTGACGCTGCCGCATCCGCGTCTGCACGAACGCCGGTTCGTTCTGGAGCCGCTCTGCGAACTCATTCCCGATGAACGCCATCCGCTCATCGGCCGGACATTTGCCGACCTGCTCTCCGAATGCCGGGAACATGAAGTAAACCTTGTCTCCGTTCCGTAAGAAGCCCGTTGGAAATAAAAGAGGGGGAGTCCCGATCCGGTCGGTACTCCCCCCCTTTCCGTTTTTCGAAATGTTTCAGAAACGACTGATGGCCGAATCGCCTGATTGCGGAGCGTCCGCCGGATTGAGCGGTCCGGTGCCGCCCGAACGCGCGACGAGCCGGTTTTCCATTTCCTCGCGGGCCTGGTCGGCAGACGTCTGGATGCCTTTCGTCCGCAAGACGAATTCGTCGCGGTTGCTCGCGCCGTTGAGCGCCTGATCGTAGGAAATCAGGCCCCGGTTGAGCAGATCGTGAAGCGACTGGTCGAACGTCTGCATGCCGTATTGCGACGTGCCCTGCGCGATGGCGTCGCGGATGAGCGGCGTCTTTTCCTGATTGACGATGCAGTCGCGGATGTAGGGTGTGGTAATCAGCACTTCCACCGCCGGAACCCGGCTGGTGTTGTCCTTGTTGCGGACGAGCCGCTGCGAAATGACGCCCTTCAGCACGCTCGCCAGTTGCAGGCGGATCGCCTTCTGCTGGTGCGGCGGAAAAATCGAAACGATGCGGGTGATCGTTTCGGTCGCGTCGAGCGTGTGGAGCGTCGAAAGCACGAGGTGACCGGTTTCAGCGGCGGTGAGCGCGGTCTCGATGGTTTCGTAATCACGCATTTCGCCGACCAGAATCACGTCGGGGTCCTGCCGGAGCGCGCCGCGCAACGCTTCGTGGAAGCTGCGCGTGTCCACGTCCACTTCGCGCTGGTTGACGAACGATTTGCGGTCACGGTGCAGGAATTCGATCGGGTCCTCGACCGTGATGATGTGCTCCGTCCGGTTACGGTTGATGTAGTCGATGATCGCCGCGAGCGTCGTGGACTTGCCTGACCCGGTCGTGCCGGTGACGAGAACCAGTCCGCGCCGTTCCTCCGCCACCCGCTCGATGACCGTCGGCAGCTTGAGTTCGTCCACCGTCCGGACCGTCGTCGGAATGACGCGGAAAACCATCCCGACCGCCCCGCGCTGCTGGAAGACGTTGCACCGGAACCGGCCGAGGCCCGACACGCCATAGGCAATGTCCACTTCGCAGGCATCCTTGAACCGCTGCTTCTGGCGGTTGTTCATGATGCTGAACGCCATCGCCAGCGTGTCTTCGGGGCCGAGGCGCTGTGCCTCCGTCACCGGATGAAGTTCGCCGTTGATGCGGACGAACGGATAACTGCCGGCCTTGATGTGAAGGTCCGACGCGCCTTTCGAACAGGCGAGCGCCAGCAGCGTTTCGATGCTCAGGGGTGCTTGCATCTGGGCTTGCATCTGGAGAAGCCTCCGGGTCGTGAAATGGAACCTGACGGAAAGAAGCGTTCAAAAAAGAAGTGAATTCCCGGCATCTTACACGCCTTGAAAAACCCGGTCAATTTTGTTGTGTTTTATTTCCAGCAATCTTCGGATTTTTCTCACGCAACCTTCGGCGGCGACGATGGCTCGAACCGGTTCCGACGTTTTGACACGCTTTCGGTTTTTCGCGTACTTTCCGCGCCTCAATTCAAAGTCTGGAGTCTGGAGTCTGAAGTCTTGAGTCCCGGCCGATTGATGGCATCAAAACCGACTCCTGAATTTTGTCTCTGATCCCTGATTCCCGATCCCTGATCCCTGATCCCTTTTCCCACGAGGTACTTCGCAATGAAACGACTGCTCCTTTCGTTCTCGCTCATCGGAATTCTTTTCGCGCTCGGCGTCGGTCTGTCGGCCAACGCGGTCGGCGCGGCGGCCTCGCCGGCCCCGAACTTCACGGCCACCGACAGCAAGGGCAAAACCCATTCCCTCGCGCAGTTTCGCGGCAAATTCGTAGTCCTCGAATGGGTCAACTACGACTGCCCGTTCGTGAAGCGGCAGTACGGCAGCGGCGCCATGCAGGCACTTCAGAAGAAGTACACGGCGAAGGGCGTCGTGTGGCTTTCAATCAACTCCTCGGCGCAGGGCAAGGAAGGCTTCTTCTCCGCCGCTGACATCAACGCGAAGATCAAGGAACGCGGCGCGGCCCCGACGGCCTACCTCATCGACACGGACGGTTCGATCGGCAAGGCGTACGGCGCGAAGACCACGCCCCACATGTTCGTCATCAATCCGAAGGGCGAAATCGTGTATCAGGGCGCGATTGACGACACCCCGTCCGCCGACGTGAACACGAAGGCAAACGTCAACTACGTCGCGGCGGCGCTCGACGCGGCCATGTCCGGCAAGCCGGTCGCCAACCCGGTGACGAAGTCGTACGGATGCAGCGTGAAGTACTAATCGGGGTTTTTTGAAACCTTGTAAAACGGCGGACCGGAGCGATTCCGGTCCGCCGTTTCGTTTTTACTCCGCCGAAAGAAAGCGGTTTTGAAGATGGACGGTTTCAATCCGTTTCCAGAAGGCGAGCACGGTCGTTCCGGTGGATGAATGGTCGCGCCAGACGCCGTTTTCAAGTGCTTCGACAGTCCAGCGACATTCGCGTCCGCCGCGCGATTCGACCCGCAGGCGGCAATCGTCCGACAGTCCGAACGTGATGCAGTTGAAGGCTTCCATCGGTTCCGTAAACCGCGCGCGCCAGCCGGAAAAGGCGACTTCATATTCCTCGCCCTCTTTCCGGATTGACACGGCAAACCCGGTGTCGTCCGCCGGGAACACCATGAGCGCGTCGGCTTCCGCCATGAAGCGGATGTCGGGAAGGTCGATGAGCTTGTCGCGGAGTTCGGCGATGGGGTTCATTGGTTTTCGAAGAATTCCAGCACCGCGTTCAATGTTTCCCGCGGGGCCTCGACCTGCGGATAGTGGCCCATCCCCGGCAGCACGACCGTATCCGGATTCGGCATGAGACTTTGATAGTGCGCGACCAGATGCGCGCCGGAAACCGGGTCTTCCGGACCATTGACCAGCCGCACCGGAACCGGCGAATTGACGAGCGCGCCGACCCATCGCTCACGATGTTGTTTGCGGTCCGTGATGTAGGAGATGAGCCGGTGGTAGATGCGGTCACCACTGTTGTAGCTTACGAGCCGCCAGAAATCGCGCAGTTCGGCGTCCGACGGTTTTGTTCCCGGCCCGAAAACCTTTGAAAAGTTTTTGCGGAAATTTTTTTCATTCACAAAACGGGACACGAGCGGCCCGAGGGGGCCGACCAGCAGTTTCTGGATGAGCAGCGGGCGGTGCATTTCGGGAAACAAACCCCCGTTCAGGAAACAGATGCGCCGGATTTCGACGCCCCCCGTTCCGCGCCGTTCGATGAAACGGGCCAGCATTTCCTGCGTGACGCTCACGCCGAAGTCGTGTGCCAGAATGAAACACCGCTCGACGCCGAGCCTTTTGAGCAGCCGCTCGTGGAGCGTCGCCTGTTCGTGCGTCGAGTAGACGTGATCCGACGGCTTGACTGAAAAGCCGAAGCCGAGCATGTCGGGCGCGATCACGCGATAGCGCGCGGTGAGTTCATTCCACATCGGCTCCCAGTCCCACGAGGCGGTGGGAAAGCCGTGAACGCAGAGCAGCGCGTCGCCCGCGCCGTCATCCCGGTAAAAGATTGGGCGTCCTTCGAAGTCGAAGGTCTTCCCGCCTGCCAGCCATTCGTCGAGCGTCATGAATTTTCGATTGAAGATTGAAGATTTTCGATTTCACGCATCGGAACATCCCCATCGAAAATCTTCAATCAAAAATCTTCAATCAAAATTTCCCCCTCGAAGTCGAAGGTCTTCCCGCCTGCCAGCCATTCGTCGAGCGTCATGGATTTTCGATTGAAGATTGAAGATTTTCGATTTCACGCATCGGAACATCCCAATCAAAAATCTTCAATCGAAAATCTTCAATTCCCGAATCTTCAATCAAAAATCTTCAATCGAAAATTTCCCCTTGAGTCTGACGCAACGTCAGCCTTTATAAACCTCGCCGGTGACCGAATCGGAGTGATTCGGACGTTTTCAGGGAGGAATCCGAACGATGAGTGAAAAGAAGGAACACCTGTTGCTGACGAACGAATTCGCGGCGCGGATGGGCGTCACGGTGCGGACGCTCCACCACTACGACCGGATCGGCCTGCTCAAACCGGGTCGCCGGTCGGGGGCGGGGTATCGGCTTTACGGCGCGGCGGAGGCGGCGCGGCTACAGCAGATTCTGACGCTCAAGTTCATCGGATTTCCTTTGAACCGGATCAGGGAACTGCTCGACCGCGTGACGCTTAACCTTCCGGCGACGCTCCGGATGCAGCGCAAACTGCTTGAAACGGAGCGTGCCCGGATGGCACGCGCGCTGGACGCCATCACGCGGTGCGAGCGGTCGCTGACCGAAACCGGCGTGCTCGACTGGGCCGCCCTCAAATCCATCACGGAGGTGATGACCATGTCGGAAAACAACAACTGGCTTCAGTATTATGACGAGGATGCCCGTGCCAAGCTGGAGGCGCGCGAATGGACCCCTGAAATGCAGGCCGATATTTCAAAGCGCTGGGCGGACCTGTTCCGCGACATCGAAGCGGCTCAGGGGTGCGACCCGGCCGGCGAAACCGCGCAGGCGCTCCTCGCCCGCTGGGGCGCGCTCGTGGGTGAATTCACGCAAGGCGACGCCGGAATCGAACGCGGACTGAAAAACTTCTACGCCGATCAGGAAAACTGGGGAGGCAGATTTCAGAAACCGTGGAGTGACGAGGTCGGCGCGTTCATTCAGGCCGCCCGCGCCGCCAAGAAATAATGGAGCGCGTTGGAGCGCGCGCTTCCAGCGCGCATGTTTTTTATCTTTTCAATCTTGCGCAAGGATGCGCGCGCTCCACTAAAACCCTTCGAGCATCGAGGTGACGACCGAGCGGGCGAAATCGCGGGCGATGCGGTCCACTGCCGGGTCTTCCTCGTTGAAGAACGAGCGCGGATCGGCGGAGAACTCGTATTCCCCGCGATACTCGATGTTCTGATTGTTGAACAGTACCTTGTTTGACGTCTGGTCGCGCAGCGTGATGCCCGCGCGAATCGTGACCGAGTAAATCCGTGCCAGTCCGCGATTGTCGAGCAGCGCCGGACCGGTCACGACCGACTTCACTTCCCCGCCCACAACCGCGTCGGCCTGTTTGGGGTCGTTGATGAGCGTCACCGGCAGGCGACGCTTGAGGATTTCCTCGGAAATCGCGGCGGTAAACTTCTGCTCCACCCGATAGCGCAACGTCTGGTTGGTCAGCGGCTGGACGGCGATGGTGCGCAGGTTTTTCGGCAGCGAACCGCCGCGACCGACCTGTTTGTACCCGCACGGGGCCGCGCCGAGGCCGGCGAACAGCACTAAAGCGGCGAGAATTCCCTTCAAGGGATGAAGGCGGAAGGATGAAGGATGAAACGGAGCAGTCGGCATGGCGGCGTTCGGAACAGCGGATGACGGCGGCGGGCCGTGCGCGTGGAGCGCGCGATTTGAAGAAGAAGTGGCGCGCCCGGAGAGACTCGAACTCCCAACCCTCAGATCCGAAGTCTGATGCTCTATCCGATTGAGCTACGGACGCGCATGCCCGTGGAAGTCCGCATCTTCGACATCCGCCCGCGCGCTGTCAATCGCCGACGGCCGCGTATTCGTCTTCCAGCGCGTTTTCCGTCTCGTCCGCGAAGAAGTTCATCACCGTGCTGTAGGCCGCGCGGCGACCGATGGCCTGCGACACCAGTTCGGTGATCGTCTGCGCGCCTTGCGCCAGAAACAGCGGACGCGAGGCGAAAATGTTCGTGAAGTACATGCTCGGAATGCCGAGTTCCTTGGCGTGGGCGGCGAGCGCCGTCGTGCCGAGGACGAGGTCCGGCCTGAGGTTGTCCACCGCGATGACGTCCTGATCGTACGTCTTGCGGAACACGACCGTCGTGCCGCGCGCGGCAAGCCACGCTTCATCTTCCTTCGTAAAGGCTGTTTGGCCGATGTTGGTCGAAACGTAGGGCACGTCGGCCCCGGCCTCGACGAGCAGCCGTGCGACCATCAGTTCGCTGCCTTCATAGCCGGCGACCACGACCGAGCCGCGAATCGGGTTCTTCCGGAACACCTCCGCCACCGCGCGCGATTCGACGTCGGCGATTTCCTCGATGACCGATTGTTTGACGTTGAATGCCTTGCCGACGCGCTCGACCCACGTCCGCGTGCCTTCAACGCCGACCGGCGTGCAGCCCATCGAGGGAACCTTGTACTTCGCGAGCACCGCGCAGGTTTTCGTATAGAACGGATGGAGCGTGATGTTGACGCCGACCGACAGTACCTTGCGGAAATCCGCGATGGTCCGCGACGGAACGTGCGCGACGAGCTTCACGCCCATGCGCGCGAGAAGCTGTTCGAGAAAGAGCGGATCGGCGGGAAAGACCTCGCCGATGGTCGAGGCAGTGTTCGGCTGGCGTTCCGGCAGTCCTTCGCGTTCGGCGAGGCACTTGAGCAGTTGCGAGGCGGCGATGTCCTTCGCCTCCGCGTGCGACTTCACGCCGTAACCCGGCACATGCATCGGGACCACGAGGGGGTAATCGGGGTTCCGCCGTGCCAGATCGTCGAATTCCTTCGCGATGGCGTCAATCGAAAGACTGACCGTTTCCTCGTTGCAGAGGGTGATGAGCGCGATGACCCGGGGGTTGAACTTTTCGATGGTTTCGCGAACCGCGTCGCGCGTGCGGTCCTCGATGCGTCCGTTGGTGAGGTCGGCAGAAGTATAGACCGGGGTGAGAATCGACTTCCGCGCGCCATAGAAATGCGAGACGAAATCCAGGCCGTACACGCAGCCCGCGTTCCCGACGAGAATCGGCACGATGCCTTCCACCCGCATCATGACCCGCAGGCTCCCGAACGCCTGGCACATCGAGAGTGGCGCGTGCTTGCTCTCGCATGAATGAATCTGGTTGAGAACTTCGAGTTTCATAAAAGGCCCACAATGATGAACGGCAGCCTGACCGTCAGGGAGGGCTGTCCTTGCAAGAGGAACAATGGAACGGACAGCCCTCCCTGACGGTCAGGCTGCGGTCGGGGCTACAGCACCATGCATTCGAGTTGCGACGGCATGAGGTCTTCCTCGTTGGCCGGTTCGAGGCCGCCGAAGGTTCGCGCCTTCATGATGTCGTTGGAAAACGCTTCGAAATTGACTTCCTTCGGCAGCTTCGACTCGCCGTGACGGATGGCGTATTCAAGGTTTTCAAAGTGGCCGATGTGTTGCGGGTCGTCGGCGACGAGTTGAAACGCCATGCTGCGTCGGCGGATGTCGTCCGAGAGCGGAATCCGGGCGATGATGTCGATGCCGGCTTCCTGCGCGTAGCGTTCGCCCCAGCCCGAACCGTCGTCGCGATTGATGACCATCCCCAGCACGCGCGTCGTGCCGCCCTGTTCGGCGAAATAGCGCACCGCGCCGCAGAGGTTGTTCACCACATAGAGCGCCTGATGGTCGTTGCCGCCGATGAGGATGATGTCGCGCACCATCGACTTGGCGATGGGCGTCCCGAATCCGCCGCAGACCACGTCGCCCAGAAAGTCATAAATGATGTAGTCGAATTCCCACTGGTCGAACCCCATCTGCTGAAGGAGATCAAAACTGAGGGTGATGCCGCGTCCGCCGCAGCCGCGCCCGACTTCCGGGCCGCCGAGTTCCATCGCGTAGACGCCGTGGCGTTTGTAGACCACGTCGGCAATGTTCGGGACGAGGCTCGCGGCCTTCGCCTCGTGCCGCAGCGCCCACGCTTCGAGCAGGGTCGGAAGCGCCTGCCCGCCGAACAGCAGGGCCGTCGAGTCGTGCTTCGGGTCGCACCCGATCTGCATGACCCGGTTGCCGTGGCGGGCGAGGTGGTAGCTTAAATTGGAAGTAATAAAGGACTTCCCGCTACCGCCCTTGCCGTAGAGGGCGACGATGCGACGGTCTCCGGACATGTCGGTTTCACGCCTGACTTGAAAAAATGGCGGCGTCTTCGGGGACGGAACAACGCGCGCGGCGCCGGTTGGGCGCGACCTGAGCGGAAAAATGGGGAAAAGTGGAAAAAGCGTAAGGTCATCCCTTACGCGTGCTTCCAAGCTACACCCGCAAATGTGCGTTTCAAAACATTTTTTCCGTATCAACGCCCCTCGCTGACGCTCGGGATTCCATACCGGTGGCTGGCTATCGCCCTCGGGCGACCGGTATGGAATCCCGAGCGTCAGCGAGGGAGGGCCGGGATGTCATTTCACTTCCGTCGGTCGCGGGCGACATGCTACAAGCGAGGCACGCCAATCAGACCCGCAAGGAACGCTCACTCGCCATGGAATTCATCGAAAAAGTCCGCCTGATGGACGCCGTCGCCATGCAGCGCGCGCTCGCCCGCATGGCCTCGGAAATCGTCGAACACAACAAAGGCACGGAAAATCTGCTCATCACCGGCATCCGCCGCCGGGGTGTGCCGCTCGCCGAGCGGATCGCCGACGCCATCGAAAAGCTTGAAGGCACCCGGCCCCGGCTCGGCGTGCTCGACATTACGCTCTATCGCGACGACCTTTCGCTGGTGGCGCCGAAGCCGGTGCTGAACGCGACCGAAATGCCCGAGGACATCTCGCCCTTCACCATCGTGCTGGTGGACGACGTGCTCTACACCGGACGGACCATCCGGGCGGCACTCGACGCCGTGTTCGATCTGGGCCGCCCGAAGTGCGTGCAGCTCGCCGTGCTGGTGGATCGCGGCCACCGCGAACTGCCGATTCAGGCCGATTATGTCGGTGAAAAGGTTCCGACCAAGTCGAGCGAAATCGTCAAGGTGATGGTTGAAAGCATCGACGGCGCGGAACAGGCGATCATCGTCGAGCACGCCTGAACGACGCGGCCCCAAACGTACGACGCATTGTTGCTGTTCAATTCATGAAGAAGAGGGGACGCGCGATGCGGCTTCGTCTTTTCGTCTTATGTCTGCTGGCCGGACTGTCGCCGCTCCTCGGCGTGACGGGAAGCGCCCAGTCCGAAGCCGGGTCGATTTCCGGCATCGTCACCGACCGGAGCAACGCGCCCGTCGCCGGGGCGAAAGTCGTGGTCGCCTCGGTCGCGACCAAATCGAGCCGCCTCGCCCAGACCGACGACGAAGGCCGGTTCGCGGTCAACAGCCTGCTTCCCGCCGATTATCGCGTGACCGTCGAGGCGAGCGGATTCGCGGCGCAAACCGTGACCACGAAGGTGACGGTCGGCGGACGCACCACGCTCGACCTTTCGCTCGACGTGCGGCAGGTGACCGATGCCGTTGAGGTCACGGCCCTGCCCTCGGAAACCGCCGTTCCGGCGCTGACCACCTTCGTCAGCCAGCCGCAGGTGGTCGATCTGCCGAACCTCATTCGCGATCCCTACCTGTTCGTCCGGCTGTCGGGCAACGTCAACCAGACTTTTTCCAATACGAGCGGCCTCGGCTACAGCCTCAACGGCCAGCGTCCGACCGGCACGACGATCCTGCTCGACGGGGCCGACAACGTCGCCTATTTCACGCTCGGTATCGGCCAGCCAGTGCCGCTCGACTCGGTACAGGAATTCAGTGTGTCCTCGGGCGTGCTCACGGCGGACCTCGGCCGCGCCGGGGGCGGCGTTGTGAATGTGGCCACGAAAAGCGGCGGCAACGAATTCCACGGCACGGTCTATGCCTTCAACCGCGTGTCGGCGCTGGCCTCGGCGGGATTCGAGGCCAACGCGCGGGGGTTCGGGAAAGGCGTCTTCGCGCGCAATCAGTTCGGTTATTCGGCGGGTGGTCCGCTGAAAAAGGACCGGCTGTTTTTCTTTTCGAGTTACGAGGGAATTCGGGTGCGGAGTACCGCGCAGACGAGCGAGTTCATCTTTCATCCCGAGTTCATCGGGATTTCGAACATTGAAACCCGAAACTTTTTCAATTCATTTTCGGGAATGAATGCCGGGTTCGCGGCCCCGGCGGTGAATGGCCGGGTGATTCGGTTCAACGATCTGCCGACCGGCGCGAACAACGGGGGGCCGTCAATTCAGACCCTCCTGCGGAATGCGCTCGGGCTGGGGCCGACGGCGAATCCGGCCCTGCTCGGCGAGGTCATCCGGGCGGTCCCGGCGGATGTAGGCGGCGACGTTCCGCAGAATTCGTTCCAGACGGTCAACCGGCTCGACTGGACGCTCAACGACCGGACGTTTCTGTACCTCCGCTACGCCTACCAGCAGCGCGACACCATGCCGGGGACGGTTTCCAGTTCCCCCTACGGCGGTTTCGACCTTGAGGACTTCAACAGCGGACACAACGGTCTCGTCTCACTGACCCGCGCGTGGACAACCAACTTCACCACCCAGTCGAAACTGGTGTTCAACCGTTTTGAAAACGACCGTCCGCTGGGCGCGCGCACGCCGGGACCTTCGACCTACCTCTCGTTTTTCACGTCGAATGAATTCGACGGCACGCCGGTCGTCCTCCCGGGATACTCGCCGCTGGCGGTGGACGACCTGCCGGCGAACGGCGACCAGCGTTTCCTGCAACTGCTCCAGGAGGGAACGTGGGTCATCGGGAATCACAATCTGAAATTCGGCGGTTCCTACATTCGTATCGGCGATGACCGGACGCTTGGCGTCAACCGCAACGCGACGCAGGTGCTCGGTCGGGACCCGGTCGAAGGCTTTCTGAATCTGGCCCGCGGACAGGTCGAGCGGTTCACGGTCGCCATCCGGCCCGGCTCGATGCCGCTCGGCCAGCCCGATTTTTCACGGAAGAACCGCTACAACGAGTACTACTTCTATGTGACCGACGAGTGGCGCGTGGCGCGGCGGCTGACGTTCAATCTCGGGCTGCGCTACGAATACTACGGCGTCCAGCACAACGAGGACCCGACGGTCGAGTCGAACTTTTTCTTCGGAACCGAGGGGAATGCCTATGACCGGATTCGGACGGGCGAACTTCGCACGACGCCGAACAGCCGGATCGGCGGTCTGTATCGCCCCGACCGCAACAACTTCGCGCCCCGGCTCGGGATGGCGTGGGACATTTTCGGTGACGGAAAGACGGTCCTGCGCGCGGGCTATGGCGTGAACTACGAGCGGAATTTCGGCGTCGCCACGTTCGGCGTGTTTCAGAATCCGCCCGCCTACGGGCTGGTGGTCGCGCAGCCGCCGCCGAACCAGCCGCCGCCGGGGCAGCCGCGCATCGCGCCCGGCATCTCGGCCGACCCGCTCGGGCCGTTTCGCAACGGCAACATCATGGTCGAAAACGTGATCGGCCAGCTTTACGCCATCAACGAGAACATCCGGACCGCCTACGCGCACACATGGAACGTCGGCGTGACCCGCGAGATTCTCCGTCCGCTGACCGTTTCGGCGGAGTATTCCGGCTCGCTCGGACGGAATCTCTACACGGTCAACGTCGTCAACCGTCCTGGCGACGTGATCTATTCCCCGATGTACCAGCCGATTCCGGGCGCGACGGAAGACCGGCGGCGGCTGAATTCGCGGTTCGACGACATCGAACTGCGGGGCAACAGCGGGTTCTCGTCCTACCACGCGGCCACGCTCGGCGTTCGCTACGCCGACCTCGCGCGGGCGGGCCTGACGCTGCGGGCGAACTACACCTGGTCGCACACGATCGACAATCTCAGTTCGCCGTTCGGCACGGACCGGTTCGGCGGCGCGCGCGGCCTGCTCGATCCGCTCAATCCGAAACTCGACAAGGGCAGTTCGGATTTCGACGCCCGGCACCGGCTCGTGCTGTACGGCCAGTGGAACGTGCCCTTCGGGAAAAATCTGCGCGGCGTTTCGAAGGTCCTGTTCGACGGCTGGCAGGTGAGCGGCATCTTCACCGCGCGGTCGGGGCAGCCGTTTTCGATTTACGACTGCGGAAACGCCGATACGGTCTGTCCCCGGATGCGGGCGGTCGCGCCGTTCCGGACGAATGTGGCCCAGCGGAGCACGCCGACGCCGAACCGCTTCGTTTTTATCGGTTTGCAGAATCAGGCCGCCGGATTCGGAACGATTCGCAACCCGCTCACCGGCCTCAGCGAACAGGGGCCGTATCCGGGCGACATGACCGGCCGCAACGCCTTCACCGGACCGGGCGTGTGGAATCTCGACCTCAACCTGATGAAACAGTTCCGGATTCGCGAACGCCTGACGGTTCAGGTCCGGGCCGAGTTTTACAACCTTTTCAACCACGCCAATCTTTTTGTCGCGACCGACGAGCTGGACGTTTCCAACACGTTCGGCAACGACAATCCGAACGAGCCGACCTTCGTGCCCGCCTTCCGCGACGGTCGGCGGCAGATTCAACTGGCGATCAAATTCATCTTCTGAAAGTGGTTAGTGGATAGCAGTTAGCCGTTAGCAGGAAGACCGACGGAAACGTTTCTGAAAACAAATACAAGCCATAAGCTGCCGACCACTCATCACTAACCACTAACCACTAACCACTAACTGCTAACCACTAACTGCTTCTTCTTCCCATGCGTCGCTGCCCCCAATGTCATCAGATTTACGAGTTCTCGACGGTCTTCTGTCCGCGTGACGGCGCGGAGTTGACGACGCAGGACGTCGTGATCGACGGGAAGTACCAGTTGCTCGACCTGCTCGGAAAGGGCGGGATGGGACAGGTGTTCCGGGCGCGGCATATTCATATGGACGCCCTCGTGGCGGTGAAGGTCCTCGCTCCCGACCTGACCGCCGATCCGGTGGCGAAGGAGCGGTTCAAGCGCGAGGCAAAGGCGTCGGCGCAGATTCGCCACCCGAATGCCGTACTGGTGACGGATTTCGGCGAGGTGGCGGAGACGAAAACCGCCTATCTCGTGATGGAACATCTCGTCGGACGGACGCTCCGCGACCGGCTCTATCACGACGGTCCGCCGGATTTCGCCGAAACCGCCCGGCTGCTCAACGAAATCTCCGCCGCGCTGACGGCGGCGCATGGGGCGGGCATCGTTCACCGCGACCTCAAGCCGGACAACATCTTTCTGGTTCAGGACCGGCACGGCTTCGAACACGTCAAGGTCCTCGATTTCGGCATCGCAAAACTCCGGACGAGCGAAACCAGCACCGCGAGCCTGACCGAAATGGGCACGATCATGGGGACGCCGTACTACATGTCTCCGGAACAGTGCCAGGGATTGCCGCTCGACCACCGGTCCGACATCTACAGCCTCGGCATCATGCTTTTTGAAATGGTGACCGGGAACGTGCCTTTCCGCGACCAGAATTCGGTCCGGGTGCTGATGATGCACACGCAGACGCTGCCGCCGACACCCCGCGACGCCCGGCCGGACCTCCCGGTCGCAGCGGCGGAGGTGATTCTGCGGGCCTTGGAAAAAGCGCCCGATCTGCGTCAGACCTCGGTCGGGGAACTGGCGCTCCATTTCGAATATGCGCTGGCCGGAAGACCGCTGCCGGTCGGCGCGACGGCGACGATTCCGGGCGCGCGGGCAACCGGCGGAAAGCATGCGCCGGTCGATCCGACCGCCGAGACGCTGGCGAACGACCATCCGTCGGAGGTGAATCCGGAAGCTGAAACCCGGCCGGTCCGTCCCGGTCGGGGGATTCGCGATTCGGTGACGCGGCCCGACACGGCCCTCGCCGACACCGTGCCGCCCTCCCGACCCGGCGTGGACGTTTCTTTTTCCTCGCTCGATGAAAAAGGCGGGCGGAAGTGGGTTCTCCCGTTCGTGGGGGTGGTTGTGCTGGCCGTACTTGGCGGCGGCGGGTGGTTTGCGATGAAGGGGTTCGGTCCGTCACCCCCGACGGCCACTGTCGCCAAGCCTCCCGCCGACATGATTCTGGTGATGGGCGGGGAATTCACAATGGGATTGAATTCAAGCGAGGACCCGTCCGAAAAACCCGAACACAAGGTCACGGTCAAAACCTTTCTGCTCGACCGGTTCGAAGTGACCAACGAGCAGTATCTCGACTTCATAAAGGCGACCGGCCATGCCGCGCCGCCGGGCTGGAAGGGCTATTCATTTCCGCCGGGCGAGGGCAAGTATCCGGTGACGACGGTCAGTTGGGACGATGCCGCCGATTACGCCGCGTGGGCGAAAAAGCGGCTGCCGACCGAGGCCGAATGGGAATATGCCGCGCGCGGTGGCGAGGGCCGGCTCTATCCGTGGGGCAACGAGTTTGCGGCCCAGAAGGCCAACACCCGCGAAATGCAGAAAAACCGCCCGATGCCGGTCGGAAGCTACGAGGACGGCGCGAACCGCTGGGGAATCTACGACCTCGCGGGCAACGTCTCGGAGTGGACGGCGTCGGAGTACAAACTCTATCCGGGAAGCAAGGCGAAGGAGATTTCGGGCCAGAAAGTGGTCCGGGGCGGGAGTTTCGTCGCCAATCAGGTTTACGCCCGGGGCACGACGCGCGTCCCGCTGCCGCCCGCGACCCGCGATTCGAGCATCGGTTTTCGCTGCGCGAAGGACATGGGAGCAGCCAGCGGCCAGTAGTCAGCAGTTAGCAGTCAGCAGTCAGTGGCCAGCCGCCAGTAAAACGGCCCGTCCAGAACTTAAAAGCCCGCGAAGGCGGGCGAAATATCGTTAGCCTCGGATGAAGCGAGTCTTCGAGCGTAATCCGAGGAATTCGAGCGCATCCCGGGAAACAAAAGATGGCGAGTGTAAAGAGCCTGAATGCGGGATTCAAATGCGAAGATTTGGCTTGAAACCATTGATTTCAATGCAATTATGGTATTTTTGACCACTGACCACTGACCACTGACCACTGACCACTCCCATGCCTAAACCCGTCGCCATTCTTCGCCTCGCCATCTTCGCGGCGGTCGTGTGTCTGGCGGTCCCGGTGATGGCGCAGCGCAAGGCCCCGCTCGCCGACAAACCTTCATCGAACGGAAGTAGTAAAAAGTCGTCCGGGCGCTCGACCGGAAAGCCCAAGGCGACCACGCCGGTAACGACGGAGCCGCCGAAAGGCAGCCCGATGGCGGAACTTTTTTCGTCCGCCCAAAAGAAGGCATCAAACGGCGACTTCGCCGGGGCGGTCGCGGACTACACGGCGGCGCTCGAACTGGAACCGCAAAATGTACTCGCATTGGTCTACCGGGCGTCGGCGAAATCGAACGCCCGCGACGACGACGGCGCGCTGGCCGATTTTCAGAAGGCGGCGGAACTCGATCCGGCGGTAAAGGAAAAGTTCGCGCGCGAGTGGGCCGGGGCCTACGCCGCGCGGGCCGCCCGCAAACTTGAGCAGGTGGATCAGGCGGGCGCGGAGGCCGATTACACGGCGGCGCTGGCGCTGAGTCCGGCGACCATCGCGTGGTACGTCACGCGCGCGGGCATCCGCAACGCGAAGGGCGATTTCGACGGCGCGACGGCGGATTATGAAGAAGCGGCAAAGCGGAATCCGAATGCCCGCGCCGGGTTTGCGTCCGCCTGGGCGCAGGCGCTCGCGGGACGCGCCGCCCGACGGGCCGACGCGGGCGACGCCGAGGGCGCGTCCGCCGATTATGAAAAGGCGACGGAACTCGAACCGGCCCGGAAAACCGGCTATCGGGCAAAGGCGGCGGCGGCCTACGTCGGGCGGGCGTCGCTCCGCGCCGAGCAGGGGAAATCAACCGAGGCGCTGGCGGATTACGGAAAGGCGCTGGAATACGATCCTTCAAACGCGCTGGCGTGGTTCGGACGGGCGTCGCTTTATTTCGACATGAAGAATTACGAGGCGGCGCTGGCGGATTTGAACCGCTGCCTCGAACTCGACGGCGAGTTTGCCGCTGCCTACGCGAAACGGGCGTTCGTCCTGACCGCCCTCAAACAGCCCGAAAGGGCGAAAGCCGACGCCGTCCGGGCGCGGGCGCTGGACCCGAAGGCAATCATTCCGTGAAAGGTGTCGGGTATCGGGTGTCGGGTTTCAGGTGAAAACCAGTCTCTCGTATTGAGTTCAACCGAAACCGCGCATTTGAACTTAAAATTCAAGACTCTGCCTTGACCTGAAACCCGACACCCGATACCCGACACCTACTTCTTCACCGCTGGCACAATCAGCTCCACCCACCTGCCATACATCTTGCCCGACGGGTGCAGCCCGTCTTCGGCGAGGAGCGCCGGGTCGTTCACGGCTTCGCGCGAAATCGGCGTGATGTCGATGTACTTCGCGTGGGCGGCCTCGGTTTCCTCGCGGTTGACCCGGTTGTACCGGTCGATTTCGCCGCCTTCGTTGGCGCGTCCGCCTTCCTTCGCGAAGGGCGTCACGCACCAGTCGGGAATCGAGACGACGATCACGCGCGACGGGTCGCCGCCCGCAAAGCCGACGGCGCGCTTGAGCAGGGCGCGGAATTCGCCGCGATACTGCTCGGCGTCGCGCTTGCGGTACTGGTTATTGACGCCGATAAGCAGGGTGACGAGGTCGAAGGGGCCGGTCGGTCCGGCGGCGGTGATGGCCGCGTCGAGTTCATCGGTCGTCCAGCCGGTGCGGGCGATGATCCACGGCGCGCCAAGGTCGTGGCCGTCTTTTTTCAGACGGGCGACAAGCTGGACCGGAAAGCGTTCGCTTTCGGCGACGCTTTCACCGATGGTGTAGGAATCTCCGAGCGCGAGATAGCGGGTCATGGGCGGTTTTGAAGGTGGAGCGGTTTTCTGCGGGTTGGCCCCGGCGCAGCCGATTGCGCCGGTCCAGAGGGCGAAGACGAGTGTGAGAAGTACGGTGAGTCGGTTCAGGCCGGGGAGGCAGGGGCGATCCATTCGGGCGTCTCCGTTGGAGATTGCGGGGCGGGCGGGGGCAGGAGGCGTTCGCTGGTTTCGCTCACCCCGGCGTAAAACACAAGTTTCAGCCAGCTCCGCGCCAGAAAGGCCATCTGCTGGAGCATGAAGCCGATGGCGATTGTGCCCCACGAGGTCTGCGGAAGGGCGGTCGCAGCGAAAGTAAGCGCGCCAACGATGGCGATCCACGCGGCCCAGGTCAGAAGGTACGGCCCGAGCATCGCCGCCGGATGCCGACCGATGAGCAACAGGGTCGTTCCGAGTTGGCGGAAGGCGTTCCGATTCCCTTGGACGACGATTCCGACCTTCACATAATCGAACAGCCAGCCGACCGCCCCGCAGCCGACGAGAAAAATGGCGAGCGTCGCCCAGTCCATCCAGAGCGTCTGGCCCTCGGCGGTGGCCCGTTCGGCTCGGCCGACACTGAAGGAGAAGAAGGCGATGGTGACGACGAACACCGCAAGATAGGCCGCGGCCGACAGGATCGCCGCGCCGAGCAGCGGCAGGAAGTTGGCCCGGCAGTCATCGAGGAAGCCGGAAGTCCGTTTTGAAAACAGGCCCGCCGCGCCGCCCGTCAGATAAATATTGATGACGAGGTAGGTCGCGCCGACAAGCAGCATCACCAACGTGAAACGGAACAGAAAATTACCCGCGCCGCCCGCCCGGACGGCAGCGGCGAGCCATTCGAAGTCGAGTCCCGGCTGACGCAAACGGTCGGAAAACACCGACCGGCCGTCCACCTGACGGATGAACAGATAGACCGGAAAGGCGGCGAGGGCGGCGAAGCCGAGATTGACGATCGTCAGCAGGACGACCCACTTCGGGTGTCCGGCGGCACGGCGCAGGCTGTTGAAGAAGACGGCAAGCATGGCTTCGGAACCGGAGCGAAAGGATTGAAACGAGGGCGGATGATAGCCCGTTCGGGCCTCGCGTCAACGGCCAAAACGTCCATCCGCCGGGGCGGATTTCACGGAAACGTATTTCCCTTGCACTTTTCCCTAAAGCGCGTAAACTAACCGACTTGATTTTTGGAAGGTGGGCACGAGTGGCCCGCCTTCTCTGTATATGACCTTTTTTCCGGTGTTCCCGCTTGAACCAAAAGGTTTTCGACCTCATTGAACGCATCGTGACGGCGGAAGGATTCGAGTTCGTCACCTGCGAAACTTCCGGCAACGCCAAGCAGCGCATTCTGCGTGTGGTCGTGGACCGCCCGGATGGACTGACGCTCGAAAACTGCGCGGTTCTGAGCCGTCGGATCGGGGCAAAACTCGACGAGGAAGACGCCGTCGCCGCCGCCTACACCCTGGAGGTTTCCTCTCCCGGTGTCGAGCGCGGCCTCTATCGCCGGAAGGATTTCGAGCGCTTTGCCGGGCAACGGGTTAAGTTGAAAACAACCCATCCGCTCAATGGCCAGCGGAATTTCCGGGGGATGCTGAATGGCGTCCGCGACGGGGAAGACCCGCTTGTTCTTCTGTCCGTGGCCCGCAAGGCCGGCGGCGAGGAAACGGTCGAGATTCCCCTCTCCGCCGTCGAAAAGGCCAACCTCGAGGTCAGTCTCGAAGAATTGTTTCAAGTCGCCAACGCGAAAGAGCAGCATAAAGAGAAAGGAACGCCGAGCTGAAACCCGACCGGTCGGATGACCGCCGAATTTCGCCGGAGAATACGCGCATTATGTCGTTGCTGTCGGAAATGATCGAAACCCTGAGCCGGGACAAGAACATCGACCGTCGCATCATCATCGAGGCGACGCAGGACGCGGTGACCGCCGCGGCCCGCAAGCATTTCAAGTCCCGCGAGAACCTGACTGCAATCTACAACGAGGAGACCGGGCAGCTCGAACTCTACGCCATCAAGCAGGTGACCGACGAAATCACCTCGCCCGAGACCGAAGTCTCGCTCGAAGAAGCCTTGCAGGCGGATGAAACCGCCGAAGTCGGCGACATCCTCTATCAGCCGCGCCAGGAAGGACTTGAGGAAATGGGACGCATCGCGGCGCAGACCGCGAAGCAGATTATTTTCCAGAAAGTTCGCGAGGCGGAACGCGACAATGTGTACAACGAGTACATTGTACGCGTCGGCGAAATGCTCAACGGTATCGTAAAGCGTTTCGAGCGCGGCGCGATCATCGTGGACCTCGGCAAGGTGGAAGCGATTCTGCCGCGTTCCGAGCAGTCTCCCGCCGAGTCGTTTTCACAGAGCGACCGTCTGCGGGTGGTCATCAACGACGTGACCCGCGAGGCCAAGGGGCCGCAGGTGCAGGTGTCGCGCAGCAGCCCGGAACTGCTCCGGCGGCTGTTTGAAACGGAAGTGCCGGAAATCTACGACGGGACGGTCGTCATCCGCGCGGCGGTGCGCGAGCCGGGCGACCGCGCCAAGGTGGCCGTGGCGTCCAACGATCCGGACGTCGATCCGGTGGGCGCCTGTGTCGGGATGAAGGGATCGCGCGTCCAGGCGGTCATCCGCGAACTGCGCGGCGAAAAGATCGACATCATCCCCTATTCGGAAGACCCGGTGGTCTTTGCGGCCAACGCCCTGTCGCCCGCGAAGGTCAGCAAGGTTCAGATCATCGACTTCCATCGTCAGCAACTGGAAGTCATCGTCGAGGATTCCCAGCTCAGTCTCGCCATCGGCAAGCGCGGCCAGAACGTCCGGCTCGCGGCCAAGCTCGTCGGCTGGAACATCGACATCCGCAGCGAAGGCGACATGAAGCGCGAAGTGGCAAATCAGATGCGCGCCCTGCTGTCGGACCCGAACGTCGCGCTGACCGACGTGGAAATCATCAACCCGGCTTATTCCCAGATTCTGTTCAATGCCGGCATTACGACGCTCGACCAGCTTGCCAACAGTGATGTGAACAACATCGCGGGCATTCTGGACGTGAGCTTCGACGATGCCGTGGCGCTCATCGAGCAGGCCGGACAACTGATTCAGGCCAACACGCCGGCGGCGGAAGAAGCCGCCGAAACGGACGAGGCCCCCGCCGAATCGACTGCCCCGGAAACGGAAGCGGTGGAGTCGGCCCCCGAAGCGACCGATGCGGACGTCGCTTCCGAACCGAACCCTGACGCCCCCGAGGCGTCCGCCGCGGCGGACGAGTCGGCGACGCAGGCCGAAACGCAGCCCGCCGACGGGGATGTGGCCGAGGAAACGGCCGTCCCGGACGAAGGCGGCAATTGATCCGGCGTCGGGTCGAACGGCATGGCGTGAAGTCGTCCTGCCGTGGAGTGCGATTGCAAGGGAGCGTGCATGTCAAAGGTCAGAGTTTACGATCTTGCGAAAGAGCTCAAGGTTGACAGTAAGAAGGTGATGGACGATCTGCGCCGTCTCGGCGTGGACGTGCGCGTCGCTTCCAACACCGTCGAGGATGATGTCGCCGATCGCGTGCGGCAGCAGTATTTCCCGAACCGGAAGGCGACCACCGCCTCGGCCCCGGGGCCGAAACTCATGAAGCATCCCGTCGGCGCGGCTCCCGCTCCGGAACAGCCGGCGCCGAGGCCGGTCGGAGCCAAGCTGTTCAAGGTGGCGAAGCCGCATCCGTCGGAAGAGGGCGCTGGTACGTCGTCGGCCCCCTCCGAACAGGCTTCCTATCCGCCGCCGTCGTCACCGACCATCACCGTGACGCCGTTCAACATTCCGGCACCGACCCCGCCGCCGCCGACTCCACCGCCGGTTACCCAGCGCATTGTCTCGTTTGAGCCGGCCCCGCCCGCGCCGCCGACTCCGCCTCCGCCCGCACCGCCGACCCAGACCATGTCGCCGGTCGGCCGGGTGGTTCGTGAAATCCAGGTCCCGGCAACGCCGCCGCCGGCGCCGCCAGCCAGCGGTCCGTCGGCTCCGGTCCAGCCGCCCGCAGCAGCCGGTTCCGTCATCCGCAGCTTTACCGCTCCGGTCATGCCGCGCGAACGTTTCGCGCCGCCCCCGCCCACACCGCAGACCGGCCGCAACGACGGACCGCAGCGTGGCGGACGCCCGATGCCGGGTGGACGCACCGATGCTCCCGTGCAGCAGCCCGGCGGCGCACCCGCCGTGCCCGGTCGCACGACCTACATTCCGTCTCAGGATCCGAACAACAAGGCAAAGGGCGGACGCGGCAAGCGGCGCCCGATGCCGGGCCGCCGGCAGGAGCAGGAAAAGCAGTTCGGTCGTCCCGATCGCTTCTCGCCTCCGGTCAAGGCCAAGCCGGTTTTCACCGAGTTCAAGCCGATCAAGGTGATGGAAGGCACGACGGTCAAGGAACTGGCCGAGAAACTCGAAGTCAAGCCCAAGGACATGGTCGCCGCGCTCTTCGGCAAGGGCATCATGGCGACGATCAACCAGACCATTTCCGACGAAGCCATGCGCGAAGTGGCCCGGGAGTTCGGTTTTGAAGTGTCCATCGGCAATTTCGAGGACATGATCAATGACGAGCAGGATCTCATCGCCATCGAAACCGATGCGTTTGACGATCTCGAACCGCGCGCGCCCGTCGTGGCCGTCATGGGTCACGTCGACCACGGGAAGACGAGCCTGCTCGACGCCATCCGCAACACTCGCGTGGCCGCGGGCGAAGCGGGCGGCATCACCCAGCACATCGGGGCCTACACGGTGAACGTGCCGGACCCGGACAACCCGGAACACAACCGCCGTCTGGTCTTCCTCGACACGCCGGGACACGAAGCATTCACGATGATGCGCGCGCGCGGCGCGAAGGGCGCCGACGTGGCGGTCATTGTGGTCGCGGCGGACGACGGCGTGATGCCGCAGACCATCGAGGCCGTGGACCATGCCCGCGCGGCAGGCGTACCCCTCGTGGTCGCCATCAACAAGATCGACAAGCCGCAGGCAAATGTGGACCGCGTCAAGAACGGTCTTGCCGAAATCGGCCTCCAGTGGGACGGCTGGGGCGGCGACACCGTCATGGTCGAAATTTCGGCCAAGCAGCGCATCAATCTCGATGGCCTGCTCGAAATGATCCTGCTCACGTCCGACATCCTGAACCTCAAGGCGGCGACGAAGCGTCTTTCTTCGGGCGTCGTACTTGAAGCGCGTCTCGACAAGGGCCGCGGTTCGGTGGCGTCGGTGCTGGTTCAGCAGGGAACGCTCAAGGTCGGGGATCCGATCATCGTCGGGTTGCAGTTCGGCCGTGTTCGCGCGCTGATTGACGACCGTGGGCGGCAGGTCCAGGAAGCGGGGCCGTCAACGCCGGTGGAAGTCCTTGGTCTTCAGGGCGTTCCAAAGGCCGGCGATCTCTTCCAGGTGGTGACCGATCCGTCGAAGGCGCAGGAAATCGCGACCTTCCGGCAGTCCAAGTTCCGCATGACGCAGTTGATGAACAGCGCGGCACGCGGCCTGGAAGACGTGTTCGAGCAGATGAAGTCGGGCAACCTCAAGGAGCTGCTCGTCATTCTCAAAGCCGACGTGCAGGGTTCGGTGGAAGTGCTGCGCGACACGCTTCAGAAACTGTCGACCGAGAAGGTTTCGGTTCGCGTCATTCGCGCCGACGTGGGTGCGATTACGGAATCCGACGTCCTGCTCGCCTCGGCTTCGAACGACATGGCCCACACCTGCATCATCATCGGCTTCAACGTCCGCCCCGCCCCGCGCGTTTCGGACATCGCCAAGCAGGAAAAGGTCGATATCCGCCTCCACAGCATCATTTACAAGGTTGAGGAGGAAATGCGGAAGGCCATGCTCGGGATGCTCGACCCGCTCACCAAGGAAGTGCCCCTCGGCCGGGCGGTCGTCCGGCAGGTGGTCAAGATTCCGAAGGTCGGCAACGTCGGCGGCTGCTATGTCGAAGACGGCATCATCAAGCGGTCGGCAAAGGTCCGGATCATCCGCGACAGCGCGGTCGTCTTCGAAGGGGAAATCGGTTCGCTCCGCCGCTTCAAGGACGACGCTTCCGAAGTCAAGTCCGGGTTCGAATGCGGGATCAGCATCGACCGGTTTTCGGACATCAAGGTCGGCGACGTTTTCGAGTGTTACACGGTCGAGAAGGTCGCGGCGACGGAACTGTAGGACGGATGATGAAACGTCCCGGAAGAGCGTCATCTCGGTCGGGCGGCACCCCGCCGGAATATCGGCGGGGCCGCGTGACCGAGGCCATGCGGAAGGAAATCAGCGAGATTGTCCGCTTCGAACTGGCCGATGATCGCATCGGCCCGACCGCCATCAATCACATCTCGCTTTCGAAGGACGGGAAGTCGGCCCGGGTGTACGTCAGCGGCGCGGGCGTGACCGAAATGGACATGGATGAAACGGTACGGGCGCTCAACCACGCCGCGTCGTTCATCCGCCACGAGGTCGGCCAGCGACTGGACTGGAACCGGGTTCCCGAACTGCATTTCATCTTTGACAAAACGATGACATCGGCGATGCGCATCGAGGAGATTCTCGACGAGGAACGTCCGCGGCTGGCCGCGGCGGAGGCGACCGAGAACGCTCCCGAGGAAACATCGTCCGCCGGATAACGTTTCTCCCATCCCCACTTCAACGGAGATTCGCGAATATGCTTAGTCAGGTGGTCGAACTCATCGAGTCGAAACGCCGCTTCATGATTACGTCGCACGTCCGCCCCGACGGCGACAGCACCGGATCGTCGCTCGCGCTCTACTGGACGCTCAAGGCGCTCGGCAAGGAAGCCGACGTCATCATGCGCGACCCGATTCCGGTTCACTACCGCGAACTCCCCGGCGCGAACGACATTCTGGTCAAACCCGAACTCACGGAACTCTACGACGCGGCTTTCGTCATCGAATGCAGCGACATCGACCGGCCTTCCCTGCCCGGACTCGAAAAGCAGTTCGTGGTCAACATCGACCACCACACTACGACGGCATCCTTCGGCAACATCAACTGGATTGACGCCACCGCCGCCGCCGTCGGGGAAATGATCTACAACCTGTGCAAGGCGCTCGGCGTGACGGTCAACCAGCAGATTGCCGAGTGCGTCTACACCGCGCTCCTGACCGATACGGGATCGTTTCACTATTCCAACACCACCGAGCGCACCTTCAAGATCGCCTCGGAACTCGTCCGGCGCGGCGCCCGCCCGGCGCATATCGCCCGCGCGCTTTACGAATCACAGCCCTACAGCAAGGTCAAACTGCTCGGGCGCGTGCTTTCGACGCTCCGCTGCGATGAAACCGGACGCCTCGCGTGGGTGTCGATGACCCGCGACATGATGCTCGAATCCGGCGCGACCGAGGATGATCTCGACGGCATCGTGAGCCATCCGATGTCCATCGACGGCGTCGAGGCGGTGGCCTTTTTCAAGGAAATGCAACCCGGCCACTTCCGGATCAGCCTCCGCTCGAAGGGGACGGTCGATGTTTCAAAGGTCGCCGAACGATTCGGCGGCGGCGGTCACAAATGCGCTTCGGGCTGTGCCTTCGTCGGCAACCTCGAAGCCGCCGAGGACCGCGTCCTCGCGTCCCTGCAATCCGCGATGGGCATCGTCTCCGCCGCGGCAGACTAAAACAATTGAGAATTGAGAATTCAGAATTGAGAGTTTTCGGAAGTATTCCCGAGATTCCGGTCTTGAATTCTGAATTCTCAATTCTGAATTCTCAATTTCGCATGACTGACTCCACGCACATCGAACAAAAGCTCGCGCCGGTGGCGGTATCGAAACAGGCCGTCGCCTGTCTCGCCGGATGGCTCATTCCGGGGGCCGGACATGCGGTTCTGGGCCGCTATGGCCGGGCCATCCTGATTTTCACGAGCATCACGCTCATGGCTGTCCTTGGCCTCGCCATGCACGGCCACCTCTATGCGCCGGGCGAACTCGACACGCTGTTCGCGTTCAAGGATGTCCTCTCGAAAGTCTATCTCGTGGGCCAGATGGGCATGGGCGTCATGCACCCGGTGCTGCGCGTCCTCAAGGTCGGCGTGGAATTTCAGTACAAGCAGCCCACCTATGAATACGGCACGCATTTTCTGGTCGTCGCCGGTCTTTTGAACTTCCTCGCGGTGTTCGACGCTTTCGACATCGCCAAGGGACGCAAGGCCTAGCGCCGGGAGAAACACGCGATGCACCTGCTCGTCATGATCGTTTTCGCGGCGCTCGTCTCCGTCGTTTTCGCCGCCATCACCAACGAAGCCGATTCCACCAGAACCCGCGCCATCTACGGCCTGAAGACCTTCGGGTACTTCGTCGGGGTCGGTCTGGTTCTCTCGTGGGTGATTTACTTCATTCCGTTCTGACGGTTTTCCTGAAACCGAACAACCAGCGCGGCACGGCGGCGCGGTAGTCGTCAAACGCCGCCCCGAACATCCGTTTCAAAACCGGTTCCTCGTAAAAAACGACCCGCAGGTGAAATCCCGCCCACAGGCAGGCGGCGTAAGCGGCCACACCCGTCGAGCCGAGCGCCATCGCTTCTCCGACCACAACCAGAACCATCCCGATGTACATCGGGTTGCGCGACCAGCGATAAAGCCCTTCCACGACCAGTTTTTTTGGTGGGTCGGCGGGATTCGGCGTGCCGTGGCCGCGCCGGACGAAATCCGCCGCGCACCACAGATAGATCGCGAATCCGACGGCGATGAACACCCATCCGGCCAAGGTGATCCAGCCGGTGGCGGGCATGAAATTTTTGCGTTCGAACCACAACACGAGCGCGGGCAGCCCGCCCGCCACCGTGCCCGGCGCGACGAGCGTGAACAGGGCCGTATTGAGCCAGTTCGACATGTGGAAAAAGTCCCGGACCGTTTCGGGAATCAGTCCGAAATGACCTTGTCGGTCAGAAAACGGTATGACCGGACCAGTTCCGCGAAAGCCGGAAGCGCCTTTTTGAATTCGTCTTCCTTGCGGGCCGACAAAACGAGCATCACCACGACGCTCGATTCGTTGATGTAGGCCACCGCCTCGAAATTTCCGAAATCGTCGCCGCTGAAATATTTGACGAGCGCCTTGCGCGGCTGGTCGTTCGCCGGATCGCCTAACGGCAACGGGTCGGCGTCAAGGACATTGAGCTTCCCCGAGTGCTTGCGAAAGTCGGCGATGTCCTTGGCCGCGACGGTCGCGGCGTTTTCGGCCTTCTGGTCTTTCTTGAGATAGACGTTGGCGTACATCACGGTGGGCGAGTTCGTCCACGACTTGCCGACCGGATAAAACACGGCCTGAAGTCCCTGATCGACGCCGCTCTGGTTGTCGAGAACCCATTGCTCGGGCGCGTCGAGCGAAAAAGCATGCCCCGGCCCGTAGACGACGCCGGTCTGTGGTCCCGTTTGAACTGTGGCCGGAGCTTCCTTTTTCGCTTCCGGCTTTTGCGGCGGGGCGGCGGATTTCTGGGCAATGACCGGCGTAAAAGCCAGCAGCAACAGCGCGATGAGCGAAATCGTACGCGGCATGTCCCCTCCCCGAATTGAAAAAGATGCCGTTTGTATAGGCCGCTCCCTGACAAACGTCAATCGGGGACTCGGCCGGACCGTGGGTTTTCCGGGTTCAACAATTGGTATTTCTCGTGCCTGAAATCCGAATGGCTGAATTCGGATGGAGAAAACAGGTTTTCCTACGGGAAGTAGGGTTGAACGGAGCCATCGCTGTAGAATTTCAAGATGAAAGGCGGCGGGGTTACGGCAACGTAGGCTTTGATTTTGTCGAGTGCCGCCAGCAGGCCGTCGGCAATGTTTTGCCCGGATTGATTTGTCGAAGCGTAAAGGATGACTCGCGCGCCCGAGTTTTTCAGGGCTTCGATTTCAAGATGGCGATAACGAATTTTGCTGTCCTTCGTGACCACCACCCATCCGCGCGGACCGACCACCGAGAGCCAGACGTAATCTTCCGTGCCTTGCGGAAAGTGATCGGTCAGAATTTCGACTTTTTCGCCGACGCCGCGAAGCGCCTCCGGCAGAATTTTTTTGCCGAGCGCTTCGTCAATGAAAAAGGTGATGTCGTCAGGCGGCGCGGTACTGGAAGCGGATGGCTTCATCAATCGTCTCGGTGGGAATTTCGTAATCGTCGGAAAGTTCCTTCACGGATTCGCCCGCGAAATATCGCTCGGCCAGCACCGCGATCGGGATTCCGGTGTCACGAATGACCGGTTTCCCGAAAGAAACGAACGGATTGACCACCACCACGTCGGGAAGGTCGCTCAACCGGTCGTCGTCACGGATGGGGCGCGTCACGAGCGCCAGCGTACGGGCGAGGCCGAGTTCGTCGCGTTCAATCCGGCGCAGGCGGTCCGCGAAGATTTCCCGCAGGGCGATTTGCCCTTTTTTCGAAGCGTTGATGAGGTGTCCGAAATGTTCAATGAAAAGGGAAACGCCGTCGGTGGCGAATTCCTGACGCGCAAGCGGATGTGGCTTCCTCAGCGCGGTTTCAACGTACTCAAGCGCGCCGCGAATATCTTTCATCTGAAGGCGCTCGCTTTTTCGAAGTGCGCTTAAAACGTGAATTTCAACCAGATTGGTAAAGGAGAGAAGTTTGGAGTCCGTGACGGGGCGCGTGATGATCGGCGGCACGGATTTTTTGCCGTCCCGCGCGGGGACGTTTCTTCCGACGACCCACGAGCGCACGGTTGCGACAGGAACGCCGGTGTATGCGGCGGCCTCTCCGACGGTGTACGTCGGAATATCGCGAGGGTCCTTCCCGCCGTAGATCTGTCGGATGAGGGTTTCCTGTTTTTTCGGCATTGGCTGGACCTCACAACGGCTGTGGCGTGGGAAAAACGATCAACTGATTCAAGAATACCATCTTCACGCAATCAGTCTCACTGCGACCGCGCGAAAAAATTCGTCCGGTAGGGGAATTCTCCTGAAGTTTTTAGCCGATGGAAAGGCCGGGATTCCATCCTTCGGGACACGGAATCTCGGCCTTTCAGCGTTTGCGGTTCTTCTTTTTCGACGCTTTTGCCATCTTCTTCTTGGATTTGGATTTTTGAGCCTGCTTGGGCGTTTTGCCGTGGCCGAAAATCGTAAAATCGGCGGGATTCAGCGGTGGAAGTTCGACTTCCTGAGTGGTCACGGAGACCGGCTGACGCAGCCCTCCCCCAAACGCCGCCTGGAAATTCGGTCTCGGCGTCAGGCGTTCATCCAGTTCCCCGAGTTCAATCAGTGCGTCCTCAAAATCACCGGTGATGGAGAGTTCTATCCAGTCTTTTTCGAACGCGGTCTGAATCGCGGGAAGCGCCTCCTTCGCCTGATGATCGAGGAGAGAGGAAAGGACGAAACCGCGCAGGGTCTGGGCGTCCTCGGCTTCGATGCCGGGAAACGATTCGCGGTTCATCATTTCCGTGAGGAGTTCGACGCAACGCGCTCGCGTTTCGGGATAGGCGAGGGCGACTTCCTTGATTCCTCCCTGCGCCGCGACCTTGGCGAAGACGGGTGAATCCGTGTCGAGAATGTACGTGGCGAGCGGGGCCAGCGCGGCCTCGCCGAGCAGGCCGAAGGCGTCCGGCAGATCCTCGCCGGCCCAGTCGTCGTCCTTGTCGTCAATTCGATGAAGCAGCGAGAGTAACGGCTGGATGGCGGCCTCGGCGCGGAGCTGGGCAAGCGCGCGCCACGCATGAACCGGGGCGTAGACTTCGGGCGAGTCGGAATCTGCCTCGTTGTGGAAATACTCATCGGTGGCAAGTCGGATGAGGTCCGGGATGTGCTCGGCGGAGATGCCGAATTCACCGTAGTCCTGGAACGGATAGCTGGCACCATTGGAATTTGCTTTGTGGGGCGGAGTGCCGAGCGAAAGCAGGCGGCTGACGGGTTCGGTGTAGGTATTTGCCGTGGACATCGTTCCCTCGAAAAAAGTTGAAAGATGGTGTCGGATGAATGAGTCGCCAATGGTAGGCACGCCGCGTACGATTTGCTACCGTGCTTTTTCCGCTCGGCGGAGAAAATCCCCGTCCGACACCCGCGACGGGCGACCCCGAATCTGACTTTCAACCCTCCGGTATTTCGATGGAAGACAAATTGCGCGAAGAGTGTGGCGTCTTCGGCGTCTGGGGACACCCGGAAGCCTCCCGCCTGACCTATCTCGGACTGTATTCGCTCCAGCATCGCGGGCAGGAATCGGTCGGCATCGTGACGAGCGACGGCGAACGGCTGCACTCGGTCCGTGAAATGGGCCACGTCAGCGAAGTGCTGACCGAACCGGTGCTGGCGAAGCTCATCGGCCCGAACGCCATCGGGCACGTCCGCTATTCGACGGCGGGCGACGTGAGCGTCAACGAGGCGCAGCCGTTTTCCATCAAGTGCCATCGCGGCGAGATTTCGGTCTGCCACAACGGCAATCTGCCGTTCGCCGATGAACTCCGCCACGAACTCGAAGCCGAGGGCGCGATTTTCTCCTCGACGAGCGATACCGAAGTCGTGCTGCACAAGCTGGCGCGCTCGCGAAAGCCGACGCTCTATGAAGCGGTGGTTGAAACCTTCAATGAAATCGAAGGGGCGTATTCAATTCTGATTCTGACGCCTGACGCGCTGATCGCGGTGCGCGACGCGCGCGGCTTCCGTCCGATGTGCCTCGGGCAACTCGACGGGGCCTATGTCGTGGCGAGCGAAACCTGCGCGTTCGACCTCATCGGCGCGGAGTATCTGCGCGACATCCAGCCGGGCGAAGTCGTCTACATCGACCGGAACGGCCTGCGGACGGAGCATCCGCTGCCGGAGCGCGAACCGGCGTTCTGCATCTTTGAACATGTCTATTTTTCGCGTCCGGACAGCATCATCTACGGACGCAGCGTCAACAAGAGCCGGCACAAGATGGGCAAGCAGCTCGCGCGCGAGCATCCGGTCGAAGCCGATCTGATCGTGCCCGTACCGGATTCCGGCGTGTCGGCGGCCATCGGGTTTTCGGCGCAGTCGGGCATCAACTTCCGCTTCGGGCTGGTGCGGAATCACTACGTCGGTCGGACCTTCATCGAGCCGAAGCAGTCCATTCGTCACTTCGGCGTGAAGGTCAAACTGAACCCCGTGCGCGACCTCATCGAAGGTCGCCGCGTGGTGCTGGTGGACGACTCGCTCGTCCGCGGGACGACGAGCAAGAAGATCGTCGAGATGATCCGGCAGGCGGGGGCGAAGGAAGTTCATCTTCGAATCAGTTGTCCGCCGACCATGTCGTCGTGTTACTACGGCGTGGACACGCCGACCTCCGAGGAACTCATCGCGGCGAATCATTCCATTGAGGAAATCCGCCAGTTCATCGGGGCCGACAGCCTCGGCTACCTGAGCCACGAGGGCCTGCTCACGGCCTGCGGCGCGGACGAGGGGTTGAAATTCTGCACCGCGTGCTACACGGGCAAGTACCCGCTGGCAATCCCGGCGCGCCCGGCGCGGGTCAAAAAGGTCGCGGGCGGCAAGTAGCGGGATTGGAGCGCGGACATCCTTGTCCGCATGCGTTTTCCCGTCGTGTCGTCGTTGGAACGCGGACATCCTTGTCCGTTTGGGAGTCTGCAATGGCGTTCATCCCCCAAGACGCGCGCTGGTATCTGGCCGACATCGTTCTCGAACATGTCATCGAGGACGATCCGCGCAACGTCGTTCACATCAATACGCACCTCATTGAAGCCGGGTCGCCCGACGAGGCGTACGACAAGGCGCTTGCGCTCGGGCGTGAGGCGGAGGATGAGTACCAAAACACGGACGACAAGCGGGTCACGGTCATTTTTCGCGGTCTGGCTTCACTCAACGTGATTCACGAAGAGCTGGAAGACGGCGCGGAAATCATCTACAGCGAAAAAATCGGTGTTCCGCCGGAGCGATTCGCCACCCTCATTCCTCCAAAAGAAGAACTCAACGTCTTCGCACCAATCACGCCTCGTGATGCCGCTGCTCCGAATTACACCGACCGGTCGGTATGGAAGATGCTTCTGGAATCCGGCTTCTCCGGGGATTTCTGTTCGGCAGACAACGGCGAATGAAACTGGGGCGCGGCTGGAGCGCGGACATCCTGTCCGCATGGGTTTATGCCGATCACCATCGCTATCATGTACCTTCTTCGTGATGAATCCGTGCCACGGTGCGTGACGTTGCCGCCCGAGGCGTACTTCGATCCGCTCGAAGACGGTGAAACGTATGAAAGAGTCGGAATCCCCCGGTTCAATGACGCCGCCGATTACCTCGATGTACCCGCCGACCGCCTCCGCTGGACCGAACTCGTTATCGAAGGAACAGAAAACAACCGGCGGATTCGGACCGAGTTCCTCCCTGGCGGCGATTCCTGGGTCAGCCATCGAAGCGACCCGGACGGCTAGGAAGAAATCATCACGACAACCCGACTGTCCAAAACGGACTGGCACATCGTCCGCGTCTTTAAAACCGCGAATTCGCCGTGGACGGTCTGCCTCAACAGCCTGATCGTCGATCAGCCGGATGGTTCGCAGCGGGAAAAGCGGTTCGATCAATAAAAGACATGCGGACAGGATGTCCGCGCTCCCTCGATACGGATGCGGACTATTGTTTCAAACTCTTAAAGATAAAGAAGATAGCCCATAGTCGCAGCGCTTTGGCGAGGCTGTGGGAAACGCATGCGGACAAGGATGTCCGCGCTCCAGGCGCGCTCCATATCCACGGTTAGGCGTTGCGGTGTTAGGGGACAGGAGTATGCTTTCCTGCTTCGGCAATGGCGTTTCAGGCCATTTCGCCGGGAAAGGAAGGCAGAACATGATTACCGTTCGCCATGGAAACGAACGCGGAATGACCAAAATCGGGTGGCTCGACAGCTACCACACCTTTTCCTTCAATCGCTACTACGACCCGAACCACATGGGCTTTCACCATCTGCGGGTCATCAATGAAGACACCGTCGCGCCCGGCGCGGGCTTCGGTACGCACGGTCATACGGACATGGAAATCGTGACCTACGTCCTGGACGGCGAACTTGCCCACAAGGACAGCACGTCGTCCGAGGGCGCGACCATCCGTCCGGGCGAAGTCCAGCGCATGACGGCCGGGACGGGCATCCGCCACAGCGAGTTCAATGCCTCGCAGACCGAGCCGGTCTATTTCTTTCAAATCTGGATCATGCCGGAAGGGAACGGCCTGAAACCGGGCTACGAGCAGAAGTACTTCTCGCCGGAAGACCGCGCCGACCGTCTCGTGCTGGTCGCCAGCCGCGACGGACGCGACGGCGCGCTGAAAATTCATCAGGACGTGGATGTTTCCGTCGCGCGCGTGTCGGCTGGCAAGTCCCTCGACGTTTCGCTGCCCGCCGGACGTCACGGATGGGTGCAGACGGCATCGAACTACGGCGGAGTGACGGTCAACGGCGTCGCGCTCACGCCGGGCGACGCGGCGGCGATCACCGGTGAAACGGTGGTTTCCATCGCGGCGACCGACGCCGACGCTGAAATCATCTTTTTCGACACCGCCGAAGCCGCCTGAGCAATTTCCTGCTCAGGTGTGTGCCGGAACGCCTGATTTCAATGTGGAAAGGCGGCGCGGACAACGTCTTGTCCGCGCCGTCATCATTTATCAGCGTCGCAATTCCGATTTTCCAGGCCCCATTCCCCGTCCCCGTTTTTTCACTGACCCTTTTGAACGCGGTTTTCGGCGTTGTACAGTAACGGTATTTCAGCCCGTTGCACTGGTTGTACTTTTTTCACAGGAGTTTTTTATGAGCCGTTTTCAATTCGCCGCCATCGCGTTCGCCGGATTGACCTTCGTCATCCCCGCCGCGCCGGTCGTATCGTTCGCCGCCCCCGCCGCCGTGGCGCAGGCCACGCCCGAACAGATTTTTCAGCAGGGCATTGACTACTTCAAAAACCAGCAGTGGCAGGAGGCCGCGCAGGCGTTCCGCCGTTTCATTCTCATGCGGCCCGACAGCGCCGTCGCCAACTACAACCTCGGCCTGTGCAATTACCGGCTGAAGCTCTATCCGGAAGCGGCCACGGCGTTTCGCGAGGCCGTCCGCCTGAACCCGAACTATTACGAGGCGTGGCTGCAACTGGGCAATGCGTACGACTTGTCGGGTTTCTATAACGAAGCCATCGCGGCTTACCGCCGGGCGTCGGGAATCAAGCCGGACGACGGTCAGCCGTACTATGAAATGGGCGTCGCCCATTACGCGCAGCGGCGTTATGACGACGCCCTCGCCGCCTACCGCGCGTCGGTGCAGCGTCAGCCGGGCCATTTCAGTTCCCAACTCAATCTGGGGCTGACCTACAAGCAGCTCGGCCGCGAGGAAGACGCCCTGGCAACGTTCGCGCAGGCGACCCGGGCCAGCGGGGCGACCGCCCAGCCGTACAAGGAAATGGGCGACATTTACACGAAGCGCAAACAGTTCGCGGACGCGAGAACGGCCTACCGGTCGGCCATTCAGATCCAGTCCAACTATTCCGACGCGCACCTCGGCCTCGGCAACACCTTTTTCAACGCGAACCAGTATCAGGAATCGTTGCCGCACTACCAGAATGCGGTGCGCTACGCGCCGAACTCGGAAACGGCGAATCTTTATCTCGCCGACGCGTACCGGCTGCTTAAGGATTACCCGAATGCCGCCACCTACTACCGTGCCGCGCTCCAGATCGCGCCCCGCAATGTCGATGCCCACTATTACCTCGGGCTGATTTACGCGGTTCAAAACAATCGCACGGCGGCAATGAGGGAGTATGAGGCGCTGCGTCCGCTGGACGCCGAAAAAGCTCAAAAACTGCTCGGGTTGATCGGAAACGCCCCGGCCTCCGGCGACAAGAACAGCATCAAGAACTGACCCCGCAACCGTGCTTCCCACAGGCGGCCCCCCGGTGTTTCCACCATTGGCGGGCCGCCTTTTCGCGTGTAGAGGGGACGTCTGGTCGCGCCGACCCGTTGGCGCCCACATCCCTTCCGCGAGACGTTTCCCGATGACTTCAGCCCCTTCCCGCAACGACCGCGTCGATATCATCCGCGGCGTGGCCGTGTCGTGCGTCCTGGTTCTGCATTTCACCCTCGCCTTCGGCCTCAAAAACAGCCCACTCGGGACAATTCTTCCCGAGTGGCTGCTGCGCGGGCTGACGCTCAACGGAAACTACGGCGTGACGATGTTCTTCGTCGTCTCGGGATTTCTCATCACCTCGCTTTCGCTGAGACGCTGGGGCCGGCCCGGCAACCTCGACGCCCGCGCGTTCTATGTTTTCCGGTTTGCCCGCATCATGCCGCCGCTGCTGCTCGCGCTCGCCGTCATCGTCCCGCTCGGTTGCCTCGGGATTCCGTTTTTTTCGAATTCCGACAACGGGAAAAGCCTTCCGCCGTCGTACTTTGTGGTCGCCGCCGGGTCGGTGCTGACCTTCTGGCACAACGTCCTGATGCAGAAAGCTGGCTATTTCAACTACTGCCTGAACATTTACTGGTCGCTGTCAGTCGAGGAAGTGTTTTATCTCGCGATGCCCCTGCTCTGCCTGATCTTGCGGCGGATCTGGCCGCTGGTCCTGATCTGTTGCGCGGCCATCGTCATCGGGCCGTTTTACCGCCGGGCGCACGTCGAGAACGAAATTTTCTTTATGTACGGCTACTGGGCCTGCTTCGACGCCATCGCGATGGGCTGCCTGACGGCGCTGCTGGCGCAAAAATTCGCGTTCGGAGATCGAACGGCGAGGATTGTCCGTTTCGGCTGCGGAATCGCGCTGGCCGTTTTGTACGTCCGGGGCATCGACGGCCACGAAGTCTTCGGCTTCACCTTCATCGCGCTCGCGGTCGCCGGGTATCTGCTCGCCTCGGCGCAGGCCCCCGCGCCCGGCCCGGTCGGAGAAAAACTGACCCGCCCCATCCGCTGGCTCGGACGCCACAGCTACGAAATCTACCTTTTTCACATCATCGTGCTGGCCGGAATGCGGAACTTCGCGACCAAGGCGACCCTGTCGTACGGCTGGCGGTTGCCGTGGTTTGTCCTTTTTCTTTTCCTGACGGCCATCGTCGCCTGGGCCGTCGCGCGCTACGTCTCGGAACCGATGAACGCGGCGATTCGAAAACGATTCGCGAAAACGTCGGTCTGACGCGGAAAACTCGCGGCGGCGCGAATCCGCAAGACAAGTGGCGGAGTCGTCCATTAAACTTCGCCGCATTCCCGAACGATTGAACGGAGGCTTCCGATGAACACTGTTTCTTCCGCGGTTCCATCACTTTCGCCAAGCCTCGCCATCGCCACGGACGAACGCGCCATCGCGCTCGTCAACCGCTGGCTGCACCGGGAAGTCGGCATGGCGCTCAACGCCGCCGGGGCGACTTTCAATCCGGCCACATTTTGCTGGCACGTCCCGGTTCAACTGGCCTACGGCGCGACCGGCCCGCTCGGTATCGTCGGGGACGTGTTCGTCCATGCCGCGACCGGGGAATTCGTGGGCGCGCCCGCTCCCGCCGAACTTCACAACCGCGCGGAAGCGCTCTCCGAAGTCTTCTTCATCTTTTAATTAAAACTTGACGACGGTTTCTTGGTCGGGCACGTTTGAGCTTCCCAAACATCCTCAAGAACGGCGATGGATGAACCGATGAAACCCGAAAAGGTTTATGAAGAAATCGTCGATTTTATCGCCGCCGGACCGACCCCGGCTCAGATTGCCGCGTTTCATCCATCGGATGCCGCAAAAGCGCGAGTCTTGGAACTGATTCGACGAGAAAAACGGAATGAGTTGAACGCCGAGGAACGCTCCGAACTTGACCGCTTCATGCAACTCGAACACCTAATGCGGCTCGTGAAGGCAAAAGTGCGGACGTAATTGTGAAAATTTGAAAGTGAGTTTTCTGATGCCAACTCATCCCGACTACTCAAAATTTGTTATCCATTTCACCAAAGAGGATGGACCGCATTTTGCTAATAGAGACATTGCACGCCAGACAGCCGCTGAGCGCCTGTTTTCGATTTTAGATTCGACAGTTCTGAAAGCTACCAAAATGCCGTGGAGTAAAATTAAAGCCTGTTGCTTCACGGAATGTACGTGGTCCAGTTTACTTGTTCATTCTCAACGATATTCACAGTTTGGGATTGGCTTCACAAAAGAATTCTTGTTTTCAAATGGAGGAGGTCCAGCCTTATACATTGCACCTCATCTCTTTCAGGCCCAGTCTTTTCATACAGGAGAGGAACTATTGCCATTTGCTCGCGAACTCTATGCTTTTATGACACCTTTTTATCCTCCCTACTCACCTGAACAGTATCAAGATGAAGTCCCTGAACAATTTGAAACCTTTGTGGATTACACCCATGAACGTGAATGGCGCGTCCCACGTAATCTTTCTTTCTCATTAAATGACGTGGAGTTTGTAATCGTTCCTTCCGCTGAAGAGATGCGACGAATGTGGGATGCTTCGGATGAAATCCGAGAGGGATTGCCGGAAGATAAATGGTTATTCATGAACAATTACGAACAGATTGAACGGCTTTGGCCGTCGCGCCTTCCATAAAGGCAAGTTCACTTGACGCCCCGCCGGTCCGCCGGGCAGGCTTGGCGGGCTATGCGTACACTTTCCGATCTCATCAAGCCGAGCGTCCGGAAGCTGGCGGCCTACACGCTGACGCCGCACCGGACGTCCATCAAAATCAACCAGAACGAAAACCCCTTCGGCATGCCGGAATCGGTCATCGCCGAGGTCGAACGCCGCGTCGCGGGCCGAGACTGGGCGCGCTACCCCGATTTCGTCCCGGTCGAACTCAAGGAAACCCTCGCGAACTTCGCCGGGTGGCGGGCCGACGGCGTCCTGGTCGGCAACGGTTCGAACGAACTCATCCAGGCGCTGATGATGATCATCGTCGAGGGCGGGACGCGGGTCGTGTTGAGCGAGCCGACCTTTACCGTCTACCGGCTGATGATCGAAGTGCTCGGCGGCGAAGTGGTGAATGTTCCGCCGAAAGCCGATTTCGAGTACGACATGGACGCTGTCCGCGAGACAGCCGTGAACGCCCGCGCGGCGGCGGTGATTCTCTGCTCACCGAACAATCCGACCGGCAAAACCGTCGCCGAGAACGACCTGCGGGCGCTGCTCGACGCCTTCGACGGCTTCGTCATCATCGACGAGGCCTATTACGAGTTCGCCGACCAGAATTACGTCCGGCTGCTGGCCGAATACCCCCGGCTGGTCGTACTGCGGACCTTTTCGAAGGCAATGGCGATGGCCGGGCTGCGCGTCGGCTACTTTCTCGGCGCGCCGGAAGTGGCGATCGAGATCGACAAGGCGAAACTGCCCTACAATTTGAACTTTTTCTCGATGGCGGCGGCGCAGGTGGCGGTCGAGCAGTACGAAACGGCCCTCAAGCCGCTCGTCGAACGCCTCGTCGCCGAACGCGAACGGGTTGCAGCCGCGCTCGCGGCGGGAGATCACTTCCAGCCCGTGCCGTCGAAGGCCAACTTCATGCTCGCGCGGACAACCCGCCTCACACCGAAGCAGGTCTTTCAGGGCATGCTTGACCGCGACATTCTCATCCGTGACGTGAGCAAATACCCGATGCTGGCCGAGTACTTCCGGTTCAACATCGGCACGCCCGCCGAAAACGATGCCGCGCTCGCGGCCTTCGGGGAAATCAGCAGGAGCAGTTAGCAGATAGCAGTTAGTGGTTAGCAGTCAGAAAGGCCCGTCAGTGAAAAGTCACCGACGGGCCTTTTGCTTTACTAACTACTAACAACTAACCACTATTGAAGGGACGGATCTGTAAGCCGAATTTTGTGCCGCCGTTGCCGACGGTGACGGTCATTCATCTAGGCCGACGGTTACCCGGCGGCTCAAGCGACCTACCCGGAGATTGCGCCCGCGCGTCGCCTTGCGGCGGCGGCGGAACTCGGACGAGCAGCCCTCGAACATCTCCCTATTTGGTCTTGCACCACGAGGAGTTTGCCTAGCCGGACGTGTCGCCACGCCCGCTGGTGGGCCTTTACCCCACCGTTTCACCATCGCCACCCGATTTCCCGAGGGAAAACAGGTCAGGCTGTCTCTTCTCTGTTGCACTTGTCGTCGCGCATCGCCCGAAGGCGACCCGCGCCCGGCCGTTAGCCGGCTCGACGCTCTGCGGTGTTCGGACTTTCCTCCCCCCGTCCGAAGACGGGCGGCGACCGTCCGATCCGCCCCAATGTGGAAATTGAGAATTGAGAATGCAGAATTGAGAATTTTCGAGAATCGAGGCTTGGCGCGCTCAATTCTCAACTCTCAATTCTCAATTAAAAACTGGCGGAGGAGGAGGGATTCGAACCCTCGATACAGTTTCCCGTATACAGCATTTCCAATGCTGCGCCTTCAGCCACTCGGCCACCCCTCCAAAACGAATTGAGAATTGACAATTGAGAATGGAGAATTTTCAAAAGCATCGGCTTGAATTCTCAATTCTCAATTGTCAATTCTCAATTAAGAATGTGGCGGTGAGGGTGGGATTCGAACCCACGGTACGGTTTCCCGTACTTCGGTTTTCGAGACCGACCGATTCAGCCACTCTCGCACCTCACCGTAAATCGTCAAAACTTCAAAGAACCGCCGACTTGCGTCGTTCGCGGAAGAACCGTCGGAGCAGTTCGCCGCATTCCCCGGCCAGCACCCCGCCGGTCACCTCGACCCGGTGGTTGAGGAAGTCCGTCGCGCAGATGCCGAAATGGCTCGTCACTCCGCCCGCCTTGGGATCGTCCGCGCCGTAAACGAGGCGGGCAATCCGGGCCTGGATGATCGCACCCGCGCACATCGCGCAGGGTTCGAGCGTCACATAGAGCGTCGCTCCCGGCAACCGGTGATTTCCGACCGCGTGCGCCGCCGCCCGGAGGGCGACGATTTCGGCGTGGGCCGTGGGATCAGTGTCGGTCAGCGTCCGGTTTCCGCCGGTCGCGATCACTTCGCCGTCCACGACGACCACCGCGCCGACCGGAACCTCGCCGCGTTCCACGCAGGAGCGCGCTTCCGCAAGGGCCAGGTTCATCCACGCAAGGTCAGTTTCAAACACGTCAAACAACCGAAAACTTCGAGTTGAGAGCGTCCGATGGTACTGGCCATCGGGAAACCTGTCAAGTCACGGTTTTGAACGCCACAGGTAACGTTCAGGGGCGCCACCGAAGTAAAACCGCGCCGACAACAATCGAGAGCGCCAAAGCCAGCGTTTGTTCAGCCCGAATCAGAACCACCGTGTCCCTGGACATCGGCAAAATTCTGGTCCCGACGAAAAGCCCGAGAATCGCCGGAACAACGAGCATTCCGGCAACCCAAAAAACCGGACCGATGAAGGCGAGATGTCGTTTGCTTCCGCGAACCTCCCGGTAAAAACGGATTGGCCCGAGAATACAAAGGATGAGCGATGGAATGACCAGAAGCGGCATGATTTGTTCAAAAACCGAACTGGTAAAAAAATCAAACACCGCCCATCTCCTTTTTCACCGGTGTTACTGCCGCGGTGGCTCGGCGGGTTGTCCGGACGGTTTTTCCGCAATCGAACGGCGTACCACGCCGGGGCCGGATGGCGTCAACTGAAGTTGCTGGCGCCGAAAGTCGATCTGAATCCGGCAGTGATGGAGAAAATCGCCGCCGAGGATGCCGCCCTGCTCGAAACCGGCGGATTCGTTCAACCGGGTCAGATCGAGAATCGGCAACCGCGCGTCGGCCCGAACGAGATCGAAGACCCGCACCGAACTGGCCTGCATGACGAGAACGTTTTCCATCACGCCCGCCGCGCCGACGATGCGGACGTTGTGTTCCGGAACGATCTTCTCGCGCAATCCCTGACGATGGACGATCGATTCGGAAACGACCGTCGTGCTGGCTCCCGAATCGAAGATGAAGTTGAGAACGGCGCCGTCATTGAGCTGTGTTTCGACGCTGATCAGGCCGCTTTCGGTCAGCCGGAAGGGAACGGTTGTGCCGTTCTGATTGGGGACCGGAAGGGAGGCTGGCTCCACGAGGTTGGGGGTGTTGCGCGGGGCATGCCGCAGGCCAAGCTGGCGTTCCTTGTAGTCGATGGTGACCAGGAAGTCGTTCAGCGCCGACAGGCCGAGAAATCCGTCGGCCATGTCCATCCCCGCCGCGCGGCCGTTTTGCAGATCGCGCAGGTAGACGGGCACGGTCGAAAGTTTCACCGGTCCGATTTCGAGTGATTTGACCAGACCGTAGACGATCGGGAAGGTCCCGTTACCGCCGACCGCGCGGGCGAAGCCGCCCGAGGCCACCGGTTTCAGTCCGAGCTTTTCGGCCGTGTGTTGTGACAGTACGCACACGCTTGCGCCCGTGTCGAGGACGAAGTCAAACGGCCCCTTGCCGTTGATCATGACCTTGACATGTGGGCGACGCCCCCGGACTTCAAGCGGCAGAGTGACATCAGGCTTGCCCTGAACAACGTTGATGTGGGTGGTTCCGAGGTAATTGTAGAACCGGATGACGCCTTCGATACGCGCCCGGCGTTCGGCGTCGGTTTTGGGTGTCAGACGGAGAAACGCCTTGAGGGCGTCGGCGGCGGCGCTGAAGTTTTCCCGGCGCGAGGCCAGCCGCGCGAGCAGCAACTGGTAGTCCGGCTCGTCGCTGTTGATGTCGAGCGCGGCGTACAAATAGTCGAGCGCCGTGTTGAGTTCGTTTTCATAGCAGGCGATTTCGGCGATGGCCGCCAGCGCGAGGTCATTGCGTTTGTTGAGCCTGAGCGCCGTGGTCAGTTCGGTCGCGGCCAGCGGGAAGTTCCCGCCCCGAACAAGGGCCAGTCCCATGATGGCATGGGGCTGATCGGCGTCCGGGAGCGACTCCGCCACTTTTTTTGCCTCGAAATAGGCTTCGCCGAGGCGACGGCCCTTAAGGTAGGTCATCGCCAGTCCGCACCGGGCGGCGTGGGCCGTCGGGTCGACCGTCAGCGCGTTCTGAAAAAATGTCTCGGCTTCGTTCAGATCGCCGTTCCGCAGCGATTTTCGACCCTGTTTGAGCAGGTGCGCCACCTGATCGGCCTGTTGGCGTTTGGCTGCCGAATCGGCATCGGCCGCCAAGGCCCGGACGGGTGTGGCCGGAAGCATTCCGGCGGCCAGTCCGAGGGCAACCGCGGGGGCCAGCCGACGCAGAAAAGCAAAGGGGCGACGAAAGGGGGATACGCTCCGCATGCCTCGAAATCTCCTTTCATTTCGAAGGCGCACAGGGGAACGATCCGGAATGGGGACCGTTCGGCCGTCGGCGCAGGGAAAAGGAACGCGGCCTTCGGCAACCGTTTCACGGGGAAGGGCTGCACGACGGGGCATAAATGCGGCGAAGGTTTTCTTTGGAAAGCCGATTGTAGGGGGAAGTCAGTCCCCCTGTAAAGAAAACGTTGCTCGTCGGGCTAGGTTCATTTTTTTACAGACCAAGGTTTACCGTTGTCTCCCGAACGTTTACGATGCGCCGAAAGATTCGCCGAATTGCTCCAGCGGGAGATTGCGTTATGGAAATGATCACCTGTCCGGCTTGCGGAACCGAGGCCAATGCCGGCACCCGGTTTTGCCGTCACTGCGGCAAGCCGATGCCCACCTCCGGACCGATGGATGGAGAGTCCACCATCGCCATGGGGGCAATGTCGGCCCCGCCGGCTCACGACCCGTTGAAAACCGTCGTCGGGGGCATGGCCGCCGTGCCGCCCCGCCCGACACCGCCTCCCGCGCAGGCGACCGTCGCCATGGGCGCGGTCACGGCCCCGCCGGCCAACGACCCGAATAAAACCGTGGTCGCCGGGATGTCGGCCGTACCCGCCGCCGTTCCGCCTCCCGGCAGTGAAGCGACCATCGCCATGGGCGCGATGAGCGTACCGCCTCCAACGCCATCTCTCGCCAAACCGAACAACCCGCCTCAGAACGATCCCCTGAAAACCGTCGTCGCGGGCATGGCCGCCGTTCCGACCGCCGCCAACCAGAATTTTGGCGGCGCGACCGTCGTTCAGGCCGCCCAGACCGGCGCGACCGATCCCGGTTACGCCAACCAGAGCTTTCAGGCGGACACGCCATCCGCCCCGGTCGCCAACAACAAGGGCGGCAGCAAGATCGTCTACATCCTGCTCGCGCTCGTCGCGGTCGGCTTTCTCCTCGGCGTTGGCCTGCTCATCGCCTTCATCGTCCTGAGCCGGATGGGCGGGTAAGCATCAGTGGCCAGTTGCCAGTGGTCAGCCGCCAGTGGCGCGCCATCCCTGAAAAACGAAAAAGCAGGCGGGAGAAATTCTCCGGCCTGCTTTTTTGCTGTCCGCCGATACCGGCTCAAGATTTTTGAACCCTGCTCCAACTGCTCTAACTGCTAACTGCTAACTACTGACTGCTGACTGCTGGCGACTGGCCACTGACGACTGCCTGCTCCCCAAGAACGAACCCGAACACCGTCACGTCATCGCGCTGCGGTTCGTTCCCCCGGTGATTGGCGAATTCCCGCTCGATGCGCGCGGCCTGCGCCGCCATCGGCATCGGTGCGCAGGCGGCGAACAGTTTTCGCAGTCGCTGGACGCCGAATTTCATTCCCGCCAGGTTGTTCTGATCGGTAAAACCGTCCGTGACGAGGTAAAAGACGGTTCGATGCTCCACTTCGATTTCGTGGGCGGTGAATCGCCGGTCGCCGCCCCGTCGTCCGCTGCCGACCGCCACCCGATCGCCCTTGATTTCACGGATGTCGCCGCTCGGGCCGGTAAAATAGAGTGACCGCCGCGCGCCGGCGAACGTCACGGAACGACGATGACGCCCGAGCCGGATGAGCGCGATATCCATGCTTTCGAACACTTCCTCCTTCGCGCCTTCCCGTTTGAGCGCCCGGTTGATGCCGACATGCAGCCGGGTGAGGATGCGCGCCGGATCGGTCACCTTCTTTTCAACGACAATCTGTTCAAGCAGCGCGTCACCGATCATCGCCATCAGCGCACCGGGAACGCCGTGCCCGGTGCAGTCGGCAACGGCGATCACCAGCTCGCCGCCGATTTCCCGCGCCCAGTAGAAATCTCCGCTCACGATATCCTTCGGCTTCCAGATGACGAAACTTTCGGGCAGTACCGCCCGGAGCGCGCTTTCCGACGGGAGAATCGCCTGCTGAATCCGCTCGGCGTAACGCAGGCTGTCGAGCAGTTGGGTGGTTTTTTCCTCCAGTTCCGCCGTCCGCTCGCGGACCTTGGCTTCCAGGTCGGCGTAGAGCCGGGCGTTTTGGAGCGACACCGCCGCCTGTGCCGTCAGCAGATTGAGGACTTCGCGGCGTTGCGGGGTGAAAACGTTCGCCATCAGCCGGTTTTCAAGGTAGAGCATCGCTGTCAGCTTTCCCTGATGCAGTACCGGCAGACACAGCACCGACCGCGGCGCGACCGCCCGGATGTAGGCGTCGTCGCCGAACTCCCGCGACCCCGGCGCGTCGTCGAGCAGAACGCTTTCACCCGTCCGCGCCACGAAGTTCACGACCGCAACGGGCAGGTTCTCGCCTTCGCGCGGCGGTTCCGAATGCAGCACCCGGACCCGCTCCACCAGTGCGTCGTTTTCGGCCTCGATGCGCCAGACGCCGTGTCGGTCGGGCAGCAGCAGCAGCCCGCGCTGCGCGCCTGCGTTTTCCAGCGCGATCCGCATGATTCCGTTCAAAAGCTGGTCGAGCCGGATTTCGCCCGACAACGCCTGGGCGGCCTTCATCACGGAGGCGAAGTCAAACGCCCCTCCTGCCGTGTCGGTGGTTTTCGCCGTCCCATGCGAGCCGCTGCGACGACCTTCCGGATCATTCATCAGCCCGGCGAAATGTTCATCCACCTGCCGGACCTTCGCGAGTGCGCCCCAGCGCAGGTAGGCGTAGCGTGCTTCCTGGGCGTAGACCCGCGCGAGCTTGGGTTTTCCGATGCCGATGAAGAAATCCGCCGCCAGTTCATTCGCCATTCCCTCGTCCTGAAGAAATCCGTTCGCCCGGGCCAGTTCCACCGCCCGGTCGTAGTGGTCGAGCGCGCCCGCCGCCCGCCCGGCCACCCGGCACCGCTCGGCGTCGTGCAGGCGCAGCAGGTGTTCGAAGTTCATCGGCGCATGCCGCGCCCAGACGTCGAGCTTCTTCCGGTTGTCGTCGAGGCGGGCAAAAATTTCCGCGTCGGTTGCCGGGTCGCCGCTCAACCGCCCGAGTTGCGCCAGCGAATCCAGCAACGCGAAGCGCGGCGCAAGGCACGTCGCCCGGATGGCGTGAAAATTCCGGAGCGTCAGTTCGGCGTCAGTCACCGCCTCGGCCCGGCGGTTGAACAGCACGTTCAAAAACAGTTTGAGGAACGCGAGCGTCCCGAGCGTTGCCGTGTCGCCCTTTTCCGTCAGCGCGGGAATGAGCGCCGCCTCGTCCGCCCACGGCCCCGCGAAGTTCCACGGCGCGTCGGAGCGGTCGGTCAGATTCGCCACGCACTGCCGGAAAAGTGAAAACGCCAGCGCATGCCGCTCCTGCCGGAGTCGGGCGACCGCTTCGTACTGTTCGGCAATCTCCGTTTCGAGGCCGACGAGCGGTTCGCCCAGCGCAAACTTCATTTCCATCCGGGCGAGAAGGCCCGCCGAGGCAAATTCGAATTCGCCGGTTTCAAGTCCGCAGCGATAGGCTTCGAGCAGCGGTTCGAGCGATTCGCGCAGATGATGCTCCCAGACGCGCGCAAACCAGCCGACGACGAAAAATGTCCGCGCCCGGGTTGCGCGGGCGTCGGGCCGTTCAGCCATCTTCATCGCCAGATTGCCGAACCGTACACCGTCGTCGATGCGTCCGAGCTGGCCGCAGAGCATTGCGGCATACCCGCCGTACACTCCGGCTGAAAAGGCCATGTTGCCGTGGTCGAGCAGCAGCAACAGCCGCTTCAACGTCAGCAGAATCATCAGTTCCGGCGACGTGAAGTAGGCCGCGACCGCCACCCGGTGCAGGATTCGCGACGCCGCGAGCGCGGTCGGATCGGTCATTTCGGGCAGGTGTACGAGGTCCTCGATGCTTTTTCCGGCCAGTTTTTCCTCGACCTGCGCAAAGGCCGCCGCGAGGTCCGGCGGCGTCGGGTGGTCGGGAAAGACCACGCCCAGATCGGCCAGCACCCGGCGGCCCATCGCCACCGTATCGGCGAAACGATAGCGGGCGAAATCGGCGAGCATCACCGTTTCCCAGACCCGAATCGCCTCCGCTCCCTTCGGCAGATGGTTGAGAACGCCCGAAACGTAATCCTCCATCCGGTTGAACGCGGTCGCGAGATAGGCCGCCTCAATGATTTCCACATTGAGCGTAAGCATCAGGTCGGGATGCGTCTCCCACGGCGCATCGGTCAGTCCGTTCAAAACCGCCAGTCCGGTTTCAAGATAGGCCAGCCCCGGCGCAAACGCCGATGCCGCCTTCGCCGCCTTCCCGACCCGCAGGTTGAGGGCCGCGAGCGCCTCGCGTTCGACCGGATCGGTCATCGCCGCCGCCCCGAGGTTGAGGTGGTCGGCGACCGCGAACCACGGCTGTTCATCGTCGGTTTCGGCGGCTTCCGTGGCCATCACGCGTCCGGCGGCGAGGTGTCGCATCGGGCGATCTTTTTCGGGAATCAGCGAGTAGGCCGCCTGCCGGATACGGTCGTGGACGAATGAGAACCATTCGCCCCCGATTTCCCCGACAACCAGATCGGCCGCGCTCGCCTCGACCAGTTCAAGCCGCAACGCGGCTTCGGTGCGGGCTTCGATTCTTGCCAGCCGCGCGACCGAAAACCGCAGCCCGAGACAGGCGGCGGTTTCAATCGACCGCAAAACCGCCGGCTGGAGACGGCGCAGGTTTCCGGCCAGAAAATCCACCACGTTTTCAGCGGCGGCGAGCGACCGGATTGCATCGAAATCGGCCTTCCAGACGCCCTCCTCGCGGGAAACCAATCCTTCCTCGAACAACTTTTTCAGGAACTCCGCCGCGAAAAACGGATTTCCGCCGGTTTTCCGATGGACGAGCGCCGTGAGTTCCGAAATGAGGGAGGCCCCGCCGCCGAGCGTGTCGGCGACAAATGCCCGCATCGCCGCGCGCGAAAGCGGCGACAGCGCGAGCGTCGTCAGGCGCGCGCCCGCCGCCGCCAGTTCATGGGTCAGAACGCGAATCGGATCACCCGGTTCGGACTCGCCCTCGCGGTACGCCGCGATGAACAGCACATGTCGGAGTTCCGCATCGGTCATGAGGTCGCCGACGAGGGCCAGCGACGCCTGATCCGCCCAGTGGGCGTCGTCCAGAAACACGACCAGCGGCTGTTCCTCCGTTGCGACTCCGGCGACAAACTGCCGGAAGACAAGGCGAAACCGGTTGCCCGCTTCCAGCAGCGGCAATTCCGGGACGGGTGGCGGCGCGCCGAGAATGATTTCAAGTTCGGGAATCACCGCCGTGACCACCCCCGCATTGACGCCGAGCGCGGCGGAAAGCCGCTCCCGATAGGCCGCGACCCGTGTCTCGCTTTCGGTCAGCGCGTGGCGGATGATGGACCGGAATGCCTGAATGACCGCCGAGTAGGGGACGTTGCGCTGGAAGCGTTCAAAGGTTCCCGCGCCGAACACGCCCTGCCGCCGGGTCACGTCCGGGTAAAGGTCCTGGGCGAGCGCGGTCTTTCCAAGTCCCGCCCCGCCGGTGACGAACACCGTTTCCGCCGGGCCGAGCCGCGCCCGCTCGAACGCCGCCCGCAGCGTTTCCGCTTCGACTTCCCGGCCGTACCGTTTTTCCGGCAGGCGCGGCGTCGGCGACACGTCGCGGATCCCCGGCGCGAAAACCTTGACCTGGCCGGTTTCGCGCAACTGCCGCCGGGCTTCGGTCAGGTCGGCGAGGACGCCTTCCGCGCTCTGGTAGCGGTCCTCGGCGTTTTTCGCGAGCAGTTTCATCACCACGCCCGACACCGTCGGCGGAACGTCGCGGTTGAGGTCGCCCGGCGGCGGCGGCATGACGGCGAGGTGGCCGTACACGATTTCGAGCGGGTCGTTCGAGGTGAAGGGAAGAACGCCGGTGAGCAGTTCGTAGAGCGTGACGCCGAGCGAGTAGAAATCCGTCCGGTAGTCGATGCGGCGGTTCATCCGTCCGGTCTGCTCGGGCGAGACGTAAGGCAGCGTGCCTTCGAGGTCCGCCGGACCGGCGAAGCGCGAATGCTCGCGCGGTACGGTGGTCGCAATGCCGAAGTCGATGATCTTTACCGTGCCGTCGGCCCGGTTGATGACCACGTTGGCGGGGGTGAGGTCTTTATGGATGACGTTCGCGCGGTGCAGCGCCGCCAGCCCGGACAGGATGGCGACGGCGATATCGAGACTTTCGGCAATGCTGAACGGGAAACGCTCGGCGGCGGCGCGAAGGGATTGCCCGCCGAAATCCTCCAGCGTGAGAACCGGGCGGCTTTCGATGTCCTCCAGCCCATGCGTCCGGACGATACGCGGCGAATCGAGCGCATTCACGATGGCAAACTCGCGCCGAAGCCGGTCCGCCACGGACGGGTCGGGAAATTCGTCCGCCGCCGTCTTGAGGATGACCGGCATGCCGTCCGCTCGCCGCCGCGCCCGGAACACGAGCGTCCGGTCGCTGCGGTGAAGTTCCGTCAGAACGTCGTAGTCGGCAAGCGAAAACATCGCTGGCTGCCTCAATCCTTGCTTTCAAGGGGAAACCGAGTGTAACCGCTCTTTTCCCCTTGTCAAAACATACTTTTTTCAAGTCACTCCGGAGGAAAATACAGAAACCTTGAATCGGAACGGCTTTCCGGAACGAATCTCCCGAACAACGTCACGCCATCCGCTCCGCCGAAATCCAGCTCCCGCCTGCTCAAGCGCAAAGCCCCGCGAACCCGCGACAGATTTTTTTCGCTTTTCGCCGAAATGGGATTTCCCGCTTCTGAAAGATGGGACCGGCGGTGTATAGTTTCGCGAATACCCAGAAAAATACTTAAGTTTGCTGGAATTTTTTAATATTTTATGCGGGGCCTGTTCCTGTTTCTCATCGGGTGGCTACTGGTCGCCGTGCCGTCGGTTTCGGCGGCGGCCCCGGCGCGGCTCGACGGCGAAACGAAAGCCCTCAACCTCGGCCCTCATCTGGCCTACTTCAAGGACGACTCGCGCGCCCTGACGGTCACTCAGGTCGCCCGCCCCGAGTACGCGGAGCAGTTTCGCCCGGTCGGCGACACGACCCCCAACCTCGGCTATTCCCGCGCCGCCGTCTGGTTCCGGTTCACGGTCGAGTCGGACGCGCCGACCGACGCCGACTGGCTGCTCGACATCGCTTTTCCCCGGCTCGACCGGGTCGAGGTGTTCGAGCCGGACCCTGCCGCGCCTGACGGTTTCCGGGTACTGGTCAATGGCGACACGCTCCCCTTTTCCGAGCGTGAAATCAAAAACCGAAACATCGTCTTCCGGATTCGCGTCCGGCCCGGGGCGCCCCGGACGTTCTACGCCCGGGTGACGACGACCAGCACCGTCCAGTTTCCGGCCACGCTCTACAGTCCGGAACAATTTTGCGAGGCCGACCATGACGAACAGGCCGTGCTCGGCATGTTTTACGGCATCGTCCTCGTGATGGCGGTTTACAACCTGTTCATTTTTCTCGCGACGCGCGACCGGGGCTACTTTTTCTACGTTTTCTACGGGACCTCGCTCGGATTCACCCTGCTGTCGCTGCACGGGTGGGGATTCGAGTATCTTTGGCCGAAAAATCCGTGGTGGAACAACGCCGCCATCGCCTTTTTCCCCGGCCTCACGGTGGTGTTCGGGAATCTGTTCGCGAAGTCCTTTCTGGGAACGCCGGGTCGCGCGCCCTGGTCCGACCGGGCGCTCACGTTTCTGGCCGGGCTGGGCGCGTTGAGCGCGATGGGGGCGTTCACGCCGTTTCTGCCGCGCCTGTTTCCGCTGATTGCCGGTTTGTTCATCGTTTCCGCCGGGGCGAATCTGCTGGTTGGCGTACTGTCGCTGGCCGACAATCACCGGCCGGCGATCTTCTATCTGACGGCCCAGAGCGCCCTGTTGATTTCGGGCATCGCGGCATCGTTCAACATCTTCGGATTTCTGCCGAGCAGCCTGTTCACCCGCCACGCCGTACCGGTGGGGATGACCCTCGAACTCGTGCTGCTGTCCCTTGGTCTGGCCGACCGTATCCGGACGCTGCGCCGCCAGAAGGAAGCCGCCGAGGCCAACGCGGCCATCAAGGAAAAGGACAGCGAGATTTTCCGGCTGCGAAACGTCGAACTGGCCGACGCCAACCGCGCCAACGCCGACAGCCTCGCCTATGCCCAAAGCATTCAGCGGGCGATTCTGCCGAACCCGGAAGAATTCGCCGCCGCCTTCGCCGCGACCGTCCGGCTGTTCCGGCCCAAGGATGTCGTTTCCGGCGATTTCTACTGGTTGTACCGCGCGGAGGACGCCGTGTACTTCGCGGTCGCCGACTGCACCGGGCACGGCGTACCGGGGGCGTTCATGTCGATGATCGGCAACGATCTTTTGAACCAGTTGGTGATCGAGCGGGGGATGACCTCCCCGGCGGGCATTCTCGTGAAACTGCACGAGGGCGTCCGGCGGGCGCTCCGGCAGGAGGTGACACCCGATTCGTTCGACGGAATGGATATCGCCCTGTGCCGGATTGCCGGACGGACGGTGACGTTCGCTGGGGCGCGGCGTCCGTTGTACGTCACCGCCCCCGGCCGTGACCTCATTGAAATCAAGGGCGACCGGCGCGGCATCGCGGGCACGCGCCGTAACGAATCGCCCGTCTTCATCGAACATGGGATTGAAATCCCCGAAAACGCGACCCTCTGGCTCACGACCGACGGCTTCGCCGACCAGTGCAACGCCATCGGCCATTCCTACGGCTCGCAGCGGCTCAAGCGCCTGCTTGCGGGACTGTCCGCCGAATCGCCCGCTGTGCAGCAGGCCGCCCTCGAACGCGAACTCGCCACCCACCAGGGCGCGACCGCCCAGCGCGACGACATCACGGTGGTGGGCGTCCGGCCGCGGTGAGGCAAGGAGCAAGCAGTTAGTAGTTAGCAGTTAGCAGTTAGCGGTTAGTGGTTAGTAGTTAGTAAAGAACTAACCACTAACCGCTAGCTACTAACCGCTAGCTTTCACAGGTGCTGCGGCGTCAGCGTGAACGTCTCGATCATGTAGTCGTGCAGGTAGTTGTAAAGCAGGTTCTGAAATCGCCAGCCGTAGCGCGGGTCGTTCAGGTCGCTGTGGGGAATGATGAAGGAATAGGGTTCGAGAACGTCCTCGACCGTGAGCGCGACGACGACCCGCACGCCGCGCGGATGTTCCTCGGCGGAAAAGGTGAACAGGGGATGTTCGTACCGCTGAAGTTCCACCCGGATTTTTTCGAGACTGGAGAGGTCAGGCATGGGGCGAGTTGTTAGTTGTCAGCAGTTAGCAGTTAGTCGTCAGCAGTTAGTCGTTGGCCGTTTCTGAAAGTCACTGGTCACCAGTTTTAAAATCTGACTACTAACTACTATCCACTAACTGCTCTCACGCCATGAGCGCGGCGACCTCGCCGGTCGAGCGGACAATCGGCCGGTAGAGCGTGTCGCGTTCGACCGGTTCGAGTCCGGCGTCGCGAATGAGGTGGACGACTTCGTCGCGCGTGTTCTGGCAGCGCTGCGCGCCGTCGGCGGAATAGGTCGCCACGAGCGGTCCGCCGCCCGACACCGTGCCGTCGAGGTCGTCCGCGCCGAAATGGAGCGCGAGTTGCGCCGTCTGGCGGCCGAGCATCACCCAGTACGCCTTGATGTGGTCGAAGTTGTCGAGCATCAGCCGCGACACCGCGATGGTCTTGAGGCTGTCGATGGCGGTCGGCCCCGGCAGATGGGCGAGTTCGGTGTTTTCCGGCCAGAACGCCAGCGGAATGAAACACTGGAAACCGCCGGTTTCGTCCTGAAGCTCGCGCAGGCGAATCATGTGATCGACGCGGTCGGCGTGGCTCTCAATGTGGCCGTAAAGCATCGTCGCGTTCGAGCGGAGTCCCTTCTGGTGAACGACTTTCGAGAAATCGAGCCAGCGCTGGCCGTCGCACTTGTGCTTGCAGATTTCCTTCCGGACGTGTTCGGCGAAGATTTCCGCGCCGCCGCCGGGGCAGGAATCCAGTCCGGCCGCGACGAGCTGGTCCACCACTTCATCCTCGGACAGCCGCGTGATGCGCTTGAAGTGGTCGAGTTCGACCATCGTGAAGCCCTTCAGGTGGATGCCGGGAAAGGCGTCCTTCAGCGCGCGGAGCAATTCGAGGTAGTACTCGAACTTCAACGTCGGGTGCAGGCCGCCGACGATGTGAATTTCCGTGATTCCCGCTTCATAAAAGGGCCGGATTTCATTTACCGCCTGTTCCGGCGTGTAGACGTAGGCCCCTTCTTCCCCCGGTTTCCGGTAAAACGAGCAGAACGTGCAGTCCCAGTAACAGACGTTGGTCGGATTGAGGTGCCGGTTGACGTTGTAGAAGGCGGCGTTTCCGTACCGGCGGCGGCGCACGGTGTCGGCCAGGTGACCGAGGTAGGCGACGTTGGCGGTTTCAAACAGGGCCACGCCGTCCTCGAAGGTGAGGCGTTCGTTGGCGGCGACCTTTTCGGCGATGCGGGAAAGCGATGGATCAAGAGTCATGATGACGGATGCTCGCTGGGAAATGGCCGGGGAAGAACTCCGGCGCGGGGGTGGGTAACGGGTCATCTTACTCGCATGGAAAAAAATAAAAAGCCTTACGCGCAGGATGGAGAGGCTCTTCGCCTGCTTCGGGTGGAACCTTCGTTGACGCTTTCAAAAACCGTATGTTAGCTTCGAAACCTTCTTTTCCAGGGTAGCCCGCTACTTTTTTTCGACTGAAGAAATTCCATGCTGACCGGCTTCAACACCGACATCTCCTATGAAGGTGTCGTGTACCACGTTCAGACCGAAGACAAAGGCCCGGAAAACCCGATGCTTTTGTCGCTTGTCTATGTGCGCGGTGAAATTCTCGCCGCCAAGCGGACCTACTACGGCAAGGACCTCGAATCCGGGCAGACGCTGGACGACATTCAGAAAAAGCTCGAAAAGCAGCACAAGGCGATTCTCGCGCTCATCAACCGGGGCCGGGTCAACGAACTCATCGAGATGCGGGCGCAATCGTCCGCGACGCATTCCGCGCTGCCGACTCTGCCTGAAGCGCCGCCGCCCCCTCCGCCGATGCCGCCGCCTCCGCCCGCGTTTCCGGCGCGTCCGGCGGGTGTGACCGAGTTTCTGTCGCCCGTTCTGCTCGAATCCCTCCAGCAGAACGACCCGCCGCCCGCCGCCCCGCCCGCGCCGGAACCCCCGCGTCCGGCTCCGCCGATGCCGGGTGTGACGAGTACGCTGGATTCGGTTCTCCGCGACGTCCTGCTGTCTTCCGGCGGCTCGCTGCCGAGCTATACGCCGACGCCTCCGCCGAATCCGCCCGCCGCGCCCGCGCCGATCAATCAGCCGCAGCCGACCACCGGCAGTACCGGCAAGGTGTCCGAGGTCGATCTCGACCGGATTCTCTCCGACTACATGCACAGCGAGGGAGACAAGCCGGAAATCGAACTCATCGGGAATCCTTCCTTCTTCGCGGGCGAAACAGTCGCGCTCCAGGTCAAGGTCACGGCGGGACCGCAGCGCCGCCTGCTCACCAACATCCCGGTGGTCGTGAAAATCCTCGGCACGGCGTTCAAACCGCAGGTTCATTCGACCGTTACCGGCGCGGACGGCGTCGCCATCTTCACCATCACCCTGCCGCAGTTCGCCGCCGGAAGCGCCGCGCTGGTCATTCAGGCCACCTCCGAAATCGGCGAAACCGAAGTCAAGCAGCTTATTCGCCGACGCTGAAGGAGCGGTTAGTCGTTAGTAGTTAGCAGTTAGTCGAGGAAACGTACTCGTCGCGAACGACCACCCGCTGACTGCTAACTACTAACTACTAACTACTAACTGCTAACTGCTAACTGCTGATCGCTGGCCACTGGCAACTGCACTGGATTCCCCACTCCGCTTTCATCCAGAATCCACCCGCCTCCCACTCCCTACTGACTGCTGACTACTGACCGCTAACTGCTGCCATGTCCAAGCCCACCACGCTCGGAGAACTCAAGAACAGTCCCTGGAACGACCCCGCGCTGCGCGGACGGTCGGTCAAGGACGAAATGCGCGCCAACCTGATCCGCAAGCTGGAATCCGGGGAGACGATTTTTCCCGGCATCGTCGGCTATGAGGATTCGGTCGTGCCGCAACTGGTGAACGCCGTCCTCGCGCGGCACAACCTGATTCTGCTCGGACGCCGCGGACAGGCGAAAAGCCGCATCCTGCGCGCGCTCACGGTTTTACTGGACGATGAAATTCCCATCGTCGCGGGGTCCGAAATCAACGACGACCCGTTCGCGCCGTTGAGCGCCTTCGCCCGCGACACCATCGCCGAACACGGCGACTGGACGCCCATCTCGTGGCTGCCGCGCGACGCGCGCTACGTTGAAAAACTTGCGACGCCTGACGTGACCATCGCCGACATCATCGGCGACATCGACCCGATCAAGGCGGCCAAGAGCGGTTTTCAGCTCGGGAATGAACTGACGATGCACTACGGCCTGCTGCCGCGCGCCAACCGGGCAATTTTCGCCATCAACGAATTGCCCGACCTCGCCGGAAAGATTCAGGTCGGCCTGTTCAACATCATGCAGGAAGGCGACGTGCAGATTAAGGGCTTCCCGGTCCGGCTGAAGCTCGACGTGGCGGTCGTGTTTTCGGCGAACCCGGAGGACTACACCGCGCGCGGCAAGATCATCACGCCGCTCAAGGACCGCATCGGGGCGGAAATCCAGACGCACTACCCGAGTTCGGTCGAGGAAGGCATCCGCATCACCGAGCAGGAAGCGTGGACGGCGCGTTCGACGGCGCGGCCGTTGCACATTCCCCGCTTCATCAAGGCGGTCATCGAAAACATCGCGTTTCTGGCCCGCGAGGACCAGCGCATCGACAAGCGGTCGGGCGTCAGCCAGCGGTTGCCGATTTCGCTGCTCGAAACGGTCGTCAGCAACGCCGAACGGCGCGCGCTGCTCAACCGCGAGGACGTCATCGTGCCGCGCGTGAGCGACATCTACGCCGCGCTGCCCGCCATCACCGGCAAAATCGAACTTGAATATGAAGGCGAACAGGTCGGCGGCGAAAAAATCGCCCGCGAACTCATCCGCGCGGCCTGCGGACGGGTCTACGACGACCATCTGTCGCTCGCCGAAACGGGCCGCATCATCGACTTCTTCAATCAGGGCAAGAACTTGAAGATTTCCGACCTCGCGCCCGCCGCCGAGTGTCTCGACCGGCTGCGGCAGATTCCGACGCTCATCCCGACCGTCGAAATGGGCAATTTCACGGAAGGAAAAACGGCCGCCCACCTCGTCGCCGGAGCGGAACTCGTTCTTGAAGGGTTGCATGCGCAGCGCAAGGTCAGCCGGAGCGAGGAACGCGGCTACGGCAAGGCCCTCAACGACAAGCAGCGGCGGCGGCGCGGCGGCGACTTCGACGACGATTTCAACGACTGGGGCGGCTTCGGCTCGCTCAATTAAAACCCGGAACGCAAAGGCGCGAAGACGCAAAGCCGCAAGGAAAAACCGACTTCTTTGTGCCTTTGCGTCTTTGTGTCTTTGCGTGGAATTTCCTTTGGGGTGGATTGGTCCGGCGAAATGATGTCAGAATGCCCGGCCATCTTGCTCAGTTAGGAAGGGAGCTTTCGGATGAGACGGGCTTTCATCATCGGACTTTTATCTCTCTGCGCCCTGGTCGGATTTTTCCCGGTCGAATCAACGGGAAGGACCGCCGAGCAATCGATTCCAACGCTTACGTTCGTCAGGCGAAAGGGTGAAGAACTGGTCATTCGGCTGCAAAACCCGACCACGCGCCCGATTTCCTACTCGGGATACAGTTCCAATGACCCAATCTATCGGCTTTCCCGTAAAACATTAAAGGGATGGACTTACGGAAGCCTGGGATGGTGCGGGACCGGATTGGGAACCCAGAGCCTTTCTCCCGGTCGGTCGGTTTTCTTCAAAATAAAAAGCCCTGGTTCGAGAGACGAGATATTCCGAGTGGGAATGAATGTTTCATTTTTCCCCACCGGTTCATCCGACAAAAGAACCGACACGATTTGGACTGCTCCCATCAAGCCATCCAGCGAATAGAATTTCCCCATGCGTGATGACCGCTCCCTCCTTGACGGACTCATCGCCGACGGACGCCCGCTCCTCTCGTTGACCGGTGTCTGCCTTATCCTGTCGGGCGGTTTCGCGCTGTTTCTCTCAGCCACCGGCCACTTTCTGCCCCACGACGTCCAGTTTCTCGGGATGACCGCCGAACAGCTTTGCCGGGTCGGGAACTGCCGGATCGTTCATTTCATGTTTCACGACCGGACGGCTTTCGGCGGCGCGCTCATTGCGGTCGGCATTCTCTACCTCTGGCTGGCCGAATTTCCGCTCCGCGCCCGTGAGCGCTGGGCGTGGAACGCCTTTGCCGTCAGCGGTTTCCTGGGATTCGGGAGCTTCCTGGCCTATCTCGGGTACGGCTATCTCGATACCTGGCACGGCGTCGCGACGCTCTTTCTGCTGCCCTGTTTTCTGGTCGGAATGTGGCGCTCGCGCCGTGACCTCGGCCCGGCGGAAACGCCATCGTCGGCACGTCCGGCGTGGACTTCGTCCGCCGGAATCGGTCGCGCGCTGTTGCTCGCCACCGCGGGCGGCATGATCGCGGGCGGACTGACCATCCTCGTCGTCGGCTCAACGGCGATTTTCGTCCCGCAGGACCTGACCTTCATCGGACTGACACCCGATCAGATGCGGGCCATCAACCCGCGCCTGCTACCGCTCATCGCCCACGACCGGGCCGGGTTCGGCGGCGGCATCACGACCTGCGGCGTCCTCGTGGCGCTGTGCGTCCGGTTCGGGACGCCCTCGAAAAGCCTCTGGCAGACGCTCGCCGCCGCCGGAACAGTCGGTTTTGGGACCGCCATCGGCGTTCATCCGGTCGTCGGGTACAATGACTTCATCCACCTCGCCCCCGCCTGCCTCGGCGCGCTCATCTATTTGACCGGAATGGGGTTGTCGTTTCCTTCAATGTTTCCTGATGATTGATTTTTTGAACACGAAGACACGAAGACACAAAGGCACGAAGGAGGAAAATCGTTTTTCCTTTGTGCCTTCGTGTCTTCGTGCCTTTGTGTTGAGAATTTTATGACCGAAAAAAACATTCACCCCGGTCGGCTGGCCGGGAAAATCGCTCTCATCACCGGCGGGGCTTCCGGCATCGGACGCGCCGCCGCCGAGTTGTTTGTCCGTGAAGGCGCGCGCGTGGCCGTCGCCGACATTTCTGAGGACGGCGTCCGCCGGGTCGCGGAAGCGCTGCCCGACGTTCTTCCGCTGACGCTCGACGTGACGTCCGAACCGGCGTGGGAAGCCGCCGTCGCCGCGGTCGTCGAACGCTGGGGACGCCTCGACGTACTGGTCAACAACGCCGGGATTTCCTTCGGGAAGCCGCTGACCGACACCGCGCTCGACGAATGGCGGCGGGTCATGGCGGTCAATCTCGACGGCGTGTTTCTGGGCATCAAGCACGGCGGCGCGGCAATGCGTCCTACCGGCGGGGGAAGCATCGTCAACGTCTCGTCGGCGTCGGGAATCAAGCCCGCGCCGGGCGCGGCGGCCTACTGCGCGAGCAAGGCGGGCGTCCGGATGCTCACCCGCACCGCCGCCCTCGAACTCGCTCCGGACGGCATTCGCGTCAATTCCGTCTCGCCGAGCGGCGTGGTGACGCCGATGTGGGAAAGCATGCCGTTTTTCGCGGAAATGGCCGCCCAACTGGGCAGCGCGGAAGCGGTCTGGGCGGAACTTTCAAAAGACGTTCCGTTGAAACGCTTCGCCGAGGCGGAGGAAATCGCGCTGGGGATTTTGTACCTCGCGTCGGATGAAAGCCGCTTCGTGACCGCGACCGACCTCCCGCTGGACGGCGGCTACACCGCGTAACGCGCTGAAGGAAGTTGATTTATGCCGACTTTGAACCCAGTTTCAATAACGGCCAAGGTGGCCCGCAAACAGCCGGATTTGCCACGGTTCGTCGTCATTCCTTCATCCGCCGTTGCGGAATGGGGACTCACGGGAACGACCCCGGTGGACGTCACAATCAACGGTGTCGCGGTCGAGCGGCGGAACATCAAGTTCTGGGACGCCGCCAAGTGGTTTTTCAGCATCACCGTCAAGGACTGCAAAAAGGTCGGAATCGACACCGGCGACACGGTGGAACTGGTGATTTCGCCGGTGGGGAGCCTTTGAAACTTTCGGTCGTTTCCCATCGTACGCGCGCGATCCTTTATACATGTGACGAATCGGGGCCTTCCCGAAACAAAAACGACCCGCCGGGCCGTGATGCCGGGCGGGTCGTTTTTTGAAGCGCGGAAAAAAGTACTACTGACGGGCGACCGCGACGACGGCTTCCTCGCACAGCGACGGCGACATTTCCGAGCCGAGCGCGACCGACAGCGCACCGCCGGAGTCCTTGGCCACCATCCAGATGATTTCTTCCTGAAGCGGACGCAGCGAATGCGGGTTGCCGCGTTCGAGGATGGCGAAGAACAGCGGACCGCGATCCTTGGTGTAGAGGATTCCCGCCAGCGCGCTCGTCGAGGAGAGCGTGCCGGTCTTGCCGATGACGCTGCCGATGAGGTCGGGGCTGGTGAACCGGCGCTGGAGCGTGCCGTTGTCCACGCCCGCGATGGGCAGCATGTCGTTGAGGCCGAGTTTCTGCTTGGCGAGCCACGTCATCGCATAGCGCATGATCTTCGTCACCGCGCGCGGCGTGACGGCATTGCCGCCGAGGCCGGAGGTCGTCTGGAGGGTGACTTCGCCGGGCGTGAGGCCGACCTTGCGATAGAGAAACTGTTGAACGCCCGGCGCGCCGCCGACGCGCGCGCCGACGACGTGGGTCATCTCGTTGTTGCTGTAGGCGTTGATGCCCTTGAGAATCTTGATCAGCGGCGACGACTGGTAGGTCATGAGCGGTTTGCGCTCGCCCTGTCGGTCGTCCACCATGACCGTCCCGGTCACGGTCACCCCGGCGTAGGGCGTAGACCGATTGAAGGTTTTAATGTTCTGAACCGCGTTCCAGACGCCGAGAACCCGCGAATTCCACCGTGCGGAATCAAGCGCGGCCAGAAATTCGCCGCCCGCCCGAAGCGGATTGCCGGTCATGTTGACCATCACGCCCGGACCGATCCGCAGGTTGCCTTCAACCGACGTCACTCCGAGCATCCGCAGCTTTTCGCCGATGAGAAAAACGCTTTCAGTCGCGAACGACGGGTCGTTTTCGCCTTCGATAACCAGATCGCCCTTCAGCACGCCGGTCGCCTTGTCGATTTCACCGGTGTAGCTGACGCGCGTCGGGTAGCGGTAATTCACGCCAAACTGGTCGAGCACGGCCAGCGAGGTCATCACTTTCGTCACCGACGCCGGGTTATAAAGCGTGTCCTGATTGATGTTGACCACCGGCTTGCCGTCGAGCGCCTCGAAATAGACGCCGTGCGGGGTGACCGACCGGGAGAACGATTCAAGCCGGAACGTCAGCGCTTCGGGCATCGTCGGCGGCGGCCCCGGAGGAAGCTCCGGGCCGGCCGAGGGCGCTGTCCCCTTGCGGATATCGGCGTTGGTAATGACCGGCTGCGATTTCGAAGTCGGTTTCGTGGTGTATTTTTTCGGCTGCTCCTGCGCGCGCAGGCCGACCGACGAAAAACTGAGAAACGCCAAAACGGCGAGGGAGAGCGAACGGTATCCGCGCTTCATCTGGAAGGTTCTCCTTTGGAAAAACGAGGTTGGACCTTGACCGGTGAATTTTCGATTGAAGATTGAAGATTTTCGATTGAATGAAGAAGACGCAAGGCGAAAATTGTCAATCAACGAATTTTTGATGGAAGATTGATGATTTTTGATTGAAGAAGATGCTTCGACCAAAATCCATCCGTCCAAGAATTTTCGATTTTCGATTGCAGATTTTCGATTGGCGGAAACATTGCCTCAACCGCGCCTCGTCAATTCAACGAGTTCAAATCGAAAATCTTCAATCTTCAATCAACGAATTTTCGATTTTCGATTGCAGATTTTCGATTGGCGGAAAAAATGCTCCAGCCATCCCCGTCCGTTCGACGAGTTCAAATCGAAAATCTTCAATCAATGAATTTTAGATTGCAGATTGCAGATTTTTGATTGGCGGAAACCTTGCTTCAGCCGCGTCTCGTCAATTCAACGAGTTCAAATCGAAAATCTTCAATCTTCAATCTTCAATCGAAAATGTTTTCAGTCCATCCCGCAGGCACGACGGGCGGCGGAAATGGTCTTCATGGCTTCCTCGCGGGCGCGTTCGGCGCCGCGGGCGAGGATCTGTTCGACGTAGTCGGGATTTTTGAGAAGTTCCGCGTGGCGCGCCCGCGCGGGTGCAAAGTAGGCGTCGAGGCGTTCCAACAATGCCTTTTTCGCCGCGCCGTAGCCGTATCCCCCCGCACGAAAGGCGTCGGCCATCGTCCGGATTTCTTCCGGGGTGGCGACCGTCGAGTACAACTGGAAAACGACGTTGGTGTCGGGGTCTTTCGGGTCCTCGACCGGCGTCGAGTCGGTCACGATGCCCATGACCGATTTCTTGAGTTCCTTGCCGTCGGCGAAAATTTCGATCGTGTTGCCGTAGGACTTGCTCATCTTCTGGCCGTCCGTGCCGGGCAGCGTCTTGGTCGCCTCGTTCACCCGGAAATCCGGCATGGTGAAGACTTCGCCGTAGGTGTTGTTGAAATACCCGGCCATATCCCGTGTCATTTCAACGTGTTGTACCTGATCGGCCCCGACCGGTACGACATTCGACTGGTACGCCAGAATGTCCGCCGCCATCAGTACCGGGTAGTAAAACAGCCCTACCTTGGCCGGAATGCCGCGCGCGACCTTGTCCTTGTAGGAATGCGCCCGTTCGAGCAGTCCCATTCCGGTCACGGTCGCGAGAAACCACGCCAGTTCGTGAAGTTCGGGAATGTCCGACTGGCGGAACAGTGTCGCCCGTTCCGGGTCGAGGCCGAGCGCGAGGTAGGTCCGCGCCACGTCGAGCGTCAGTTCGCGCATTTTCGCCGGGTCGTTGACCGTGGTCAGCGCGTGGTAGTTCGCGATGAAGTAGAAGGCGTCGCCCTGCTCCTGCAACTCGATGTGCTGCTTGATGGCCCCGAAGTAGTTGCCGAGGTGCAGTTTCCCCGACGACTGGATGCCGGAGAGAAAACGGGTCTTCTGACGATCTGGAATCGTGGACATGCCGATCCGATAGGCTGCGCTCAGGAAATTTCCCGTGAATGTCGGGAACGGAGACTTCCAAAAACCACATTCGGCCGCCCGGCGTCAAGTAAAAGTCTGGAGTCTGGAGTCTGGAGTCGAGAGTCGGGAGTCAAGCGAACGATGAAGGATGAACGATGAGCGATGAAGTTTGAAAAATCCGAAGTTGAGAGTAACTCGGAAAAAAGAACTTGACGGGAAAAGCGAAA
>JBDRAL010000096.1:0-166957 GCA_039793685.1 Blastocatellia bacterium NZW_1522
AATTTTGTGGCGCAGCCTTATTTCACAAATCTGGTTTTTTTTGTGAATCCCCCCGGCCGGGCGGCATGGGCCGAGGCCGTGGGGGATAAATGTGCAATGGTGGCGAGGCCGTGGGGAAAAACGCGAGGGGGATCGGTTTATTTTTTTGAAACCCTCCCGCGCTCCCGTTCGTTTCCCGACGCAACAAGCACAAAACGTTTTGGAATTCCGCGTCCGGCTGCGTGGTTTTTCGGGAGCCTTTCTGTATGAAATCAATGCCCTTTATCGAGGCGGTCCGCCTCGCGGTGGACGCCCTGAAAGCCCATAAACTCCGCAGTTTCCTGACCCTCCTCGGGGTCATCTTCGGGGTCATGGTCGTGGTGGCGGTCGCCTCGCTCATCGAGGGAATGAACGTCTATGTGGCGAAGACGCTGGAACAGGATTTCGGCCCGAACACGGTGATTCTCGACAAGTACGGCATTATCACCAGTCTTGACGAATGGATCGCCGCCCAGAAGAACAAGGACATTTCGACCGAGGATTACAACGACCTCAAGACACGGGCGGGCAAGGCGAAATACATCGGAATCCGGCTTGAAGCGGGCGAACCCTACCTTCGGGTTGGAAACCAGGAGATGAAAAACGTCTCCGTCCGCGGGGACTCTCCCTCGCTGCTCGACATGGGCGCGGACGGCATCGCGGTGGAGGAAGGCCGGTTCATCAGCGACATCGACGAGGACAACCGGCTCAACGTCGTGTTCATCGGGTATAAGGTTCGGGACAAATTCTTCAAGGGCGTCAATCCGGTCGGGCGGGAAATCAAAATCAAGGGCGAACCCTTTCAGGTCATCGGCGTTTCGAAGGAACTCGGCACATTCCTCGGCAACGAGCGCGACAACTTCGTGATCATTCCCTCGACGGTGCATTTGAAGCTGTACGGCCCGCGCCAGTCGCTCTCCATCTGCATGCAGCCCAAGGCGGATTTCACGACGGAAGACCTCAAGGATGAAGTACGGGCCATCATGCGTTCGCGCCACCACCTGCGGTTCGACCAGAAGGACGATTTCGCTTTCTTCGGGGCGGACGCCATCAAGGACCTCTGGAACAGCCTCACGGCGGTCATCGCGACGGTGGCCATCGGCATCACCTCGATTTCGCTGGTGGTCGGCGGCATCGTCATCATGAACATCATGATGGTGGCGGTGACCGAGCGGACGCGGGAAATCGGCATCCGCAAGAGCCTCGGCGCGCGGAGCGTGGACATCCTGCGCCAGTTCCTCGTGGAATCCTCGCTGCTTTCCGGCGTCGGCGGCTTCATTGGGCTGGCCGTCGCGTGGGTGGGAATGTTCCTTGCCTCGCAGGCGTTTTCGCTCCCGTTCGCGATGCCGGTCTGGGCGATCGTGCTTTCGCTGACGGTTTCGACCGGCGTCGGGCTGATTTTCGGGATTTATCCGGCTTATCGCGCGGCGAAACTCGATCCGATCACCGCCCTTCGCCAGGAATGACAGGCGCAATTGAGAATTGAGAATGGAGAATTGAGGGCCTTCGATTCTCGTAAAGCGTTCCGGTCCTGGATGAGACCGTTCTACTCGTGGTGAGCAAAAAATGAAATTTTACAGCGTCAAAGAGAGCATCGCGCAGGCATTTTCAACGATTTCGGCCCGGAAATTCCGGTCCGCCCTGACGGTTTTGGGCGTCATCGTCGGGACAACCTCGGTTATCGCCGTTTCCTCCATCGTAACCGGCATGAACGCCCGGTTCGCCGAAATGACGGAACGGTTCGGAACCAGCACGATTTTCGTTTCGAAGTACGGTTTCAATCGCGGCGGTCCGGATTCCATCGAGGAAGATCAGCGCAAGGAAATCACCTACGAAGACGGCATGGCGGCCAAGGAACTGCCGAGCATCGAGGACGCCGTTCCGTGCCTCGGCATTTGGCCGGGCGCGCCGGACGCGCCGGTCGTCAAGTACAAGGACAAGGAAGCCAACCGTCCGGTGCTGCGCGGCGGCGACAGCGGGTTTTTCACCATCCGGAACATGCGGCTTCAGGAAGGCCGGTTCTATTCGGACGTTGAAAGTCAGCACAACGTGCCGGTCGTGGTACTGGGTTTCGACACCGCCGAAACGATGTTTCCGGGCGTGAATCCGCTTGAAAAGGAAATCACCATCAACGGACAGGTATTCCGGGTCGTTGGTGTGCTTGAGAAGAGCGTCGCGCGTGGACTGTTCGGCGGGAACAACTGGGAGGACAACTGCGCGATCATCCCCCACGGGACGTTCCACAAGATGTACCCCTCGCGCGACGATTACATCATCACTGCCAAGGCGCGTGACGGGAAGGTGGACAAGGCCGTCGAGGAACTGACGGTGATGCTGCGCAAGCGTCGCAACGTGCCGTTTTACAAGGCGGACGACTTTTCGATTTCGACCTCGCAGGCGGAACAGAGCAGCTTCGGAAAAATCACCTTCGTCATCGGACTCATCATCGTCCCGATTTCCGGAATGGCGCTGCTCATCGGCGGCATCGGCGTGCTGAACATCATGCTGGTTTCGGTCCGCGAACGGACGAAGGAAATCGGCGTCCGGCGCGCGCTCGGAGCAAAACGCAGCGACATCATCATGCAGTTTCTCATCGAAGCCAGTTCGCTGACCGGTTTCGGCGGCATCATCGGCATCGCGCTCGGATTCGGCATCAGTCTGCTCGTGAACGCCACCATTCCCGAACTTCCTTCCGCCGTCTCGCCTCTTTATGTCGTCATCGGATTTTCCGTTTCAGTCGCCATCGGCCTGATTTCGGGGATTGTCCCGGCCATCATCGCCGCCTATCTGGACCCGGTGGAAGCGCTTCGCTATGAATAGGTGTCAGGTATCGGGTGTCGGGTTTCAGGTCAAACCGAGGTATTGAATTCTGGCTCCTGAATCCAAGTGTGAACTTTACAGGTTTCAGCTTCCACGAAAAATTGGGGTTTGAGTTTCTTCAATTTTGAAAAACTCAAACCCCAATGTAACTTTCAATCCTTGGTTTTGGGTCCAAAGGATTGGCCTGAAACCCGACACCCGACACCTGACACCTTTTCATGGCTGCCACCCTCCCGATTGATGCGCTTGTTCCTGAAATTGTAAAGAAACTTGGCGAAGGTTCGGCCCTTGTGGTTCGGGCCGCGCCGGGGGCGGGGAAGACCACCCGGATTCCACCCGCCCTTTTCGGGGCCGGATTCGCCGCCCGGGGCGACATCGTCGTGCTTGAACCGCGTCGCCTCGCCACCCGGATGGCCGCGCGGGCGGTGGCCGCGTCATTTGGTGAAACCGTCGGTAAAACCGTCGGATATCAGGTCCGGTTCGATGAAAAGATCGGTCCGGAGACGCGGATTCGTTTCGTCACGGAGGGAATTCTGACCCGGAGGCTGATCTCCGACCCGACGCTGAAGGGGACCGCGGTCGTCATCCTCGACGAATTTCACGAACGCCACCTCGCGACCGATGTTGCACTCTCCCGGTTGTGTCAACTTCAGAAAACGACCCGCCCAGATTTGAAACTGGTCGTAATGTCGGCGACGCTCGACGCCGATCCGCTGGCGGAATTTCTCGGAAACGCGCCGGTCGTGGTGTCGGAAGGGCGGCAATTCCCGGTCGAAGTCGAATTTCTGAAACGCCAGACCGACGCCCCGGTCGAGCGGCTGGTGGCGGAATCACTAACCGCCGCGCTCGACGCCGTCCCGACCGGACACGTCCTGATTTTTCTTCCCGGCGCGGCAGAAATCCGCAAAAGCCGCGCGGCCTGCCAAAACCTGATGGCCGCGCGCGATGTTGTGCCGCTGACCCTGCACGGCGACCTTTCCGGCGAGGAGCAGGACGCGGTTGTCCGACCTTCTTCAAAAAGAAAAGTCATCTTTTCGACCAATCTCGCGGAATCGTCGGTCACGATTGACGGGGTGACGGTGGTCATCGACGCCGGAACCGCCCGCGTCGCGCGATTTTCACCGTGGAGCGGCCTTCCCGCGCTGGCCGTCGAGCGCGTCAGTCAGGCGTCGGCGATTCAACGCGCGGGCCGCGCGGGCCGGACCGCGCCGGGCCGGTGCTACCGGCTCTACACCGAGGCCGATTTCAACCTGCGCCCTGCATTTGAAACGGCGGAAATTCACCGTTCCGACCTTTCCGAAACCCTGCTTGAACTCCGGACGGGTGAAATCGGTCCGCCCGAGTGGTTTGAAGCACCGCCTGAAGCCGCCCTTTCCGCCGCCGAAACGCTGCTTTTGAAACTCGGCGCGCTCGATTCAAAAGGAAAAGTGACGGCGACCGGGCGGCGGATGCTCCGGTTTCCGGTTTTTCCGCGTCTCGGCCGCCTCATCGTCGAATGCGCCGGCCGGGGGCAGGGCGACGCGGGCGCGCTGGCGGCGGCGCTGTTGAGCGAACGCGACATTCGCGGCGGCGCGTTCGGCGGGGGAAAACCCGTCGGCGACGAGTTCGACGATTCCGACGTCCTCGCGCTCATTGATGCGTTCCGGCGGGCGGCGCAATTCAACTTTCAACCTGACCGGGTTCGCGAACTGGGCCTCGACCCGGCGGGCGTGCAGCGGGTCGAGCGCGTCCGGCGGCAGTTGAGCGGACTGGTCGGACGCGAAAAGGCGCCGGTCGCGGCGGAAGCGATGGAAACCGCCGTGTTGAAAGGCGTTCTCGCGGCGTTTCCGGATCGGGTGGCCCGCGTACGAAAGCCGAAAACCGGTCGGACGTTCGACGTGGTACTCCCCGGCGGCGGGACGGCGCGGCTCGCCGAAACGAGCGTCGTCCGGCGCGAAGGGCCGATCTGCGCGGTTGACGCGGAAGTGCGCGGGGAATCAGTCGTCCGGCTGGCGAGCCACATTGAAGCCGACTGGGTGCTGGAACTCTTTTTCGACGACATCGAGGAATTCGACCTTCACGAATGGTACGGTGAACGGGTCGTCCGGCGGCGTGGGTGGGCGTTCAACGGCATCGTCTTCGAGGAGAAAACGCTTTCCGAACTTGATCCGGAACGGGCGGGGGAGGTTCTGGGCGTGGAAATCGAACGGCGCGGCTGGCGGAATTTCGCCGACGCGGAGGCCGTCGAGAATTTTCTGAACCGGATTTCATTTCTGGCCAAGCACTTCCCGGAAGCCGGTTTTCCCGAAATCGGGGACGCCGTGGTGATTGAAGCCGTCAAACGGCTGGCCTTCGGTGCGTCGCGCGTCAATGAAGTGAAAAGCGTTTTGGGAAATGGCGGACTGGAAGCGGAAATCGCCGCCGGACTGACTTCCGAACAGCGCCGATTGCTTGACCGCTGCGCGCCGGAATTTCTTCAACTCGGAGGCCGCCGCCGGGCGCGGATCACCTATGAACGCGACCAGCCGCCCTACCTCGCGTCGCGGTTGCAGGATTTCTTTGGAATGACCGAAACGCCACGCATCGCCGATGGGCGCGCGCAACTGGTTTTACACCTGCTCGCGCCGAACAACCGTCCGATTCAGGTCACGACCGATTTGAAGGGATTCTGGGAACGGGTTTACCGCGAACTCCGCCCGCAACTCAGCCGCCGCTATCCGAAACACGCCTTTCCGGAAAACCCTGGAAAATAGTCGGGAGTCTGGAGTCTGGAGTCGAGAGTCCGCGCAGGGGGACATATAGAATAGGATCGCGCGCGTACGATTGGTTGAATCGAAAAGTTTCACCATCAGGAACCCCGGCGTAATTGAGAATGCAGAATGAAATATGAGAATTTTCGGGGTTGGCGAACCCCGTAACCGCGACCTCCGGAAATTCTCAATTCTCAATTCTGAACTCTCCATGCCCTATCCCCCATGCCCCGATTTCGCCAGTTCATCCACCAGCCGCCGGACGGTCGTCGCGGGCAGGCCGACCACGTTGAGGTAGTTTCCGTCGATGCGGGAAATGCGCGTTCCGGCGATGCCCTGGATGCCGTACGCCCCGGCCTTGCCGAACGGCTCGCCCGATTCGATGTAATCCGTCATCCACTCTTCGGAAAGTTCCTCGAACCAGACTTTCGTCACTTCGCAGGCGGCGCGAATCGCGCCATCGGCGGTCCGTCGGACGGCCACGCCGGTCAGGACATCATGGACCCGGTTTGAAAGCAGCCGCAGCATTCGCCGGACGTCCTCGGCGTCTTCCGGTTTTGCCAGAATTTCGCCGTCGGCGACCACGGTGGTGTCGGCCCCGATGACCAGCGAGGGCGTTTCGGGATTGATGGCGGAGGCTTTTTCAACCGCGAGCCGGAGGACGTAATCGGCGGGCGATTCGTCCGGGCGGACGGATTCGTCCACGTCGGCGGGGATCACGTCGAAGACGTATCCGGCGGTTTTAAGGATTTCAATTCGGCGAGGTGAAGCGGAAGCGAGAACGATGGCGGTCATGGTTTTCGGTGGCGGAAACGTGAAATGTGGTGAAAATCGGTTTTTTAACCTGAAAAATAGTGGAAAACGAACTCCGGTCAAATTGACACGGCCCTTTGGGGTCAATAACATCGCGGCCATTCTTACCGGGGTGAATTCATACCCCATCTTCCCGCCGACCTGAAACTGCCGATACACGAAATCTGGAGACGTGCCCCGTGGCGAGTCTGGGCCAAGAACTCAAACAGCACCGTGAAGCGAAGAAAATCTCGCTGGAGGAGATTTCTCAAGTTACCCACATCAGCATCCGCTTTCTTCAATCCATCGAGCGCGACGATTACAAGGAACTTCCGGGCGAAATTTACAACCGGTCGTTCATCCGGCGACTCTGCAAGGCCATCGGTTTCGACGAAGCCAAAGCGATTCAAATGTACGAACGGCAGGTCGGAGGCAGCTTCATTCCGACCGAGGCGCAGGTCAACGAAGTGACCGAACTGCCCGCCAGTTCCCGAATCAGCGGCAACGCGCTGGTGTTCGGGCTGGCGGTGTTCGTGCTGTTGCTCGTGGTTGGCGGGGTCTGGTATGCCTTCCCCGACTGGTGGAAAATCTTTTCTTCCTCTGCGCCGAAAGCCTCAACTCAGGCGCCGAAGCCGGACCCGAAACCAGAGGACAAACCGGTCGCCCCGACTCCTTCACCGACCAATGTTCCGCCCCCAGCGCCGACTTCGGGGTTCACCCTTGAACTGACCGCGACCGCCGATTGCTGGACGAGCGTTCAGGCGGATGAAGCGAAAGCCGAAATCGGGATTCTCAAAACCGGCGAGACGAAGCAGTTTCAAGGCAAGGACAAGCTGATCGTTTCCATCGGCGCCCTGCAATCGGTCACGGTCAAGCTCAACGGCCAGCCGGTCAAACTCCCGACCCGGGACGGCCTGACCGCGAAGCGCGTGACGATTTCCGCCGACACGGCGAAAGCGATTCTTGACGGTACGGCGCAGCCGGACCCGGTTTCCCCAACGCGCCAACGGCGTCCGGCGCCTCCCAAACCGACCAATCCGGGCCAATAGAAAAACGTCGGAATTTCAAAAAGCGGCCGGGACCCCATCATTTGGGCGACCGGCCGCTTTTTTGCGTGTTGGAAATCATCCGGAAAAAACCTATGCTCGCCCATCCGTTTCTCAATCCGGACCGGTTGCCACGCATCAGGAAGTGACGTCATGAAGCAATGCCCCCAATGTTTCCGTCGTTTTCCCCCGGACCTTTTTTTCTGTCCGCACGACGGCGAGCCGTTGCGGATTCCCACCGGACGGCTCGAAGCCGCCGGCGCGACCGGTACGCTGCCCCGGATTCCCTGGGAAACCGATTCTGAACCCGGCACGGCCTCGGAAGGCCCCGAAACGCCGGTTTTCGCCCAGTCCACCAGTCCGTTGCCACCCGCCGTCCACACCATCTTCAATGACGGTTCCGGCGGGGACGGTGCCACCGAACCTTTTGAACCAATTCCGGAAACCGGACCGATCCGCCAGAAAGACGATTCCCGGACCGCCGAGCCGGTTTTGCCGCCGGTTGAAACCTCCCCGCCGTCACGACCTCAACCCCCACCACCTCCGGTCGAGATTCCGATGGCTCCGACGGCCCCCGGTATTCCTGACGCGCCGCCTGAAATTCCGATGATGGCCCCGGCCTACGGCGGGCCGCCGGGGCGGCGGTTTGCCGATTTCGGGACCCTTCAACCTTCCTTTGCCCAACGTTTCGGCCTTCCCGCCGGTTTTTTTCTGGTGGGAACGGTGGTCGGGGCGGCGGTTGGTTCCGGATTGATGGCGGTCGCCAGGGCTGGACCGAAGTTTGCCCTGCTCGGTGGTGTGGTCGTCGGGCTGCTGCTCGGCGTCGCCTGCGCGGTCATCGGCGGATTGCTGGCCCGGCGGGGGTGACGCCGTGCGGACCACCTACGCCGTGTGGGAAATCACCCTCAAATGCAATCTCGGCTGTCTGCATTGCGGATCGCGGGCGGGTCGGGCACGGGCGGACGAACTTTCGACCGCCGAGGCGCTGGAGGTGGTCCGGCAACTTGCCCAGGCCGGAATCAAGGAAGTGACGCTCATCGGCGGCGAAGCCTACCTGCGGCCGGACTGGCTTGAGATCGCGGCAGCGATTGGAAAAGCCGGGATGATCTGCACCGTGACGACCGGCGGCTTTGCAATCTCAGCGGAAACCGCGAAAAACATGCGACGGGCTGGAATCCGGCAGGTGTCCGTCTCGGTTGACGGTCTGGAGGCAACGCACGATTTCCTGCGCGGACGGCCCGGTTCACGGCAACGGTGTTTCGCGACCTTTGAACATTTGAAAAGCGCCGGAATCGCCCTCGCGGCCAACACCCAGATCAACCGGCGGTCGGCGGATGAACTCCCGGCGGTCTATCAGGAATTGAAAAAGGCCGGGGTCGAGGCGTGGCAACTTCAGTTGACGGTCCCGATGGGAAACGCCGCCGATCATACGGAATTGCTGCTCCAGCCGTTTGAACTCCTCGATTTCTACCCGAAATTCGCCGAACTGGTCGTCCGGGCGCGGGCGGAAGGCGTGGCGGTCTATCCCGGAAACAACATGGGGTACTACGGACCCTTCGAACGAATTTTCCGGGGCGGGGAAAACGGGGTCTGGATGGGCTGCCAGGCGGGGTTGACCTCCATCGGCATCGAGGCCGACGGGACGCTCAAGGCATGTCCGTCGCTGCCGACCGACGCCTACGCCGCCGGAAACCTGAAGGACCAAACGGTTGGCGAGCTTTTACGCGATTCCGAGCGGATGGGAATCAATCTTTCCGCCGGGAAAACCAATGGAACAGACCACTTGTGGGGATTCTGCGCGACCTGCGAGTTTGCCGCGTCCTGTCGTGGCGGCTGCCACTGGACCGCCCACGTCTTTTTCGGACTTCGGGGAAACAATCCCTACTGCCACCACCGGGCCTTGAAAATGGCTGAAAAGGGCATTCGGGAACGGCTCGAACTCATCGAATACGCCCCCGGCGCGCCGTTCGACCACGGACGGTTCTGCATCGTCGAGGAACCGGCGGATTCAGCAAAGAACGATTGAAACGGTTCGGAGTATCCCGCTTCAGCGGGGAAAACTCTCGGCAGGCGACCGCTTTCCCCGCTGAAGCGGGATACTCTGAACAAATTCCGGCCATTCAAAGCCGTCAGTTGCCCGACGGACGACGTTCCACCGCGCCTTCATTGGCAAACAGCGTCACCAGATCGCCGGTGACGAGCCGCCGCGTCGCCCCCCGGACGTTGGTAATCGCGGGCAATCCGATTTCCCGCAGAATGATCGAGCCGTGGGACAGGTCGCCGCCGGTTTCAACGACAACGCCCGCCACGCCCGCGAAGGTCGGAATCCAGCCCGCGTCCACCGAGCGGGCAATCAGGACCACCGGTTCCTCCCCGGACAGTGACGCCGGACGGTCGGTTTCGGGTTCGGCAAGCACCCACGCGCGGCCGGTGACCTTTCCGGCGGTCAGGCTCACGCCGGTGAGTCGGGGGGAGTCGTCGGGCGGTCCGGAGGTCCGGCGAAATTCCTCGAAATCGTCGTTTCTTTGAAAAACGTCGGGAAAATCGTACTCCGCGAAACGCGCCTGCTCGGCGGCCCGGTCGGCGAAAAAGGCCGCGTCGGGAATCCACCCCGCGTCGAGGCGGCGGACTTCTTCAACTTCAAGATTCCAGAGGGCTTCGACGTTCGGCAACCGACCCTCGGCGACGGCGCGGGCGGCCAGTCGCAACAGGCTTTCGCGAACCCGTTCGAAGGCTTTCATCCCGGCTGAGCGCAATCGCTCGCGGGCTTCGATGGCGCGGCGGGCTTGCGCCCAGACCGGACGGCAGGCAAGCGCCTTGAAGCTCGTCGCGGATTCCACGGGAGCGGCGGGTTCCGCCGCGATGGCCCGCAGCAGCGGCGTCGGGTCTTCGCGGAAACGCGGACGGGCGACGTCGCTTTCAAAAATGCCGCGATGTCCGTGGACCTCAAGGTAGGCGTTCCACTTGCATTGAAATTCCGGGTCGTCGGGCAGCCGTCCCGCAGCAAGCGTCGCGCGCAGGGACGGATTGGCGCGGGCCAGGTCGCGGAGCGGCGCGAGGTCGGTGAGCATACGGGTGGAAACGGTGTCGAGCGTCCGGCTGAGTTCGGCGAGTGTTCCGGCGGCTTTTAAAAAGGCGACCGGACCGCTGATCGCCTGCGTCAGCGAAAACATTTCCCGGACCAGTCCGGCGTAGAGGGCGCGCAGGGCGGCGACGCCTTCGGAAAAGGTTTCAACCGGACGGTCCGCGTTGAGCCACCGGACGCGGCGTTCGGCGGCGGCTTCCGCGCGCAGTTGCGAAAAGCCGAGGCGGAGCAAAACCGGGATTTTTGAAACCAGCGTTGGGAGATGCAGCGGAAACGGGTCGTCGTCGTGGCCGCCGATGCTGTCGGTCACGAGCCGGGTGGGCAATCCCCAGTGGCGCATCATTTCGGTCAGCAAAGACAGGTTGATGAAGGGGCGACCGCGAAAAACCTCGATGAAGGACCGCCCGGCGGGCAGCGTCGGGTCGAATTCCCGGTAGTAGGAAAACAGTTCCTCGGCGCAGGCCCCGATGACGCTCGTCATGAAACGCGACGGCAGCGGCGGCAGAATTTCCTTGTGGTTGGCGATGGTGAAGCGTTCGTTGCGGCGGGTCGGCCGGGTAATCGGGCGTACTTGAATGAGAAAGCAGGTTTGGCCGTCGTCCGCCCATTCGAGGTCCCAGTCGCCGGGGCCGAAGACGGCGCGAGTTCGGGTTAAAAGTTCGTGCAGGCGACCGGCGAAGGCGGGCTGGCCGGGGCGGGCGATGCCTTCCCGTTTTGAAAGTTCAAAGGAACGACCTTCGATTTGCCCCGCGAGCAGGCCGTCGGCCAGACCGTCGGTGAAGTTGACCGCGTCGTCGGCGAAATCGCGTTCGGTGAAGGCCACGCCCGCGTGTCGGGCCGGGACCATTTCCAGAATCAGGACATCCCGGCGGAATCGGGCATCGCTGGCGGAATCCCAGACGTGCGCGATGGCGGCGGCAAGGTCGTTTTTCGCCTCACCCGGTACATTCAATTCCGAATGAAAGTGACCGGCGAGGCTGCTTTTGACGTTATCTTCGGCGGAAAAGGCCGACCGGACGGCCACAAGGCCGGAAAAGGCCGGGAAGTTCAAAAATTCAAACAGGGCGCGCGGGTCGGGAATGGCGTGGCGACCGTTGTCGAGCCGGACCAGTCCGCGTTCAATGGCGGCGGCGCGGGCCTCGTCGCGCAGGACGATCCCGGCCGGGACGGGAAGTCCCCGCTCGGCGGCCCGGTCGAGCAGCGCGGCCTTGTTTCCGATGCCGGAACCGGCGGCCCGACCCGAGCCGAGCGCGAAAAACCACTGATTTTCGAGGTTTTTTACGTTCATGCGAGGTTGACCGGCGTCGGGGAGGTGAGCGAGCGGGCAAGTTCGACGATTTTCCCGGCGTAGGCTTCGGGTTGCTCGATCATCGGGAAGTGGTCCCAGTGTTCGACGATGACGGTTTCCGCGCGCGGCAGTTTTTCGCGAAAGGCCGCCGCCTGTTCGACTTTCAACACCCGCTCCCGCGCGCCCCAGAGCAGGGTCGCGGGGAGGTCCACCGGTTTCAGTCCGGCGAACCAGTCGGCGGTAATCAGATCGAACATCTGCGAAAAGGCCGCGCACTGGCGGTACTCACCGAAAAATTTGTCGAGGTAGTCGTCGGGGACGCTTTCCGAAAAGAGCATCCGGCGGAACACCGGGCGGGCGATTTCGGATGAAAACAGCCATTTCCCGAAACTGCGGGTGACTTCAAATCCCATCAGTTTCGGAAAGAACCGCGTGTCGAGGTTCGCGCCGACCGGGGCGTGCAAAATGACACCGCCGACCGTTTCCGGAAAATGTTGAAGGTATTCGAGGACAATCGAGCCGCCGATGCCGTGTCCGAGCAGGATCGGGCGGGCGTGGGGCGGAAAAAACCGGTCGCGCAGCCACCCGGCGTAGTCCGCGAGGGTCCGCAGCGAGGCATCCGCCGGTTCCCCGCCGAATCCCGGCAGGGTCGGAGCCTCGAACCGGACGGTGGGCGGAAGGTACGGGCGGAGCCGCTCGAACCGGAAGCCGCCGCCGCCGTTGCCGTGAATCGCGATGATGGAAAGGGAGTCGGTCATTTTACAAACGCAATCCAGTCCGGATGGTCGCCCGCGTGGGCGAAGTCGTGGGCTTTGCGAATGGCCCCCGAGGTTGAAACCAGAAACGCGCCGGGCATCACCCACGGATCGCCGATTGGGCGTCCGATGAAATGGCCCTTGCGGGCGGCGCGCAGGCCGCAGGCCCAGACCTCCGGGCCGAACATATCGCCCATTCCGCCGCGTTCGATGCCGAATCCCCGGTAAAAGGTGAGCGGCGTGTCTGAAACGGCGCGGGCTTCCGGCCAGTGGCTTTTGAAGAAGGCGTCACCGTCGGCGACGGTGCCCTGAAAAAAGAAGACGACCGGCGGAAAACCGGCGGTTGATTCGGCGACGCGGCGTAAATCCATTACGCACTCACGACAGAAGATTCAGCCGAAGTGACGCAGGAAGACGAGCAGGGTCGGATCGGCGTCGAGCTGACGGGCGAGCGTCGGCCCGGCCAGATTGAGGCCCTCGACGGGCGTGGCCAGAAGGGATTTCGAAATGGTTTTCATCGGGAGTCGGTCGTTCCGGCGGGATGTGCCGGGGGGACCGCAACACTGGACGAGCCGGGGCCGGGCAGGCTGTGCGAAAGGTGACGCTCCCCGGTATGGCGTGGGGTCATTCACCCGAACCGCGCCGGACGAGCCACGCGCCCCAGATGACGGCGTGACCGCTCCAGGCGATGACCCGCAACCAGTTGGTTGAAATGAGCCGTTCGACGGTTGCAGGCTCGAAGCCCGCGCCGAGGCGTTCGTGCAGCGGCACCGAGACGAAGAACGTGAGCGCGAAGGCCGCCGCCACGCAGACGGCACCGCTCGCGGCCGTCCAGAAGGGCACGTTCGCCGGGCGGTACGCCAGAAGCCAGCCCGCCGTGGCCGCCTCGACGAGCATCGCCGGACCGACCACCAGCGTGATGTGATTGGCGTGGGCGGCGTGATGTTCGGAAAACCGCTCGGGGCCGACGTATCTCATCGCCGGATAGACCACGAGTTGTACCAGCCAGATGATTCCGGCCATGAAAAAGGCCGAACCGATGGAAAGGGAAATCGCCAGTCGTTCGAAAAATGGCATGGAAAAGCCCGGTGCCTCCGGGGTGGCGTCGAAAAAACGTGACGGGAACGACCCAGAGGGGGACCGGGCGGCGGAAGCGTTTCGGAAATGCGGAATATCGAATGCGGAATGCGGAATATCCAATACCGATTACCGAACGTGGAATGAACAACTTCGCTTTTTAATTCCGCATTCGATATTCCGCATTCCGCATTTTCTTCCGTCTCTTACTTGCGCTTCCGGTTCGGGAAGTTCGGGACCGCCTGTTCCTGACCGGCGACGACCTTGATGACCTGCCAGGTGTTGTCCACCAGTTCGGCGGCGTATTCCGCCTTGAACGGTTTGTTGTCCTTTGACAGAAGCGACAGGGTAAAGATGGTTTTCGTCTCCGACTCGGTCTTGTAGAGAATGGGGTACATCCCCTTCAGGTTCATTTCATAAAACGCCGATGTGTAGTTGTCGGCGGTCTTGTCCCACCTGACGACGTAAATCCGGTCGAAATCCACCGGTTCCGGGTTGAACATCTGCTTGTCGAGGATGAAGAAGTTCTTCTGGAGCTTGCCGTGCTTGTCGAGCGTGCCGCCGAAGGGAATCGCGGCGACGGTTTTGCGGCCCGAACCGATCATCCCGGCGATGTCGTCCGGCTCGACGATTTCAATCGAGCCGCCGTAAAGCCACCCGCAGCGATAGACCGATTCCTCGGGAAAGCGCGCGAGATACCAGTAATCGTATTTCTGGCCGTTTTCGTCCGGGTCGGGATCTTTTTCCTTCGAATTGTCCTTGGCGTCTTTGGCCGGCGCGGCGGTGGCGGGAGGGTTGTATTCAAGCCGGACCCGCTTGAGGATGTCGAAGGTGGTGCCGCCCTTCAGTACCGTCACGCTTTCGGTTTCGCGTCCGGGTTGCAGCCGGAGGCGGGTTTCCTTTTTGAGCCGTCCGCCGATCTGGGCCGGGATGTCGGCGTTTTCCTTCGCCAGCGCGAGGCACTGGTCGAGAATCTTTTTGGGAACGACGTGCCGGGCCTCGATCCAGCCGCCCTTTTCGCCGCCGCCGGTCTTTTCAATCCGGACCCAGTCCACCCCGTTGACGTTCGCCTTGTAGAAAATTCCGACTTCGTCTCCGCGCTTGAGCTGGCCGACCTTGGTCGCCACCAGCGCGGTGGAATTCAGGATGTCCACCTTCTCGTTGACGATGACGCCGTCGTCGAGCTTTTTCGAACTCTCCTTGCATCCGGCCAGAAACAGGCCGGAAAGGATGACGGCCAGCAGGCAGGACGCCGAAAATGATCTTTTCAAAAATGATGTAGGTGACATTGGGCGGATTGACTGAAATGGGGTTTCGGACCGGGCGAGCCGGGCCGATCAATCAGGATGTCGTCTGGAATGAACCCGAAACTACCTGAAGCGTCTCGCCAACGCAACCGCCCCGGCTTGCATCCGTCGGGCGTCCCCGCGTAGTCTTGCGGATTCTTTTTTTCATTCTGGAACGACCGTCCCGCGCGGGGCGGTTCAGGAAATTCCCCGGAGGCAAGTGTGGCGAAAAAAATCAGGGTCGGCGTGGTTTTCGGCGGACGTTCGGGCGAGCATGAAGTCTCGCTCCGGTCGGCGGAATCCATTCTGAAGGCATTGGACAAGAAGAAATACGAGGCCGTGCCCATCGGCATCACCAAGCAGGGCAACTGGTTGAAGGCGGGGGAGGCCCAGAAGCTCCTCCCCGGACAGATCGTCAAGGACGGTTCGGTCGCGCTGCGGATGGTCGGCGACCCGACCGGCGCGCCGCTTTTGAAGGCCGACGACGCGGCAGGAGCGCTTTCCGAGGAACGGATCGACGTGTTTTTCCCGGTTCTGCACGGGACCTACGGCGAGGACGGCACGATTCAGGGCCTTTTCGAAATGGCGAACGTGCCTTACGTCGGGTGCGGCGTTCTCGCCTCGGCGGCCGGGATGGACAAGGTCATCATGAAGCACCTGTTCCGCGACGCCGGACTGCCGATGACGGAGTTCATCTGGTTCACCCGCCGACAGTGGGAAGCCAACCCGAAGAAGATCATTGCCGCCATCGTTCGCGAGATCGGTTTTCCGGCGTTCGTGAAGCCGGCCAACCTCGGCTCGTCCGTCGGAATCAGCAAGGTCAGGACGAAAGCCGACATCGAGCCGGCCATCGCGCTGGCCGCGCGCTTTGACCGCAAGATCATTATCGAGAAGGGCGTCAACGCGCGGGAAATCGAAGTGAGCGTCCTCGGCAACGACGAACCGACGGCGAGTCTGCCCGGCGAAATCGTCACCGGGGCGGAATTTTACGATTACGCCGACAAATACGGGGCCGGGAGTCACTCGGAAATCGTCATCCCGGCCAAGTTGACCGCCGGTCAGACGAAAAAAGTGCAACAGATGGCGATTCGGGCGTTTCAAGCGATTGACGGTTCGGGACTGGCCCGCGCGGATTTCTTCCTGACCCGCGACACGAAGGAACTGCTCATCAACGAAGTCAACACGCTGCCCGGATTCACCAGCATCAGCATGTATCCGAAGATGTGGGAGGCGAGCGGGCTTTCCTACTCGGCGCTACTCGACCGGCTGATTGAACTCGCCTTCGACCGCCACCGCGAAAAATCGCGCAACGAAACCAGTATCGAGGTTTAACTTCTTTTCTTTCCGATGCTTATGAAGAAAACCCGCGTCACCGTCATTCTTTTTCTCTGCGCCCTGTTCGCGGTCGGGGGCTTCCTCCCGGTCCGCCGCGCCGCCGCCCAGAATTCGCCCGACCCGAAGAAACCGGTTCAGAAACCGGCCCAGAACCCGGATGCCAAATCCGGCGGTCAGAAGGAAACCCAGTTCGGCGAAGTCACGACGACGCTCGTCACCGTGCCGGTCATCGTCACCGACCCGGACGACCGCTTCATCGCGAAACTCACCAAGGAAGATTTCGAAATTTACGAAGACAAGAAGAAGCAGGAAATCGAGTCGTTCCGCGATGAAACCGGGCTTCCGCTGTTCGTGGCCGTCCTGATGGACACCAGCGCCAGCGTCAAGCCGAAGCTCAAGTTCCAGAAGGAAGCCACGATTTCGTTTCTTCAGACGATCATCCGCCGCCGGAAGGACCAGGCACTGTTTGTGACCTTCGATTCGACTGTGGAACTCCGGCAGGATTTCACCGACGACACGGAACTGCTCGCCAAGGCCATCGCCCCGGTGAAGGCGAGCGGAACGACCTCGCTTTACGACGCGGTGTACCGCGTGTGCGAGGAAAAAATGTACAACGTGCAGACCCCCCGGAAAGTCATCATCGTGATTTCCGACGGGGCCGACACGTCGAGCCAGCGTTCCCTCGATGAAGCCATCGAAATCGCCCAGAAAAATGAAGTGCTGATTTTCGGCATCAGCACCAAGAACGCGGGCTTTTTCGGCACCGGCGCCGGGACCGTGGACAACGAGGACGACAAGGAACTTCAAAAGTTGTGCCAGCGTACCGGTGGTGACGTGGCCTTCCCGCAGAAAGTCATCGACCTCGAACGCGCCTTCCAGCGAATCGACAACTACGCCCGGCGGTACTACCTGATTTCCTACGAACCCGTAGATCCGGCGCGTCCCGGTTTCCGGAAAATCGAAGTGAAGGTCCCCAGCCGGAAAAACATCCGGATCAAGGCCCGCGACGGCTACACGGTGCGTCCGCGCCGGAATCAGTCCGAATAGAAATAAGGAGGCGAAATGAACGGAAATCAGATCGGAATCGGACGGGCGGCGGCACTGGTCGCGTTCGTCCTCGCGTGTTTCACGATTTCTCAGCTTTTCGCCTTCCCCGGCTCGGTCGCCGCGCAAAGCGGTCGGAAGCAGCCGACCCAGCCTCGGCAATACGACAAGCCAAAACCAAAGCCGACCGAACCCGCCACAACCCCCACGACCCCGACCGAGCCGAAGCCCGGCGAAACACCGGGGGACAAGCCGAAACCGAAGGACTCCGGCGACAATGGGCAGGACGGCCAGGACGATGGCATCAAGATTGAAACCCAGTTGGTGAGCGTTCCCTTTACCGCCACCGACAAGCGCAACCGCTACATCAACGATCTGGCGAAAGAAAACATTCAGGTGTTCGAGGACGGCAAGCCGCAGGAAATCTTTTCCTTCGTCCGTGAAAGCGACCAGCCGCTGACCTTCGCCATCCTGTTCGACGTGAGCGGCAGCCAGCAGTACAGCATTCCGCAGCAGCGGGAAGCGGCCAGCCTTTTCTTTCAACGCATCATGCGGCCCGACAAGGACCTCGCCGCCATCGTCACCTTCCGGCGCGACATTGAAGTCCGGCAGAAACTGACCAGCAACGTCCGCTCGATTTCCCGCGCCCTCGACGACATCCGGTTCGATGAAGGTTCGGCCCAGAGTCGCGGCGGCACGCCACCGGTGATTCTCGACCCCGGTATTTCGGGCACCAGCCTGTACGACGCGGTGTATCTCACGGCCGATGAAATGCTTTCGCGGGAAGCCGGCCGCCGGGTCATCATCATTCTGACCGACGGGGAAGACACCACCAGTCAGTACAAACGCGATCAGGCCTCCGACATGGCCCTCCGGAACGAAGCGCAGGTTTACGTCATCGGCATTCCCGGCGCGGCCCCGAACGGTTACGGCGGGTACAACTACGGTGGCGTCAATCGCGGCGACATGATCAAAATGTGCGAAGCGACCGGCGGACGGGCGTTTTTCCCGCAACGGGAATCCGACTACATCGCGGCGTTCCGGCAGATTGAAGAGGATTTGCGCCAGCAGTACATCGTTTCCTATTCTCCCGAAAACACCAATCGGGACGGCAACTTCCGGGCGATTTCGATCAAGGTCAACCGACCCGACGCCAAGGATCTGCGCGTCCTGACCCGCAAGGGCTACTACGCCAAGTAAAAACAATTGAGAATGGACAATTGACAATTGTTTCGGCTCGGGCAGGTTTTGCGGGGCGGCTGGACGGGCCGACCTGAGCCGAAGCGGGTTTTTCGCGCCCTCGATTCGACGTTCGAAAATCCGCAATTGAAAATCTTCAATCTTCAATCGAAAATCGTATTTCCCCGTTCGATTCCAAAAGTGTCCTGTGCGGTGGCCCGGTTCGCGGTTTATCCGGACTACCGTCACATCGTTTCGGCAGGGTATCGCCGAGATTTTTCGAAAGGTCCGGCATTCCAAGGCCGTCGGTCGCCATGCTCTGGGCATTCAAAACCGTCGTTCACGCGCTGTTTCGCGTATTTTTCACGCTTGAGTACAACGGGGTCGAAAACGTACCTCGGGAAGGTCCGGTGGTCATTGCCGGAAATCACCCGAGCTATCTCGACCCGCTGCTGATTTCGCTGCCGGTGCGCCGGAAGATCCGGTTCATTGCGTGGGACCGGCTGTTCAAGATTCCGCTGCTTGGCCAGCTCATCCGTTTTCTTGGGGCATTCCCGGTGGACATCACCCGGCGGGACAGCCGGGCGTTCGAGCAGGCGATGGACATTCTTCGCAACGGCGAGCCGCTCGGCATTTTTCCCGAGGCGGGACGCTCGAAGCAGGGAAGAATGAACGAGATGCTGAAGACCGGGGCGGCGCGGTTTGCCATTCAGAACCGCTGCCCGCTCGTGCCGGTGACGATTGCCGGGGCGTACGATGCGTGGCCCGCGACGCGGCTGATTCCGTTTCCCCGGAAAATCACGGTCAAGTACCACGCGCCGATTTCCTTTTCCGAGGCGGAATACGCCGCGCGCGCTGATGACCCCGAATTTCCGGTCGAAGTCACCGAGAAACTCCGGAAAAAAATCGAACAGCGGCTGGTCCCAGCGCTGAAGGTGTCGGAACGGCGGCATGAACTGCTTGCCCAGCCCGCATGGCATTTGCGGGTTTTTGAAACGGTGCCGTTCGGTCTGCTTCTGCTGGCCCTTTTTTCGGGCGTTCCAAAGCTGCCGCTGGTTCTTCCGCCGCTGATGTTCGCGCTCTATCTGATCGCGGATTTGTGGCTCATCCCCCAGAATCGTCCGACCAAGGCGTTTCGCGATCTGGCGACACCGCTGCTGTTCGCGATTTGGCATCCGATTTTAATGAAAGCCCTGCTGCCCTCCTCGCGGGTGGCGGATTTTTCCGATACCAGCTTCCCCCTGTTCTGGATTGTCACCGGAACCCTTTTATTTCCTTACTTTTGGGCGAATTACTACGACACGCAGCGGTTCATCCGGGGACTGACGCTTTGTTACTGCGTGTGCCTCGGGTTTCTCATTTTGCATCCGGATTCGACCGGCATGGCATTTCATGCGACCTTTTTGGCTTTTGGTGTCGTATACGCCCTCGAACGCCGCCCCTTGCACTGGATTTTCTCGGCGATCGGATGCTTGTCGTACCTCGCGTTGTTTGCCGCGTTCACGGTTCGTCCGTGGAACGCGGATTTGGTGTTTTTCGCCGGAATCGGCGTCGCGGTCTGTGCGTACATGCGGGTCGTGAAGTTTACCGCTCATGATGGACGCGAGGTTTGACCTGTATCTGATAACGTGATTTGAGGAAATCGGATTTTTTTTAGGTGATTGGAAAATTCCGGGGACCGGGAATGCGGCGAAATCTCATTTTGAGTTGACGCTCGCCCTGCACGGCGGCCTGCTTGGTACAATGTCTTTCGAATCACATATTTATTATCGTGTTGAACGGGTTTCCCGGATGTTGAACCGGGTTTACGAACCTCGCCTTGGTAAATACCGGTTGACCCCCAATGACATCCTGATTCTTTCGGCCCTCTACGAACGTGACGGGGTGACGGCCAGCTATCTGGCCGAGCGATATGGGTTTGAAGTCACCACCATGATCCGGCTCATCGGCCGGATGCACCGGGCCAAGCTGGTCGAGCGAATGGCCGATCCGGTGGACAAACGGGCGCTCCGGCTCTTTCTGAACAAGGAAGTCCGCCGCCAGCTCAAGGGGTGGTTTTCCGAGGCCGAGGCCCTGGAGGCTGAAATTGCCTCGCGGCTCGATCCGGAGGAGCAGGCCCAGCTTCAGTCTCTCCTGGCGAAGCTCGATGTCATGCCGCAAGCCAACGGAAAACAGAAAAAAGCCGGATAGTTTCTGTCTTTTTGTGTGTCATTTGCGAACCTCGTTGGTTTTGGCACGAGGGATGCTATGATGCGGAACTTCTTCCGGGGAGTCGCGTGGAACGCCTGTTTCCGACGCGTTTCGAATTCACTTGTTGACCAGGAAAAGGGTGTTTCGGTGACGTCTTCGTCGCCACGGGATTTGTGTAGGTCGCGCCATGAACCCTCTGCTTCAGTTCATCCAGCAAACGGCGCAATTGCTCCAACAGGCTCGGATCACCGGGGTTATCGACCTTCTGGTGGTCTTTTTCGCCGTCTACGAAATCCTGAAACTTCTGAAAGACACCCGCGCGATGCAGATGGCGGCGGGGGTCGCCGTGGTGGCCGTGATTTACCAGTTGTCCCACTGGTTTCGGCTCACGACCGTCGAATTCGTCATGCGGCATGCGCTCGTGTATGTCGGGTTCGGAATTATTGTCCTTTTCCAGAATGAAATTCGCGCGGCCCTGACCCATTTCGGAAACAATCTCCGGAATCCCTTCGCCTTTCGAACCACCCGCGAGAAAAAACCGCTCGACACTTTCGACGAAGTCATTCTGGCCGCGACCACCTTCGCCGCCCAGAAAACCGGTGCGCTCATCGTTTTCGAGCGCAATGTCGGACTTCAGGAATACGTCAATCGGGGCGTCAAGATGGACGCCGCTCTCAGTTACGACCTGCTCGTCAACATCTTCAACACGGCCGCGCCGCTCCACGACGGGGCGGTCATCATCCGCCAGCGCCGGATCGCCGCCGCGAGCTGCTTTTTGCCGCTGACCCTGAACCCCAGGCTTTCCAAGGAGTTGGGGACCCGTCACCGCGCCGCCATCGGAATTACCGAGGAATCGGACGCCTTCGTCATCGTCGTGTCCGAGGAAACCGGGGTCATTTCCTGCGTCGAACGCGGCTACATCACGCGCAACCTCGACAGCCGGAAACTCCGGGCCGTCCTGTCGCGGGCCATGGATCTGTCTCAGGCCCCGACCTCGCCCCGCCGCTACCGGCGGCGAATCTGGATGGCCGATGATTCCTTTACCGACATTTCGAATGTGGATTCCCTGACCGGGACCGATCTCAACGAAACCCCGCCTTCCGGGACACCGGTGCTGATCGGTGGTGAACGGCGCGTCCGCGAGAGGGGGTTTGCCGCCCCCGCCGCCTTTTTGAAACAGGGCGGCCACTGGTACGACATTTTCAAAACGGCGTTTCGCTACATTTTCGTCCGCAACGCCCGCCTGAAGCTGATTGCCGGGATTCTGACCGGCGCGCTGTATCTTTCCGCCAATACCCAGGAGCCGATTCCGTTCGTCCTGCGGGGTGTTCCCGTCGAATTCACCGGAATGCGGAACGACCTCACCATTTCCAACCAGGATATGTTGCGGGAAGTGACGATCCGCGTCCGGGGGCCCCGGGACGAAGTTGAACGCCTGCGACCCGATTCCTTCAAGGTCGTCATCCCCCTGAACGGAAAAAACCCCGGCGACCGGGTGATCCGGCTCCGGGAGGACGCCAAGGTGTTGAAACCCGACAACACCCAGATTGAAATTCTTGAAATCGATCCGCAACGCCTGACCGTCAGCCTCGAACGGCAGGTCGAGCAGCAGGTTGAAATCAAACCGAGTTTCCGCGGCTCGGTCCCCTCCGATTTCGAATTGCTTTCCTTCAGGGTCACGCCTGAACGGACGACCTTGCGCGGTCCGGAAAGCCGGGTGTTCGCGCTTCAGTCGGTCGGCACGGAAACAATCTGGCTGAACATGCACCCGCAGGCGTTCACCGAGCGGTACAAAATCGACGTCAAGGACCCGCAGGTCGAAATCGTGGGGGCGCAGGAAGTCGAAGTTCAGGTGGAAATCCGCCCCATCCTCTTTAAAAAGTCATTTGAAATGGTGCTGAACGACCCGCTGGCCGTGCCGACGCGCGTCGTGGTCGAGGTCGAAGGCTTGAAGTCGGTCGTCGAAAAGCTGAAAACCCAGGATATCCGGCTTTCGGTCGGTCCGTTGCGAGCCGACAGACCGGGGGAAATCGACGTCCAGGCCGTGTTGAACCGCGATATCGGGGAAACCGCGCGCATCCGGAGCGTGTCGCCCGCCACGGCACCGGTCAAGAAGTGAAATGATTGTTCGTAAAGGATTTCGGCGAGAACTATCCGCCCGCCCCGGCCTTGTTCATGGTGTTCCGGCGGTAGAGCAGCATCAGCCACATGGTCGCCAGTACGTCGTCAATCAGCAGCGCGACGAACAACGCGGTGTCGCCGGGAACACGGGCCAGCGTCAGTACCTTGATGAAGCCGAGATTCACCACATAGAACAGAATCAGGACCACGGACATCAGCATCAACGGTTTGAAGGTCGCGTGATAAATTCCCGCGCCTTTTTTGACCCGGACCGCCGTGATGCGGGCCAGCGTCAGCAACAGAACCGTAATGATGAGCGTGCAGGAAACCCCGTAGAAGAACTCCGTCATCGCGGAAAACTCCAAAACCGGCGAGAGGATGAACGTCCGCGTGGGGGAACGGTGGAGGCGGCGATCGGAATCGAACCGATGAATAAAGGTTTTGCAGACCTCTGCCTTACCACTTGGCTACGCCGCCGTATCTTCGCGTCGTCGAACGACTTGAGAGGTTGGCGATGCTAGCCGCCGAACGTCCCGCTGTCAACCGTCCCGTCCTTCTTCGGGAGCGGATCGAGCATTTCCTTTTTCTGGTCATCCTGCGCGGCCTGGGCCGACTCCCGCGCCGCCTCGCCCTGACCCTCGGGATGTGGCTGACGGCATTTCTTTATCTGCTGCCGTTGAAACTCCGGCGATACGGTCTGAAAAATCTCGCCATCGCCTTTCCTGAACAGTCGGAAACCGAACACTCCGCGATTCTGAAGCAAAGCTACCGGAATCTCGGCCGGTTGCTGGGCGAATTCACCCAGTTTCACAAGCTGACGCCCGAAAACATTTCAAAATTCGTCCGTTACGACGGCCTCGAACACTATCTCGCCGCCGTCGAGGCCGGGCGCGGGGTGATTTTTCTCACCGGACACATCGGCGCGTGGGAATTGAGCGCCTACGCCCACGCCCTGTTCGGCCACCCGCTCAACGTCCTCGTCCGCCCCATCGACAACGAACTGGTCAATCTGGCGGTTGAACGGTACCGCGCGGCCTCCGGAAACCGCATTTTCGGCAAGCGCGACGGGTTGAAGGCGTTCATTTCGGCGTTAAAAAAAGGCGAAACGGTCGGCATCCTCGCCGACGTCAACCTTCAGCGGCATCAGGGGATTTTCTGCGATTTTTTCGGCTTGCCCGCCTGCTCGACCCCGCTCGTGGCGGCGCTCGCGCTTCGTACGGGCGCGGCGGTCGTTCCGGGCTATCTCGTCTGGAATGAAGCGGAAGGGAAGCACATCCTGACCTTTGAACCGCCCGTCGAACCGCCCCTCCCCGGCACGGACGAGGCATCCGTCGCCGCCGCGACCGCCGCCTACCAGAAAGCCCTCGAATCCATCATTCGCCGCCACCCGGACCAGTGGCTCTGGATTCACCGACGCTGGAAAACCCGCCCGGAAGGCGAACCGAACATCTATTAAAAGTCTGGAGTCTTGAGTCGAGAGTCTGGCAAAAAAAGTTTGGACTCCCGACTTCAGACTCCCGACTTCAGACTTTGCATCGCTTCCTTCCGACGCTGGTGGGCGGCTTCAAAGTCCGGTTTAAGGTGGAGCGCCTCGGTAAAACTCGCCACCGCGCGATCCGGCTGGCCGTTGTCGGCGTAGGCGCATCCGCGATTGAAAAAGGCCACCGCCTCGCCCGGCATCAGGCGCACCGCTTCGTCGAAATCGGCGATGGCGGCTGCAAGGTTGCCCAACCGATGGTACGACCAGCCGCGATTGTTCAACGCCGTCGCGTTTTCCGGGTCGAGCTTCAGCGCGGCGTCGAAATCGGCGATGGCGGACGGGAAGTCGTCATTTTTCTGATGAATCGCCCCGCGATTGTTGAAGGCGACCGGGTCGTCCGGGTTGAGCCGGATGGCCTCGTTCGAATCCGTCATTGCAGCTTCCAGATTGTTCAAAAGAAAGTGGATGTAGCCCCGTTCGCGGCGTGCAAGCGCGAAATTCGGGTCCAGCCGGACGGCTTCCTCGGCGTCGGCGAGGGCGAGATCGAGCCGGTCGAGCTTCTGGTACGACTCGGCGCGGTTCAAAAACGCCACGGCGGAGTCGGGTTGCAACCGGATGGCCCCGGTAAAGTCGGCGACGGCTTTTTCGTACTTTCCCTTTTCATGATTCGCCTTGCCCCGGCTTAAAAACATGCCGGGCGTGTCGGGCGTCATCTGGCTTCCGGTCAGAATTCCGAAAAACTGGATGGCGAAATCGCGCAGCCACGACGATTTTGTTTCGGGTTCAAGTGTTTGAGCACGTTCAGTCATGGGAATGATTCCTTTTCGGAAAGACGAAATGCTTCAAGGTTTTCGGATGGTGAACTGCCCATTCGGAGTGAAACGAGCAATCAGTTCAAAACCGCTCAGTAGTTTGGTCCCGATAAGTGGTTCCGATTCCACTTCGGTTACGAACACCCGCCGGGATTGGGAATCCCAAAGGACTGAGGCCGAGAAAACGTTGTGTTGAACAATGCTTCCGTCTGCAAGTGTTATCGTGGCGTCGCCCGCAATGGTCAACCCGAGTCGCGAAATGACATCCGGTGGGAGTGTCAACGCGCCATCAAATCCGGTGTCTATGAAGGCTTCCACTTCAACGGACCTTTCATCCGGACCGGTAATGATGAGACGGACCGCCAAATCCAGATTGGCGGAAACAGTTCCTTGAATCATTTTGGAAAACGACGAGGGAAAGCTCCGATTTTATAAAGGGAAGGGAATCCAATCCGATGCAGCACAATCCGGGCGTTCGGGAAGCGTTCCCGAAGGCGATCAACCGCTTCCGGACCGTCGGAATCAATTTCGAACGCCCCGGAATCAATGTCGATTGCGATCACCTTCCCGTGATTTTCCCTTTCGACGGAAGTTCGAATGTCCTTTTCGTAAATTTCAAGGCCCTTTTGAACGATGTTTTCATTGTCGGAAATCGATTGCGCCATTGGAGATCCCTTTGGGAGATTTCTGAGAGTTCACGTTTCACCGATCACCGGTTTGTCTTTGAACGTTGTCCTGTTTCCAGTCTGAGCCGCCCGCCGTGTCAGTTCAATTGAAAATGTCCGTTTTCGTACCGGAGGGCCGGGTTTTCGGTTTGAAACTCGCCTTTTATCATCGCGGCCATGAGTGAAAACGGGTCTTCAATGGAAAATTTTGACGTGGTGGTGGTCGGCGCGGGCGTGGGCGGTTTCACGGCGGCGGCGCTGTTCCAGAAAGACGGCGCGAAAACACTCCTGCTCGAAGCGCACGACAAGCCGGGCGGCTGCGCGGGTTACTTTTACCATCGCGGGTACAACTTCGACGCTGGCGCGACGGTCCTGATGGGCCTCGACGAAGCCGGACTTCATTCGCAAGTTTATGATGCGATTGGAGTTGTTCCACCCGAATCGACGCTCGTCGAGTGCGTCCGGGTGCATTTGCCCGACCGGACGGTCAACATTTTTCACGATCGGGCGCTTTGGGAACGCGAGCGGGTTGAAAAATTCGCCGCGAATCCGGATGAAGCCCGTCGTCTGGAGAAATTCTGGAAGCTGGTGGACCGTACCGCGGACATTCTCTGGCGGACGACCGAGAACCTCCCGGCGCTGCCGCTGCGGGGGCCGCGCGACCTGTTTTTGAACCTCCGACTGATAACGCCGGAGTTGGTGTTTTTGCCGTCGATCGGATTTTCGACGGTCGAATCGGTATTGAAACGATTCAAACTGGCCGAGCATCGTCCGTTTCGCGCCTTTCTGGACGGTTTGCTTCTGATAACGACGCAGGAAACGGCGGAAAACGCGCCTTTCGCCAACGCCGCCGCCGGACTCGACATTTACCGGCACGGCATCCGGCGCGCGCGGGGCGGGATGAAGACCTTCGTCAAATCGCACATCGAGGCCTTTCGCGCACTCGGCGGACGGTTTCAGCGGAAGCGGAAGGTGACGGCTATCGAGCCGCTTTCCGACGGGGCGTTTCGGGTGACGACTGACGACGGAAAGACGGTCCGCGCCGGAAAAGTCATCGCCAACCTTCCGGTCTGGAACGTTCCCGGCCTGATTCACGGAAAGACGGTTTCCAGCGCGCCGTTGAAACGCGCCGGGGAAGGATGGGGGGCGTTCACTTGCTACATCGGGGCGCACCAGGCGGTGATTCCCGATGACACGCCGCTGAATCATCAGGTTTTAATGGATTACGACGCGCCGTTTCGGGACTGCAACAGTTGCTTCCTGTCGCTTTGTGAGCCGGACGACCGGCTGTCGGCTCCGGAAGGTCGCCGGACGCTCAATGTCTCGACCCATACGAACGTCGCCGACTGGGAAAATCTTTCGCCCGAGCAGTACGCCGGGAAACGCGACGAACTGACCCGCCGGATGCTCGCCGCGGTTGAAAAGGTCTTCCCGGACATTCGAAACGGAGTGGATTTCATCCTGCCGGGAACGCCCCGCACCTTTGAGCGCTACACCCACCGGGCGCGGGGGATGGTCGGCGGGATCAAAACCGGTTTGTGGAACAGCAATCTTTTCGCGAATGGTCCCGCGGATTTCGGGCTGAAAAACTTTCGGGTGGTCGGCGACACCGTGTTTCCCGGGCAGGGAACGATGGCCTGCGCCCTTTCGGCCATCAACGTCTGGCGGGATCTGTCCGGCAAATGGACGCTCCGGCCGGCCGCTGGAAAAAATGCCGCCGGTGTTCTCCCGGTCGGCGGGTCTTCGGTCATTCAGTCGTGAACTTCTTTCGTTTAACGTTTCTGGCCATCCTGCTCGCGGGAACGGTTTTTCCGGCGGCGGGGCGGACCTTGTCCCCCAAAAACGCCGGTAAAAGACTGAAACCGGTGAACTTCCATCCGAAACCCGACAACCCGAACCTGTACGAGGCCGTCGTCGGGCGGTTCCGGCTGATCCTTCACGAACCGGATGCGCCAGTTGAACCCACGTCCTGGGAAAGTCCGTTGACGGTGGTCAATCTGGCGACCGGAAAAAGCTATGACACGGACGTTTCCGCCATTGAACAGGTCTGGACGGCCGACCGGGGCCGTCTTTTGGTGGTGGTTGCCGGAGGCGACGGGGCGCGGGCGAGCGTCAGTTTTTTCGAACTGGCGACCGGAAGGGAACGCTATCCGAAACTGACGGCCCTTTCGGACGGTACATCGGTGACGCCGACCGGGATCATTTTCGATGCCGCGATTGAAAAGCCGGACGCCTCCGGGGTGCGATTGTGCCATTCGGCCCGGGCGTACCGGTTTGACGGATTCCGTCCCCCGGTTTTTCTGGAAGAAGCTTCGGATCAACTCACGAAAGCTCAGGTCGGGGTGGTTTTTCGGGGGGCTCGCCGGGTGGCCTTTGCAAAATCCGAACATGCCGTTCTGGTGGACTGAACTCTCGGCCGGGCAATCACTTATCGGGATTTGTCAGGGAGGGGAAAGGGTTTTTTCCGACCCACAAGGCTCGGTTTGACAAAGGGAACGGGGGTTGGGTAGTCTTGCCGCACCGTTCGCAACCTCACCTTTCCGGACATGTCCCGCGGCTACCCTGCGTCGCGAACCTTTCCGTCCCGACTTCACTATGAAGCGATGCGTTACCTGTAGCAAGGAATTCCCTGACCACATGGTGTTCTGTCCGTTTGACGGCGGATCGCTTCAGGTGGTCGAAACCGACCCGTTTCTGGGCCGGACCATCGAGGGAAAATACCGCATCGAGGCCAAACTCGGCGAAGGTGGAATGGGCACGGTCTATCGGGCGCGGCACGTCCTGATGGACTCACTGGTTGCCATCAAGGTTCTGCATCCCACACTTGTCTCCGACGCTACTTCGGTCGCCCGTTTTCAGCGCGAAGCCCAGGCCGCGGCACGCATTCGTCACCCCAATGCCGTGGCGGTGAGCGATTTCGGCGTCACCGACGATCAGACCAACTACATCGTAATGGAGTTGTTCGAGGGGAAGTCGTTGCGCGATTTGCTGAACGAGAAGGGACGACTCGACCTCGACCAGTGTGCTGAAATCGCGCGGCAGGTCTGTTCCGCCCTCGACGCCGCCCACAAAAGCGGGGTCGTCCATCGCGACGTCAAACCGGAAAACATTTTTATCGCTCCCCAGTCGAAGGGGCGTCTGCTGGTCAAGGTGATCGACTTCGGCATCGCCAAAATCATCGCCGAAGGCGCAAAGGCCGCGCCACTGACCCGGCAGGGAATGATCATCGGGTCACCGCACTATCTTTCTCCGGAACAATGCTCCGGAGCGGAACTGGATGCCCGGTCGGATGTGTATTCGCTCGGGATCGTCCTTTTTGAAATGCTGACCGGGACCGTGCCGTTCACCGCCGCCACCCCGGTCGCAGTGGCGTTGATGCACGCCAACGAAACCGCCCCCTCCCTCCGGAGCAAGTTTCCCGACGTCCCGTTTCAGGTCGAAACCGTCGTTTTGCGCGCCCTGAGCAAGAACAAGGCCGAACGGCAGGCGTCCGCCGCGCAACTCGGCGACGAGTTTGAACGGGCGGTTCAGAATGCCAAGGCCCCGGCGGGCGTGTCCACCCCGCTGGTGGATAAAATTCTTGACGCCTCCAAGTCGCCGCATACACCGAACGGAATGGTGCTTCCACCGCCCCTTCCACCCCCTCCGAAACCCATTTCGGTGGCGGTTTCTCCACAGGTTCCACCGGCTTCCTCCGGACCGGCGTGGACCGGCCTGAACGGGTACGGCAGTACGGACGATTCCGGCCGCACCCGGGTTATCATTTTTTCATGCGTCGCCGGAATTGCATTTCTTTTGATCGTTCTGATTTTCCTTCTTGTTTCCTGAAACAGATTCAACTTTTCGGAATTGGTATTTGCCATGCGTTTAAATCCGTTCGGCCTCGCCTTTTTTCTGTTGTGGGTGGGAGCGCTCCCGGCTTTCGGTCAAACTGAAACCAAACCCCTTCGATACGGTGATCCGGGTTACGTCGGCTCGAAAATCCAGTTCGAGTGCAAGCTCTGCACCGTCCCGAACATTTTGGGTGGATTGGCCTCGCTGGGAGGTGTTCAGACCGAATTCCCCGGCGAAGGCGACTGGAGGTCGGTCACCGAAACCATTCGGGTCGAAAACCGTCCCTGGAACGAGGTTTTCGACCAGTTTCTCCAGAAAAATCAGCTTCAGGCCGAATGGACGCGCAAGGGAAAACTGCTGATCACGTCCCGCGCCAAGGCGGTGCTGACTCCCAGCCGCGCCTTGGCCGACCTTCTGGAACAACTTCCCCCCCTTCCCGAAAACACGTTGGTGTTGTCGAGTTCCGGTCGGGCCATTCAGGGGGACCGTTTATTCAAGGAAGGCATTGGCTCCTTTGCTCTGGCAAACGACAATGACGACCGGGTCGCCTTGATCCGGTTCGCCTGGGCGGTTCAGCTTTTTGAAAACGTCGAATATCGTGGGCGTCAGGCGGCCGCACTGAACTTTCTCGGGCTTTGTTACCTTGACCTCGACCAGCAAAAGGAAGCCACCCGGGCGTTTCGGCTGGCTTCCGAACTGGGCAAGACGGTTGGGAATCAGCGGGCCGAGATGTTGGCGAATCTTTGTCTCGCCCGGATTGCGATTCAGGATGGGGCGGCCCCGGAAAACGCCGAAGTCCTCGCGGATGATGCCCTGAAATTCATCAAGGATCTGAATTCACGGACCAACCTGGTCAAACCTTCGCTGTTTGACCGGAGCCTTGAGGGGATCATTTCGACGCAGGCCGGCCGGGTGTTGTACCTCATTGGTAAAAACGAAAAAGCCGCCGGCTGTTTGTTTCTGGGGTATGTCATCTCCGGAACGCTCGAGGATCAGGAACGCAACCAGGTCGAATCTCTCGTGATACTGGAGCGGGCAGCCAGCCGTGACGCCCAGCGTGCCGTTGCCCAGCGGGCGATAGAAAATCTCCGGGGTATCGAAAAACGGACCGGATCGCCCCGGCTCCGGGTTTCGTTGAAGGCCTGGGCGGGATCGATTTACGGCCAGTGCGGGGAGCCGACCCGGGCCCTCGACTGGTTGCAGGAAGCTTTGGCCGGCTTGCGCGGGAACTCGGATACGGGACTTGAAACGGCCATCAATCGGGAAATGGGGCGGATGTACGTTGCGTTGAAAAAGTACACCGAAGCCCGCCGGTTTTATGACGCCGCGCTGAAGCTGGCGCAACAGAATCAGGACGAACTCTGGAAACGGCTGCTTCAGGAGGAAATGAAGCAGCTTCCCTGACGGGGTGTTTGGGCCATCAGGGGAAACGGAACGGCATGTTGAAGTGGCTTCGCGATGCGTGGGATCAGGCCAGTCTTGCCTACCGGGCGTTTGAGGAACTTCAGGAAGACAACACGCTGTCCCGCCTCGCGGGAGGCGAAATCAGGGTGTCGGAAGCCCGAATCAACGAACTGCTGGCGGAAACCAAAATGGAAGGCGTTCGAAACGTCTCCATGACAGCCGGAGAGGGGACCTTTACCGTTTCGGCCCGGAGCGAACGCCTGTTTCTGGCGAGGGTGGCCCTTCCGCTCCGCATCGAATCCGTCATTTTCACGCGCTATCGTCACCGGCTGAAACTGGTCCCGGCCGGGCCGGTATCCGCCTTCGGCGCAAACCTTTGGCAAAAGGCGACGGCATACACGGTGGTTCTGCTCATTCGTCACATTCTGGGGGCGGACCGTGCGCTGGTCGAGGCCAGCGATCCGGCGGCGGGCATCACGTTTGACGGTCGGGCGCTGGAAATCGATCTTCATAAAATGCCCGATTTCCGGGCCGCCCTCGACCTTGAATATCGGGTGGGCGACCGCCAGATCCATCCGCTTCATTTTGTCGTGATTGATTCGATCGTTTCGAAGCCGGGCTATTTCGAGGTCCGTTCGTCGGTCAACTGGGAAGAACTCAACCGGGCGCTGCGTGACATCGCGGGCGTTCAATAATCCGTGGTTCGGAGGCCGGAATGCTGGTCGAAACCATTTCCAGTCGCCAGAATCCGCTCGTCAAGCGACTGATTGCGGTTCGGGAGGGGCGGGAACGGCGTTTTCTGTTCCTGGAGGGGATTCGCCTCATTCTCGATGCCCTCCGGTCGGGAATCCGGCTTGAGGTGGTTGCCTACTCACCCAGGCTGCTCGACTCGGACCGCGGTCGGGAACTGGTTGAAAAACTGAAACGGGAACCTTGTCGCGGGGCGATTCTTACCGACCAGCTCATGAATGCCGTGAGCGATCTGGAAACGCCGCCCGGCGTTGTGGCGCTGGGCGCACGACCGTTCTACGAAATCGCCGATTTTGCGGACGCTCCCAACCCGCTGTTCGTCATTGCTGACGGAATGCAGGACCCGGGAAACCTGGGGGCGCTGATTCGGACCGCCGAAGCCGTCGGCGCGACCGGTTTCATTTCCGCTCGCGGGTCGGCGGACCCTTTTCAGATGAAAGCGTTGCGGGCCGCCGCCGGGACCGCCCTGCGCCTGCCGGTGGTGACCGGAATCCCGGCCGCCACGGTCATTTCGGAACTGCGGGGCCGGAACGTGCGGATCGTTGCGGCGGACGCGGGAAGTCCGGTGCGGTACACCGATTTCGACTGGAAAACGCCCTGCGCGTTGTGGCTCGGCTCGGAGGCGGTCGGCCTGGCCGGACGCGACGGCGTGGCCGACGCGGTTGTGTCCATCCCGATGGTCGGGGATGTCGAATCGCTCAACATCGCCGTCGCCGCCTCGCTCTTGCTGTTCGAGGCGGCGCGACAACGTGGAACGTTCTAACCAAAAAGTCCGACCAGGCCGCCGAGCAGTCCCAATCCGACCAGCGCCAGCAGGCCGTAGCCGATATTGTTGATCAGGCGGTCCTGCCGGGCCGCCTTCGCGGTGGCCTCGGCGTAGGGAATTCGCGAAAAGGAAACCATTGTGTAGAGCGGAATGAATTTTCCCGGGAAAAATCCGGCAAGCAGGTTCTCCAGTTTTTTGCGCAGCAGAAAGGTCCGCGAGGCCACCTTGTCGCGCATTTCGAGGAAATTGTTGAAGGCCAGCACCGAGAGCGCGTCGGTATTGGCCTTGCGCAGGTTCTGATACTCCTGAAAGGCCTGCAACGTGTCGCCGTTGTGTCGCTGGAGGCATTCGTTGAGCACCGAGCAGTCCTCGAACGAGGCGTTCATCCCCTGACCGTAGAACGGCACCACCGCATGAGCGGCGTCTCCGACGAGCGCGAAGCGTCCGTTATACTGCCAGGGAAAACACCGGACGGTCACCATCGCTCCCGTCGGGTTGTGGAAGAAATCATCCACGAGGTCCGGCATGAGGGGGACGGCGTCCGGAAAATGGCGGCTGAAAAAGGTCATGACCTGATCCTCGTCCGTGAGCCGGGCAAAACTGTATTCGCCTTCATGGGCCAGAAACAGGGTGCAGGTAAACGTTCCGTCCTGATTTGGAAGGGCAATGAGCATGAAATCGTGACGCGGCCAGATGTGGAGGCAGTGTTTGTCGAGCGCGTGGCTGCCGTCGGGCAGGGCGGGGATGGTGAGTTCCTTGTACCCGTGCGAAAGGAAGTCCTGGCTGTAGTTGAAACGGTCAATCCGGTTCATCCCCTGCCGGACCGCGGAAAAAGCCCCGTCCGCCCCGATAAAGGTCCTGGCCGCCAGAGTCCGGGTCTTGTGGGTGGCGGTGTCCTCGATTTCAACGGTGTTGCGGCTGATGTCGGCCCCGATACATTTCTGGTTGAAGAAGATTTCGACGTTCGGCAGGCGTTCGGCGGCTTCGAGCAGGGCGCAGTTCAGCCGGTGGCGGGAAATGGAATAGATGACTTCGTCCGGTTTCCGGCCGTAGGGCTGGAACGTCAGTTCGCCCGTGACCGAGTGCATCATCCGGCCGCGCATCGGGATGGCGAGGTCCAGGAGTTCGTCCGCGAGGCCGACCTCGCGGAGCGCGTGGAGGCCCCGATGGGAAAGGGCAAGGTTGATCGAGCGCCCGCGTGGCACGGGCTGGTTGCGCATGTCCCCGTTGCGCTCGTAAAGTGCGGTTCGAAACCCCTGTCGGGCGAGATAAACCGCCATCAGCGTCCCGGCCAGGCCCGAACCAAGAATGGTAAAGTCGGGTTGTGTCTGTATTTGGTTTGACATTGGTTCCATAGTTTTTGAATATAGCAGCGGATTTCAACAAATTTCCTGAGCGAGCGAACCGCGATGAAACGGTGTCCGGCCTGTAACCGGGAGTTCGAAGACAATGTGACGTTTTGTCCTCATGACGGCAAGGCCCTCATGATGGTCAATCAACTTCTCGACGACAAATACCGGCTTGAGGAGAAGATCGGCGAAGGCGGGATGGGACAGGTTTACAAGGCCGTCCACGTCCATATCGGGACTCCCTTCGCGGTCAAAATCCTCCACCCCCAGTTTGGCGAGGACGAGAAGGCGGTCGAGCGTTTCCGGCGCGAAGCCCAGGCCGCGGCTCAGATCAGACATCCCAACGCCGTCACCGTCACCGACTTCGGCGTCACCAAGGACACGAATCTCGTCTACTTCGTGATGGAATTCCTCGAAGGGATGTCGCTTGGGGACCGAATTCGCAAGGAAAAGCGAATTCCGTACGAAGACATTCATTACGTTTTTTCCTGTGTCTGCCCGGCGTTGCATTCCGCGCACGTCAAGGGGATCGTTCACCGGGACGTCAAGCCGGACAACATCTTTCTGACCATCAGCGACGACGATTCCATCAAGGACGTAAAGGTCCTCGACTTCGGGATCGCCAAGCTCAAGAAACAGGACAAAAACACGCTCACGGCCTCCGGAACGGTCATCGGGACGCCCGATTACATGTCGCCGGAGCAGTGCCAGGGCATCGAACTCGACGCCCGGTCCGACATTTACAGCCTCGGGGTCATTCTGTTCGAACTGCTGACCGGGCGCGTGCCTTTTCAGTCCGATTCGACCATGGGGACCCTGATGATGCACGTTTCTCAGGCTCCGCCAAATCCGCTGGACATCGATCCGGACATCCCGGTCCACATCGCGCGCGTCGCGCTCAAGGCGATGGAAAAGGACCCAGAGGCCCGTCCGCAAACGGCGCTTCACCTGTTTTCCGAACTGGAACAGGCGATCATCGCCGCCGGAATCGATCTCGGGAATCCGACCTATTCAATCAAGATGTCGCGGATGACCCGGCCCGCCCGGACTTCGGAACTGATTCAAACCTCCGATTCCGAACGGTATGGCGACACATCACCGCTCAAGGGACAAGGCGCTCGCAATACCGTCGAAAGCCAGGCGGGAAGCAAGGAAGAACGTTTAACGGCCGAAAACAGGCGCCCTACCGGCTCCGCCAAGAAGCGGACCGGGGAAGCCGGCAGTCAAACGGAAGTCTATGCCTCGGTCGGCCGGGAAATTTCCGGGGGCGATGGGGCGGTGGGCGGCGGTTCGAAAATCTTCAAGCTGGCTGCCGCGGTTCTGGTCCCGCTCGTACTGGTCGCCGGTGGCGGGGGGTACTGGTACCTGCAAAAAACGAAAACCGACCCCCAGGCTCAAAACGGCAAGGATCCCAAGACAAACGCTCCGGCCGCTCCCGACGGAATGGTGTACATCCCGACGGGGACCTTCACCATGGGCAACAATGCGAGCGACGACGACTTCGAAAAACCCGAACACGAAGTGAAGGTCGAAGGGTTTTTCATCGACAAAACCGAAGTCACCAACGAGGAATACGCCAAATTCGTGGCTGCTACCGGGGCCAAGCCGCCGGCCAACTGGAACGGACAGAAATCTTTTCCGCCGGGAACGGCCAAATTTCCCGTGGCCGATGTGACGTGGGATGACGCCATGGCTTTCGCCAAGTGGGCCGGAAAGCGGTTGCCGACGGAACAGGAATGGGAATACGCCGCGCGCGGTTCCGATAAACGGCTTTATCCTTGGGGAAATACTTACGACAAGAGCCAACTCAACGCCGAGCGTGATACAACCAAGCAACCGGATCAGCGGCGGCAGGTCGGCAGTTTTCCCGGACTCAGCCCCTTCGGCGTTGCCGATATGGCCGGGAACGTCGGGGAATGGACGGGGTCGGGGTATGACCTTTATCCCGGGAGTCAGGTCCAGTTGAAACCCCAGTACCAGAGCAAAAAGATTTTGCGTGGCGGCGGTTTTCAGCATCCGAAGGAACTGACGACCGTGACGGCGCGTCTGATGGCTGAACCCAATACCAGCGGGATCAATATCGGTTTCCGGTGCGCCAAGGATGCGCCGAAACCCTGAACCGGGAAGGCCTTGTGAAACTGGGATTTCGGAGGACGAAAGTTCTATCGGTTGTTTTCGGGGTCGTGGTCCTTCCGCTTTCGGGGGCGACCGCTTTCGGTCAGCGCGATTACACCGGTTCCGGAAAACCCAAGCCGAAACCGAATACAAATCCTCCGACCACACCGAAACCCAAGCCGAACACCGGGAAGCCCAAACCCAGACCCCGGCCGGACGGCGGGAATCCGAGACCCGCCCAGCAGATCAACTGCAAAAACGAACCCAAAACCATTCCTGTCACCTTTGAGGTGCCGGTTGAACCGTTCACCTTTGAGACCGCCCTGATTGACGAAAAGGGAACGGTCACCCGTGAACCGGGACAAGCCAGGGTTTACCGGGAAAAGCTGGACGGCGACCAGGTTCTCGAAATGGTCGAAGTTCCCGGTGGCATTTTCTGTCTCGGAACACCCGACGAAGAGGATTCGGAAGGGAATGAAAGCCCGCGCCTCAACGCCAGAGTTCCCGGCTTTTTCATGGGCAAGTACGAAGTGACGCAGGCTCAGTGGAAGTTTGTCTCCGGTCTGCCGAAGGTCAAAATCGACCTTCCCGAAAATCCCTCCAATTTCAAGGATCCACAACTCCCAGTGGACAGCGTGACGTGGGAGGAAGCGGTGGAGTTCTGCGCGCGTCTGTCACGCAAAACCGGCCGGATTTACCGGCTTCCATCTGAGACTGAGTGGGAATACGCGAGCCTCGGTGGTCGAACCGGTCCGTTCGGGTTCGGTCTGGCGCTTTCCTCGACGGTCGAAAATTACGATTCCAACCTTCCGCTGGCCGAGGAACCGCCGGTCCCGCCCCGCAAAAAGCCGCTTCCGGTGGGTTCGCTGATTCCAAATCCCTACGGCCTGTTCGACATGCAGGGAAATGTCCGCGAATGGTGTCTGGACGAATACTGCAAACGGTTCACCAGCCTTCACGCGGCGGGCGCGCCGACGAGAAACCTGCGTCGACCGGAGGATCGCCTCCAGCACGTCATCCGTGGCGGGTCGTGGGCGACCTCGGCTTATGGAAGCCGTTCCCAGTCGCGCGACCACGACCTTCAAACCGGAAAAAATCAGGTTCTTGGATTTCGGGTGGTATTGAGTGACAAGGCGTACGGCGCGGAAGAACCCGTCGAACAGGTTGATGACGGGAACGACGGCGGGGAGAAGTAGCCAGTCGTCAGTCGCCAGCAGCCAGTCGCCAGCAGTCAGTGCCCGGTTGACGCATTTTTCTCGCAGGACGCCGCGGCCTCGGGAAATCCCGAAAACCGCACCATTTTCGAATTTCTTTACTGACCACTGACTGCTGGCCACTGACGACTAGAAAAGGACGTCCAGCAAATCCAGCACCGACCGGACGCCCACCAGTTCGACGCCCTTGGGCGCTTCCAGTCCGGACAGATTGCCCTTCGGAAGAATGCACCGGTTGAACCCCATCGCGGCGATTTCCTTTACCCGAGCCGCCGGTTGAGAAGTGGCCCGGATTTCACCCGCAAGGCCGACTTCGCCGAAGACGGCGGTCCCGCTGTCGATGGCGAGATTCCGAAAACTCGAAGCGATGGCCGCGACGATTCCCAAGTCCACGGCGGGTTCGTCGAGCCGGAGGCCCCCCGCCACGTTCAAAAATACGTCGTCGCCCAGAAGTTGAAGTCCGGCGCGCTTTTCAAGCATCGCGATGAGCAGGGAAACGCGGTTCTGCTCGACGCCTTCGACGGTGCGGCGACCCGTGCCGTACTTGCTGCCGCTCACGAGTGCCTGAAGTTCAACGAGCATCGGGCGCGTGCCCTCCAGACACGAGACCACGACCGAGCCGGAAACCCCGAGCGGCCGCTGTTGAAGAAACAGTTCCGATGGGTTCTGGACCGGAATCAGCCCCGCGCCGGTCATTTCGAACATTCCGAGTTCATTGGTGGCTCCGAAGCGGTTTTTCACGGCCCGGATGATGCGGTGGTTGTGATGCCGCTCGCCTTCAAAATAAAGAACCGTATCAACAATGTGTTCGAGCGACTTCGGGCCGGCCAGCGAACCTTCCTTGGTGATATGTCCGATGAGGAAAACCGGGATGGTCTGGTGTTTCGCCAATAAAAGGCACTGTCCGGCGGTTTCGCGGACCTGTGAAACGCTGCCGGGGGCGCTTTCGATGCGTTCGGAATAGGCCGTCTGGACCGAATCCAGCACGATCATGGTCGGTTGAAGTTCGGCGACCACGTCGAGAACCCGTTCGAGGCAGGTTTCGGGAAGCAGATGAAGCTCGCCCGGCTTCAATCCGAGCCGTTCGCCGCGGAGTTTTATCTGGCGTTCCGATTCCTCGCCGCTGACGTACAAAACCCGCTCGCCCTGTCGGCTCATCATTTCGGCGGTTTGAAGTAAAAGGGTGCTTTTTCCGATTCCGGGATCGCCGCCGATTAAAACGAGGCTTCCGGGAACGATGCCACCGCCCAGCACCCGGTCGAATTCGGGAATTCCGCTCGGAATCCGGGTGTCATCCTGATTCGGAACCTCGGAATATTTTGAAGGTCTGACCTTTTCGCCCTTCGCCGCCCCGCCGAGACCGCGCGCCAGCGCCGCCGCCGAAACGGTTTTGGTTTCGCGTTCCTCGACGAACGAATTCCACGCACCGCAATCGGGACATTTCCCGAGCCATTTGCGCGACTGGTAGGAACATTGCTGGCAGGAATAGACGCTTTTTTCTTTGGCCATGTCAGATTTCGTGACGGTAGGTCAGGGCCTTGTTCATCGTGACGTCGTCGGCGTATTCCAGATCGCTGCCGACGGGAAGGCCCATCGCGATGCGGGTCACTTTCAGGCCGATGGGTTTCAGAAGGCGTCCGATGTAGTTGGCCGTCGCTTCGCCCTCGGTCGTCGGATTGGTGGCGAGAATCACCTCGTCCACGTCGAGACTGCGGAGGCGTTCGAGGAGCGTCCGGATTTTCAGTTCGTCGGGACCGATGCCGCGCATCGGGGACAACGCGCCGCCCAGGACGTGATATAGCCCCTTGAACTCGCCCGAGCGTTCAATCGCGAGAACGTTGTGTGGTTCCTCGACCACGCAGATCATCCGCTGGTCGCGCGTCGGACTGGTACAGAACCGGCAGGGGTCGGTGTCGGTCAGGTTGTGGCAGACGGAGCAAAAGGAAATCTGCTCCTTGACGTCGTTGATGGCGGCGGCAAGGCGCTGGGCATCCTCGGCCGGAATCCGCAGGACGTGAAACGCCAGCCGCTGCGCGGATTTCTGTCCGACGCCGGGAAGACGCTTGAACTCGTCGATGAGACGGGCGATGGGTTCGGCAAACTCGATCATAAAGTCGTGAGTCTGGAGTCTGGAGTCGAGAGTCTGAAGAAAAATGTCTGGTGGAGGAAAAATTCAGGGTCGGTAATGGCTCTTCGGATATCTGACCAATCGGGCAGGGAATCCCGGTGAATGATTCTGACTCCAGACTCTCGACTCCAGACTCAATGACTTTTTAAGAGAGTCCCGGAATTTTCAATCCGCCCAGATCCAGGCCGCCGAGCATGTTCTGCATCTGGCTTTGGGCGACTTCATCGGCGCGGCGTCCGGCGTCGTTGACGGCGGCGGCGATGAGGTCCTGGAGCATTTCGCGGTCGGAAAGCGCGTCGGGTTCGATGTGGACGGAAATCACCGATTTCATGCCGTTGACAATGACCTTGACGATGCCGCCGCCGGCGGTTCCTTCGCAGCGGGCGGCTTCAAGCTGCCGCTGCATTTCCATCTGCTGCTGCTGCATTTGTTCCATCATCCGGTTCATGCCGGGCATGCGGTCGAGTCCGGGAATTTTCATGGGTCGTACTCCTGAGAAAAAGTCTCATCCGGACTGGGTCGGGAACGAGGCCGGATGTCGGATTTCACGCAGCATACCGGTTTCAAACCGAATTGCAAAAGTGTCCGCGAAGTGAGTCTGAGGCTGTGGTAGGCTCGGTTCGAACGCAACTTCGGTTTTCCACTCAAAACAATGAAGCGCGGGAATTCCACTCCACAACGCGGCGGCTGGCTGCGACTGGCGACGGTACTGGTATTCGGCTATCTGTACGCCCCGATTGCCGTTCTCGTGCTGTTTTCCTTCAATGCCTCGCGGCTCAACGCGACGTGGAAAGGCGCGACTTTCCAGTGGTACGTCAAGGCGTTCAACAACCCGCAATTGCTCGATGCGCTGCGGACGAGCCTCCGGATTGCCTTCGCGACGACACTTTTCTGCACCGTGCTGGGAACGTTGGCCGCGCTCGTGATGGGACGCCATCGTTTTCGGGGTAAAACCGTTGTGGAATCGGTGTTTTACCTTCCGGTGGTCATTCCGGAAATCGTGGTCGGTTTCGCCTCGGTCGTGTTTTTCGGGCTGGTCGGGTTTCGGCTCGGTTTCGGCTCGGTCGTGGCCGCGCATGTGGCCTTCAGCCTGTCGTACGTGGTGTTCGTGGTTCGCGCGCGTCTGAGCGGGATGGACGAGCGGTTGGAGGAAGCCGCCCAGGACTTGGGCGCGCCGCCGGTGACCGCGTTTTTTCGGGTGACGCTGCCGCTGCTCGCGCCCGGCATCGTGGCCGCGTCGCTGCTGGTGTTCACGCTCTCGCTGGACGACTACATCATTACCAGTTTTACCGCGGGGCAAGGCGTGACCACCCTCCCGTTGCTGCTCTATTCAATGATGAAGACGGGCGTCACGCCTGAAATCAACGCGGTTTCGACCGTTTTGCTGGCCGTGACGGTGTTGCTGGCGGTGCTGTCGCAGGCGCTCCAGGCGGAACGAAAGCTGCCGACGGGGCTGAAAGTCGCGGGTGCGACGGTCCTGGTGGTTTTTCTGGGCGTGACGCTTGCGCCACCACGCGGGACACAGGCCGCCACTACGCTCAACATTTACATCTGGTCGAATTACACCTCGGACAAGCTGATTCGGGAGTTTGAAAATCGTTACAAATGCCGGGTCAACATCGAAACCTATGATTCGAACGAGGCCCTGCTGGCGAAATTGCAGACCGGCTTGACGGAGTACGACCTGATCGTGCCGAGTGATTACATGGTCGGCATCCTGATTCGGGAAAAGCTGATTCAGCCGATTGGCCGTGACCGACTGGCGAATTTTGCAAACCTCGATCCGTCGTTCCTGAACCGGCCGTTCGATCCGGGGAACGGGTATTCCGTGCCCTACACCTACGTTCTGACCGGAATCGGCTATCGGAAGGATAAAATCCAGAAACCGGTGGAAAGCTGGGACATCCTCTGGGACCCGGCCTACCGCAACCGGATTGCGATGCTCGACGACGTGCGCGAGTGTTTCGGGGCCGCGCTGCGCCGGAAAGGGTTTTCGTTAAACAGTAAAAACGAATCGGAAGTGGCGGTTGCAGCGGGACTGCTTGCCGAACAAAAGAAACTCGTGAAAACATACGACAGTGCCACATTTGACCAGTTGTTGTTGAGCGGCGAGGCCTGGATCGTACAGGGTTTCAACGGGCAGGTTGCCAAGGCCGCGAAGGAAAATCCCGACATTGCCTTCGTCGTGCCGAAGGAGGGCGGGACCCGGGCCATCGACTGTCTGGCGATACCCCGCAACGCCCCGCACCCGGATCTGGCGCTCCGGTTCATCGATTACGTTCTTGAACCCGAGGCTTCGGCGGAAATCGTCAGGGTGACTGGGTACGGTACGCCCAATCCGGCGGCGCGGCCGTTCATTCCGCGGGAGCGGCTTGAGGACCCGGCCATTTTTCCGCCGCGCGAAGTTCTCGAACGGTGTGAATTCATCGAGGATGTCGGTGCAATTCTCGGCCGATACGACTACTATTGGACCGAAGTCAAAACACGTTGAATCCGTTCCCGGTCGCCTGCCCAAGACGCGAGCGATTGACGTGTGTTTTACGGCGGTCTGATTTACCACCACCACTTTTTCAGGGAATACAATGGACGAGAAGAACCCGGAAACCGTTACGAACGAGTCGGAAGCCATCGCGGGCGAACTCCTCATGTCGCTCATCAACGACATGGAACTGCTGCTGGGATTCGAGCAGAGCCAGCGGGTCGCGCATTTTCAGCCGGAAATCGGCGACAAACTGAGCAAGTTTCTGACCGCGGAGTACCGCATCCGGCTGGAACGGCTGGCCCGGCTGGTCGAGGACAAGGATTTTCTGCGGATGCTGATCCTTGAACTCGGGGAGCTGGAGCGTCCGGACCTTCAGGATTATTTGAGGAGCGTTTTTGGCTACCGACACGAACTCCAGACCCAGTTGCAGTCGCGGGGTTCGAGTGAAACCGACGCCGTTCTGAAGGAATATGTGACGGGGAAGTACCGGCGGATTACGCAGGAACTGAAACCGATTGATCCGAACGCCCTTGACGGGGCGGCGGACGCGCCGGAAGTGCTGGCGGAAGTGGAGGTTTACCGGCGACGGGCCAAGCAGATGGCGGATCTCATCAAGCAGCAGCAGTTGACCGTCCACCTGATGGCCGAATCCTCGGCGGCGATGCTGAGCCTGTTTGTCAATTACCTGAACGACTGCGTGAACAACCTTCCGTCGGACCAGCGCTCGGGCCACCAGACCATTCCCATTCAGTTCGGGGAACTCGAAGCCCCGGTTCTTCAGATGTGCCGAAAACTCAAAGCCATCGAGCAGAACGCGGGGAAGCCCTGCGGGTACGCCGAGGTGATGGAGTTGGTCACCAAGCTCTTTGAAAAATGAGGCAATCCGCCACAAATGAAAACGCGGGACGATTTTTCGTCCCGCGTTTTCATTTCGGCGCCAACCGGAACTCAAATGGTCAGATTGGCTTCGATCTGGGACAGCTTGTGGCGGGCGAGGGCGAGGTTGCCGGTTTCTTTTTTGATTGCAACGTAAAAAAAGAGATTTGGCGAGTTCTTGATGATCCGGATCAGGTGAAACTGATGGTCGAGGGTAATCAGGATATCCTCGATGGCTTCCTTGATGCCGAGGTTCGCCATTGCCTTCATCTTCGCCCGGACAACTTCCGTGTTCCCGGCGGCGGCGATTTCCAGGTTGTAGGTGGGCGTGCCGCCAATCGTGCCGAGACACATGCCGCTTTTCCAGTCGGCGAGCGCCGCGCCGACGGTGCCTTCGATTTCCATAACCAGGTTCAGAGCTTCCTTCACATTGGCCATAAATGAATTCTCCAGAAAGGGAACGAGGGATTCGTTCCCGGTGATGAAGTTAGAGCTTTCGGATAAATTTGTCGGGAATCCGGGTGCCTCGGCTTCCGGGATTTCCAGGGGGGAGTCGAGTGATGCCAGCCAATCCCGCGCCGCCCGGTTGTCGGGGTTCAGGCGAAGAATCTGTTCGAGGCAAAGTCGCCGCTGGGACTCGTCCGGTATCGCGTAGGCCAGACAGAACCAGGCGGGTTCGCAATCCGGACAAAAACTGACCGTTTCCACCAGCAGGGCCACCGCCTCCTCGCGAGCGGCCGTCCGGGCTTTCGGCGCGAGTTCAAGAATGACGAACTCGGTCAGTTTTCGTTTGACTTCGGGGTTTTCGGGGGCACCTTCGAAGGCGCGCTTCAAAATGGAAAGTCGCTCGGACAAATCCGCCGTGATTTGGGAAAGTCCGAGCAGCGCCGCGGTGTCGTTCGGATTGTTTTCGAGCGCGTCGATCAGTGCTTTCCAGACCCCTTCCGGGTCGCTGGCGGGATGCCCATTCCGGCCGGTCGCCTCCGCCGAAAATGGGGAAACGGCATTCAACAAGAGGTTTTCCGGAATGGCACCCATTGAACTCACCTTGAGAATTCAAGCCGGGATGTGATCGGTCGCCCCCGCGATTTGCCTTGAGACGACTTCCGTTGGCTTTTATGGGGGTGTCATTGTGGAAATGTTGCAAAACGCACGTTTCGGCGAGCCAAGAAATTAAAAACCTGTAAGAAAAGGCCCCGCCGGGGTTCGACGGGGCCTGATCGGTGTTCGCTGGAGGACGGACTCAGCTTTCGCTGGCCTTGACGGTGACGTAATCGTAAATCCACGCGACGTGGCTGCTCCGGATGACCACGATTTTCTTGCCTTCGAACTTGAAGGTGTCGGAAACCGTCTTGAGAATTTCCGAACCTGCCGTCATTTCCTGAATGTTGAAGGCATTCGCCACCCGCTTGATTTCGACTTCGGCGGCCTTGCGGTCGGCTTCCGCCGTGATTCCCGAAAGATCGACCTCGAAAAGTTTGGTCGGATTGTTGAAATTCTTCCGGACCATCTCGTGGAAGGCGTTGATGTCGCCGGGAGCGAGCGTCGAGTACGGCAGGGTGACCTCACCCGGATGGAGCAGCGTCGTCATGGCCCAGACAATGCCGCCGCTCAGATAAACCTTGTTTCGGTTCTGGAGGCCCGGTTTGCGCGAAACCTCGTCCTCCAGTTGTGGCCGGATGCGTTCGGTGGCGTTGGCTTTCGCGATCGCCGAGAAGTCGCCCCCGGCCGACAACTTGGCCACTTCCTTGGCGAAGCTGCCGGTACCGAATTTGATCCCGCCGTACACGAGGTTGTCGGTATCGCCTTCTTCCTCCTCGCCTTCGACGGTGTGATAGCCGTATTTGGTATTTCCGCTCCCTACATCCACCAGCAGCGACGTCGGCAGGCTTGAGGGCGAAACCAGCCCGTTGATCGAAAACATCACTTCCTGCTCGACATTGATGAACTCCATCGTCCGGCCGGTGAACTGGGCAATGCGGCTGACCAGAACGACTTTTTGCGCCTCGTCGAGATTTTCGCCGATTCCGCTGCTGCCGACGATGAAGATGTGTTCCGGCTTGACGTTCCGTGACTTGATCTCGTTGAAGTAATCGGCGGTGGCCTTGGCGGTGTCCTCGATGATGACGACGCCCGAATCGGTCACGCCCTTGCCTTTGGCGTCGATGACCTTGGTGTTCTTTGAGGCTTCAAAGTGGATTTTGTAGTCAAACTCGCCGTTGATTTTGCGGCGTTCGACCACGATGGCCTTGACGCCTTTTGAGCCGACTTCAATGCCTCCGAACAGGGTCCCCGGCGCGAAAACCCTACGCCGCCGCTTTTTCTTCCGTTTTCTCTGCTGGGTGGCTTCGGCCGATTCCCGGCCTGGCTCGATTCCGGCGGGCTTGGCCCGGCCGGTCCGGGTCGAATCGATTTCATTCGGAAGTCCGAACCCGGTTGAAACGAAAAGGAGCACCAGCAGGCTTGATAGTACGGCGGAAAGAGCCTTTTGCGCTGGATGAAGGCGACGGCTGATTCCGGTTGGAACGCGATTTGCGAAAATCATTGGTAAAAGTCCTCTCCTGGTACTTTTTCAGTGCGCTCTCACGAGGGCGCCGTCTTCGCGGTCGCCCTTGGGCGCGGGTTTGGCCGGTTTCGGCGACTTGGCAGTTTGGGCCGTTTCAGCTCCGCCTTTCTTTTCGACTTTTTCGGCCGCCGGCGGCACCGTCTTTTTTGCCGTTGAAGGAGCTTCATTCGGGGGTGTCGCTGACTGGGTGGACGGAGGTGTCACCGGAACGGCGGCCGTGGCTGTTGTCGCCGGGGCACTGGTTGGCGTTCCAGTCGTCGGGGCCGGGCTGGAGGCCGCTGCCGGTACCGAATCGGTTTTTGTCTCCGCCGCTGGGGTGGGGCCGCCACCCGGGCGGAAGAAAAAGATTCCGCCGCCAATGAGCAGTACCAGCGCGGCCGCCGCCGCGATTCCAAACCACTTGGCGTTGCCGGTTGAAGTGGATTCCTGCACTGGTGCGGCAATCGGGGGCACGGATACTTCCCTGACCGGTGCCGGTGTGGTGAAAACCGGCGGCGGCGGTGGCGGCGGTTGGATGGACGGAGCGGAAGACGGTTCCGGGGCCTCCACTTTTTCGTTAGGCAGGAAGGCGGACGAAAGATCGAAAACGTCATTCCCGAAAATGTCGAGATTGCCGGGAAGGGATACTTGGGGCGGGTTTTCGCCGGCGGGTCCGAGCGAGGCAAGCCATTCGTTGGCGGCACGATGGTTCGGATTCAGCCGCAGGACGTTTTCCAGATACTTCCTTTTTTCGGCGTCGGTTTTGGCGGAAAAGGCGAGGCACAGCCAGGCCGGTTCACAGGCAGGAAAAAACTCGACGATTGAAAAGAGGTATTTTTGCGCTTCGCTCCCGTTTCCCCCCCGAATGGCGGGGGCGAGTTCCCGAACCACAAACTCGACCAGTATTTGCCTGTTTTCCGGTCGATCGGGCTCACCTTCGAACGCTTTTCGAAGATAGGAAAACCGGGGGGCCATTCCGGTTGCGATTTTGGAAAGTCCGATCCAGGCTTCCGAGTTGCGCGGATTGTTTTCCGTAACGGAAAAAAGTTTTTCGCGCGCGATGTCGAGATCGCCCCGCGCGACCGCGGCGAGACCTTCCTGAAGCAGTGTTTGCTCCGTAATCCGGGCTGCCGAGCTATTCATTCGACCCTCCTGGGTTTGTTTACTTTTCTCCCCGGTCGGGGGATGTGAACACACGTTTACCTTCGAAGGAAAAACAACCTTCGAAGTCCGTACTTACCGGTTTGTATGCGGGAAATTAGAAGTTTTTTATTGTGAGAATGTTGCGCGTGTCACCGAAAAAGTGGCGGAACCGAACCATTTCTCCCGTCACGGAGGGCAGGAAAATCCGCCTCGAATAGTGGTAATCCTTTGAGGTAGCCTCACTTCGGTAAAAAAAACGGCCACGGAGTTGAAGCCGTTTTTGACTTCGCTCCGGGCCGCTTTTCGCAAAACGACAACAAAATCCCGAGCCTTTTCATGCCACGGATGGAACGGGCAAGGAAAGGTCACTGAACGGTGATTTTCCCCTTGTACATGTTCATCCCGCAGGCAAACGAATAGGTTTTGGCCTTTTCGGGCGTGAATTCCACGGCAACTTCCTGGCCGACGGGAAGTTTTTTCCGGATGTCGAGTTCCTTGAACACGAGTTCGCCTCCGCAATTATTCCCGTCAGTCCGCTTGAAAACGATCCGGGCGGGAAACCCCGCCTTGAGGGCCAGGTTCGAGGGCGTGTATCCGTCCTCGTTGACCGTCACGACGACTTCCTGTTTTCCGTTCGCCATATTGGCCGTTTGGGCCGGTTTGACCTGACCTTCCGCCACGTTGAGCACAAAGCTTGAGGTCACGATCTTGTCGTTGCGTCTGAACTGCCCCCAGATTTTGTACAGACCGGCTTTGGAGAAACTGGTTTGGGCGGTGACCACCGGACCGCCCTTGGCCTGGGCCGGACCGTGATCGTGTGCCATGTCGTCATGATGATGGTCGTGACCGCCCTTCTTCGCTTCGGAAGGATCCATGGGATGAACGTGAAGGTATTCGTTGGCGTCCTGACTGATGGTCACGAAGTGGGCGAGCGCGCCGAGATAGGGCTGAAGGTCGGTAACGGGTTTCCCGGTCGCCGCGTCGGCCAGTTCGAACTTGAGCGTCAGCGTTTCATTGGTCCGGATCGGCTTGTCGGCGGACACCGAAACCCGAAGCCCGTCAAAATCGGCCGTCATTTTCTGGTCGGCGGAAAGCGGGGTGGCCGGTTTGGGCGTTCCCGCGACCGAAACTTCAATCTGGCCGACCTGATTCCCGCCGCCCTTCGGGGTGTAATCCGAAAACAGGCGGTACTTCCCGGCCGCCGGGAAGGAGGTTTCGACCATCAGCGAACCGTCGCTCTGGGGCATCGGATGAATGTGGTCGAAATAACTCAGGTCCTCGCTCACGATGATGAGGTGGAGCGGCATTTCATGGACGATATCGAGGTCCCGGACCGATTTCCCCGATGCGTCTGAAATCGCGAAGGCCAGCTTGACCTTTTCTCCCGGTTTGACTTCGGCCGGGTCGGTTTTGAGCGAGATGGCATAGGTCCCCGAATTTTTCAGGGTTCGCGCGGCGACCGTAGTCGGCGTTTTGGTCTCGGTCGGGCCGTTCGGAGCAGCCGGAGGCGTGGCGCAGGCGGCAAGGAAAAGGGAAAGTGCCGCCCCAAGGGAAAGACAAAGTTGTGTACGAGTATTCATCAGTACCTCAATCACCGGCGACGGGCAGGGGTTCCGGCCCGACCGGGGTGGAATGTTGTTCGCGAAGAATTTTCTCGGCACTCGGTTTCCCGAATCGATAGAAAAGTGCAGGAGTGACGATCTGGTCAAGCAGGGTCGAGGTGATGAGTCCCCCCAGGACGACCACCGCCACGGGATGAAGAATTTCCTTGCCCTGTTCGTCCGCTCCGAGAACGAGCGGAATCAGGGAAAGCGCAGCCACAAGGGCCGTCATGAGAACTGGAACCAGCCTTTCCAGCGAACCGCGGACAATCATCTCGCGGGAAAAGCTCTGTCCCTCCTCCCGCATCAGGTGCTGGTAGTGGGACAGCATCATGATTCCGTTACGGACGGTGATGCCGGTCAGCGAAATGAATCCGATGAGCGAGGCCACCGAAAGGACCCCGCCGGTCAGGAAAACGGCGATGACCCCGCCGATGAAGGCGAGCGGGACATTGGCCATGACCTGAAGGGCAATGCGCCAGTCTCCGAGTGCCTTGAGCAAGACGAAAAAGATCGCAAGCAGGGTAAAGACCGCCAGAATGCCGAGCCGCCGGGTCGCTTCCCGCTGACTTTCAAACTGTCCGCCATACTCGATGAAGGCACCCGATGGCAGGCTCACCCTCTCACGAATGGAAGACTGGATTTCGGCGATGGTCGCTTCCATATCCCGGCCCGAAACATTGCACTGGACCACGATGCGCCGCCGGGCATTTTCCCGAAGGACCTGATTCGGCCCTTTTTCCTCGGTGATCTCGGCGAGGGCCGAAATCGGGACCTTTCCTCCGTCGGGGGTATCGATGAGGATGGCCCGGATGGCGTCGAGGTCGTTCCGCGCGGGTTCGGACAGCCGCAGCACCACGTCGAAGGTTTTCTGTTCGTCGAGCGCCTGGGAAACCACCGTCCCGTTCAGCATGGTTTCGAGGGCTTCGGCCACTCGGCCCGGGGGCAGACCGTACCGGCTTGCCTCGGCCCGTTTGATTGCAATCCGAACCTGCGGAATGAGGACCTGTTTCTCGACCGAGAGATCCGTGACACCGGGAATCCGCTCCATGACCCGGCGGATTTCCTCGGCTTTTCCCCGCAGGACCGAAAGATCATCCCCGAACAGTTTCACCGCCACCTGGGCGCGAACGCCTGAGAGCAGGTGGTCGATGCGGTGGGAAATCGGCTGTCCGACGTTGACGGAAACGCCCGGAATCACGGACAGCTTTTCGCGGATGTCGGCGATGAGTTCTTCTTTTGAACGCTGGCTGTGGCGCAGGTCGCAGTCAATCTCGGTGGAATGGACGCCTTCGGCATGTTCGTCGAGTTCGGCCCGCCCGGTCCGCCGCCCGGTGGACTTCACTTCCGGAACGGTCAACAGGATGCGTTCGGCAATCCGGCCGACCGAATCCGATTCGGCGAGCGAAATCCCCGGTTGCGTCAGGACGTTGACCGTCAGGGAGCCTTCGTTGAAGGGAGGGAGGAATTCGCCTCCGAGGAACGGGACCGTCCCGGCCGCCACGAGGAAAAGAAGCGCCGCGCCGACGATGACCGTCATCGGTCGGTCGAGCGTCCGGGCCAGTAGTTTCGCATCCAGCCATTTGAGCCATTTCACCAGACGACTGTCGCCGTGCTCCATGATTTTGGCTTTCGGAAGGAGGAAGGACGCCAGCACCGGCGTGACCGTCAGGCTCACGATCAGGCTCATGGTGAGCGACACAATGTAGGCCACGGCCAGCGGGGCAAACAGCCGGCCTTCCACCCCGGAAAGTGCGAACAGCGGGATGAACACCAGCACCACGATGACCGTCGCGAACACGATTGAATTCCGAATTTCGGACGAAGCCAGAAACACCACTTTCAGGGTCGGCAGCGGCGTTTCACGTTCCCGGTTTTCCTTCAGCCGTCGGAAGACGTTTTCAACGTCAACGATGGCGTCATCCACCAACTCGCCGATGGCCACGGCCAGCCCGCCGAGCGTCATGGTGTTGACGGTCAGGCCGAACCACCGCATGACGAGGAAGGTGATGATGAAGGAGAGGGGAATCGCCGTCAGCGTGATGAAGGTGGTCCGGAAGTTGAGCAGAAAAAGAAACAGGATGACGGCGACCAGAATCGCGCCGTCACGCAGGGCGTCCCGAACGTTGCCGATGGCGGCGTTGATGAAATTGGACTGTCGGAAAACTTCCCGCTGGAGCACCAGATCGGAGGGAAGTCCCCGTTGAAGTTCGTCGAGGGCCTGATCCACCTGTTTGGTCAGAGCAAGCGTATTGGCCCCCGGTTGTTTCTGAATACTGATGATGACCCCGGCCTCGGCATTCACGCTCGCGTCGCCCCGTTTTATCTGCGGGGCGTAGGCGACCGTTCCGAGGTTTTTCAGGTACACCGGACTTCCGCCCCGTGTCGCCACCACCGTATCGCCAAGTTCCTCGATGGAATGAAACCGGGCGAGATTGCGGATCAGGAATTCCTGGCCGGATTTTTCAAGAAAACCCCCGGTGGTGTTGGCATTCGACCCAGCCATCGCCTGCTGAACCTGTTCCAGCGTCACGTCGTACTGAAGCAGCTTCTTCGGGTCAATCTGGGCCTGAAACTGTTTGCGACCACCGCCGATGGAGATGACCTGCGAGATGCCCGGAATCGTCAGCAACCGTGGGCGGACCACCCAGTCGGCGGTCGTCCGGACATCCATCGGAGGCGTTTTCCCGTCCCGGCTCTTTATTCCAACCAGCATGACTTCGCCCATGATGGATGAAACCGGTCCCATGATCGGCGTGACATCGGGGGGCAGGGAAGCCCGCGCCAGTTGAAGTTTTTCATTCACGATCTGCCGGGCGAGGTAAATGTCGGTGTTCCATCCGAATTCGACGTAAATCACCGAAAGGCCAACTGCCGACTGTGAACGGACCCGCTCGACACCCGTGGCCCCGTTCATGGTCGTCTCGATGGGGAAGGTAACGAGGGTTTCGACTTCCTCGGGCGCAAGGCCGGCCGCTTCCGTCATGATCGTGACCGTCGGCCGGTTCAGGTCGGGCAGAACATCGACCGGCAGGCTTACCACCACAAAGCCGCCGTAGACGAGCAGGAGCGCCGCTCCGGCCACGACCAGCAGCCGGTTTTCAAGTGCCCAGAGAATGATCCGGTTCAGCACGTCAGATGCCCCCCTGAACCGCGACCGTCCGTAACTGGCGCAGTCCCTGAACCACCACCCGCTCGCCCGGAGCCAGGCCGGTCTTTATCTCGATCCGGTCGGCGGTCTCGATACCCGTCACGGCTTCCCGCTGCTCGAACGACTCGCCCCCGCGATACACATAAAAGTATTTTCGTCCGGCGTCGTCGTAGATGGCCGACCGGGGCACGGTGACGCATTCCCGGTTTTCGGCGGTATTGATCCGGATGGCGGCAAACATGCCGTCCTTGAGGTGGCCGCCCCGGTTTTCAACCTCGAAAACCACCGGCACGGTCCGGTTTTTTGGGTCCACGGCGGCCCCCACCGTGACGAGCCGTCCGCGTCCGCCATCAATTCGGAAAACTTCATCCGGATAGCTCGGAACGGTGAAGGTTGCCGTCCGGCTGCCGCGCACCGCGTCGAGATCGGCTTCATACACGTTGGCCTGAATCCAGACCCGGTTTGAATCCACCAGTCGCATCAACACTTTTGACGGCTCGACGTATTCACCAGCCGTCAGGGCGGTTTCGACAATCACCCCCGAAAGCGGAGCGCGGATTTCAAAGCGACGCGTCGGGGAAACGGCCCGGTCCGGGGCCTTGAAGGTTTCAAGTTGCCGGGTCGCCCGCTTCAGATCATCTTCGGCCAGAGTCAGGGACAGCCGGGCCTGTTGCAGATCTTTAAGCGGAATCGCTTGAAGTTCATAAAGCCGCTCGGCCCGTTTGGCATCCACGATGGCCTGGTCGAGTTTTTTCCGGTTCTGGCTGATTTCGGTTTCGAGCCGGGCCCGGTCGGACTGGATCTGAAGGCGATTGACTTCGAGGGTTGCGGCATCCTGCGCAGGGAGCGTCTGCTCCACAACCGCCAAAACCGTTCCGGCGGCGACCCGGTCGCCGATTGTGAACCGGCGTGAAGTGGCCGTGAGCCGTCCGGCCACCGGGGCCGTGACTTCGGCGATGAACTGCGTCCGGAAAGTCACCGTTCCATTGACCAGTACCGTTCTGGTCAGTGACTCGCGATTGGCTTCCTCGGTCGTCATCCCGAACCGCAACTGGGCTTCCTTGGCAACCTCGACCGTATTGCCGACCGGCGCGGAAGGGGTTTCCGCGGGTTCGGCCTCCGGTTTCGCCAAGGAAGGCAGATACCGACCCGATAAGTAAATCATCAGTACGGAAGCGGCGACCACGGTCAGGCCGGGCAGGGCCGTCGCCCCGGCGGCGGACAGAAGGCCACCCTTCTCGGAACGGGCCGAAGCGAAGGTCCGGGCAATCAGGCCCGCTCCCAGAAACGCAATCAGGAGTTGCGCCCCCAACGCAAACACGTTGAATGGTTTCGCGCGGACCGTTACGGGAAATTCGATGGTAAAGGGGCGGTTGTCGCCGGTCATGACGGCGACCGCTACCGTACTGGCCCCGCCATTCTCGAAAACGTATTCCGCTGAAAATCCCCCGGGGCCACCCTCTTTCGACACCGGAACATTGGTCGTCACAACCCGGCCCCGTTCATCCCGAATTGAAATGGTCACCTTGGCATCGGTCAGGGGCAACTCGCCCCCGGCCAGTCCGCCTTCGACGATTTCGACCACCTTCAGGTCAAGGTGAACCTTTTCACCCACCTTGGGATTGGCGGGTGTCCGGGTCAGTGTCGCCTTGAATTCACCCTGTCCGGTTTTGATGGAGTTTGAAAGGGAGGCTGGTTTGGCCCCTCCGGCCACCGGTTTTGAATGATCGCCGTGATCCTCGTCCCCATGAGCCGCCGCCGAAACGGAAAGGGCCAAAAGGGCAAGCAGGGAGAAAAGGAAGATTCGGGTACGCGAGGCTGCCATGGTCAACTTCCTCAGTGGGTGTGCGGTTTTCCGTAAATCGCCTGGAGGTTCAATTCCGCGTCGTAAATGGCTTTGACCACTTTTTCCGCTCCGGCTTTGTCGGTCCCGGTGAATTTCAGGTCCTTGCCGATCTTGAAGGCGTCGTCGTGGGTCTTCTTCGCGAACTGATCGAGAAAAGCCGGACCTTCCAGTTCGGCTTTGCCGCCGCTTTTGGCGACTCCGACCTTCTTGATGTCCACGTTGTTATCGACCACGAGCAGATAGGTTGCTCCTTCCGCCTGGACCAGCGTGGCAACGCCCTGCGTCGTTTTCTTGCCGTCCTTCATCGAAAAAGCCACATAGGCGGTGAAATCCTCACCAGCCTTGGTTTTGGTGGTCTGAGCCATGATGGAAGTGGCGTCGGGAAAGGCGGCCTTGACCTCGGCGGGTGTTCCGTCGGATTTGGGCGTTTCCGCAGCCGGTTTGGTTTCGGCGGGTTTTTCAGCCGGTTTTTCAGCGGGTTTTTCGGCGGGGGCGCCGCAGGCGGCAGTGGCCGCAGCAAGGAAGAAGGTGGCGATCAGTTTTTTCATGGTTTCTCCGTGAAAAGTATTGAATTAGGGCAGTGGTGAGCCGACGGCTCGTTCGAGATCGACCCGGGCCTGATACACGGCCAGTTGAGCCGCGCGCAGACCGGCGCGGGCCTCGATGACCTTGCGTTGTTCGTTGAGGACGTCCATCAGCCGGAATTGGCCGGCTTCATAGGCGCCGCGAATGATGCGTAAATTGTTTTCGGTTCCCGGTTGCACATAGCGCACGAGCAGCGCGAGGGTGCGCGAGGCATTTTCATATCGGGTCAGTGCAACCCGTACCTCGCGGCTGACAGTCAGTTCCAGTCGTTCGCGCTCGGCGCGGGCACGGGCGATTTCGGCCGATGCCGCGGCGATATTTCCCCGGTTCCGGTTGAAAAACGGAAGTTCGACCGACACCCCGAACGTCAGCAGGCGGTCGTTGTCGCGCACGTTCACCAACGGCCCGCCGCCGGAGAACGAGCTGAATCCATACCGGTCGTCAAAAAAAGTATTGTCGAGGGTGTACTTGAAGGAACCCGTTACGTTGGGAATGGCATTGGCTTTCTGAAGCCGAACCCCGGCCTCGGCTTTTCGCTCATTCAGCCGCGCAGCCTGAAGGTCCGGTCTTTCCGCCAGCGCCAGCGCCAGCAATCCGTTGGCGGAAGGTGGGTTGGCCGGTTCGAGATTGATTCTGACCCGAATCGGAGCCTCGTCGGACATTTTGGTCAGTTCGCGCAGCCGGGCCGCGCCTTCGGCGATTTTTTCACCGGCGCCGATCCGGTCGGCATCGAGGCGGTTGATTTCGACGGCCAGCAGGCTGCGTTCAAGTCCGGAGGCGTCGCCTTCCTGAAACCGCGCTTCGACGATGCGGAACAGTTGGCGGTTGAGATCCGCGACTTCCTCGGTCGCCTGAAGGGTCTGAATAGCCGAGACGTACTCCCCAAAGGCCGACCGGACCTCGGCCCGAAGGGTCCGTTCCGCGTCGGCAAGCCGTTTACGGGCCGCTTCGACTTCAAGTGCCGCCACTTCAATGCGCCGGGATCGCTTGCCACCCACTTCAAAGGGATAACTGACGCCGAACAGATAGGAATTTTCAGGCGCCGAAACGGGGTTGCGGGTTCGTTCGAAATCGAAGGTCGGATTGGGCCGGGTTCCAGCCTGCCCGCGTTCTCCTTCCGCCCGGGCGATTTCCTGCCGCGCAACTTCCAGCGAAGGATTTTCCCGAAGGGCGACTTCGATCAGACCCTCCGCCGTGTACCCGTCAACCGGATCGATGAACTGGGCGGCGCGGGGAAGGTCGAGGGGCGAATTCAACCCCTCGACCGATTGGGTGGCCGGTCCAGCGCCCTGATTTCGGGCGACCGCAACAATCTGGGAAAAGGCCGTCGCTTGCAGCGTAAAGCACGCCAGAACGAAGAACGCCAGTCTGGGAAAGATTCGACGCATCGCCTAGTTTCCCTGAAATTCGAACGGCTGTTTTTCACTCGTTTGACGGCGCGGGCCGAAAACAAGGACAGCCGAAAGAACCGCCAGCGCACCGCTCAGGAGCAGGAGCCAGACCGGGGGCGCATCGTTTGCAGCGGGCGCGATGGGTGCCGAAACACCAATGGGCGCAAAGGCGAAACCTTCGGTGAAGGATTTCCCGGTCAACCCGGCCCGGACCTTGTATTGTCCGGGATTGCCCGGGGTGAAGGTGAATTCGTACTGTCCCGGCAATTCACCCGCCTTGGCCGGAATCCGGGCTTCCTTTCCGTTCGGATCGGTCATGGTGACGATGATTTCAAGCCCGGTGACCGGTCGGTTGGATCGCTTCTCGGTCACGAAAACGAAGAGCCTGCTTTCCTTGCCGGGGGCGAGCACCGGATACTTGAAAAGGGCTTCCACATCCTCGCCCGCGGCCATCTGGACGGTCATTCCACTTTTCGTCGCGGCCGGAGCGCCCCCGCCGTGATCCTCGCCGCCATGTGCGAGCGCGGCGGTAGTCATCAGCATGAGGGTGAAAATGGTGAGGAGTGTGCGTTTCATGATCTGACCTCCGATTGTTCGGACCATTTGTCAGGCAATCTCCGTGCCACCCTGACATTTCTCCTGAATTCGCTCCATTTCAGGTCTTGGATGGGTGGCAGTCCCTTTTTTCATTTCGAAATTGTCCGTCGGGCAGACACTCGCATGTCTGAAAACAGACACCTCGTTCTTGACGAACCGCTGAAAAGAATGCGGAATGCGGAATATCGAATGCGGAATCAATAAAAGAGGTGGGACATTCCGCCTTCTTTCTGATCGGGAGTGATGAATGTGAAGGGGAAATCGGTCGAAACCTGGCGGGATGCCTTCCTCATCGTCGTCGCCATTATTGGGGTGACGGTGGTCCACTACGCCACCGACACGAGGCTGATCCTGCTTCACGAAGCGTTTCAGCGGTTCTATTACCTGCCGATTATCTTTGCGGCTTATAGATATGGTGTACGGGGTGGTCTGGCGACCTCACTGTTCAGCGCCGCCGTCTATGTTCCGCATGTGTACTTTCATTGGGAAAGCAAGGGGCATGCCCTGAGTCAGTATTGGGAAATGAGCCTTTTTCAGGTCATCGCCCTTGTGACCGGCCTTCTTTCAAATGCTGAAAGGAGGGAACGGCTGAAAAACGAACAGGCTGCCGCCGAATTGCGCGCGGCCTATGCCGAACTTGAAACCACTGTTGAACGGCTGGTCGCCGCGGAACGGATGGCCTCGATTGCCCAGTTGACTCTTTCACTCGCTCATGAAATCCGGAATCCGCTCGGCGCCATTCGAGGTGCGGCGGAAGTACTGGAAACGGCGCCTCTGCCGGATGCGGACCGGGAATTTCTGGGCATTATCAACACGGAGGTCGAGGGGCTGAACCGGTTGGTAAGCGATTTTCTCACCTACGGGCGGCCGCGCACACCCGAAAAGCTGACCACCCATCCGAATGAAATCGCCCGGTCAGTGCTAACGCTCGTCCGTCGCCGTGCCGCCGAACAGGGCGTCGAACTTCGGGCCGAGCTTCAGGAGGGCGTTCCGCCGGTCACGGTGGATTCCGAGCAGGTCAAGCAGGCCGTGGTCAATCTGGTCCAAAACGGGCTGGACGCCATGCCGAAGGGTGGAGTTCTGACCATTTCCACCCGGGGAAGGGCCGGAAAATCTGCCATCGCCGTTTCCGATACCGGGCCGGGGCTGGCCCCGAATGCCCGGGAAAACCTGTTTCGTCCGTTTGCCACCACCAAGGCCCGGGGGACCGGCCTCGGCCTCGCCATTTCGCAGCGGCTCGTCACTCAAAACGGAGGAACGATTTCGCTGGTTGAAAACGGCCCCCCGACCACGACTTTCGAAATCGGATTTTCGGTATGACGCAACTTACGCAATCTTCCCGGACGGTGCTGCTGGTGGACGACGACGACAGCCTGCGGCGCGTCCTCGAACACCACCTGACCCAGGCCGGTTATGCCGTCATCACGGCGCGGGACGGCGCGGAAGGGCTTGAACAGTTCCTGTCCCACTCAATCGGGGTCACAATCACGGATGTCTTGATGGACGGAATGGACGGGACGCAGTTGCTGCGTCGAATCCGGGCCATGAACGAGGAAGCCGTGGTCATCGTGATTACCGCCCACGGGACCATCGAGGCGGCGGTCGAGGCGATGAAACTTGGCGCGCTCGACTACATCACCAAGCCGTTCAACCGCGAGGAGCTGCTTCTGACGGTTGAGCGCGGATTCAAGTACGGGGAACTCCTGACGGAAAACCGGTCACTTCGCCGACTTGTATCGGAACGGTTTGAAATTCCGAACATGGTTGGTACGTCGCCCGCCATGCGCCGGGTGTACGCCACGGTCGAGAAGGTGGCGCGGACGGATGCGACGGTTCTGATTAGCGGCGAGAGCGGGACCGGCAAGGAAATCGTCGCCAAGGCCATTCACCAGAACAGTCGCCGCAAGGCCGGTCCCTTCATCGTGGTCAACTGCGGCGCGATTCCGGAGGGATTGCTCGAATCGGAAATGTTCGGCCATCGGAAGGGGGCCTTCACGGGGGCGGCCGGGGATACCCGGGGGCTTCTGGAAGCCGCCGACGGCGGAACGGTCTTTCTGGATGAAGTCGGAGAAATGCCGCTCGCCCTTCAGGTCAAGTTTCTGCGTGCGCTTCAGGAAAACGAAGTGACCCGAATCGGCGAAACGCAGCCGCGCAAAATCAATGTCAGATTCGTCGCGGCCACCAACCGGTCGCTTCCCAAAATGATCGAGGACGGGACTTTTCGCGAAGACCTTTTCTTTCGCCTGAACGTCGTTCCGCTGAACCTGCCCCCGTTGCGCGAACGGCGCGAGGACATCCCGCTGCTGGCCGATTTCTTCCTTCGGGATTGTGCCGACAGGTATGACCTTGCCGACCTCCGAATGGAACGGGACGTTCATGTGAGACTGATGGCCCACCCGTGGCCCGGCAATGTCCGGGAACTCAAGAACGTCATCGAACGGATGGTCGTGCTGGCCGATGCACCGACGATCACCGTGTCGGATCTGCCCGAATCCGTCACTGCTTCCGCCAAGGCAGTCGGAAATGTCCTGTTCCAATTGCCCGAAACCGGGATCGACCTCGAAGAAGTGGAGCGTGACCTCATTCTGGCCGCTCTTGAGAAAACCAACTGGAACCAGACCCACGCGGCGCGTTACCTCAATCTGACCCGCAGCGCCCTGATTTACCGGATGCAGAAATTCAGAATCGATCCCGCGCGGACGGTTGAAGGGGCAGGGGGGACGCCATAGCCGGAGTCTCCGAATTCCGGCGGCGTTTCCGGTCATGAACCTTATCGGCCGAGAACTGCGCGTTTGGCCTTTTTCCCGGCCGGGGTGTTATTGAAAAGGTCGCCGCTTCCGGAATCATCCCCGGATTTTGACGTCCGCCCGGTCCAGATCTCGGCGGTCGGGGGGTGACTCCCCGAAACCTGAAATTGTTCCCCGTTGCTGGCAATGGCGATATCGCCTTCGAGGTCGGTCCGGTGGAGATTGACCCCCAGGGCACGCAGGCGGTCGAGCGTGGACTGGTTCGGGTGGCCGTAGTCGTTGTCGATCCCGCAAGAAACGACGGCGGCCTCGGGCTGAACCCGCCGCAGAAAGTTGTCCTTGGTGGCATAGCGCGACCCGTGGTGCGCCACCTTCAACACGCTGACCTTGAGGTTGGCTCCGTCTTCAATCAGCCGTCCCTCGGTTTCATCCTCGCTGTCGCCCGTGAACAACATTGAAAACTTCCCGTAATCGAGGCGGAGGATGACCGAATTGGCATTGATCTCGCTGCCCGAAACGTTGGTCAGCCAGGGGAGTCTCGGCCCCAGAACCGAAAGCGTGATCCCGTTGTCGAGGTTGAATTTCTGGCCGGCTTTCGCGACCGTGATTTTGCCGACCTTTTCCTTCACCATTTCCAACATTTTGGTGTAAGTCACCGTCGGATGTTCCTGTCCGCTGTCGAGGACATTTTTTACCGTGACCGCGTTGAGGACATCCCGCACCCCGCCAATGTGGTCGGCATGGGGGTGCGAGGCCACAAACAGGTCGATGGTGGAAATTCCTTTTTCGCGCAGAAAGGCCACCACCCGTTCACCGGCCTTGTTGAGGCCCGCGTCAATCAGGACGGTTTTCCTGTCCGGTGTGACGATGAGCAGGCTGTCGCCCTGACCCACGTCAATGGTGTAAACGGTGAGAATTTTCCCGGTCAGCGGCGGCGGCGTTTCCGCCGTCGGCTTTTTCGGGCTTCTCGAACAGCCTCCGCCGATGAGGAATACCACCAGAAGAAAAAGGGAAAGCAGCGTCGAGGATCGTTTCATGGCATCCAATCCGTTTTGATTTTTGGAGTTTGCTCGCGTAGTTTGAGCAAAAGAAAATCAACAATAAAGCGATTTCAGGACCACACGGGTCGTTACACCCGGCGGCGCAGCTTCAACCCTTGGTTTTTTTCCCATTCAACCCAACGCCATGCCCCGAAACACCCCGAAACACTCCCCGCCGCCACATTTCCTCATCATCACCGGCCTGAGCGGTTCCGGCAAACACTCCGCGGTCAATACGTTCGAAGACCTCGGCTATTTCTGTGTGGACAATCTTCCGGTCAAGTTGTTGCCGACCTTCGCCGCCATGTGCCAGCGGTCCGGTGAAAACCTCGAACGCGCCGCCGTGGTGCTGGACGCCCGTGAACCCTCCTTCGTCGAGGAATTGCCGAATGTGTTCGACAGTCTTCGCGACCTCGATTTGCGCGTGCAGTTGATGTTCTTCGAGGCAACCGATGACGTTTTGATGCGCCGCTACAGCGAAACCCGCCGACCGCATCCGATGGCGGCAATCTTGCGGCGGAAACTGAATCTGCGGGACGCCGTGGTGGCCGAACGTGAATTGCTGAAACCGATTCGCGACCTGGCCGACATCGTCGTCGATACCTCCGGGCACACGGTCCATACCCTGCGTCAGTCCCTCGTCAACGCCCTCGCGGCGAGCGGAAAAAAATCCAAAATGCAGGTCACGGTCATGAGTTTCGGATTCAAACACGGAATCCCGACTGAAGCCGACCTCGTGCTGGACGTCCGTTTTCTCAAAAATCCGCATTATGTGCCCGAATTGCGTCCGCAGACGGGGCGCGACCGGGGCGTCATCGACTTTCTCAGCGCCGAGGATGAGGTTCATGAAACGCGAACCCATTTCGAAAACCTGCTCGCGTTTGTCGTTCCACGTTACGCGCGTGAGGGGCGAAGTTACCTGACGGTTTCGGTCGGCTGTACCGGCGGGCGGCACCGGTCGGTGTTCATGGCCGAGTCGCTTACCCGATTCCTGAAAAAGAAGGGGTTCGCCACCGTCGTCCGCCACCGCGACATCGCCAAATGACCTCGCGATTTTTCAAAACGCACCGGAAGGGGTTGCGCGTTGCCGAACTTCATCTAAGATAACGAGCTTATTTTCGAATCCATTTTCCTTCGAAGAGTGATCGTTATGAACGAAGTGAAGTTCGTCGAGTTTCTGCGTCAACATGATGACGATGCCTGGGGGGAGGTCGTAACCAACCTTCTGCCGGACGTCCATTCGGTGGACCGCAACGCCCTCAAAATCTGGTTTTCGTTTTTCCCCGTCAAGTTGTACCGCGCCCTCGCCGAAAACGAGGAAAATGCGGTTCGTGACCTGATTCTGATCGGAAAATACAAACTTGCGGATCAGGTGGATTCCTCCCACTGGTTTCTGTTCGGACACCGGTACTGGGAACAGGCCAAGCAGGTCGTCATGGCCGACGCGAAGAACCCGCCCCGCACGTCGCTGGAACAGCACATCCGGCAGGCGGCCCGCCAGATGAAGGCCGAACCGGAAACCGTTCTCGGGATTGTGGCCGTGGCCTACGCGACGTTGCAGCAGGTCGGCTGGGAAGTTTTTTCGAAGCCGGTTCAGAAGAGCGATGTGCCGACCGACCGTTCGCCGGAGGCCATCGTCAATGAACGTTCCAAGCCCGAGCCGCGTTCATTTCTCGCCAGCCTGCTTCAATCTCCGGTCAACTACGACTACACGATCCGTTTCGACGAAAACGATCCGAAAAAGAAGTTCAAGGCCCTGACCGGCCAGGCGCTTTCGGTTGCGGCCAGCGAAATGCCCGGCGCGGAAACGTTCCGGAGTGCCGACCCCCGGTGCGTCACCGGCCCGATTCCGGTCGAATGCCAGACCGGGGCCTGCGGGACCTGCTGGGTCGGCGTTCTCGGCGGCGAGCAGAATCTCAACGAGATTACGGAATTCGAGAAAACGCGATTGAACAAAATCGGGTACCCGTCCGACGGCTCGAACCACCCGGTCATCCGGCTCGGTTGCAAGGCCCTGTGTCAGGGACCGGCGTCAATCGTCATTCCGCCGTGGAGCGGCGTCCTGGCCAACCTCAACAAGTTCGATCTTGAAAAGGCCGTCGAAAAGGCAAAGGCCGCTCAGGGATAACCCGGCGGCCCGAACAAATGAATGAATGTCCGGTTTTAGGGACGGGGTTCGAACTCCGTCCTTTTTTCTTTCCTCAAGTCTGGGCCGGGCAGCGCAGGGGTCGGGATGGGACGGGATTTGACGGGGACCGAGATGGGAATCTGGCTGGCAACCGGTGGTGTCTGGTAGGGAGGAACCTGGCGTGGGGCGTCAGGAATGGTCGGCACGGGTAATCCACCCGGCGAATTTTCAACGGGATCTCCGGCGTCCCCAATTTCCGTGTCTTCGATTGTTCGCGAACGTGAATTGCCGGAAACGACTTTCCGGCCCGGACGAACAGCGGGAACGGCGGTCGTAATCTCTTCACCCACAGGATTGGTCAGGACGGTTTCCCCGGCCATTGAAGGCGACTGGCTGACCGTTTGCGGATGGTTCAGAAAAAACAGGGCACCGAGCAGGGGAAGGGCCAGGGAAAAAACGAGAAATCCGTTGCGAATCCCATTGGAATTTTCCGGTCCGGAAAGCATGAAGCTCGGGAGGCAGACGGGAACTTCACGCCGGTAAGTCCGAAGTGGCCGAGAAATCGGGTTACCGCAATGTGTACAAAACCGCACCGCGCGCCGCGGACGGATGCCGCAGGCCGGACAGGGGAGGGTGGTTTCAGGCAGGGAAAGGACTTCCTTGGGCAGTTTCGGCGCGACTGACATAACCAAAACCCCAACCTTGGATCGAAAGATGAAGGCGCTAGGCGTTCTCGCGAGACGGACAAAGGTCCGCCACCACACAATCGTTGCACTGGGGGGAACGCGCCTTGCAGACGGCGCGCCCGTGAAAAATCATCCAGTGCGGGAACATGACGAAGTCTTTTCGCGGAACCATCGTCATCAGTTCCTTTTCAATCTTTTCCGCGGTCGGGGCATCGGAAAAACCGAGCCGCGCCGACAGGCGGGTCACATGCGTATCCACCACGACGCCCGGAGCGTCTCCGAAGGCGTTGCCAAGGACCACATTCGCCGTTTTTCGCGCGACGCCGGGAAGACTCAACAGGTCTTCCATTGTCCGCGGGACCTCGCCCTTGAAGTTTTCAACCAGCTTTTTCCCCATTCCACGCAGGGATTTCGCTTTGTTTCGAAAAAATCCGGTCGGGCGAATGTCCTGTTCGAGTTCCGCCGGGTCCGCATTGGCGAAATCCGCCGCCGTGCGGTACTTGCGAAACAGCGTTTCGGTCACCTGATTCACCCGTTCGTCCGTGCACTGAGCCGAGAGGATGGTCGCGGCCAGCAGTTGAAGGGGATTGGCGTAGTTCAACGCGCAATGTGCATCGGGGTAGGCACGTCTTAGCCGCCCGATGACCGTCCGCATCCGCCTTTTCTTTTCCTCGACCGTTTCCGTTACCGTTTCCGGCACGGTGTATTTCTTTTTTCCGTTGGACATCCGTGAACGGGTGAAAATGAAAGTTCCCGAAATCCGGCCCCTTCGATTCCAGCCGGAGTCACGGGAGGGCTGGCGAGAGATTGAGGCGGTTCTCGGGTTTTGTTAAAAGCAACCAATTCAAAGCCGATTCGACGCTGGGTTGCCTGAAAAACATCTGTCGTTGCCTGAATGAACAGAGTTTAGGGAATTCATCCCGCTCGGGCAAGCCGTCGCCGAATCCGCGCACTCCGGAGGTTCAACCCAATGCCGCGTGCTCTCCTCTTTCTGGCGCCCGGTTTCGAGGAAATGGAAGCCATCATCACCATCGACGTCCTTCGGCGGGCCGAAGTCGAGGTCGTCACGGCCGCGCTCGGGGACGTCACGACCGTGACCGGTTCCCACGATATCGCCATCGAAGCCGATACGACGCTGGGCGAACTTTCTCCGGAGAATGAAACGTTCGACGCCGTGATTCTTCCGGGCGGGATGCCGGGATCGGTGAATCTGCGGGATGACGTCCGGGTGGGTGACTGGATCGCGAGAACCGGTGAATCCGGAGGCATCGTGGCGGCGATTTGCGCCGCACCGCTGGCCCTGGCTCATTTTGGCGTCCTGACCGGAAAAAACTTTTCCTCGCATCCTTCCACCAAGGAAAAGCTCCTGGGGGTGGGAGGCAACTATTTGGAAGAACGGGTCGTCGTGGACGGAAGACTGATCACCAGTCGCGGTCCGGGAACGGCCTTTGAATTCGCCTTGACGCTCGCCGAAATTCTGGTCAATGCTGAAGCGGCGCAAACACTGGCCCGGACGATGCTGGTGAAACCGTAATTCCCCCGAAGTTCCCCTGGTTTCTATGGAAGTCGCTAAACGTTCCATCCTCGCCACCACGTTTTTCTCGCTGGTTCTGGCTGGAGGATGCTCAATTTCGAATTCTCCCAGTCCCTCTTCAGCCAATCCCGCCCCGACCCCGGTCGGCAAACCTGGAACGGCGTCGGCCGATACTTCGAAGGAACTGCTCGACGAACTGCTTCAGGAGGATACGGCAGACGCCGAGGAACTGGAGTATTACGATCCCCAGGAGGTGAAGAAGGCTTTGCTGGCCGCCCAGCCCAAGGCCGTCGGCAAGCGGGCTGTCGCCATCGCCTACCTCCTGGCCTCGCTCGGTGAAAACTACGATGCGAATCGCGGCATCGTCCTGAATGCCTTCAATGAATATTTCCAGCACCCCGAATCCGCCGAGGATGACCCGGTGGACTACACCGTCTCGCTCTGCAATCGGGGCGATGATTCGCTGACCAAGTCGCTGATGCTGGTTGCCGACAAGGCAAAAGGGGAAACCTCTGAAACTCTCTCAATCTTCTATTCCGAGTCATTGGTCGATGACACCGAGGGATTTCTGAAAATCCTCACGTCGCTCCCGGTTGAAAATCAGAAGAAAGTCGCCGCCTTGGCTGCCGCCGATCTGTCTACGGCTTCCGAAGACGGCATTTCCGATGAAACATTCGATGAAGTCTATGAAAAGCTCGTGATAATCGCGGGGGGGACGAGAAAATCCGGTTTGCGCCAGGCAGCACGCCTCTGCCTCGAAGCCATCAATGCGGAACTGACCGACTCGGAAGACGAATCGCAGCAACTGACAAGCTGAGCAAAAAGTCTGGAGTCGAGAGTCTGGAGTCAGGCAAACGATGAAGGATGACGTTTGAAAAATCCGAAGTTGAAAATGACTCGGAAAAAAGAATTTGACGGGAAAAGCGAAAAACGAACGCTTTACTCCCGACTCCCGACTCCCGACTCCCGACTCCCGACTCCCGACTCCCGACTCCCGACTCCCGACTATTCTTCCGGTGCCGCCTTGAGCAGGCGGTCAAACTCCCCGTACGACTCCAGATAATCCTCCCGACTGAGCGCAATGACGCGGTGTGCCTCGGCCGCATCGTAGACATGGGTGATTTCCGTCTTGCGGGCGGTATTGCCGGGGATTTCCTTGTACGTCAGAAAGTAGTGGCGCAACCGTTCGACCACTGATTCCGGACACTGGTGAATATCGGTCCACTGCCCGTAAACACCATCGCCTTTCAATACCGCGATGATTTTGTCGTCGGCCTCGTTCCCATCGATCATCCGAAGGCCGCCAATCGGGACCGCCTGCAAGAGAATGTCGCCGTGGTGGATGGGTTTTTCGGTCAGAACACAGATGTCGAGCGGATCGCCGTCGCCTTCGATGATTTCACGCCCGGCCCGTTCCGCCGCAAAGGCTCCGGTCCGTTTGCCGCAATAGGTCTGGGGAATCAGTCCGTACAGCGAGGGGCAGTGGTTTGAGTATTTCTGTGGCCGGTCAACCTTCAGATAGCCGGTATTTTTGTCGAGTTCGTATTTGACCGAATCGGTCGGGACGATTTCGATGTAGGCGTTCACAAGGTCGGGTGCGTTGGCACCGATTGAAATTCCGTGCCAAGGATGGGCTTTGAACAGGGTTCCCATCCACCGCCAGAGCTGGGCTTCGAGCGTCTTGATCAAGGTTGAAAATCCTTCGGGGAAAAACTTCGCGCGATGCGCGCGGAGGAACTTGCCTCATTGTCCATCCGACGTTTGTTGCTTCTCGTACGCTCGGATGACCGCCGCCTGAACTTCTCGAAGGGGAACGTGATTTTTCAGCGCAGCTTCCCGACAATCCTCGTATTCGGGATGAAGTTTGAGAAAAACACCGTTCCCGGCGATTTTCAAACGGATCGGGCCGAATTCGGTCTCGACCGGGACGATTTTCCGGTTGAGCAGGCGGCGTTCGGAAGTTGAAACGCGGATTCCGAGTGTCGTCGTGTCCCGGAGCAGGCGCTCGGTAAAGGTTTTTTCATCTTCCGGGCGGCACAGCAGGGTAATCAGGGTTCCCGGACGATTTTTCTTCATCTGGACGCCCGTAAAAAACACGTCGAGCGCGCCCGCGTCCATCCAGCGTTCCATCGCGAAGCCGAGTTCCTCCGCCGTCTGGTCGTCAACCGTGGCTTCGAGAACCGTCACCAAGTCTTTTTGAAATTCCGAATCGGTTGTGGCGGCTTCGGATTGCCCGACCATCAGGCGAAGCGCGTTCGGAAGCGTCGGGAAATCGCGATTTCCCGCGCCGTATCCGATTTTTTCGACCGATATTTCCGGCGAACGGGAAAATTCCGTACACATCGCCGCCACGATGGCCGCACCAGTCGGCGTAGTGAATTCGCCTTCCCTGTCCCCCGCGAAAAAGGGAATTCCCTTCAATAATTCCGCCGTTCCGGGGGCTGGAATCGGGTAATTGCCGTGGGCACAGGTGATGAAGCCATGTCCGACGCGCAGCGGAGCCGCCACAAATCGTTCAATTTCAAGGAATTCAAAGCCGATGCATGCACCGACGATGTCCACGATCGCGTCAGTTGCGCCGACTTCGTGGAAATGGACTTTCTCCGCCGGAATGCCGTGAACCTTGCCTTCCGCCTCCGCCAGTCTGGTGAAAATTGCAGTCGCGCGGTTTTTTACCCGTTCGGGAAGGGAAGACCGGTGGATGATTTCCGATATTTCGGTCAGTCCGCGATAGTTGAGGTGATGGTTGTGGTGGTGGTCATCGTGATGATGGCCGTGGTGATGATCGTGGTGGTGGGAATGATGATCATCATCCTGGTGATCGTGATGATGGTGGTGATCCGGCTCTCCCTCCAGCCGGACGTCCACTTTGGCGCAGTCGAGGGCGGCGCGGGAAACGCGCCGGGCGGAAAGTTCATAGCCGTCAAGGCCGAGCTTTGAAAGTTCCGACTTCAAAACCTCGAACGGCACGCCGAGGTCCACCAGCGCGCCGAGCGTCATGTCGCCGCTGATGCCGGCGAAAGGGTCGAAGAAAAGCGTTTTCATGAAAAAAGGAGGAATAGGCCCGCCGAAACGGGCCTACTGGGATTTGGTTCGGGTGGCTTTTTTCGCTGCCGTGGAGGTGGTGCCGGGGCTGGAGGCCCGAACGAGCGATTTCAGTTCGTGCATGAATTCGGTCACGTCCTTGAACTCCAGATACACCGAGGCGAACCGGACGTAGGCGACCTTATCGAGGTCCTTCAACCGGCGCATGATCATTTCGCCGATTTTCTGGGTCGAGCGTTCCCGGTCGCGCGATTCCTGAACGTACTTTTCAATCGATGAAACAATGGCTTCGAGTTTCGAGACCGGCACGGGCCGTTTCTCGCAGGCCCGCAAAAGACCCGCCATGATTTTCTGGCGGTCGAAGGATTCCCGGCGGCCATCCTTCTTGATGACCATGTAGGGAATTTCGTCGATTCGTTCGTAGGAGGTGAACCGCCGTTCGCATTTCAGGCACTCGCGGCGGCGGCGGATGACGTCGCCCTCCCGGCTCTCGCGGGAGTCAACGACCTTGTCTTCCAGGTGTCCGCAAAATGGGCATTTCATCGTGGAAACTTTCGGCCCGCTCGGGGCGGTGCGGGCAAGGTTGGATGATTTCCCCTTGTCGATCTGCGCTGACCATAACCCTCTATCTTGTGGATGTATTTGAAAATCACCGATTTAGCGGTGGTTTGTCAAATTCCCTTTTCTAATGTGGAAGTTTCCAGAAGGTTCGGACCATCCAGTAGGCCACCGGAAATGTCGCCAAGTACAACCCCATCGTCAGCCACATGAAACGCCAAAACTGTTTTGGGCTGTCGGAAAGCGAAAAAAGAAATGAGTCCCGGGCATCGAGATAGAACAGAATTTTGGTCGGGAAAACCCAAAACATGAATGGAAGGACAATCAGGCTTCCAAGGAAATGTGTCGGGTCTCCAAGAAGCATCGGTAATGGCCGAAAGGAGGAATAACCGGAAGCTTCTTCAAAGTCGTTGAGCGCCAGAATCCAACGGAGAAACAGGACGAAGACGCCAAAATTCAAAACCAGAGAAACCGCCAACCCCCAATCCTTCCTGGTTGAAAGGGTGGCACAACTGGCCCAAAGGAGGAGGGCGGCAACCCCGAGAAGGTTGGAGATGTTGAGGTCGATTGCCGAAAAGTACCGCCGATCAATCAATGCAAGTTGAAGCAATACCAGGGAGGCAATCAGGACTTCAGGGAAAATGGCCTGGCGGAAGGCCTTCTCGCGAACCGGGTTTCCCATTGGGATTCCTTTCCTGGCGGGCTTTTCAAATGTCTGATCCAGAATCAGTTTCGGATGAATTTTTTCCGTGGTTCAGAGTTTCCAGATGATTCGGGTCAGGCCAATGGCCAGAGGAAATGAAACGGCATAAACCACGGCGGCCGGAAGAGTGTACGCAATCTGCCGAGTTCTTTCTTTTTGAATCCGGCCCGACAAAAGGTCAAAAGTGTCAAACAGAAGCCAGATTTTGGTCGGATAGAAACCGCAGAAATAGAGGACAAGGATGGCGTTTCCCAGAAGAACCGTTTGATCGCCAGGAAGGTGGTATACCAATGAACAAATTTCATATCCGAGGGTTCGTTCGTAGGGGCCCCTGGTTTGAACCCACTGGATGAAGATACAGAAAGCGCCGAAGTTCATCAGGGTTGAAAGGACCAACCCTCACCTTTTTTTCGTTTTGAGGAGCCCGCAACTCAAAACAAGAAAGAGAGCGGCCGCGGCAATCAGGTTTGAGACGTTGAAATCAAGGACCGGAAGGATGCGGGGTTTCAAAAGGGCAAGTTGAAGCAGAACGATTGCGGCCAGAAATGCTTCCATTGGAAGCGCTCCCCGAATCTTTTCCTGAATCGTCATTCTGAACCTCCCCACCAGTTTTTTGTTTTGAATTTTGAACCCGGATTTCCGAATCCGTTCCTGAAATAAAAAAAAAGGCCGTTCGATGAACAGCCTTTTGGAAAAAAAACTGAATTCACCCGAAATCAGAGGGCAAGCAGGCTGACGTGAATGACGTCCGCGTTTTCGCCGATGTCGTTGAGGGTAGCCTCGTTCGGTGCGTCGTCGAGGTGGATGCGGGCAATGGCCGTGCTGGCCCCCTCAAAAACGATATTTTCGGTTTCCTGAACGTTCAGCCCGGCGTATTTCAACTGGTTGAAAACATGGGCCAGAACGCCGACGCGGTCGAAATGGCGTACGGTCAGCACATGCGTCGCGGGCGTGCGTCGGGCGAGGTTCACGACGTTCGGAACTTTTCCGGTGTCCTTGAAGCTGACGATGATGCGGACGGTTTCGGCGGACGTCGCGTTTTGGGCCTGTTCAGTTGACGCGCCGATGTGATGCGTCACATACGCGCCTTCATTGGATTGAAGCTCGGATTCGACCGTTCCGGTGCCGCCGGTCGGCTCGTTTTCAAACACGTCCAGCCCAGCCCGAATACCTTTATTCTTCATTGCCGCAACGAGGGCGGGCTGATCCACGACTTCCGCCCGGGCGGTGTTGATGAACAGTCCGCCGTTCGGCATGGCGTCGAAGACCGAGTGATTGATGAACCCGCGCGTGTCGGCGTTGAGCGCGACGTGAACGCTCAAAATGTCGCTCGACGCGGCCACCGCCGACGGGGTCGGGCACATGGTTACGCCAAGTTTTTCAGCCTTTTCGGCGGTCAGCGACCGCGACCACGCGAAAACCGGCATCCCGAACGCCTTCGCGCGAACAATCATTTCCTGTCCGATCTGGCCCAGACCGATGAGGCCGAGCCGTTTACCGAACAACCCGTCGGCTTCGCTGAAGGCTTTCTTGTTCCATTTTCCGTCCCGGAACTGGGCGACGTTGTCGGGAATCCGCCGGTCGAGCGAGAGAATCAGCCCGAAGGCCAGTTCGGCGACGGCGATCGAGTTTTTCCCGGGGCAGTTTGAAACGTAGATGCCACGCGCCGAGGCGGCGGCCACGTCAATCGTGTTGTAGCCCGCGCCCGAACGGACGACCAGCGCCAGTTGCCCGGCGTTGAGCGTTTCGGCGGAAACCTTGGTGCTGCGGACGACCAGAACCTCCGCGCCAGTTTCGGCGACGGCGGCGGTGAGCGTGGCGTCTTTCAAATCGGGTTGGAAAAACACTTCGCACCCGGCGGCGCGAAGCGAGTCCATGGCGGACGTCGGAAAAGCGTCGGCAATCAGAATTTTCATCGGGGGTATGGATGACGGGAAGCCGGTCCGCATCGCGAACCGGCCTCCGGGGTGTGGAATGTGGGTCGTGCAGGTCAGTTTGACGGCGAGTTCAGCGCCTGTTCGAGGCGGGTGACGCGCTTGTCGAGTTCGCGAAGTTCGTCGAGGACCATCGTCTGGCTGGCGGTGATTCCCCTGCGAATGTTGTTGTGTTCCGAGCGGATGTCCCGAATGTCGGTTTCGATGTGACCGAGGCGTTCCTCGATGACATCGAGCCGTTGTTCAATCCGGTCAACCCGCTCCTCGATTCGGTCCATCCGCTCCTCGATTCGGTCCATCCGTTCTTCGAGGCGGGTGATCCGTTCTTCAAGACGGTCCATCCGTTCTTCAAATCGCCTTTCCAGTGAATCGAGACGGTCGTTGATTTGAAAAAGGACGGCGTGAATTGCCTGAAGGGTTTCGTTGAGCGGTTTGGTTTCCAGCATTCTTTGCTCCTCGCGTTCGCGGAGTCCGGCGATCTGGGCCGCCAGAAGTTCAAGGCTGAGAACGGGTTCCGTCGTGGGAAGGGGTTGTTTCGAGTCGTTTTCGGACGACATTGCGTCAATTCCTTTCGTTTGTAAATAACCAACAAAAGGCTGTGTGCAAACCGCGTGCCGAAAATTAAGCCTTGACGCTCCGTTTCCCGAAAAATTCCTTCAGGGCGGGGTAGACGTCTTCCTTTCCGTCAATTCGAACCCCGATGAACCGTTGCTGGTTTTTCAAATGCTCCTTGAAGATGGACAGCAGCGCACCGGAGGACCGTCGGTAGGTGGACATGCCCTCCTCGCCGATTTCGCCGTACCCGAACAGGTTGCAGGTCGTGATGAGCTGGTCGGCGAGCTTCACCGCTTCCTCATTGTCACTGTAGTAATTGTCGCCGTCGGAAAAATGAAACGGGTACACGTTCCAGTCCTTCGTCGGAAACCGCTTGGCGATGATGTCGAGGGCAAGTTTGTACGCGCTTGAGACGACCGTTCCGCCCGATTCTCCCTGGGTGAAGAATTGTTCTTCCGTAACTTCCTTTGCTTCCGTGTGATGGCTGATGAAGACGATTTCGACATTGTCGTATTTCGTCCGCAGAAACCGCACCATCCAGAAGTAGAAACTTCGCGCGATGTACTTCTTGAACTCTCCCATCGAGCCGGAGACGTCCATCATGGCGATGACGACCGCATTCGATTCATAGCGGGTTTCTTCCTCCCAGCTCTTGAACCGCAGGTCTTCCTTCTTGAATCCGCCGATTTTGGCCCGTCCCTTTTCGACGGCGTTGCGCTTGAGGTTTTCGATAATCGAACGCCGCTTGTCGAGATTTGAAATCGCGCCGGTCCGACGAATTTCCGTGAAGCGGGTGGTCCGCGCCGGGACCGCCTTGTTGGCGCGTTCTTCGAGAAAGGGAAGCTGGAGATCTTCGAAAATGAGCGCGGCGAGTTCGTCGATATTGACTTCGGTTTCGTAAAAATCCTGCCCGCCTTCATTTCCCGCGGGACCCTGGCCGCTGCCCGAACCCGGCTGGCCGCCCTGATTTTCCTTGCCGATGACATCTCCGACCTTGGTTTTTCCGTCGCCCTGCGCGACGTGTCGCTGTTTGCGGTGGTCGAAACGGAACTTGAACTCGTCAAGTGACCGCATCGGCACTTTCACCGTCTTGCGGCCGTCGGAAAGAATGATGGATTCGTTGGAAACGATCGATCCGAGGTTTTTTCGGATGGCGTCCCGGACGCGGTCCTTGTGGCGTTCCTGGTCGATGATGCCTTTGCGCTGCAAGCTCCAATCGTGTCGTTGAATCGCCATCGGATGCCTCTTGTAAAAACGGGCGGATTGGGACGCGGGGCTGGTCGGGGTGACGGGGAAACCGGAGTTTCCCCGCCGTCTGGTTTAGTTTTCCGCCGGGATTTCCAGAATCGAGGCGGGAAAGGCTTCGGACTCGAAACCGGGTTGCGGCAGGGCCGCGGGGCGTTGCCGCCGGCAGAAGTCGAGGATGAGTTCGGCCGCCTCGGCGGGACGTTCTTCCTGCGGAATGTGGCCGCAACTCGGAATCACGATGAATTCCGAGCCGGAAATGGCCGCATGTAGATGGACGCCGAGATGGACCGGAATCGGCAAGTCGTACTCGCCCCACACCACAAGCGTCGGAACATGAATGTTTTCCAGTTCCTGCTCGATCCAGTTCAAATCCCACTGGCGGGCGGTTGCCATGGCCGCGCGCTGACCGTCCACGGTTGAAATCGGGCGGTAGTAGGCGGCAACGCGGTCAGGCGTGACGACGGACTGATCGTGATAAAAATCCCGGATGCTGAATTCCGCCGCGGCCCGCGAGGCGAGGGCCAGCGGGGTGGCGACTTCGCCCACTCCCCACGTCCGGGCCATGTTCATATAGATACTGAACGGGAACTGGTGGAGCGGGGCGTCGTTGTAGGCCGCGTTGAACAGAATCAGCCCGTCCACCCGGTTCGACCACATCAGGGCGCAGGCGAGCGAAACGCCGCAGCCGAAGGAATTCCCGACGAAGGTTGCCGATTCGATACCGAGGTGGTCCATCAGGCCGATGACCAGTTGGGCGTGATCCTGAACGTGATAACGGCGATCGGCCGGTTTTTCGGAAAATCCGAAACCTTTCAGGTCGGGGGCAATGACGCGGTAACCGGCCTGGGCGAGCGGCTCGGCGATGTCCTTCCAGGTGAAATTCGAGGAGCAAAACCCGTGCAGGAGCATCAGGGCCGGGCCGTTTTCCGGGCCGAACGCCTGAAAATGCAGGCGGACGCCGTCTACCACGGCAAAACGACTTGCATCGGGGTGGGGAATTTCACCGGCGAAATCGATCCAGCGGATGTCACGGGGGCGTTTGGCGTATTGCCAGGCGATGCCGCCCGCCAGGGCGAGGCCGGAAACCGTGAAAAGAAGTTTCTTGAGGTTCACGAGAGGAATGATCTCCGATTGGTAAGTGTCGGGCGAATGGTGTTTCGAATATAGCACGAGTGTGCGGACCGCCGCCGACTTATCCCGGTGACGGACTTCCGCCCCGCCAGCGATTCGGGCCACTGTTTCCGATGGAAATCGTCGCGTTTCTTGACTTCGGTTTTTGTCGTATGTTACCAAGCCGCTCATTCGAAAAATGTTACGCGAGGCGGCTGGAACGTGAATCTTGCGCACCGTGACCTTGGAAGCGACACATTCGGGACAGGCGGTCAAGTGGAAGCTCAATCCGACAACCACAACCAATCCTCCGAGGGGACCGAAATCGTCGTTGATTTTTCCATCGGAAGCAGCTACCGCTTCATTGAATTGATCGGTACCGCGGTCGATAACCTCACGCAACTGGCCGGATTCGAACCCGAGGACGCCCACTGGATCGGCTTGGCCGTACGGGAATCCGTCGTCAATGCCATCAAGCATGGGAATCGCCTCGACGAATCGAAGTCAGTTGATGCCAGACTCCAGCTTGCAACCGAATGGCTGGTGATTTCCATTCGTGACCGGGGAATCGGATTCGATGCCTCGAAAGTCGCGGATCCGCTCGATCCGGAAAACATTTTAAATCCAAACGGGCGCGGCATCTTCTACATGCGCACCTTTATGGACGAAGTCGTTTTTTCGGCGCACCCCCAGGGAGGGACGGAAGTCCGAATGTCGAAACGGATACCCGTCAGGGGCGAAGGCGAGTCGGCCGAAGCCGCCGACTGACCTGCCCGGTTTTGCGCCCATCAGAACATCACAAATTTCATCGAACCCTTTGAAGGAGAACGAACCTATGGCTCTCAAGATTTCGCACCGCAGCGTGGCCGATGGCGCTGTCACCATCTTGGATTTGAGCGGAAAAATCACGATCGGGGAAGGCAGCGTCCAATTGCGCGAGGCGGTCAAGACGTTGCTTGAGAGTGGGAACAAGAAAATTCTGCTCAACCTCGGTGACGTGAGCTACGTTGACAGCTCCGGCATCGGCGAACTCGTCAGCAGCTTCACGACCGTCAAGAACCAGCAGGGGCAGCTCAAGCTGTTGAACCTGACCAAAAAGATTCAGGACCTGCTGATGATTACCAAGCTGCTCACCGTGTTCGACACCTACGACAACGAAGACACGGCCGTCGCCAGTTTCGCCGGCTAGTCCTTTTCCGATTTCGAACGTATCCGTTCCACCCGGCACGAGAGACACGCCACCCGTGTTTCGCGTGCCGTTTTCCTTTGAAGAGCCTGCATGCCCCGGATTCTCGTTACCGGCGGCCTCGGCACGGTCGGCGCCGGCCTTGTCGCCGAACTTCGCCGCCGCGGCGCCGCCGTCGTTTCCTGCGACCTTGCCCACCAACCCGATGAAATCGGCTTCAGTCTCGGCGCCGATTTCTCCGACCCCGGCTATGCCCGTTGCGATGTGGCCGAATTTCGTCAGATTGAACGAGTTTTTGACCGCCTGGGACCGTTTGACCACGTTTTTCATTGCGCCGCCGAGTTCGGACGATGGAACGGCGAGGATTTTTACGAATCGCTGTGGCGGACCAACGTCATCGGGACCAAAAACCTCATCCGTCTTCAGGAAGAACGACGGTTCCGGCTCATTCATTTTTCGTCATCCGAGGTCTACGGCGACTTTCCCGACCTGATGGTCGAACAGGTCATGGACGATGTCGAAATCAAGCAGTTGAACGATTACGCCATGACCAAGTGGGTCAACGAGATGCAGATTCGCAACTCCGGCCTTCAGCACGGAACGGAAAGCGTGGTCGTGCGTTTGTTCAACACATACGGCCCCGGCGAGTTCTACAGCCCCTACCGGTCGGTCAACTGCCGGTTTCTCTACTGCGCGTTGCGCGGACTCCCCTGGACCGTCTTTCGCGGACACTCCCGGACCTCGACGTTCCTGGCCGATACCGTCCGGACCGTGGCCAACATCGCCGACAACTTCATTCCCGGCGAAACCTACAACATCGGCGGTGATGCGATGCACAGCATCGAGGAACTCTCGGATGTGATATTGAACGTGACCGGAGCCGATCCAGGACTGGTCCGGTATCGCGATTCGGAAATCCTGACCACCCGAATCAAACGGGTGGACACCTCGAAATCCGTCCGTGACCTTGGCCATCGCAACAGCTACAACCTTGAAGAAGGGCTCCGCATCACGGCCGACTGGATGCGAAAAGTCTATCATCTTTAGTCATTTCAGGAAGTTACACGCAATGTTCCACCGTCGTTTCGCGGCCGCCTGCCTGATCGGCCTGTTTTCATTTTCCCCACTGGCCGCCGTCGCGCAGGACAAGCCGACGCCGAAGGCTCCCCCCCAACCCGAGCAGATTCCGAACCGGACCGCGCAGTACAACGTCTTTGTCGGCCCCGACGAACGTCTGTTCGTCGCGATGGCCGCCCTCAATTTCGCCGGTTTCGACCTCGAAACGCCGGATGCGCCGCCGAACCAGCTTCGCGCCGAATTGAAAAAGGACCTTGCCGCCACGCCCGCCGACCTGACTGAAAAGATGCGGAAGTTTTACCAGTCCATCCCGCCGCGCGAACGCAATCGTCCGCAGCTCGCCGCCGCCATGGCCGCGCTGGCGATTTCGGCGACCCCGTTGCCGGACTTCAAACTCCCCGCCAGTTCGAGCGTACTCCCCGACGATGCTCTCCCGTTGGCTGAGTTCGCGCCGCTCGTGGCCGAGTTTTACGCCCGGTCGCCGATCAAAACGCTGATTCCCAAATACGCGCCGAATTACAACTCCTACGGGGAACTGCTCCAGGCGATTGCCAATCTGGAAATGGCCGACGCGCTGACCTTTCTGCATACCGCGCCGATTACCGAACAACTCGATGCACCGGCGATGATTGACCCCAATTCGGCCCGGTCCGACAACCTGCCGAAATCGGAAAGAAAGCGTCGGGCCCGCGCGTTGTACATCATTCCCGACCTCCTCGGGCCGTACGACCGGGTGTACACCCGCAACGACGTCCTCAACGCCGCTGAAACCAAAACCTACCGCCGCATCGGGGACGACTTTTTCCTCGTCCTCGGCGCGCCGCGGGAAAACCCGCAAAAGGCGGTTCGGCGGACCATCCTGCGGTTCGTTCTCGAACCGGTCATCGCCCGGTCCGGACTGGCGATTGCTGCCCGCCGCGATCTCATCGTCAAGCTTTCCGAGGCCGCCCCGAAACGGGAAAGCACCGGGAAGAGCAACGTTTTCGAAATCATGCGCGAGTCCCTGAGTCGGGCGGTCGAGGCACGACTGGGCGTCCGAGCCATTCAACTCGAACTTCGCCGTCGGGGAATTTCCGCTTCCGGCCAGCCGCAACTGATTGCCGCTGAAGAAGATGCGCTTTACGAAGTGCATCAGGCGCGGGAGCGCGGCGCGTCGCTCGCGGTCCACTTTTATGAACAACTGGCGGTACTCGACCAGACCGGCCTCGACATTCTCGAATGGCTGCCGAAGATGGTGGAGTCGCTCAATGAGGCAAAGGAACAGAAGCGTCCGGCCGAGTTTGCCGAGTTGACGCCGAAGGTTGAAAAGCGGCGCGCGGAAGCGGCGTCGAAAATCGTGGGTTCGCCCAAACTTGCCAAACTCACCCAGGCGGACGACCTGTTGCGCGCGCGCCGGTACGACGAGGCACGGCCCATTCTTGAGGAAATTCTCAGGGAAGAACCGAAAAACGCCCGGGCGCTGTTCGGACTGGCCGAAATTCTGGCCAAACGGCAAAGTTCGGTGGAAACCGACCCCGCCGCCGATGAAAGCGACAAACTGGCCGCGCTTCAGGAAAGGCTCGAAACCGCGGTCGGGGCGTATCAGAAAGCCGTCGAAGCCGCCCAGCCCGAAGAAAAATGGCTGGTTTCGCAATCGCTCGTGATGATCGGCAAGATTTACGATTTTGCCGACCGAAGGGCCGATGCCCTCACGGCCTACGAAAAGGCGATTGCCATCGGTGATGTCAAGGACGGGGCCTACGCCGAGGCGGTCAAGGGCAAGGCCCAGCCCCTGACCCCGGTTCCGAAGGAAAAATGAAAAACGGCCACGGATTTCACCGATTTCACGGATTTTTTGTAGGGAATCCGTGGAATCCGTGAAATCCGTGGCCATTTTCTCTTTTGGCGGGGGAATAATTCAGCGGAAAGCATCATTTATAGGCAAGGACACGCCGTTTTCACCTCGGTGTTACGGCGAGTCGGTAAGCCTTCCGGAAGTTCGTTGGCTTTCACTTCCACGTTGTTCCGATGCTTCCCGCCATGAATACCCGAATCTTTCAACTTCCGACGCCGTTCAGGGATCCCATTCGCCGGAAAATCTTTGCTCCGGTTCAAAGCCTGCTCGAACGCTGGCTGATGTTTCATCAACTCAACGATCTTTATTCCGAGATCGTCAACGGCGATGAAGACGAGGCCCGTTTTTTCGAAAAGGTTCTCGGTGCGCTCAACCTCCGCTATCGGGTGCTTGAAAGCGATCTCGCCCGCATTCCGAAAAACGGACCGATCATCGTGACGGCCAACCACCCGTTCGGAGGCGTCGAAGGCATCATTCTCGCTGCGGTGCTGCGTTCCGTCCGGCCCGATGTCAAGGTAATGGCCAATCATCTTTTGGCCTGCATCCCCGAAGCCCGTCGGCATTTCATCTTTGTCGATCCTTTCGAAAAGAAGTCCTCGACCCGTGCCAATCTTGCCCCGGTTCGCGAATCCCTCGCTTTTCTGCGGGAAGGGGGCATGCTCGGGGTATTCCCGGCGGGCGAAGTTGCCCACTGGCAGGCGGGAAAACGGATTGTCACCGACCCCGAATGGAAAGACACCGTGGCCCGACTCGCCCGTGCGACCGGAGCGGGGATTCTTCCGGTGTATTTCGATGGTCACAACGGAGCGCTTTTCCAGATGGCCGGGGTCGTCCACCCGCGCCTGCGGACGGCGATGCTGCCCTACGAATTTCTCAACAAACGCAACCGTTCCATTGAGGTCCGTGTCGGCAACCCGATTGCCTGGAACAAGTTGAAGGGATTTGAAACCGACGCGGCGGTCACCGCCCACCTGCGCGAACGGACCTACCGGCTGGCCGACCGGACCTCCGAGGAAAAACGGACGGTCTTTTCCTTCCCGAATCCTTTCCGGAGTTCCCAGCGGGCCGAAGTCGAACCGGTGGTTTCCGCCGGGCCGCGCGAACTGCTCGCCGCCGAAGTCGCGGCACTCGGTCCCGAGGCGCTGATGGCCGAAAGCGGCGACATGGCGGTGATTTGCGCGGAGGCGACCCGGATTCCCCATATCGTCCGGGAAATCGGACGGTTGCGGGAAATCACCTTTCGCGCCGCGGGCGAAGGAACGGGCAAATCGCTCGACATTGATGCGTTCGATCCCTACTACCTGCATCTTTTTCTCTGGAATCGGGAAAAACAGGAAATTGCGGGCGGATACCGCATCGGGCGGACCGACGAGATTCTCGACCGTTTTGGAAAACGGGGTCTCTACACCAGCACGCTGTTCGACTACAAAACCGGTTTTCTGAACGGCATCGGTCCGGCGCTCGAACTCGGCCGCAGTTTCGTCATCGAGGAATACCAGCGCGGTTACGCCCCGTTGCTGCTGCTGTGGAAGGGAATCGGGCGGTTTGTGGTGCGGAATCCCCATTACCGCGTCCTGTTCGGCCCGGTCAGCATTACCAACGACTATCACTCGGCCTCGCGGCGGATGATGGTCGAATTCCTGAAGGCACAGAATTTCCTGCCGCAACTTGCCAAGCTGGTTCGCGCGCGGACCCCTTACCAGCCGCTCACGGCGACCCTCGCCGAGACGCTTTTCGGACGCCCCGAACCGATTCAGGCCACTGATATTGAAGAAGTTTCGGATTTCGTGGCCGATATCGAACCGGATGCCAAGGGCGTACCGGTGCTGCTTCGGCAATATTTGAAACTTGGCGGAAAACTGCTTGCCTTCAACGTCGATCCCAACTTCAACAACGCGCTCGACGGACTGATTTTCGTTGACCTTGCCCAAACCGACCGCAAGACGCTCGAACGCTACATGGGGAAAGACGGGGCGGGCGAATTCCTGGCCGAACACCAAGCCGGAATTCGAAAAGCCGGTTAGAAAAAGTGATTCAGGTCGTTTTTTTCGGTCCGCCGACGGTTTCCGCGGCGGGCCGTGTCGTTTTCCCCGATCTTTTGGTATTTTTTCGAACCTCCAATGAACAACCTTCCGGCGAGCCGAAAAGGGAAATGGAATCGCGTCCCACACCGCCGCCACTCGATGTCAAGGAACAATCCTTCAGCGGGCGGCTGCACTACAAAATCCTTTCGATCACCCTCCTGGTGGCGGCCCCGATGATTTTCGGGGTGGATTACCTGTTCTACCGGAATCTCCGCCGTGACCGGATCATCGAACAGAGCCGCCAGATGCGGCACATCGCCACCACCGCCACCACCTTCATGGATGGCGACGCCCACGAACGGCTCGTCCGTCAGGCCGTGACGGAACAGGAAATCCGCGCTGTTTGCACTCAGTTGCAAACCATCGAGCAGGTCAACGAACTCAACGGTTCGGTTTCCACCATCATCCGGGCCGAAAAGGGGTATTTCACGGGTTTTCACAGCCACGAACCAACCCGAAAGGGCAGCCCGATCCAGGTTCGCCCCGAGGCGGCCCAGGCTTTTGAAAAGGGCGAAGCCACCAATACGCTGCTTTATGAGGATCAGGGGGGGGCCTGGATTTCGGCTTTCGCCCCGGTACGCGACCGCACTGGAACGGTGGTGGCCGTTCTTGAAGTGAAAAGTCACGCCGACCGGCTCAACACGATCATTGTCGATCACTTCAAAACCCTTTTTCTCGAAGTCTTTCTGACCGGACTGTTCATCATCGGATTTTTCTCGCTGATTCTGCGGCATTTCGTCACCCAGCCGCTCAGTCGCCTGGTCGAAGGCATCCGGGCCATGTCCCGCCGTGACTACGACTACCCGGTTTCGAATGTCGAAGCCCATGACGAACTCGGTTATCTCACGAAATCGTTCGTCCAGATGCGCCAGACGCTTCATGCCTACGTCGAGGAACTGGAGGATTTCACCCAGCGCCTTGAAGACAAGGTCGAAGAGCGCTCCGCCGAACTGATGAACGCCAACCAGGAACTCCTGCTGGCCAATTCCGAGCTTTACGAAAACCAGCGACAGTTGCGCAAAATCAACGAGGACCTGCGGTCGGCGAATATCGCGGTCATGGAAACCAATCGGCTGAAATCGGAATTTGTGGCCAACATGTCGCACGAACTCCGGACGCCCCTCAACGCCATCATCGGGTATTCGTCGCTCCTGATGCGCGGGCGATACGGCTCGCTCTCCGAAAAACAGATAAAAGCCATCACCCGCGTTTCGGAGAACTCCGGAAATCTGCTGGAACTCATCAACACGTTCCTCGATTTTTCAAAAATCGCCGCCGGGAAGATGGGAATCATGGTCGGCGACCTTCACCTCGACCGGTTCATCGATGAAACCGTGACACCGCTCGGCGCTCTCGCCAAAGGACGCGGCCTCGAACTAGAAATTATTGTTCCGGAAGGGCTTCCGGTGATTACAACGGATGCCGCGCGGCTTCGGCAATCGTTGACGAACCTCATTTCGAACGCCGTGAAATTCACCGAAAACGGCTCGGTGACGGTTGAAGCGAAATATCATCCCGACTCCGACGCCTTCACCATCGAGGTTCGGGACACCGGAATCGGCATTTCGGAAGAGGATTTGCCCCATATTTTCGAGGAATTCCGCCAGGTTGACGGCTCCACCACCCGGAAATTCGGCGGAACCGGTCTCGGCCTCGCCATCGTCCGGAAAAACATGACCATCATCGAGGGGGCGGTCGAAGTCGAAAGCCGGGTCGGCCAGGGATCGACGTTCCGGTTGCGTTTTCCGAGGACCATTCATTCGTCCGAAACCCCGGTTGCCACTGAAAAACCGATGTTTCCGAATCCTTCTCCGAGGGAAAACCACATCATCCTGTGCGTGGACGACGAGCCGGATTCCCATGAAATCCTCAAGGGAATGCTCGAAGGCGCAAATTATACGGTCATCGGGGCCAAGAATGTGGGCGAGGGGCTGGAACTGGCCGGAATTCTCCGTCCGCAGGCCATCGTGCTTGATCTTTTACTTCCGGGGGTGGGCGGAATGGTTTTGCTCGACCGCTTGCGGGACGACTCCTCGCTCTGTCGCACGCCGGTCATCGTCGTCAGTCAGGCCGACCGGCGCACGGCGCTTTCCGCCTTCGATTACCCGATGGTCATCGGATACCACCCCAAACCAGTGGATCGAGCGTGGCTTCTCCAGAATCTCCGCAAACTCGAACGTGCCGACGGCGCTCCGGTCGTTCCCGACCGATCCGGGGCGGAACTCGCCCACTGAAGGCCCTGCCGGACACTCATTTTCCCAACCTTTTTCCTTAACGTTCGAAACAAAAGGAACGCCCGTGTTGAAACGCATTCTCGTGGTTGAAGACAGTCCGGAAAACCGCGAAATTCTGACCATCGAACTCGAATTCCAGAATTTCGAGGTCGAGGTCGCCGTCAATGGTCGGGAGGCCGTCGAAAAGGCCCATGCCCTCCGACCCGACCTGATTCTCATGGACATTTCGCTGCCCGTGATGGATGGTCTCGAAGCGACCCGGCGGATCAAGGGGGACCCGGAAACGGCCCACATCCCGATCGTCGCCCTCACGGCTCATGCCATGGAAGATGACGAAACGATTTTTCGAAACGCCGGGTGCGATTTCTACCTCTCAAAGCCGGTCGATCCCGAAAACGTGGTGCTGACCGTCAATCGGTTGCTTTCCCTCGCCTGAATCCGATTTCCGATTCCACCCGGTTTCGGTATACATTGAAAAAAGGCTGAAAGAATCGCCTTCCGCTCATTCCGAAATTCCGACCCTGGTTTTCGGCGCGGCACCTCCCCGTCCCCCGAACGGATTTTCATGTCTCAGCAGTCAAAGCGGATTCTCGTCGTCGATGACAACCAGGACGTGCTTGATCTCCTTCAGGACGAACTGTCCGCCGAAGGGTATGTCGTCGAAACCGCAAACGATGGACTGGCGGGCCTTCGGGCGCTCAAACGCGAAAAACCCGACCTGCTCATCATCGACATCATGATGCCCGGCATCAGCGGACCGGGCGTGATGACGCTCATCCAGGAGCGCGATCACTACAAAACCCTTCGTGAAGTTCCGACCATCGTCATTTCGGCGCAATCGAATATCGAGTTCGTCCGTGAGGAAGGACTCGAACTGACGGTCGGTGACTACCTCGAAAAACCAATCGACTTTGACCGGCTCCACGAAATCGTTACCCGAAAACTCGGGTGTACGGCTGGAGTTTCCGGCTGATTCGGTACAAAAGTGACGGTTTTACCGAAAAAATCCAATTTTTTGGAATTTTTTTGGCACTTTTGACGGATGCGGTCGTTATGTACCGGTATCCGCTTCAAAAAAAACTCTCACTTTTACCGGAGAAGATTGGTATGGGTAAAACAATGAAAAGAACCAATCGGGTCAAGGACATCGAAGAACGGTTCGGCGGGACAACCGTCGAAATTCTGGACCGCCTGATGCGTGAACTCGTCCGCGCACGGAACGCCAGCCGCGATGCGTTGCGGCGGGTCCGCTCGGAGTCATCGGATCAGGCACTTCAAGACTTCCTCAAGGCCAGACAGGACGTTCTGCTCCAGCGGCAACGCCTGCTTCGGGTACTGGAAGCCCACACCGAAGGATGAACCACATCCTTCACGGCTGATGGTCAACGGGCGGGGGAAACCCCGCCCCCTTCATTTTGGGGAGTTTTTTTCTTCAGATTTCATTCCGGGGGCCAATTCCAAAACCGGTTTTTTCGGGCCATCCGCCCGTTTCCCGCGAACTGAGCGTTGCAAAAGTCCAGTTAGGATGGCTACCTTTCGTCACCACATTATTTTTCTTGTTGAACCGGAGTCCCATGGCTTCAATCGCCTACCTTTCACTCGGAAAACTCAATCTCGTGGCGGAATCCGGGGGACACCGGACTCTGACCAGTCAGTTTGGCGAGCAGGTCCGCCAGCGCGCCCTCGAACTCCGCCAGAAAAATGAATGGAAAACCCAGGGAACCGGCGCGCGGTTCATGCTCGGCGGTTCGGCGATGTTCGGCGCGGGGTTGAAGGACCCGGGACAGATGCGGATTGCGATGACCAGCATCTGTCGCGGGGAAGCACCCGGAAAAGTCCTCTACAGCCTCGAAACCGACGACATTGCGGGCGTTTTTTCGCTTCAACTTGAAGAAAAAAGCGAACGCCGTCTGTTTCACGACGCGGGCACGGTGCTGCGCCACCTTTCGCTGAATTCCGAGCAGAACCTGATTGTCTGCTCACAAATGAACGGGCCGCTGGCGAACCTCGTCGTCCTCGGGACCGACGGCGTTGAAATGTTCGAGGTCACCGAAGGGGATTCCATCGACGTGAATCCCTCGTGGGTACCGGGCAAACGGAAAACCGTGGTTTACCAGTCCGCCGGCATCGGCCGCGATGAAAACGGCAACTTCGGCGGTCAGTCGCATTTTTCGATTCACACGGTCGATCTGGAATCGGGAGAAATGGCGACGGTTCTCGAAGATGAAGCCCACGATTTTCTGGCCCCCCGGATGACGGCCGACGGGGCGCTGTACTGCATTCGGCGTCCGCACCGGAAACCGAAGGGGGAAGGCTTCAACCCGGTCCGGTTGCTGCTGGACATCATCCTGTTCCCGTTCCGGCTGGCCGGAGCGATTGTTCAGTGGCTGAACTTCTTCACCGTACGCTATTCCGGCAAGCCCCTGATTTCATCCCAGGGGGCAAAACAGCAGGAAATGGACATTCGCCGGATGATGATCTGGGACAACCTGCTCGACGCCCGCGACGCCGCCCGCGACGCCGAGAAAAACCGGAATAAAAACGAGGGACTCGTTCCGTCCTCGTGGCAACTCGTCAGACGGTCGCCGGGTGGCAATGTAGATGTGGTCGCAAAAGGCGTCCTTTCCTTTGACCTCGCGCCTGACGGGACGGTGGGTTTCTCGAACGGGAGCGCCATTTACCGGCTCGACCCATCGGGAAAATCCGAACGGATTCACAAAGGGGCGTTCATCGAACAGGTCCTGTGGGTCGGCTGATGCTCGCAACATATTGAAATGAAACGATTTCACCTGATTTTCGGCATTTTCGCCCTGATCATGTTCATTCTGACCGGGCAATACATGGGCCGCTACATTCATACTCGGGAAATTGAGGTCGGGATCCGGCTGCTCTACCGGACCCGCCACATTTTCCTCATGCTTTCCGGGCTTTCCCACGTCCTGCTCGGGGTGCATCTGGTCGTGGCCCATTCGGGCTGGCGGAAATACCTTCAAATCGTCGGATCGGCGCTCCTGTCCGCCGCGACCGGTCTTTTTCTCGCCGGATTCTTCATCGAGCCTCCCGCCCGCGACCTTTCGACCCCATTGTCGCACTTGGGGACCTACGTCGCCTTGGCCGGGACGCTTTTTCATCTCCTGACGGTCGGCGGGGAAAAGAAAACCGCCCAACCCTGACGGATTGAGCGGTGCGTGGAATCCCGGCCGGTTTGAACGTTCTCTACTTTTTCACCACGGACACTTCGACGTGGGAAGGGAACTTCCGCGACCGGAAAACCTTGTGGTTCTGCGCTTTGTAGTCTGCTTCCCTGGCCTCGAAAATGTTCGGAACGAAGGTCTGCGGGTTGCGGTCAATCACCGGAAACCAGGTGCTTTGAACCTGAACCATGATTTTGTGGCCCTTTTTGAAGCAGTGGTCCTTGTGGTGCAGGTAAATGTTGAACGGCGTGACCTGATTCGGTGTGATGGCTTCGGGTTTTTCAAACGAATTGCGAAACCGCCCGCGCAGAACTTCGCTCGTCACCATCATCTGGTAGCCGCCCATTTTCGGATTGTCGGGAATGTCCTGCGGCAACACGTCGATGAGCTTGACGATCCAGTCGGCGTCCGAACCGGTGGTGGAGGCAAACAGCCGGCCCATGATTTCGCCGGTGATGGTCACGTCTTCCGTCAAAACGTCCGTTTCCCAGCTTAAAACGTCGGGCCGGTTGTGGACGAACCGCTGATCCTCGGTCAGCCAGGTGTACCAGCCGGAGCCTTTCGGCGAGTAGGTCGGCTCGATGGGGCGTTTCCGGTACGGGACCGGGTGCGCTGGGTCCGAAACGTAGGTATCGGCGGCGGTTTCGTCCGTTTCCGTGGGCGGGTCGAAGGACAGTTTTCCGTCCGCGTGGAAATAGAGGCCGCGTTTCTCGGTCATCGGCGACGGCGGCCACGCGGCGTAGGATTTCCACTCGTTGCTGCCTGTTTCAAACATCTGGGCTTCGGGAAAATCGAGTTTTCCCTTGCCCTTCAAATGAAATGCAAACCACGGCGCCTGAATTTTCTCGCGGAAGTAACGGGCCGTCGCCTGCTTGAACTCCAGATTTCCCAGTTTGTCACCTTCGCCGCGCGCCCACGCGCCGTGATTCCACGGACCGACCACGATGTAGTTCAGGTTGTTCCGGTCGTTTTTTTCGAGCGCGAGATACGCCTGAATCGGTCCGTAAAAATCTTCCTGATCAAACCAGCCCGCGACGTGCAGGGTGGGGACCGTGACCGATTTGAGGTAGTGCGAAGCCGAACGCCGTTTCCAGAATTCGTCGAAATTCGGATGTTCGATGAAATTGCGCCACGTCGGGAGCGTCGGTTTGATGAGGTTCGAGGTCGGCCCTTTTTTCAGATACCACTCGAACGTGTCGTAGGTGTCGAACTCGGGATCGACTTCGTCCTTGGCCGTTTCCAGCCCGTAAACATATTCATAGCCATAACTTAGCCGGAATCCGCCCTGATGAAAGAAATCATCGCCGAGCCAGGTGTCGCCCATCACCGCCTGCGGGGAAAGGGCTTTCAAGGCGGGATGGGGGTTGATGAGCGGAATCACCGCCAGCCAGCCGGGGTAGGAAATCCCGAACATCCCGACCCGGCCGTTGTTGTTCGGGACGTTTTTCACCAGCCATTCGATTGTGTCGTAGGTGTCGGTGCTTTCATCCACGCCCTTCGGGTCGCCCTCGGGTTTGGGCGGGCGGTTCATCTGGAATTCGCCTTCGGATTTGAACTTTCCGCGAATGTCCTGAAACGCGAAGATGTAGCCGTCCCGGATCAATTCCGCCTGTGACCGGTTCAAACCTTCAGCCGTGCCGCCGCTCACGCCGTAGGGCGTCCGCTGCATCAGAATCGGGAGCGGTTCGGCGGCGTTTTTCGGAATGAAGATGACGGTATTGAGTTTGACCCCGTCGCGCATCGGGATCATTTCGACCCGGCGTTCAAACTGGACCGGTTGCGGCTTTGAAACGTCCTGCGCGCGAAGCGGAACACTGAAACCGAGGAGCGCGAGGACCGCGAGAAGGAACAGGCGACCATGTGTGTGCTTGTGGGTATTCATCGCAGACCTTCAAAAGGAGCCGTGAGGCGACCTGAGGAATCCGCCGGTTTTACAGAATTGAAGACGGAACCGGAAACTGAACCTTCATGATTTTTTCCGCCATGTCGTGATGCGGGCTGAACGAAAGTTCGACAGTGGCGATTCGGCTGGCCCGAATGCGCATTCGATGAATTTCGCCGAGCGACATTCCCCCGGCGTACCCGATGAGCGGCCGCTTGACGGGGTCCAGCGACCGGAATTCGACCTCCGCGTCGAGTGAAATCAGCGCAAACTTCCAGTTGGTCGGCGACATGATGTTCGACCCGGCGAGGACGAGCGCGGGCGTGTCGGCGAGCAGGGGCGGCGCGCCCATCGCGCGTGCGTAAGCCGTCGAACCGGCGGCGGTGGCAAGGAGAATGCCGTCCCCGACGAGTTTCGGAATCCGGACTTCATCGTTGACCTTCACTTCGACCCAGGCTGACTGGCTTCCGTGGCGTTCGACCCACGCATCGTTAAAGGAAACCGTGCAGGTGGTAATTCCGTCCGGTCCGTCCGCCTCGACGTAGAGCAGGGGCATCTGGTGGAGAATCATTTCTTCCGGCGGAAAACCGTTTTCGAAGACTTCCTCCAGGTTGTTCAGAAGAAAGCCGAGATGACCGGTATTGATTCCGAAAAAGGGAAGCCGTTTGGTCCAGTGCGCCCGGATGGCGTCGAGCATCGTGCCGTCGCCGCCGACGGCGACCACGCAATTCGGATTGGTTTCGTCGATGTGGGGTCGTAACCGTTCGACCACAGCCTGGGATTTCGGATTTCGCGGGTCGGCATACACGAGCAGTCGTGGCTGGTGCAGGGAAAGGCGGGTAACCCGGCTCGGAATGCGTCCGCGATAGAGGCCGTAGCGTTCAATGTAGGACGCCACCTCCGGATGAACCAGATGGGCGAACGGCTTTCGCAGATACACCGTTTCGCGGATGTCGGCGCTTGATTCGCTGTGGTTCGAGGTTCGAAAGGCTCGCCCGTAGGGGGGAAGGTCGGCTTCGTCGTAGGTTTCACCCTCCCGAACCATCACCGCAAACCGCGATGACCGCCAGAGTTCCTTTCCGTTCTGCCAGAACCGCTGGATGGGAGAATGATTCTCCTTGCCGCCTTCGATCAGGTCGGCCCCGACGACCAGCCAGACTTCGCCGAACTGGTGGTAGCGTTTTTCAAGTTCATCGGTGTGGGAAAAGACCGCCTGTTCCAGATCGGAAGGGTCGATGGTCACTTTCGGCAGGCCACGAAAGCCGAGATCGGTCATCGCAGCGCGAAAAACCGAGTCAACATCGTTGGTCGTGGGTTTGTCGGGACGCGGCCCGCAAGGAATGACGACGATTTCATCAAAATGGGGAATGAGGGCTTCGACAATCCGGCGATGGTGGAGACCCGGAGGGTTGAAACTCCCTCCGTAGACGGCGATTCGGCGCATGAGTGCTTCCCGGAAGGGTGGGGTTTGGTGGTGCGGGCCGAGTGTAGCGGGAAACCCGGAACATTGTCATTCCTTCCGGATTTTGAACGGCAAAAATGGCTAATCCGATCAGCCGGTTCACGGAACTTTGGGGTTTTCCCCGTCGTACGCGCGCGATCCTTTATTACATGCGGCTTCCCGGTTGACTCCGGTCACCGTCCGACGATGGGGAGAAGGCCCGGAAAGTCGCCGACGATGAAATTCGCCCCGGCCCGGTTGAGTTCGTCGAGATCGCGGAAGCCGTAGGTGACGCCGCAGGTCCGCGTCCCGGCCGCCGCGCCGGAAAGGATGTCGTTCGCGCTGTCGCCGATCATCAGTGCCGTTTCGGGCCGTTCCACGCCGCAGGCTTTCAGCGCTTCAAGAACGGGGACGGGCGACGGCTTTCGTTCCGGCGTCGAATCGCCGCCGACCACCACCTTGAAAAAACGGGCCAGCCCAAGGTGTTCGAGGATGGTCACCGAAAAGCCGTGGGGTTTGTTCGTCACGATTCCCATCGGCAGACCCTCGAACGTCGCAAGCGTCTCGGCGACGCCGGGGTAGGCGGTGGTCGTGTCGAGCAGGCACGCGCCGTAGGCTTCCTTGAATCGCTCCAGTCCCTCGGAAACGATGTCTTCCGTCACCGAATCACCGAGGGCGGTCCGCAGCCCCCGTTCGACCAGTTTGCGCGCGCCGTCGCCGACAAAACGACTGACTTCATCAAGTTCAACCGTGGAAAATCCCATCCGGTCGAGCATTTGGTTCAGTGCGAAAGCGAGATCGCGGCGGGAATCGACGAGCGTCCCGTCGAGATCGAACAAAAGGCAGGCGTAGGGCATTGGAGTGGGCAGTAGTTAGTAGTTAGTTGAAAAAAGCCGTTTTTTTTACCACGGCGTGTCTTGGTAACCAACCGCTTCGTTTCTTTCAAGTCGAATCAGTCGCAAGCCGCTAACTGCTAACTGCTAACCACTAACCGCTAGGAAAGGCTGGGCCGACGCGATTCTGTGCCGCCCTCGGCGTCACGCAGTTTGGTGAGATCGGAAATCGACCATGATTCACCCGAGCCGAGCGTCGCGTCGTCACCGTGAAGTGAAAAGGATTCCGTCGGCAGCAGGCCGCGATCCACCGACCCCTGAAACTTGCGGGTCGAATAGGTCGGCTGGGTTTCCTCGTCGAATTCCGGCTGACCGTCGGGGAGGCCCGCGAATTCGTCCGGTTCGCCAATGAATCCGATTGCTTTCAACTGTTCCGAAAGGGTGGTGAGTTCGATGAAGAACTCCTTGGCGGTGGGCCGTGACATCGGATTCTTCGCCAGCGCGCGCAGGACGAGCGATTCGACTTCGACGGGAACGTTCGGGGCGTACTTGCGGGGTGGCGGCGGAACTTCCTTCAAGTGGCCGAGGACGATCTGCCAGAGATTTCCTTCGGATGTCCGGAAGGGCGGTCGCCCGCAGAGCATTTCGTAAAGGGTCACGCCCAGGCTGTAGACATCGGAACGGCCGTCGAACTGATTCCCTTCAAGGCGTTCCGGGGCCATGTAAATCGGGGTCCCGATTAAACCGCCGGTCATGGTGAGTTTTCCGTCGAACATTTCACTCCCGGCACCGACCATTTTGGCCACGCCGAAGTCCACCACCTTCACCACCTCGCCATCGGGGGTGACGTTCATGAAGATGTTTTCCGGCTTGATGTCGCGATGGATGATGCCCGCCCGGTGGGCTTCGGCCAGCGCATTGCTGACCTGGATGGCGATTCTGAGGGAGCGCTCGACCGACAGGCGCAGAACCTTCGAAATTTCGTCCTTGAGTGAAAACCCGCGCAGCAATTCCATCACGATGTAGGCAATGCCTTCTTCCGACACACCCGAATCGAGAACCGTCACGATATTGGGATGGTTGAGACGGGAAGCGGAAACCCCTTCGCGTTTGAACCGTTCGATGGCTTCGGCGGAATCGTTGTGGGCAATCGGCTTGAACACCTTGACCGCGATGTTGCGATTCAGTGCAAGGTGCATGCCCCGGAACACGACCCCGAACCCACCCGCGCCGATTTTTTCCTCTAGGCGGTATTTGCCGTCGAGCGTGGTTCCGGGAAGCGCCTCGGCCAGCGCCGAGAAAATCCGGTCGGCCTGCCGTTGCGAAGCGACGAGGTCTTCGTTGACCTGCGCCAGTTCCTTGTTTTTGCGATCCAGTTCTTCGTTTTGAAGCGCGAGCTGTTCAGCGGCTTCGGCCCGCAGGCGGGCTTCGTTCAGCACCGCCTGATCACGAACCCATTTGGATTGAAGGCCGAAAACCCCGGCAATGCCTCCCGCGAACAGGGTGGCGTAAATGCAGTAGGCCCACCACGTCGCCCACGGCGGGGGCGTGATGCGGATGTGGACCGAGGTCCCTTTTTCGTTCCAGACCCCGTCTTCATTGGTTGCCCGAACCCAAAACGTGTAATCGCCCGGACCGAGGTTGGTATACGACGCGAAACGGCGCGTTCCGGACTGAATCCAGTCGGTGTCATAGCCTTCGAGCCGGTAGGCATACTGGCACTTCTCGGGCTTGTTGAAGTTCAACGCGGCGAAATCGAATGAAAAATTGTTCTGCCGGTAATCGAGTTGCAGAAGGGCGTCGGAAAGTACCCTTGGCGTGGAGTCCCCCGCGATCTTGAAACCGGTGATGGCAATCGGGGGGAGAAGTCCGTTTTCGCGAATGTCGGAGGGTTTGAAGACGTTGAAACCGTTGATGCCGCCGACGAAAAACAAGCCGTCGGGCGATTGGTAGGCCGCGCCGGAATTGAATTCGTTGCTTTGCAGGCCGTCGCGCGAATCGAAGTTTCGAAACTCGACCTTTTCCGGATCGAAGCGCGAAAGCCCGGAGTTGGTGGTCAGCCAGAGTTTTCCGTCGTTGTCCTCGAGAATGTCATAAACGACGTCGTTGGGGAGTCCGTCGCGGGTGGTGTAGTTCTTGAACGTCCCGGTCGAGCGATTGAAGAGACTGAGACCCGCGCCTTCGAAGGTGGCCCACAGGCGCCCTTTTTTATCGACCAGCAGGCTCATCGCGGTGATTTCCTTCAAGGAATCGCTCGTGGTCGTTTCCGGGAATCGGGTCAGTTTTTCGGTGCCGTAATCGTACCGGAACAGGCCGTTGTGAAATCCCAGCCAGACGCCCTTGTCGCCGTCTTCCGCGAAGGAAAAAGGGGCCGGATCATTATGAAGTCCCGCCGGCCCGGTGCCCTCGGCTTGAATGAACTTCCACGTTTTCGCGTCGGGGTCGAATACCGCGGCCCCGCCGACTTCCGAGCAACCCATCCAGAGCCTTCCCATTCGATCTTCCCTGAACCACATCGCCGACTTCAGGGCATCCGGCGGCAAACCTGGCGCGGTGGACAGTTTTTCGACGTTCCCGGTGGCGGTATCCCACCGGACCAGGAAATCGTCCATGCCGATCCAGACCGTGCCCCGTCGGTCATAAAACATCCCGGCGACTTTGGCTCCGATTGGAACGGGTGGCGTTCCGACGGCTTTCAGGGGCGTGGTGACGCCCTTGACCGGGTCGAAGGAAAAGAGACCTTCATCCGTTCCGACCAGATACTGGCCGCCGGGGCCTTTCGTGAATCCCCAGACGTTGATGTGATTGAGGCTGCCGCCGTTTCCGGTGGTCGAGAGGTATCGTCGAAACTTGGGTTCGACCAGATTCAACCGGTTTGCGCCGCCCGTCTCGATGCCGACCCACAGTCCGCCCGAGCGGTCTTCGAGAATCGCCCAGATTTTGTTTCCGCCGATGCTTTCCGGGTCGGACGGATTCAACCGGTAATGGGTGAACGTCCGGTCGTCGCTTTCCAGACGGTCAAGTCCGTTGCTGTAACTTCCGATCCAGAGCCGATTCAGGTGGTCTTCGCAAATGGCGAAAATCTTTCCCGCCGAAACCGATTGGGGATTGCCTGGGTCATTCTTGAAATGCGTGGCCCGATTGGTTGCCGGATCGAAACGGATGAACCCGTTCGCTCCCGTGCCGTAATACAGCAGTCCGTTTTTCCCGATGAACAGACCCGTGCATTCGACGAACGGAATTGCGGCGTTGTCGGGTCCCGGCGCGCTTTCGTGATGGGTAAACGTGCGGGTCGCCGGGTCGTACCGGTCAAGCCCTTTTTCATGGCCCACCCAGAGCCTGCCGCCCGAGTCCAGAACCAGACCGACCACCTTGAAACCGCCAAGGCTGCCGGGATTCGCTGAATCCGGCTCGAACCGTTCGAACTTCCCGGTTGTCGTATCGAGCTTGGAAATCCCCTTTTTGGTGCCGACCCAAAGCTTGCCCGAACCGTCACGAACCATCGCGTAAACCGTGTTTGCGCTCAGAGACCTGGGGTCGTTCGGGTCGTGCAGGTAGCGAGTGAAAGATTCCGTTCGCGGGTCGAAATGGCTCAGGCCGCTGTCGCTGGTCCCGATCCAGAGACTTCCGTCCGGGTCGGCGTACAGCGAATAAATCAGGTTCCCGCTCAGACTTTTGGGGTCGTTGACTGAACGCCGGTAGTTCTTGAACGTGTAACCGTCATACCGGCTCAACCCGTCACCCGTGCCGAACCACAGAAACCCCTGCTTGTCCTGCGCGATGCAGGTCACCGTGCTCTGGGAAAGTCCCTGTTCGATGGTGAGGCGGGTAAAACTCGCACCGGACGCCGATTGCCCCCTCGCCAGGGCTGCGGGTATACACACCAACACCGCGACCATGATGATTCTGAAAAGGCGCGTCATCGAACGGACTCCCTGAAACGTGGGGCGGCAGGATTTTTCTTGGAAACGTTGGAAAATTATAACCGACAGCGTCTGATTGCAAAACCTTACCGGAAGTTGTCCGGTTTGAACCGAAAGGCGGAATCCGATGAGCGGAAAGTTTTTGGATCGGAAGTCCTTGAAGCAAAACCTGATCGGGCTTGGGATATTGATTCTCATCCCGGTTTCAGTGGTCACTTGCGAATGGCGAAACTAGGGGGGGACGCGATAACTAAACCGTTCGAAACACGATAATTGGCAGAGTCGGAAGCCCGGAATTAGGGACAGGACGCCACAGAATTTGATTCCGTCAAAGTGTTGCCGACCCGCTGAGAAAATGGAAGCCCGCCGTTACTGGCGGGCTTTGTCGTTGGTGGGGTTGTTCAATCTGAGCCTTCGTCGAGGGACGATCCAGAGCTTCCCTTGGGCATCGACCACGGCGGCCGTCGCGAATTTGACGGAGACGATGCACTTGCCTTGGGCATTCCGGACCGGATCGCACTGCATCCCCCGAAGCTCTGGCCGGGTGGCCCGGTCGCCCAAGAAGGTATATCTAAACGATTTCATCCGAACGCCTCCATCACGGCGCGGCCAATCAACTCAACAGCATCGGGCACGACGGCGTTGCCGTAAGCCATCAGCGGATCCAGTTCTTCGGGAAACGCATCAGCCATCTGACAAAATTCAAAGTCGGGTACCCGGAAAATTCGCCCGCCATCTGAACGAACAATCCGCCCCGTCCATGGTGATGTTGCAAGTTTTTGAGTTCGTGCTTCATCAACTGCCCAATTGAGAATTTCGCCCGCTTGGCATCGGAGGTCAGAGGGGTAAGCCAGCACGAATACTCTTCGACGGTAGTGGGGGCTACCGGAGACCAGTACCGTTGGTAGCACCGTCCAGTCCGCATCGAACCCGATTTCGGCCAGACTGGAAAGGACACGTCCAAAGGCTGTTCCGTCTTGAACGGTAAGCAGCCCTGGGACGTTCTCCAGAAGCGCGATTGATGGTCGTAGATCGCGACAAGCCTTCCAAACGTAGTCCCAGAGCCAAGAATCATGACGCTGTCCGTTGAAATGTCCGGCGTCGCTGGCTGGCTGGCAGGGGAATCCGGCGGCCAGCAAGTGGGGGGGGTGATTCGTTTGAAATCGAGGGTTCGAACATCGTCATAGCACCGGACTCCGGGAAAATTCGACGCCAGGACAGCCCGGCAAAAGGGATCAATCTCGCATTGCCAGATCGGCGTCATCCCGGCCCGTACCAGCCCGAGATCAATCCCCCCAATCCCTGAGAAAAGTGACCCGAAATTCATTGAGCCACATCCTCTCGCTTGATCGGTTCAAAGTGCCACGTCCAAAGTACCCCCTTGATTCCTTCCTTGCTTGGGTGAGGGTCGTGGACGAGCGCTCCGCCGGAATAGATGACGCTGTGTTGAACGCCCCGCGATGAGTTCCCGTTGGCGATGTAGAACTCGGGAAGCTCATCAATGTGGTGGCCTGACATCCGAACTTTTCGAAGGCAAAAAAACCGCTTCAGCCACTCGTCAACCCGGAACATGTAGTCCTCGCCTGTTCGGGCAAACATTTCATCGAAGGGCGGCACCATCCAAAGCGGTACTTCAAGAACCGAGGCGAGGCATGCGGCGAAACAGTTCCCATTGTGGGTGCCGTCGGTCGCGTACAACTTCGATTGATTTACTGGGACCATCACGCCACCTCCGGGAACTGGCTGTATTCGACGCCATCGAGGAGACGCCCTGCGGTTTTTTTCCCGACCCGCTCCATCACTTCACCAATCATCTGTTGGCCGCAAACAGATGCTCCGAGTTCCCGACGTTCCGTAATAGCGAATTCTCCCCACTGCTTGAAGAAAAAGGGCGTCTCGTACCGGACGCATTGATCCCGGAGTGATCTCGCCCATTCAGTCAACATGGGTCGGGCGTTGTGGCCGGATTCGCCACCGACAACGACCCAGTCAATCCGAGCGCCGTTTGGTTTGGGACAGATGTAGGGCTGTGGATTGAGGAAGACGTTCAGTTCAATCGGACCAAGAAGCGGCTCAACTGAAAGCCAGTGAATTTTCGCGGGGATCGAGAGAAGAATAGGGATACGTTCATCCGCGCGTTCCTGGTCTTCGGTGCTTACACCCATCCAGACATTTTGAGGGTACTTGCCTGCTAACCAGCTTTCGATCCAGTCGCTCAACCCATCCGGCAAATCATTTTTGGGTTCGCGCAACACCGCTTCCATCCTGTCCAGGAAGTTTTGCGGCCGCTTGGTCAGCATCAACCAATCAAGGTGACGGCAGCGTCGAATCGTCTTCAAAAGACCGACCAGCCACTGAATGGGCACTTCGTTATCGAGCCAATCGGCCAGGGACGAACAGAATACGCGCTGCCGTTTCCCAGAAATCTTCGCTTTCCGGTCCCAGGCGAACGGTTGAGAGTGGTTACGCTCAGACGTGAGTTTTCGAGGCTTGCCTGGTCCCCAGCCTTCGGTCGCCCACTTCCGCCGATTATTTTCCGCTTCGGCGTAGCAGTTGGCGCAGCCAGGACTGACCTTTGAACAGCCGATCCAGGAATTATACGTGTGGTGACACCATTCGATGTTCGAGTTCTCGCCCATCACGCCACCTCCTTCGTCAGGAAGCCGCGCTCGCGGCAGAAATCCTCGAAGCTCCCCACCTGCCCCTCGGCCAGGCGGCGGGCGATGAGGCGACGACAATGCGCGATGAGGACATCCTCGTCCCAGCGGCGATAGGTCGCCGCATTGGACGATTCGAGGAGTTCCCAGCGCTCGGCGGCAATCCGGTTTTGGACTTCGAACTCCGGCATCGAGGACAGGATGTTCTCGGCGGCGGCATCGACAAATTCCAGATATTCGAGTTCGAGTACCGACATCTCGGTCGGCGACGGCAGCCGGAGCACCGGCGCGGCATCGGTCGGGGCCGGGGCGGCGGGGACCGGTTTAGGTGTCCGGGGGGACTTGCCCTTGGGGCTGAAGGCCTGGCGATAGGTTTCGGTGATGATCTTGATGGTCGGAGTTTCACCCTTCTTCCCGCGCCAGTCGTTGGCGTAGTACCACTCCTCCCACGTTTCGAGGTCGTCGGCGGTGACGCCGAGTTCGACGAACGGACGCATCTGTCCGCCGAGTCTTCCGTGCCCGTAGAGGGCCAGGTCGATTTTGAGGATTTTCACGAAGGCGTCGCGAAGCGCGTTGTACGCTTCAGCTTCGGCCTCGGTCATTTTCGTTTTTGTTGCCATTGGTCGTCTCCCTTTCCTTATGTCAAAGGTCAAGCCGGAGGCTGCTCGCACAGCCCCCCGCTCAATCACTTCAATTCGAGTTTCGGCTTGTAGGTGACCGCGACAGACGCCAGTTCGGTGACGATGACGGGACGGTACTTGTCGGCCTTTTCGACCAGCACCTTGATCGTTCCCCAGAACTGTTCGTCATCCCGGTCTTTCTTCGTGAGGCGCTCGAACCACTGCTGCGGCGCCACGGTGCGCTCGGTGCGCGTGTCGAAGCTCAGATTCGCCGTTTCGATGGCGAAGTCCTTGATCAGCGGCGGCTGATTGGTCACGGGAAGGGTCAGCGCGCCGATTTCCTTTTCGAGACTTTTCTGTTCCTTGACGATGGGATCGAGCTTCGCGGCAAGTTTGAGCCGTTGGTTTTCGAGTTCGGCCCATCGGGCGAGATTCGATTTCAAAAGAGATTTGTTGACGGTTTTGTTCGCCATTGTCTGCGACTCCTTCTTGGTTGAGAGTCTTCCTGGTCACTTCCCTTGAAGGCCGTGCTGCACAAAGCAACGACGGCAAAAAATTGGGGTCCCGTGAATCGGCTCGAAGGGCACGGAACACGACTCGCCGCATTCCTCGCAGATCGCCACGGTGACGACACGCCCGCCACGTTGGTGGCGAGCGTTCTTCAGGTCACGGCACGGCTTACACCGCTTCGGCTGGTTGGTGAGTCCTTTCTCGGCGTAGAACGCCTGATCTCGCGCCAACCAGACGAAATCCGCTTTGCACTCGCAGCACTGGAGACCCATATCTCGAAAAGTCGTCTTCGACATCGCGCACCTTTGTTCTCAGCCGGCCAGTCTGATCGCGGTCGGCTCGTCCTTGGCTCCGGCAATCAGCCGGGTGACCTTCTTTTCCTGAGCGAGGAACGCCCGGTTCAACGCGGCGTTGCAGGCATTCCCCAGGGAGAGAGGCGTCGGATTGGCCTTGGCCAGTTCGTCCACCGCGTCACGCTCGAAGAGAGCCTCGGCGGAGCCGCCGACCAGGCCAAGGCGGTAGGTGACGTATTCCCACGCCGCCGGGGTCGCCCGCCCGGCTTTGGACCGAAACTCGGGCATGTCCACGACATCGAGGCGCGAGGCGATTTCGCGGAAGTTCACCCGTTCCAGCCGGTGCTTAAAATGCGGCTGGCCGAGAAGCAGCAGACCGAGCAGGCCCGAATACGATCCGGATTCCCATTCCCAAATCCGCTTGAGAGCGGACAGGGTGTGGTCGGGCAGCGTGTGGCAATCGTCGAACGCGAGCGCGACGCGCACATCGTCGCCGGCGAGGTCGGCCAGGTGCTGCACGAGCCGGGCCTGTCGCGCCATGGCGTTCATCGGAACAGCCTGATTCAACTGGGACAGGACGTAGGTGACAATTGAGGTCGGGGTGACCTTCGTCGGGTCGATGAACTCAGGCCAGAGCAGCCTGAGCTTCCCGTTGGACGCGGCGGATTCGGCCATCAACCGGCGCCGGAGCGTCGATTTGCCGCTTCCGGGGTCGCCCAGGATCGAGACGAACCCCTGATACCGGAGGGCATTCAGCGCGCGCTTGTAGACCTGGTCGAGCGCCTTGTTGGTGTAGGGTTCAATCCGCACCTGCGGGCGGAACGGGTCGCCGGACAGGCCGAAGTGGATTTGCGCCTCGGGTGAGAGGACGCTACGATTTGCAGGCATGGATTCAGTCTCCTTGCTCTCGCCACCCTGAAACGTGGCGAGGATGCGGGTTGAAAGTTTGGCGACGACCTTGGGAGAGGCCGTTCCATTCATCAGCGCGTGGACCGTTGATCGGGAGGCACCTTCAGCCGGGCCTCCCAATCGACGACAAATTTCGGAGATATTCACTCCCCGCCCCTGATGCTCTCGCGTCAGGAGGCGGGCAATTTTTTGGGCGTCCACCGTGGGCGCCGCGCTCTTGAGAGCAGCTTCAGCCATTGTTCCCTCCAACCGCCCGCAGCGGGCTGTTCTCGCGGGCTTCGAGTTTTTCGAGCAGTTCCTGCGTGGTGATGTGGTCGCGGCCCTGGAGCAGCCGCGTCACCCACGCTTTGAGTTCGGGTGAGATGGGGGCTTCGACGTGGCCTTCCTCGACCAGCCACAGGGCGGCCTCGACCGCCGTGGCCAGACGGCGACCGCCGTAAACGACATCCGACGCGCCAGCCGTCAGAGCCGACAGAAGCGCGGGATCGGTTTCGAGCTTGGGCTTGGGGAATCGAGGGGTTTTGGCGGCCACCGGGGCCTGAACGTCGCCGTCGAAACCGAGCGTCAACTCGGTTGCGCCGGTCTCCTTCATCTTTGCCTTGCGTTCCTTCGAGGCTGCCTCGATTCGTTTCAGACTCTTTTGGCGGACGGTTTCCTCCGGGGCCTTGAACTGTCCGGCCGCGTCGGCGACCTGCTCAGTCTTCAGCACCTGAAACCGTTCGGTTTTGTCTGGGCTGAAGACCAGGAACCAGTCGAGTTCCACCGGGAAAAGCACGTCGATCTTGACGCCCAGGGTCGCCCAGTCGGTAAACGGACGCTTCCGGGGCAGTTGCCACCGGGCGCCGGCATGCTCGATGGCACAGTCCGGATTGATCGGCTTGGTGAACCGATCCGCACGGAAGATCGCGTCCAGCGTCTTGTCCGGCGGTATCCGCATCGTGTGCATCACCGAGTGCCACCGCTCCATCGGAGTCATCCCCGTTGTCCGGTGGACGCGCGTGTTGTAACGCTCGCACATCCACGCCGCGAACTTGTTCAGTTCCTCGATGGTCGGCTGCGGCGCCGACTTGGGCGTCGTGGTCAGCTTGTGTGCTATGAGACGTTCGAATTCCTCAACCCATTTGTGCGAACTCTCGACCTTGCCGGTCGCCTTTGCGTTGTGCGCCGTGTGACGTTCCAAACGGAATCCACCGGAATCGGCAAACAACTGGTTGAGCAACTCGCCGGCGGCCTGCGTGCGCTCGCTGTAAATCGTGTTGTCCCGGTCCGAGTACAACATCCGAGGGACGCCCATTTCGCGAAATCCAGCGAGAAGAAACTCGATCATCTCCATCGAGGTCAGGGCGCGGATGGCGTAAAACCGGGTGAACTGACGACGCGAGAAATCGTCCTTCATCGTCAGTTTCCAGATCCTCTGGTGTTCCGGGTTGTCGTTGGGGTGGTTGCGGGAGTCTTCGAGTTTAATGATCCGGCGCGACCGAATGTCGAGGAACCAGGAGTACATTCCCGACCGGTCTTTCACTCCCGAAGCGTCAATCTGGAACACTTCGCCGGGCGCTTTCGCTTCCCAGCGACGAAACGGCGTGAGATTCCGCCGCGCGGCCCCGCGGTCAAGGCCGTGGTCTCGAAGCAACCGCAGAAAGGTGGCGTCTGAAATTGAAATTTCGAAACCGTTCAGACGAGCCTGTTGCAACGCCAATTCAGGCTTGAAGTGGCGCTGGGCCACCAACTGGGCCGCGTAGAGCAATCCGGCATCACCGAACAAATCGGCCTGACGCTTGCCCTTGTCGGCGCGAGGTTTCCGCTGCGCACGGACCTCGCGCGAGACCGCGTAAATCCGCGAAACGCTGACGCCGTAGTGAGCCGCCAGTCTCGCGGCTTCACTGGCGGCGTCCTCGCCCACCCGACCGGCCATCGCGTCACGAATTTCCCGCTGGGACAGTTCACCCAGTCGGACTCGCGACGTTGACCGCGATTGCCGGTCGTCTTCCTGATTGTCATCCCGACGATTTGGAAAAAAAGCGATTGCGTTCATTGGGGTTCACCTGCTGGTTGAAGGTCGCGTCTCCCGGCGTCAGAACAGCGGGATTCAACCCCGTTCCAAATCATCGTCGTCATCGAGGGCATCCGGGTTCACCGCCACTCCTTCAAAGACGCCGGTGTCGACCGTCTGAGGCAGACGGCTGATGGCTGCTTTGAGCAGGTGCTCCAGTGTCCCACCGTGATGGGTCCAGACACGGCGCCGGTCTTTCACCGGGGCATCGTCATAGGCACGATTGAAATCGGTGATGACCGTGGCGAGCGCGATGGCGGCCATTTCGAGTTCGGTGCGTTGCACCTTGTTGCGACCGGGCGTGCCCTTTTCCTCAAGCTCGTCGATGCGCTGGCGCAGATTCTTGACCTGCTCCTTCCCGGTCTCGATGGTCTGCTTGTCCTTGACCCGTTCCCGGTGGAGCGCCGAAATCGTCGCGAGCAGTTCGGCTTTGTCTTCGAGGGGGATCGTCTTGTCGCCGATGACGAACGCATCGCCATCGGGCGAGAGTGAGACGGAACCGGTGAGCAGCTTCCGTGCGTTCATCGGCACGCCCAGCACGTTCAGTGCGTCGTACAACTGATCGGATTCGGATTCGAGCAGCTTGATTCGATTCCAATACTCATGCCGGGTAATTCCGATTTCAGGGCCGTGGGTATCCAGAAACTGATCGACCGAGGTGCAGCCATAAGCGTCCAAATTCCTGCGGTCCGAGCAGAACAACTGGATGGCCCGCAACTTCTGGCTGTCAATCACGGCAGCGAACATCCGCTGAACAGCATTGATTCCCTTCAGTACGCCGATACGTTCAGCCGCGCGTTGTGTCTCCTGGTTGGCAATAGACGCTGAAAGATGAGTTTCAATCAGGGCCGCGCTTTTTTCCTTTTCTTCATTGACGAGCGTCAGCGCGTTGTTTTTGGGGCGTGCCATTTCGTCCTCCTAAATGTCGATGATGGTGGTTGTTTTGGTGCGGGGTTGTGAATCCAGCACCGAGAAAATGCGATCACTGAAGCGCGCGGCGCGGGCACTCATTCGCCACATCCGCCGGTCCTGCACCGCGTAACCGGCGGCTTCGAGGGTGCGAAGCGCGCGGAAGGTGAAATTTTCGGCGAAACCCGTGGCCTGAACGATCTCTGTGAAGGTTGCGCGGGTGCCGGCGCTGGTGAGATCGTCGAGCACTTCCAGGACACGAAACACGTCGAGGACGGCGGCAATGACGTACTTCTCGCGCGGGGCGATGGAGCGGGTCTTAGGAGGCATCGGATTGCACCTCCAGCGAGAAATCCAGAGCGAGTTGCCCGGCGTAGTTCGGCCAGTGACGCCGCGCCAGCTTGTAGGCGGTCGCGAAGGTTGTCCGCGCCTGGCTGAGATACTGCTGATGCCAGTCCTGGAACTCTTCGAGGGTGTGCATCCAGAAGTAACCGGCGGGCGTGTGGCGACGGCTCCCGATGGGCAGCAGGAACACATCCCGCAACTCCTGCACTGACGCCTTGACGGTTCTTTCGTCCATCCCGTACCGCTCCCGGAGGACTTCGAGCGGAAGCGGCCGCTCGCCCAAGGCGCGTGACAAGTCATCGGCAATCAGGCGGAGCGTGCCGATCAGGGGAAGAAATTGCGCGGTCTCGTTGATGAGCCGTTGCGCTCTTTCCTGTGGCGTATCAAACAGGCCCGGTGTCGTCATGCCGCCCACAATCCTTCCCGGCGATTCATCGCCTTCAGGGCCTCAATGATGATCGTGGCCTCGGTGGTGGTGGTCGGGGCGTCCTTCTTGATGCACCGCTTGCAGAACGCCTTCAACGCTTCGGGTTTGCCGCGCATCTGCTCGCGCTGGCTGGCCAGTTCAGCAATCAAGTCCAATTGCGATTTGATGTCCGGATTTCCGCCCTTTCGGACGGCGCGCTTGATTTCGGCCTTTGCGCGTTGGCGATGCAGTTCACGCGACGCGAACGGCACGCCACCGAGTTTCACCATTACGCCGTTGGCTTCACTGAACGACAGATCGGAGATGCCCGTGTGCTGGAAATCCACGGTTCGACCCGTAACGGCTTCGACCGCTGAACGAATCGTTTCGTCGTCGAGGCCATTGCGTTTCGCCAATCCGAAGATGGCGCGACGCTGGGAATCGGTGATTTTCTGGCCCTTGCGGGGTTGTACCAGTTTCATTCTTCGGCGCTCCCTTCGTTGGTGTAGAGGGCGCGGCAACTCTTGATGTCACGCGCCAGCTTTTGCAGTTCCAGTTCGACGACCCAGATGCTGTAGCCGTCGCGAATGAGGACGGCACAATCGTGGGCCGATTGCTCAATCAGCCGGGAGATGGTCTGGCGTGCTTCGTGAGCGTTCTTGAAGCGCGCTTCGAGTTCAGGCGACACCAAGGGCATCGGGCACGTCCTTTCTCAGGAAACCGCCTTGAGGGCGGGACGGCGGTCTTCAGAGGCTTCGAGGGAGGCAAGCAGATCCTCGAATTTGTGCTGGGCTTCGAGCCATTCCTGGAACAATTCCTCGGAGGAAGCCTGACGGGAGAGCGCGCTGAAAACGTCTGCCTGTTCGCGGAAGAAGTCGCTGATCTTCGTCTCGATCTCGCGGCGAGTTGGAGCGAAGGCTTGACGCTGGCGATCCTTGTGGGCGACCAGCTTGCGCTGATACCGACGCACGAACAGTTCGGCGAAGACGGGGCAATAGAGCAGCCAGAAATCGAAAATGGCGTCGGTGAAGTCCACCGGGTTGCGGTAGCCGCTCGCTCCGGGGCGGTCGGCGGTCGGCGCGGGGCGCAGCCACTTCTCGACGTAGCTGGTAGACACGTCGAGCATTTCGGCGAGCCGGGTCATCGGCGAACGAAGCGCGGCACGAGCCGATTTGCTCCGAAGGCTGGCGTGCAGGAAGCGGTATCCGGGAGTGGCTTTTTTCACGCCGCACATCCTGTCAACGGTGCAACGGCCGGGCCAAATTTGGCGAGGGCCTCTGCAAGAGAGAAACAGGCTTCGACAAGCTCCTGGGTGGCTTCGGAATTGGTGAAGGCTTCAAAATTTGAGATCAGTTGATCGCCAGTCCGAAGAGCAAAATCGATTGACTGAGCCTCAGTCCTCAAATCAGAAGTTTCGAAAATCAGGCTGCACGGCTGGGCGTCCGAATCTTTTTCATGGACGGCAAGCAGAATCGTGAATGGCATTTGGGGTCCTCCTGGTTACTTACCTGGGAAAAAAGTTCAGGCGGCGTTCTGCGGGAACGTTTCGCAGTTCGCAGCGGTGGTGGTGCGGATAGCTTTGCGGCGTGGAGTGGTCCGTCGCGGTCCGGTACCCGCCTCTTTTGAAAGGTCTTCGAGGGTGCGGGTCATCGAGTCCGAAACGCATTGCGGGCATTCATCGAACCGCGTGGCGAGATTCGAATCGCAAACCGGACAGATTCGGATGAAAAGGAGGTTGCTCATCGTTAAGTCTCCCGAGGTTGGCGAGGCGCGGTCGAAACCACGCCCCACCGGGGTTGAAGGAATTACTCGAAGTGAACCGTGGAGGTGTCCGGCGCGGGGCTGTCCGGCGCGGGAATATCCACCGAGGTTTCGACCGGAGACGGCGAATCGACGGGCGCGGTCTCAACAGGCGGGGCCGGTTCGACCGTGGCATGGGTTTCGGGGAATTCGAGGGTGTCGGGGGCGACTTCAACCGGCGCGGCGTCCGGCTCGGGTTCGGCAACCGGCGGGGTATCGGGAGCGGAAGGTGTGGGTTCGGGAACCGGGACCGGCTCGGCGATTTCGGTATAGGCGAAAGTGATGGCGGCCACGCCGACCGGGTCGCCGGGAACGATGCCCGCCGGAGCGGTGTTGCCGGAAGCGAGAATGCTTCCATCCCGCCCATAGAGGATTCCCCGGAGATAGCCAGGGCGGACCGTTCCATCCGGGTACGGAATGCCGATCTTGACCCGAAACACGAGCGCGTCGTCGGTCGGAAAAACTTCCGCGAATTCGGGGTCGGTGGCGATCAGTTCGAAGCGTTCGCCGTCCTGAAGACCGCGCGCGCCGGCGAAGTTGCCCTCGCTGTCGAGGGTGTTGATCTTGAACGAATAGAGACGATCAGGCGAATCCGCCTTGATGAGTTCCATGTGATTGACTCCTAAAGTTGGGACTGGGGGTTGGGGGTCGAGCGCGTCCGCGAGTTCGCGCAGGAAAAGGGCGAAGGTTTCGAGGAAGGTCATCAAAAAATCCTTTCGGCCTTCGGTTGTGACCGTTTTCAGGCAACACGAATCCCGACCGGGCAGTTGCCCGCTTTGCGGATTCGGTGTGAAAGGGTCCGGGGTGAGGGGTCAGGCGGCCTTGCGCTGGGCGTAGTAGTCGTTCAGTCGCTGAACGCAGGCGGCGTATTCGTTGTGGGCGGTGACGACGGCGCGGTAACGCTCGGGATGGGTTGCCGCCAAGTTCTCGTACGGCACGCTATTCCAGGCTTCCCGTAAACGGTTGGAGGCGTCAACGCAGTCGTCCAGGAGTTGGGCTTCGATCTGGGTGTAGTTCATCGAACACCTTTCGCCTTCTCAATCAGGCAGCAACGGGGTCTTCTGCTTCGATCTTCGGTTGTTCCAGGAGGAACTCGAAAATCCTCTTCCGCAGGCTTTTGAGGTCCTGGTGATTGTTCACAGCCCGCGAGACGCTGACCTCGGTCACTTCAAATTGAGCGGCTAGTCGCCGATTGGTGAAGCCGGTTTCAAGTTGCAGTTTTTTGATTCGGACGTTTGTCATGGTATTTTTGGCCTTCGCGTTAAGCTGATAACGTTAAGATAATGGTGTCTCCTTAAGAGGTCAAGGAAAATTTTGGCAACTCCATCAAACTTTCTGGAAAGATGTATGGCGGCACTAAATGCCCCAAATGCTTCTGCTGTTGCTCGTACTTTAAATCTCACGCCTGCATCAGTGGGAGCTTGGGCTAATGAGTCAATACCAAAAAAAGACACTCTTCTTCGAATCAGCCATCTTTCAGGCGTCTCCTTACATTGGCTACTGACTGGTGAAGGGCAAATGTTTGTCCAAAAAGAGGAAGAAGAAAAAAAAGAGGAAACTCTGGACAAAGATATTGCGAGGCTGGTTCCCTACGCTAAAATCATCCCACCTGACACACCACCAGAGAACACACTTATTGCTGACCTTCATTCGCGTGTTATCGACAAGATACGGCGTGAAGCTGAAAAGGTCGGGAAACCATTAGAAGATTTTGCGGCGGATTTAGTGACCGATGGTTTGATCAAACGAGGGATTTACACAGACCAGCCCGGTCCAAGCATTGGTTTCAGGTTTATTGATTTTGACGAAGAGTTTGTCGCGATACCTGTGTGGGGAAAGATTGCAGCCGGTAAGCCGCTTTTCATAAATCCGGACAGTGAGGAGTGGGTCCATGTGCCCGGCGACTACGTCAAAACGTGGGGCAAGAAGGTTTTTGCTCTGATTGTTGATGGGGACAGCATGAATGGTGACGGGATTTTTGATGGTGATATCATCGTCTGCGTCAACACCTTGGACATCACCGAAGGCAAGATGGTGGTGGCGGTAATTGATGGGGACGGCGCGGCCATGAAGCGTTGGTTCAAACGCAGGGGACTAATTGTTCTGGAATCCTCAAACCCTCGATATGGCGAACAAACCTATGAACCCGAACGGGTCGAGATAAAGGGGCTGGTTGTCGGAATGCATCGACGTTTTTGACCTTTCGACTCCGCGCGCGGAGTCGCGAAAGCTAATAAGTCCTTTATTTTCACTATAGGTTGACTCCGCCTGCGGAGTCGAAACCTCTTTTGGAGGCGTTATGGATCAATGGCAGGTTCAGCTTGTTGACGGGCGGGTTATCGTGGTCAGTGGGGTTGAGTTGGTACGGATGATTCGCGAAAGACGCGCCTTCCCGAATACCAAGGTTTGCGTGCAAGGGCACCCCTGGGTTGAACTCCGTGAGGTCCAGCAGTTCGCCCCTCTGTTTCACTCCCCGATCAACCAGATCACGCTCAGCCCTGCCGCTATTAAATCCAACAAACGCCAAAACAGAATCCTGCTTGGGGTTTTAATTGGAATCGTCATTGGCTTCCCTACTCTCATCTTCATCCTGGCGCAGATTCAGGAAAGGGAGAGAGCAAAGGCTGGAGAAAAAGCTGCGGCGATTGAAAAAGCCAAGAAGGAAGAAGAAGCCCGCCTGAAAGCCGTGGAACAAAAAGCCTTTGATGAAATGCCGGCTGCCCAAAAATTTCAAAAAGCCTTTGAACTTCAAAGGACAAACCGGCCCGAGGCGTTTCGGTACATCGGGGCAATCCCGGCGTCAGCCCCCGAATTCAAAAAGGCTCAGTCGCTCAAAGCCAAGATTGAGAATGATCTCGCCACTGAAAGAAAAGTTCAACAAGACCTTGAACAGATGGCGGCGGAACACCCCACTCAAAAATTGCAAGTCGTGAAAGCGGATTGGAGCAAAGGCGGATTTGGTTCAGTTGCGATGTGGAGGGTCACTTTTCGGAATACCGGCAGGTTGCCGCTTGGGAATATCAAGTACCGCACCATTTATTTTTCGGAAACGAACAAAGTTGTTGACAAGGGTGGGGTAGATTCGGTCGGCGATAAAACCGTGCAGAAAGTCATCAAACCGGGCGAAAAGCGTACGATTGAAATCAATGACGGTTTCCTGCACAAGGAAGCTGATACCGCACGCTTCGAAATCGTTTCTTGCGAAGTAATTCGGTAAGCAAGGCCGCCGATGAACTGGTGGATTCCTAATGCCTTCCGTGAAAACAACGAAGCACGCCCCGGCTTTAAATTATCCTGACGCCATAGAGACGATTAAATGAAAGCAAGAGTGATTGGATTCGCCCTTGATTCTGGAAGTGTCCCGATTCTTGATTTTCTCAGCCGTTTGGAAGAGGTGACCGGTGATGAATTTGATGGAAAAACCATCGCCATTACTCAAAATGGTGAGTGGTGGAGGGGTGTCCTTATTTCATTCAAGGATGCCCAGAGCGAACTGAAGTGTCGTCGCAGCGATGGGGGGTTCGTCATTACATCCGAAGACCTCGAAGAAGGTACCCAGCCGGCAGACTTGAACTTTTTCATTTTCAACCCGAGTTATGGACGCGGGCTGTACCAGCATTATCAAGGGTCGGCTTCCCTGGGCCGCTTCGAGATGTTCTTGGCGCAACGATGGCGGAAGTGCAAGGCAGCCGCGATTGACAAAATCCTTGAAGAAAATCCGGATTTGAAACTCAAACAGGTGAAGGCGGATTTTCAGCCGCTGAAGTGTCAGGTTTTACTTCGGCCAGCGGATTTCGAGACTTATGTTCGTGCAATGACCCATATCCGGAACTTCGAGTTCACCGAGGCAACCCAGTTCGATATTCGGGAAAATGACTTCCGACGCCTGGAGGGCCAGTCCAAGTCCATCAAGCACCAGATCACATTTCAAAAGCACGGCTTAATGAACGACATCATCGGTGGCATCACGGGGCTATTGTGGGGTGGAAAATTGAAATCGGCCAAAGTCAGTGGGTGGGATGAAAACGGGATCGAGGCCGAGTATAAGTTGGTGAATGACAAGCAAACCTTCAAGGAGTACGATTACGACAGGCTCCTTCGAGGGATTCGAATCGACACAGCAGATCTGGTCAATTCCGTTCAGACCTCCTCCGTTATTACCGAACTCCATGCCATTGCCGAGCAACCCGAAGTCAAATCCCTTTTGACCATGCCTTTAAAGGCCTGAACTCCACAAAGATTATGAAACGCACCGGGGCAATGTGGGTATTGACCGTCTTCCTTGCCTTTGTGGGCCTTTGGGCAATGGAGGCGTTTCTGGGGGTTCATGTAAGCGCACTCTATTCTGAAAAACTTCAAACTCCTTTGTTTTCCGGGTTTTTGACAATCGCTGGGTTCATCCTTTCAACTCAAACCCTTCTCCTGCGGGAGCTGAAGGCCATTTTTGAGGATAAGGATTACATCGCGCATGTGAAGTCAGTCAGGCTTCACTTCAACGTCAGCTACTATGGTCCGTTGGCCAGACTGGGAAGCCTCTTGGTCTGGACAATTTTTTCAAGTCTGTTCACTTCGATTTACCAGATCACGTTTGGCCTCTGGAAAGTGAGATGGTTCGCTTTCGGTGGAATCAGTTTGGGGTTTGGGACGCTGTTCCTCGTCTTGTCCTGTTGGTATCACGTCCGTTTGAATCTTAAGGACTGGTTCGACCATCTTGAGAAAAAAGCCGTTCAGGAAGAAACACCCAAGGAAAAACCGCCAGTAGATGAAAGCAAAAAGTGAAGCCCCGGAAATCCGACTCCAGGATTTCCTAAAAACGACGAAGCCCGCCAAGTTGGCGGGCTTCAGTGCTTCAGGCGGCGGTGATCAGCTTGATGCCTTCGGGCCATTTCCCGGTCTGGAGATAGACCAGCCAACTCACGACACTTTTTTCCGTGACGTACCAGGTCCGCTTGCGGCCGAGTTGCCGACCATCGAGCGTGCCGTCCTCGCAATAGGCGATCAGGGTGTGCCGACACGGGACCGGTGAGATGGCGCGGGTTTTCACAAGCAGGCGCTCAATCTCGGCCAGACTCATCAACGGCTCAATCTGGAGTGGCAGTCTCAGTTGCTGCATGGCGGCGTGAGCGTCGGGAGCGGTTTGCCTGGAATGTGTCCATCGTGCAGATCGTGCAGGTTGTGCAAATCGTGCGTTTTGCGGGTGAGTTGTTTCGCGAGTCCCATCATAACACCGCTCGTCAAGTACGGGAGGCAACAGCATGGGAAATCAGCTTTCACTCGTCGAGCGAATCACGCAACTCGAACAAGCGGTCTCCGCAATCAAAGCCGCCGTTCCGGCGGTGAGCGCGACGGCTGAAACGGTCGCCAATGTTTCCGAACTGATTTCCGAACTGCGCGAGCAGTTCCCCAACCCGAATGAATCGGCGACGCCGGTCCTGGCGAAAGCTGCTCGGCGGCGGCGGCGCGTGTTGTTTACCGTGTTGCTCGACCTGCTTGGCGCGGCGAGCGTGGCGTACACGCTCACGTCCTTCATCGAGATTTCGGCGTTCGCGTTCATGTTGGCCGGGGTTGGTCTGGCTCTGACCATCCTTCAGCTCTACGACTATGTGTGCGCTCCGGAGTGGGACCTGTATGAAAAAATTTCAGAAAACCCTGTTGCGGTATCAGTGTTTTTTCTTGCTCTTGCTGTGGTCATTCACGGTGGCTTTGCCGCTGGTCGTTGACGCGGCCCAGGCCAATCCGTGTCCGTGCGACTGCCCTCCGGCGGTCGTTCCGGCCCCCAAGCCGCGGGCGGTCAAAGCCGGAGCGCCGCGCCATCTGACGGTCGCGGCCGGATACGTCGGGACGGTTGAGCGGCAACGCAATCGCGGACCGGAGATCGACACCTGGAATCGGTTCTGCGGCGTGCCGGTCGGGTCGAACTACTGTTCCAGTTTCATCTCCTGGTGTAACGACCAGGGCAGGGTCAGGTCGCCCCGACTGCGGACCGCCTGGGCACGGTCGTGGATTCGTCCGAATTCGCAGTCGGCTCAAGACGTGCTGCTGGGACGATACAAACCCAAGCCGGGCGACATCGTCGTCTGGGTGCGTGAACGCGGCGGCCACGTCGGATATGTCACCGCATGGGAGAGGCGGTCCGGCTCGACCATTGAGGCCAACACGTCGAGCGGTGTGCGTGGCAGTCAGTCGAACGGTAACGGCGTCTATCGACGACAACGAGTGATTTCACCATTTTCGGCGTTCCGGATTGTGGCGTTCACGCCGGTGGAGACCTGAAATGAAACCCTTTATCGCCGCGCTCCTTGAGCGGGATATGGTTCCGGAAGTGAAACTCATGGCAACCGGCTGGTTTGCGTTCGGAACGGTATTCGCTCTGGACTGGGCGTTGATCGATCACCTGAGCGCCGCGTTCCGACTTGGGGCGTCTTTGCTGACGTTCATCGGCGCGGCGATCAGCACCATCTGGATACTGCGTCGGGCGTGGCGTCGTTCGCGACGCGGAGAAGACACGTCGTCTGGGTAAACCCATGCCGCGAAAATACGACCATGCAGCCGTGGAGATGTGCTTCGAGCTGTATCTGCGCTTCAACGGTCAGCATTACGACCGGATCGAGACGGAGATGCGGCGCGTCTATTCCGGCTGGTCGAAGGACAACCTCGTTACGCGCGGGACGCGAGAGGGCTGGCCGGACAAGTACGGCTGGAAGTCGGCGCTGGAGCGAAAGCTGCTCGCGGCCTCGAAGGTCGCCGGCACGTCGAGCGCGGAGAAGCTGCTGCTCGAAGTCGAGGAAGTCCGGGGCGTCATCAAGGATGCCATCGACGCGCATGGTTCAACGGACACGGACCTGATTTGGCAGCACCGGGCCTATTGCCAGTTGACGACGGACGCGCTGGCGAGGCTGGACGCGGGCAAGGATAACTTCGAGGCGTTCTGCACGATGATGGACCGATTGATGGGAATCGCCGGATCGCTGCCGGGCGAACGCGGCAAGCGTCTCGTCCGTGAACTTAACAATGTGTATGACGACGTGATCGACGGGGCCAGGAAGCTCTATGGCGAAAAGAACGAATTCCGACCCACTTGAGCGACTCAAGGCGACGCGCGAACGGGTGTGCGCGCAATTCGGCATTTCGCTGGGCGCGACCGTCAAAAAATTCAGTCCGGACTGGTTGGAGGAAGTCACGCCCGCATACAACTGGCGGTTCAAGCATCTCGCCTATATCTGCAAGGCTCTGGACGACGTAACCACCGGCAAAATCAAGCGCCTTATCCTTTCCGTTCCACCACGCCATGGTAAATCCGAATTGGTGACGGTGCGATACGCAGCCTGGCGACTCGAAAAGGACCCCGCGACTCGAATCATTATCGGGTCGTATTCGCAGTTTCTGGCCAACAAGTTTTCAAGAAAAATCAAGCGGATCGTCAAGCCCAGAGTCGCGATGAACGCCGAACGCAAGGCGGTCGAGGAATGGGAAACGAAGGCCGAAGGCGGAATCCGGGCGGCGGGCGTGGGAGCGGGTGTCACGGGGACGGGCGCGGACCTGATCATCATCGACGATCCATACAAGGGAAGAAAAACGGCTGATTCCCAAGTCACACGCGACACGGTTGGGGAATGGTTCAACGAGGACGTGTACACGCGGCTTGAGCCGGGCGGGGCGGTTGTGGTCATCCACACTCGTTGGCATGAGGATGATCTGACAGGGCGCCTCATTTCGGAGATGACCCATGAAGACGGCGAGAAATGGACCGTCATCAATCTCCCAGCCTTGGCCGAAGAAGATGACCCACTTGGGCGCAGACCGGGGGAGGCGTTATGTCCCCAGCGGTACGACGAGAAGGCGTTGGAGCGCATCAAAAAGCGGCAGGGCGAATATGCGTTTTCGGCGTTGTATCAAGGGCAGCCGGTTTCTCGTTCGGGTGGTCTGTTTCAGAAAGAATGGTTCCGGATTCTCGACCCGGCGGATGTGCCGGCCAATCTGCGGTGGGTGCGCGGGTACGATCTGGCTACTTCGACGAAGCAGACGGCGGACTTCACCGCGTCGGCGGCCTGCGCGGTCGGCGACGATGGGACGCTGTACATCCGGGACTACTGGCGGGCGCGGAAGGAATGGCCGGACATCGAGAAGCGCATCCGGGAAACGATGTTGTTGGAGCGGCAGTCCCTCCATTGCATTGAAGAGGCTCTGCACGGACTGGCCGCCGTGCAGCAACTCCTTCGAAAACCCGAACTGGTGGGCATCGGTTTCAAAGGGGTGCGCGTGGACAAGGACAAGCGGTCACGGGCGTTGCCCTGGGCGACGCGGGCCGAAAGCGGCAAGGTCGCGGTTGTCCGGAATCCGTTCCTGGATGAGTTCCTGTCCGAGGTCTGCGCGTTCCCGAAAGCAAAGCACGACGACTTCGTTGACGCCGTATCGTTGGCAGTGCAATCGCTGTCGGTGGTCTGGCTGGGCAATGTGGAACACGGCGAGGATCTGTATTCAAAGGGGGATGGGCAATGGGCCTGACGGAATGGTTTCAGTCGATCCGGTCAATGTGGCAGCCCTCGAACCTCACCGGCTCGACGTTTTGGGGCGGCACCTTCGAGGAGTCCCGTCGTTCGATTGAGGGACGCGAAGCCTGGCGTGCGTACAATGGTGAACTTCCACCGCCGCTCAAGATCAAAAAGGACGAGCCTGACGACAACGTCCAGGCGGGCTTCGCCGAGTTGATCGTGGACAAGGGCGCTGAATACCTGTTCGGCGACGACCTGAAAATCTCCACGGGCAACGCGCGGGCGGATGCGTTCCTGGCCGAGGTCTGGCCGGAGGAGCAGCGAGGGGTCGATTTGTTTCAGTTGGCGGTAAACGGCGGGGTGTTCGGCCACGCCTGGGCGCGCATCGTGCTGGAGGACGGAAAGCCTCGGGTGCAGGTTGGCGACCCTCTCAACTGGGCCGCTGAATTCCCGGCGGAGGATTTCTCGAAGCCAAGGGCCTACGCTCACACCTTCGAGCTTGAAACTGTGGCCGCCGGAGATGTGAAAATCGTTCAGGAGCGATACGAACGGCTGGACGGTGGCGGGTGGTCGATTCAACGGGTTGGGATCGACCCGAAAGGCAAACGCGTTGAGGAAGGCGATCCGTTGACCTGGAACTATTCGTTCTGTCCGGTGATGCAGGCCCAGAACCTGATCATGCCAAATGCCTTCTACGGCCGAGCGGACCTCAGCCCGCAAGTCCTGAAGCTGATCAAGGCGCTCCACCGGCTGGACAGCATGCTGGTGAGGGCGACGCGCATCCACGCCTGGCCGAAAACGATTGCGAAGAAAATGGCCGTGCAGGATCTGAAAATCGGGATCGGAGGGGTCGCTTTCGTCGGTGACGGCGAAATCGAAAACCTCGAAACGAACGCCGAAGGACTGCGCTACGGCGAGGAGCGGCGGGCGAAGCTGCGCGAGGAACTGTTCGCACTGACGGAGATCCCGGAGATCGTCACGGGCAAGTTGGAGAACGTCGGCCAGCTTTCCGGTGTCGCGCTTCAGATTCTGTACGGCCCGGTGATTCGTCGCACCGAGCGGAAGCGCCGGACTTACGGAAGACTGGTCAGGCATCTGGTGGACGGCCTGCTCGAAATCGGCGGTATCACCGGCGCGAAAGTGGAATTGCACTGGGGCGAGATCGTCCCGCGCAATGTCGCCGAGCAGATGTCGGCGGCGACCATCAAGGCAAATCTCGGCGTCTCACGGGCGACACTGCTTTCGGAACTTGGCTACGACCCGGTGAAGGAAGAAGAAAAGAAAGCGCTTGAAGACGCGGCCGCGCGGGAGACGCTCGCGCAGAATGCGAATTTCCAATGAACGACGAACGCGACGACTTGATTGAGGTGCAAAAAAGACATCTCGCTGAACTCCGAGACCAAAACCAAGGGTTGCGAGATGAGAACGAACGACTCCGTGAGGAGAACGACCGTCTCCGAATCGCGAAATCACACGCGGAGCGGATGATCGGCGACGTTCCGGTCGCGGTACTGATCCAGCGCAGCCTCGACTGGCTCGTGGATCGGTTCTGAACCACCCGGCAATCGCGCCTAAATCGTTCTCAAATTATTTTTACGCGCGGAACGCCCAACGTGTCGTCCGGCGCGTCTCAGGGCAAATAAACGTGTCCGACCTGTTCTCCACTGCACGCGATTTCCAGCGCGACCTGCTCAAGGGCCGCGAGCGCGAGCGGATGCGACTTCTTGAGGCGTACCACTCAGCCTGGGAGACGTTGACGGAACGGCTCAACGAACTCGCCAATCGTGTGGCGGACGCGGTCGCCGGCGGCCAGGACCCTCGGATTTCGTGGAACGATGAGATCCAGCGGCTGACTAGGTTCAAAGCGGACCTGGCGGAGACGATTACGACACTCGCCCTCGAAGCCGCAGATCAGACTCAAGCCCGTCAACTGGAAGTCGTGAAGAAGGCCGGAACCTACGTCCGCGAAAGCCTCCGTGCGGCGAAGCTCGTCACGCCCCTCGGCAACCGGGCCTCCACGTTCAGTCTGACCACCGGACGTTTCGCGGATGACCAACTCCAGGCGTTTGTGGGGCTGACCGGTGACGGTTCTCCGCTCGAATCCTCTTTTCGTCGGCTGGCCGGCGACCTGAAGCTACAGGCTGACCGGGATGTGCAGTCCGCCATCGAGGAGGGCCTCGCCCTCGGTGAGCCGCCGCGCCGGATCGTGACCCGCATCAGGGCGAAGGTGGACGGCAACGAACGCAACCGGCTGGCCGACCCGGCCATCGCCCGGCGTATCGAGCTGGCCGCCCACTCGTCCGTAATGATGAGCGCGCGCGAGGCGTCCCTTGAAGGCTATCGTTCCATGGGCGTGAAGATGTGGCGTTGGGTAGCGGCGGGGACCAGTCGCACCTGTCCGGCCTGCTGGGCGCTCGACGGGAAGGTGTTCGAGATTCAGGAGCCGCAGCGAGCGCATCCGAACTGCCGGTGCGTGCCGATCCCCATCCTTGAAGATGATCCCAAAAATATTCCTGCGGTAATTTCTCTGGACAATCGATTCACCAAGCTGACCGAGGAACAGCAGACCGTTATTCTCGGTCCCGCGGCGTTACAGGCGTATCGTGACGGGGAAATAACTGATTTCGATCAGTTCGTCGGCTACCGGGACAATGGCAAGGGTTATGGTCCGCAGGTCGGCCCGAGGGCGTTGACGGATATTCTCGGGGACGAGAAGGCTCGATTCTATCTGCGAGGCGGAAAGCAGACATTCAGAACGCCCAGGGAGGTTTTCGAGTCGAATATCCTCGAACTGGATCAGGAAGTTGTTGCTGCTATTGATGAGAGTGGGGCGTTGGTCGGTCGGAAACGGGGCAATGAGTTTTCAATACATATAGCAAAGGAAGAAGAAAGCATTTTTCGCCAACGATCCGTCGTCCATAATCATCCTGAAACGGGAGGCAGTTTTTCATTGGATGATTTCTCCTTTGCCATCAAACACGAAGTCAAAGAGATGGTTGTGGTGGCGATTGAGGACGGTGAACCAGTACGCTACACTATGAGCGTTGAGCCGGGTGAAGATACTTGGAACTGGATCGCCGAAGATTATGGTGGCCACTTGATCACCCTGCTGAAAGTAGCACAGGGACGGAGCATGCATCAGATATGGACGGATTTTAAAAAACACCTCGATATGAAAAAGGGGGGGCCGAAATTTTATTATGAGCGAAAACCGTTTTGACCCATTGAATTCCGTGCAGCCTGATGGCAGCTACCGTCTGGATGAGCGTGCCGAAGTCGGTGAAAATCCTTCCGTTTCGCCTGGCGTAAAATCTGAACTCGAACGTTTGGCCGGGATGACCTACGAAGAAGTTTTAGCTGATCTGCTCGCCAAGCCAGTCTCCCCGCGACGATCCTGACAATAGAGACAGGACACCCATTTTGACCGCCCGCTGGAGGAATCCGGCGGGCGGTTTCGTTTTTGCGTGATCGTGCAGATCGTGCAGTTTGTGCGTTTCGTGGGTTTTGACGTGTTGCGCTCGCACCCCCCTCGGTAGTGTCGCCCCAGACATTTTTCGGGGAGACGACACACCATGTCCACGCCAACGGCCAATCCGACGCCCACCAACGGGCAACCCTCACCTTCGCAGGAGCCGTCCGCACCTCCGGCGGCACCGTCTCCCGCGCCCGCGAGCGCGGCGACTCCTCCAGCCGCGCCGGCTGCCCCAACGCAACCGGCGACGGACGGGGGAAATGACGACGTGAAGAAACAGCTCGAAGCGGCCCAGAAACGGATTGCCGAGTTCGAAAAGAAGCAGAAGGAAGAGGAAGACGCGAAGCTGGGCGAAACGGAACGGCTGCAAAAACAGCTTCGCGAGGCTCAGGCCGAAGCGCGCGCCGGGAAGGTCGCCGTGGCGGCGAGCAAGCTGGGGATTGTCCCGGAACTGGCGGTGAAACTCTTGCCGGACACCGTGAAGGACGACGGCATCGAGGCGGGATTGCAGGCGTTGCTCCAGCAGTACCCGATGTTGAAGCCGGCTGGCGTAACGACGCCGGCGGGAAATCCGGCCCGCAAGGAAGACGACAAGGACAAGGAAAAGAAGTTCGACCCGAAGAACCCGACCCGGCTGTCGGGGGTGTTCGGGAAGTAAGCCGAAAGGCTCTGACACTCACCACAGGAGATGCCCGCCATGGCCGCTTTGACGCTCACGCAATACCTGCTGATGTCCAACGACCCGCTCATTCAGGCGATTGTTTTTTCGCTGATTGAGAACGGGTCGGTCATGCAGGACATCCCGTTCAAGAACAAGAAGACCCTCATCGCGAACGGGACGCGGTTCGAGGGCAATCTGCCGACCGTGGACTGGGTGAAGCTCAACACGCCCGGCCCGACCACCAGCGGAACGCCGACGCCCTTTCAGGAAAGTGCGTACCTGATTCGCAACAATATCGACGTGGACAAGGCGCTCGTCGAGGACGAAAACCAGATTGCTGATCCGCGCGCGGTGCAGTTGTCGGCGTACCTCAAGTCGGTCGCCTACGACATGAACGACAAGTTCATCAACAACAACCACGTTGACGGCAATGTCGATTCGCTGGTGGGCCTCAAGGCCCGAATCGACGACGGTAAGAAGTATGGCGTCCGGTCCGAGAACAAGATCGCCGGCGGGGCGGTCGATCTGAGGCTCGCCAACCGTACGGCGAAGACATTCGCGCAGTTCCTGGAACTGATCGACCAGTTGCTCTGGTCCGTTTCCTCGCCGGATGGGACGGGTGTGGTGATCTACCTCAACGACACGATGCAGCGGCGGTGGGATTCGGCGGCGAAGGAGTTTGCCGGGAACGGTGGATTTTCTCAGGGACAGGACCAGCTTGACCGGTCCATCACCCGTTACAAGAACGCCGTCATTCGAGACATCGGCTACAAGGCCGACCAGGCGACCAAGATCATCCCCATCACCGAGGCGGCGGACGGTACGGACCCCGGCAACAGCACCCATACCAGCATCTACGCGGTGCGGTACGGCGAGGAATACCTCGGCGGCTGGCAGTACGAACCGATGATGGGCAAGGACTTGGGTCTGCTTGAGGGTGGGCACGTCTACCGGACCAACGTCGATTGGGTGGGCGGTTTGTATCCCGCGACGAACTGCTGCATGGCCCGACTGCACGGGGTTCGCCTCGCATAAGGCGCGACCAATCCAATCAAGGCAAACCAGCGAAACGGGAGACACCATGAAAACCGAAGAACTCGACCGATTTTTCACCTACCACCCGCCGAAGGGCGATCAGCCCGAGCGGTACGGGAAGCTCCGCGAAGCCGCCAAGGCCTTCGCCCACGCGATCAACGACAACTGCCCGGATTCGGCGGACAAGACCGCCGCGGTCCGCAAGGTGCGGGAAGCCGTTATGACCGCCAACGCGGCAATCGCTCTCGAATAATCGGGTCGGCCTTCGGGCCGACCTCAACCGAAAGGAACACGCCCATGCCGGCTGACGCCCTCTCAATTTTGCAAGAAGCGGTGACGCGCACCGCGACGCTGAATGGCAGCAACCTCGACCTCAAGACGGGAACGCCCCGGCGTGGATTTCAGGTTCGGTTGCGCTACAGCGCGGCCTCCGTGAGCGCCTCGACCGGGACCGCGAAGTGGGTGGTTCAGGGATCGGACGACGGCAATACCTTCGAGCCGGTCTCGCGCGAACTCACCCTGGCGCTGACGACGACGGCGAAAAAAGGCGTGGAGTTTTTGAGTGTCGAAACCTCCAAGCGCTATCTCCGGCTCGCATTGTCCACCATCAGCGGGACGGACGCGACGGTGACCTACGCGGCCGAGATCGTTCCGGGCCGTCCGTAAGGGAGAAAGCCGATGCCGGTACGCGCTTCAACCAGCGATCTCCGAGCGAAGCTCAGGCAGTTGTTGAACGATCCCGATGGTGTCGAATTCAGCGAATTGCAGCTTCAGGATTTCCTGGACGACACGCGGGCAACGGTGACGCAAGCGCCCATCGAGGTAGTCCTCGAACGACAGGCCGGCGATTCCTCAGACCGGCGCAGGAAATGGCGGGCGCGGTGCGGGGTGTGGGAGTCGGGTGTCACGTTCAAGGACGAGGACTACGCGGCAATCACCCCCAGCACATCAGACCTCTGGCTGGGGCAGTGGGAGTTCGCGACGGACCACGAGGCCGTTTTCGCCACGGGATTGGTTCACAACGTCTACGGCGCGGCGGTCGAGGCCCTGAAGGTATTGCTCGCGAGGGTGGCGCAGGACTTCGACGTGAAGGTCGGAGAATTGACGGTGGACTTGAGTCAGCAACACAAGGGGTTGCTGGCATTGATTGAGCAGTATCGGCAGGCCAGCGCCGCGTGGGTGGGTCGTCAGGTCTACGACCCGACAAACAGCCCGGTCGGCTACGCCGAAATGGTGCTGCCCGAATGGACGGGTTTTTGAAGGCATCCTTGAGGGGAGGCAGAAGCGGACTTGGTCCGGATCGAGCGCTCCCCGCCCACGAGAGGGGGAGGGGTGACCGGTGCTTCCGAATCACCCCTTTCCTGAAACGAACGAGGCAACGGCGATGGGATTCGCGTCGGGCATCGACAAAGCGCTGCGGAAGGTCCGGGAGAAAGTCGGCGGCGAGGCCCAGTCGGTCATCGTGTTCCAGCGCTACGACCCGACGCTTGGTTTCGAAGACTTGCTGACGGTGACCGATGGGGCGTCTTTCGTGCTGGAAGACAAGGAGCCGGGAGTCCGGACCCTGTTCGTCACGGAACAAGGCGACCTGACGGACGCGATCCTGAAACAGGCCAGCCATATCAGGTTCGACGGCAAAACGTGGGTTTTCGAAGAACGCATCGAACCCGCCAACGATGCCAGGCTGTGGCGGGTGAAGATCAGATTTCAACAGACGCGAGGGACGACATGAAGAAGTTCAAAAACGAGTTTGGCGAAGTGTTCACGATGTCCGGACGAGCCGCCGAAAAAGCTGCCAGTGACCCGCGTTTCACGGCGGTCGAGGACACCCCGTCCGAGTCGCCGGCGACTCCGGCTGCGGTCATCGAGGTACAGACCCCGAAGGTCGAACCGGCCATCGTCGAAGAAACGCCCAAGGAAGAACCGGTGAAGCCATTGAAGGTTGGCGCCGGTAAAAAGGCCGAAGCCGAATGAGCATGGAACTCGCCCGGATCATCAACCGCATCGAGGCGACGAAGGTGGCGGTAACGGCTGCCGTCCGAGAAGCGGTATTGACGGCGGAGGCGACCGGGAAGCAATTGCTGACCGGCGAGCGGACCGGGCGAGAGTATCGACGCGGCGGCGGTCGTCGTCGAGGACAGCGACGGACACGGGCGCGGATTCACCGGGCGTCTGCCAAAGGCGAGTCGCCGGCGACGGACTACGGGAATCTGGCCGCCTCGATGCGCGGCGCGATTGACGCCGGCGGGATGAGCGGGCGGTTGCGAATGGCCTACTACGCCGCCTACCTCGATGATCCGGCGGGACTGAATCGGCCCATCGTTGAGCCGATCCTGAATCGGGTACGCCCCATTCTTGAGAAGGTCGGCAGAGCGTTATGAGTCAGGACTCACGGGACCGAAAAATCCGGAAAGCAGTAGCCAAGCTGATTCGCCGGGTTGCTCCGCGAGCGGTGGTCTCGCATCGGTGGTTGCCGGGACACGAGCGGAAATGGATTGACCTGCTGCGGTCGCAGGATGACGAAGACCGCGTCCATGCCTGGTGCATCACCCAGGTCAAGGATGACCTGGACACGGATAGCGGACTCGCGATTCCGGACCGGCAGGAAGGCGACCTGATGTACCGGGTCGAAGGATGGATGGAGTGGTACGCGGGGACGGAAGACGACAACAGCGAGGACCAATTCGCGGCGGAACGCGAGGCGATCAAGAACCTGCTGTTGAAGACCCCGGACCTGGGAATCCCGGAAGTGGTAGCCGAGCACCGCGGCATCACGTTTGAAACCGACCAGTACGACCCGGCCGGGGTGGTCGTTCACTTCAGCAAGGGGTTGCTGGTCGTCGGACTCGAACTTGATCTTGATTAAACGAAAGGCAAAACGCCATGGCGAAACGATACGGTCACTTCCGAGGCGAACTTCTCTATTTCCCGCGCCCCGATCCCTTCGCGATGAAGCCGATGAAGTTCTTCGGCAACGCTCCGAATCTGAAAATGATGTCGGAAGAGACGTTCGAAGAACACATGGAAAGCACGTCCGGGGACAACCGGATGGACAACTACTATAAGACGGCGGAGAAAAACTCCGTTGAGCTCGAGGTCGACCAGATGGAGGCGGCGACCCTCGCGTTCCTCTACGGCGGGGATGTCATTGACATTTCTTCCGGATCGTTCACGACCGGTTCGCCGGACACCCTGCCGACCGGACTCGTTGCCGGCGATATCCTGAAGCTCCGCCGCGGGAACGTGACAAGTTTCGCCGCGAAGGACTCAGCGACACCGACGCCCACGGATTTGACCGAAGGGACGCACTTCAAAATCCGCAACGCCAAAAATGGAACGATGGAAATCCTTTCGGTGACGGGACTGACGCAGCCCATCAAGTGTGCGTACAGCTACGGCGCCGAGAAGATCATCACCCTGATGGCGGAGGAATCCCCGGAAATCTACATCGTCGGCGACTTGATCAACCTTGCCAACCAGCGCAAGCCCTGCACGGTGGACATCTACCGGGTGAAACTCCAGCGTCCGAGCGAATTCACTCTGCTTGGCGATAAGGTCAGCTTCAAAACCAAGGGCATGCTCCTGGAAGACCTCGAACGCGCCGCCGAGCTGGAAAGCGGTCCTTACATGAAGATCCGCTACCAATGAATTTGAGCGGTATCAGGCCACACTGAAGGGGAGACACAACCATGCAGGACGAATCAACGGTCATCGGACGCGCCATCGAGGACGACATCTTTCCCATCAAGAAGGATGTCGTCATCGCCGGCCAAACCTTCACCATTTCGGAGCTGTCCCTGACGGACTATTTCAATCTGATCAATCTGGCGGTCCGCAAATCGGTCAATTTCACCGCCAGCAAGGAAGCGCTGATTCTGGGGATTGCCATGAATCCCGAGATCAAGGACTTGCTGTTCCTGATGTCGGTCGGGAGCGCGGCCCCCACATTGAGAGCGAGGGACGAGATCACCCTCATCCGGGAAATCTGGGAGGTGAACAAGGATTTTTTGCTCCAGGACCTCCCGAAGATGTTCGAGGACCTGGGGGTGACGTTCTCTTTACCGGGGATTGGGGCTGGTCCGACGCAATCACCCTCCTGATGGACCACAACCACGAATTGACGGACATCCATCACTACACGCTCCGGCAGATTCGAGTGTTCAGCGCCGCCGCGATCCGGAGAGACAAACGGATGCAGGCCTGGATGATCCAGGCGGTGATGCTCGGCGCGCAGGGCACGAGCGAGGTGATCGAGGAAGCGCTCGAAGAATTGCGGGATTGATTCACTCGCTTCGGGGCGCGGTCGTCGCGCCCGTTTTTTTTCGAGGAGTTCGAAATGGCCACGCGGCAAGTTATCGGCACGATTCGGACGGGCGGCGGAGTTCCGGTTGCCGGCGCGAAGCTCCTGTTCAACCTGAAGCGCAAAGGGGCGTACGACGCCGCCGCGCAATATCTGGAATCCACCGTGGAAGCCGAAACCGATCTGACCGGCAATTTTGAAGTGGATCTGTTCCCCACTTCGCTTTCCATTGAGTCCTGCAAATGGCAGGTCACTTTCCCGGACGGCTGGACGCGCCTTTTCGAACTGCCCGCCGGCGACACCCCCATCGAACTGTCCACTTGCCTGGGCCTGACCGCCGAGCCGAACACGACCGGGACGGCGACCCTGTGCCAGAACCTCGTCAATACCCACGCCGCGGTCATCGCCAGTACTTCGGTTCTTGGGCACATCAAGGTTGATGGAACGACCATCGTCGTCAATCCACTGACCGGTGTTGCCAGCGCCGTGGGTGGGTTGGGCAGTGGCGACATGCAGAAATCGGTGTACGACCCGGACGAAGACGGTGTCGTGACCGCCGCCGCGTCCGTCCCGTGGACGGGCGTCACCGGAAAACCGTCAACGTTCGCGCCGGCGGCCCACACCCACGCAATCTCAGATGTGACCGGTTTGTCCATCGCGCTCGACTTGAAAGCGGATTTGGACGGAGGGGGCAAGATTCTCGCGAGCCAGATACCCGCAATCGCAATTTCAGAATGGCTGGGAACGGTGGCCAACCAGGCGGCGATGCTCGCGTTGGTCGGACAGCGGGGAGATTTCTGCACTCGCTTGGACGCCGGCGCGGTCTATATCCTGATCGCCGATGACCCGACCCAACTCTCCTCTTGGCTGCTGTGGCCGTATCCGGCCGCCCCAGTCGTCAGTGTCAACGGCCAGACCGGCGCGGTGACGATTGCCGCGAATCTCACCGGGACGCCGTCGGCGTCGAACTATGTTGTGACCAACTCGCTGGGAACCGGGTTCACGATTCCCGCCGCTGGCGGCGGCAACGCGGGGCTGATGGCCGGGGCTGACGCAATCAAGCTCGGGCGTCTTACGGTTGACGCCGACAAAGGGGTCTGGGTGGGCACGGGCACCCCCCAAAACAACTACGCGGTCGCAGTTGGGTACAACGCGACAATTCACGCCTCAGCGCTCGTCAGTACAGCCATCGGGCACTCAGTCTCAATCGGGGCGTCCGGTGGCGCGTCAGTGTGCGTGGGCCACGGAATTTCAATAAATGGTTTTGGAACTGGAGAACATATTGTTATTGGCCCGTACAGCTCGGCGAACGGAAGAGGGAATATTGTCATTGGTCTTTCTAGTGGCGCAGCCGGGACGGAGCAGTACGTTTTCGGCGGTCGCAACAATAGCGGAATCGTGCTGAATCATACCGCTGTATTCGTGTTCTCAAACAGTGGCACAACGTTTGGGACCGGGGATCTATCGGCCCAAACCGGGAAAATTGCTCGTAGCTGGATTACGTCAATCACGTCGGTTCAGGAGCGAGTAATGGGCGGGACCGAATACGCCTGGGTTGACTCAACGGACGCAACGGCCCGCGCCGAGGGGCATGCATTCGTCGGGGACGCCGCGGCCACGAATCGGCGCAGGTCGTGTTTCCGTTGGGGTACGGACGGGACACAGCCGCTATTCGCCGTATTAGGGGCCAATCCCGCTGCCCGCCAAACACTCCCGGCGGCTGCGACCGACGCGGCTACTACGCAGGCACTCGCCAACTCGCTCCGGACGCTCGCAATAAATTTTGGATTTGCACAATAGGAGGAGGACACCTATGCCCACAAACGCACAAATCTCTGACCACCTGACGGAAGCGCGGGCCGTTGCGGCGGATTTCGTTGACGCGCTTTTGCGAGCGCAGGCGTTCTTTTTTGCCGAGTCGAAGCTCCAAATCCTCGCCAATCTGACGGACGAGCAGATCGCCGGCACTGGACACGCCGGGCTGACCGCCCAGGAATTCCGAGCAGTGGCCGAGACCTACGCGCAGATTGCGCCCCAGCTTGAGGCGGCAATCGTCCCGAGTCTCAAAATCCGCAATTCGGAACGGAGGGCGCGATGATTCCGGTTGCTCCCGATGCGTTTTTCGCACTGGTCGAACTGGCTTCCGAAGGTCGGCGCAGTCTCGCCGAACGCCTCTTTATCGAGGGTGAACGGGTCCGCGCGCAGAAGTTTCTGGAGGCGTCACAGGTCACCCCTTCACAGCCGATTCCCCCGACCGTCCCGGTCGGAGGGGAATCGCAACTCGTCGTCGGGCCGAGTACGCCGACACTGGATAGCGAGTAATTCCGATGGCGACCGAGCAGCAGAAATTCGAACTTCTCATCTCCGTCCTGACCCAGGGCATCCAGACGGCATCGTCGCAACTGACGGCGGTGCAAAAAGGGCTGTCCGGGTCGGCGGAAGATTCTCGCGAGTTGAGAGGAGATTTCGAACGACTGCGGGCGGTGGCCGGGACGTTGGTCGGCGCGTTTCAGGCGGTCAATCAGGGCGTTCGCGCGGCGGGGGACACGTCAGCGACCACGGCTCTGAAGTACGAACGTCTGATGGAGGCGGTACGCGAGGTCGCGAGCCAACTGAATAAGGCAGAGGCCGAATACGCAGCCAACTCGCAAAAATCACAGGAGCTTCAGCAGGCGCTTGAACGGCTTCGTACCGCTCAGACCGGTGTCATCGACAAGCTGAAGGACACCCCGAGAGGCGAGGCGTACGACAAGTTGCGGCAGGAAGCCGCCACGTTGAAGGAGGAAATCGAACGGACCGAAAAAGCGCTGGTCGAGCAGTCGAAGGCCATGGCGGACGCCGAGAAGCAGGCCGGTTCGCTCGCGGCGCAGCAGCAGAAGCTGGTGGAAGTGCTGCGGAACGAGCAGGCCGCTTTCGTGGATGCCTCGAACGCCGCCGGCCAGGTCAATCTTCAGGATGTCGGTCAGGGGATCGAGTCGGTGGGACGCGCACTGGAGAACGCCGGGACGATGGTAGCGGCGTTTCTTACTGTCCCGATTGTCGGCCTCAGCGCGGCCGCGGGTAAATTCTCATCCGAGTTCGAGGCGGCAATGCTGAAGGTCCGGGCGAAGTCCGGGGCGACTCGTCAGGAGATGAAGGCGCTTGAAGCTCAGGCCCTCGAACTCGGGTCGAAGTCAAAATTCGGAGCAAAGGAAGTTGCCGAGGGCCAGACCGACCTGGCCGCCGCCGGCTTGAACGTGAAGCAGGTGCTGCAAGCCTTGCCGGATGTTCTCAACCTGGCTGTGGCCGGCGAACTGGAAATGGGTCGGGCCGCTGAAATCGCGACCGACACGATGAACCAGTTCGGGTACGAGGCCAAGGATGTCGGCAAAATCGCGGACATCCTGGTGAAAGCGGCCGACTCATCCTCAATCAGCGTTGAGCAGCTCGGCTATACCTTCAAGTATGCCGGACCGTTGGCAAAGACAGCCGGTCAAAGCCTCGAAGAAATGGCCGCCGCCGCCGTCATCCTCGGTAATTCCGGTATCAAAGGCGAGACTGCGGGGACGGTTCTTCGCGGATCGCTGGCCGCCCTGATTGACCCGAGCAAGGAAGCCGAAAAAACGATTCAGAGGCTGGGAATCACGGCCAATGATTCGTCCGGGAAATTACTCCCGTTGAATCAAATCATTCTTCAGCTCGAACAATCCGGCGCGACAACCGCCGACGTGATGAAAATTTTCGGTCAGGAAGCCGGAAACGGGATGGTCACGTTACTGAGCAAAGGCAGTGCGTCCCTTCGGGAAATGACCGGAACCATGCAGAACGCCGGCGGCGCAACGAGCACCGTGGCAAAAGTTCTCGGTTCCGGAGTCATGGCGCAATTCCAAACGCTCGCCAATGGCATTGAGGTTGTCTTCATCAAAATCGGCCAGGGACTCGCGCCGGTGCTGCAACCAGTGCTGACGTTCCTGACTGGTACGGTCATGCCGATACTTCAGCGAATTGCCGATTGGTTTGTGGCCGCCGATCCACAGATCAAGGCGGTCATCGTCGTCATCAGCGGGATTCTGGCGGCGATTGGCCCGGTGGTCGTGGTCTTCGGGGCAATCATCACGGCGCTGGGAGGCCTGGTCACGAGTATCGGGGCGCTGGTGGCGGCCGGGGCAACCATCAAAATCGTCGGGCTTGTCATTGCCGGACTCGCGGTCATTCTCGCGGAATTCATCGTTGTCGCGGGCGCGTGGTATCTGGCGATCAAGACCAATTTCGCCGGGGTGCGCGATGTCATCGTGGCAGTGATGAATCAGGCGAAGGGATATATCGACATCGCCCTGACGGAGATCACCGGGTTTTGGAACGCCAACAGCGAGAAGATCATTTATGCGCTCCGGCTGATCGTCGCCTATTGGGACTCGTTGCTGAAACCCGTGGTCGCGCAGGCCGGTAAGTTCATCCAGTTTGTGTTGTCCAACGCTGCTGAGTACGTCGCATTCGCCGTACGCCTCATCAGCAACGCGTTCATGCTGGTCGTGAATCTGCTGAACGGCGATTTGGCCGGGGCCTGGCAAAACGTGAAGAACATCGTGGCCACCGCCGCGATGTTCATGGCCAATCGGGTCATCGATGCGGCCAACCTGATCATCGAGAACATCAATCGGGTCATCGGGTGGCTGGGCATTGCCATCCCCAAACTCGAAAAGTTCAATCTGCTTGCGGGTGAATCGAAGGGGCAACCCTCACCTGGTCAAAGACCATTGGAAATGAAGCCAGGCCATGGAGGACAGAGCGCGGCAGGCTTTATTTCCGGACTCAGTCAAAATCAAAAACCGGGGGTGAAAGACCCCCAAAAGCAACCATCTGGGGGCGGTGGTGGTGGCGGCGGTGGAAGCGAGACCTTCATTACTCAACTGCTTCAGTCAGCCCAACTGCTGAAACAGATCAATGAGGCCGAGTTTGCCCGCCTGAAGCAGAATGCTGACGATGCCGCTCGGGATGCTCTTGATGCCTTGGAGCGAGAGCAACGGGGAGTCGAGGCGTCATACAACGCGCGACTCATTTCCGCGACCACCTACTATCAGCAGATCGCGAATTTGCGGGATGCGTCCGCGGCCGTTGAGATTGCCAAACTGGACGAAACGCTGTCCCTCGAAAGGGATAAGTTCGAGGAACTTGAAAAGGCGAAGGCTCAACTTGAAGCCGCCCCGGCCAAGGGAAAAGAAGATTCCAAGAAACAGATTGACGCTCTTCGTGAGCTGACTTCGCAGATGACGGAATCGGCGAACCGGATCAAGGGACTCGAAAAGGAAATCGAGCGTGCGAAACAGAAACGCGCGGATGTCAACGAGGAAAGTCAGCGCAAGATCAATGAGGGACTGCGTCAGGAGCAAGAGGAAATTGAGGAACTTCAGCGACAGTACCTTGAGTTGACCGGAGATGACTTCGCGAATCGGCGAATGTCTATCAACAAGCAGGCCGACGCCGAATTGGAAAAGATTCGGAAGGGGCTGTCCGGTCAGGTCTCGGCGGGTGTTGACGGCGAAGATCCAAGTGCGGCGCAAGCTGCGGTCGAAGCGCTGGACGCGGCTGAACGCGCAAAGCTCAACACGATCCAACAAACGCGGGCCGTGAAGTTGGCTCAAGTTGAGCTTGACCAGCGGATGGCGGCGATTGCGGAGATCCAGAACCGGCTCAAACAGGACGAAGAAAATCTGGACCGTGAAGCGCTTCGCCTGGCGATTTCGCAATACGAGGTTGAGGCCAGGAAGAAAGCCATGCGCGAGGGGGCCGCTGACGCAATCGAGCGTGAGCTTGCCGCGATGCGCCAACTGATCGCCACAAATCCCGGCCTGAACAATGCCTCCAACCGTCGAGCAGTGGAGGGTACTCAGCGCAACATCGACGACTTGCGGTTTAGCGTTTCGTCTCTCCAGCAGGATGTGCAACAGCGGGGCGTTCAAGCGTTTGAAGGGCTGTTCCAAGGAATTATGTCCGGTTCTCAATCGGCCGGGCAAGTTTTCATGGGATTCGTTTCAAGTGTCTTGGGTGGGATTTCCCAGATGATCTCGAAACTGCTCGCCTTGTGGCTGGTTCAGAAATTGGTCGGGCTGGCCATGGGGTTCATGGGAGGTGGAGGGGCTGGCTCGCTTGGAGGAAAAGGATTGGGTTCTCTTGGGCTTCCGCTCAAGGAATTCGGCGGAAACGTATCGAAAGGAGAAGCCGTCGTTGTCGGTGAGCGGCGGCCTGAAATTTTCGTTCCGGGCAGCGATGGGTACATTTTTCCCTCGATGCAGGATCTGCTGCGTCGGGCCACGCCGCGCGGCATGAACGATAGCGGGCTTCGCGTGCCGCAAGGGCTGGCCGGAATGGGAATGGCCGGCGCCGCCGCCGCAACAAATGAATTCCTCATCGCGACTCTGTTCGAGCCGAAAACGCTGGCCCGTCTGATGAAGTCCCGTCCGGTCAAGGACGCGATCATCAACGTCGTGACCGGCGCTCCGAATACGGTCCGCAAAGCCACACTGGGAGGCTGACATGCCAGTGTGGTCGTTCGCTCATAACTGGAAACGTTCGGTCCGGGAAGCCCTCGAATTCAATACGCGCGTCATCGTGTCGGACGACGGGACGGAGCAGCGAGCAGAGCTTCTCGACAACCCACGCCGGTCGCTTGATTACCAATGCCTGCTGGCGTCCGCCGATGAACGCCGACGGGCCGACGCCATGCTTTTCGGCGCTCAGGGAGAAGTCTGGGATGTTCCCATCTGGACCGATGCCGTCCGGATCGGCGAATCCGTGGAAGTCGGCCAGACGGTACTGAACGGGGACTTCCGATGGCGGGATTTCGACAACGATGGCGGGGCGATGATCTGGCGGAATTCAGGTCTCTGGGAGTTGGTGGACCTGCTGTTCGTGTCGGACTCGGCGGTCGCCATCTCGGCCACGGCGAATTCCTGGCGTCCGGGCGATGTGATCGTGCCGGTCCGGAGCGGTTACCTTCAGGAGAAACTGTCCGGCGTCTTCAAGAAGAAGGATATGCGGGCTGTTTCGCCCTCTTTCGAACTTTTGGGGACGGAACGGTCCGTGCGCCGTTTCGGCGTATTCACCACCGAGGAGTACCGCGATCTGCCGGTACTGTTGCGCCCCGCGAACACAGCCGACGAGTTGTCGATCTCGGTGGCGGACCGGCGGGTCATATTCGACCCGAGGACCGGACTAAAATTCCAGACATCGCCTGAACAGGCCAGTCGCGTCGAACGGGTGTTCGCCTGGACTGCCCACGGACGCGAGAGCATCGGTCAGTTGCTCGACTGGATCAGTTCGCGATCGGGGCAGCGTCTGCCGTTCTGGTTGTTCTCTTGGGAAAACGACTTTGCCCCGGTGTTGCCGATTGGCGACGCGGACACGTTTTTCGATTTCAAAAAGTTCGGGTTCGGCGATTACTACGCCGACGCTTCGAATCGTCGGGATATGGCGTTCAGGCTGAAGGACGGGACGTTCCTGCCTCGCCGCATCGCGTTCGACTCGGCCTCGGGGGATACCGAGCGATGCACGCTGTCGTCCGCGCTCGGCATCGAGGTCGATTCCAACCTCCACACGGCCGGATTTCTATACCCGGTACGTTTTGCCACGGACCGGATGGAACTCGATTGGGTCAGTTCACGCCACGTCAAGTTCGCCACGACCTTCGTGGATATTTTTCCGAGTCTCAACCTGCCGGCTCCAACGTGGTTCAGCGGTGCTTCCTACAGCGTGCCGTTGAACCTTGAGTTCGCCAGCAATGCGCTTTCCGGATTGCCGACCGGAGTGACCTATATCGGGACACGCATCTACCGGGATGGCGTGTTGCTCGACACCGTGACGGACAATCCGACTGGGGCGGATTACACCGATTCGGGAGTCGCCTTCGGGAACACCTACCAGTACACGCTGGTGAATGTCTTCGATGTGGACGGGAGTACCCAGACTGTTTCCAGTCCGGATTACTCGTGGGTTTTTCTTTACGGGGGAAGTTGATGAAGACGAATTTTTGCCTGATCCCGACCACGGGACGAGACACGTTACGCAGGGCGTTTGAGTCGGCCTACGAATGGGAGACGCTGACCCGCAACGACAACGAGCGGCGTGGCGCCGGGTGGACACGCAACCGTCTCCTCGAATCCGCCGTGAAAGCCGGCGCGGAGTTCATCCGATTCGCCGATGACGATGACATCGTGGTCGGGGGCAACGCAAAACTTCTGCTCGAACCTTTTGCCGACCCCAAGGTCGATCTGGTCGCGTTCGATGCCGTCTTCCTGTGTCGAGCCGGGCAGAGTCCCCTCATCCGGCCCAGCGCCGATCCGGAGGCGCTCCTCAAGAAAACTTCGTACCCGTGGAATTTTGTGGCTCGGGCGTCCGCGCTCGAAAGAATGCGCGCGGTAACTGGGGTCGTTTTCCGGGAGGACGTTCCGTGCCGGCTCGGAAGCTGGTTCTGGCTGCGGGCGCTCCAGACCGGGCTGAAGGTGAGCATTGTTCCGGTGGTCGGGTATTTGCACTTCGACTGGGAAGATTCCGCCGATTCGGAGCGACTGTCCCGACTGCCTCAGTATTTCCGTGAATCGTGCGGTTTCCTCGATGCGGCTGATGCTTGGCTCAAGGAGATTGGGCAATGAGCTTTGAGATTTTTGACGCCAGTGAATCCGCCGCGAAGCCGGTCGAACTGTACGAATTCACCGCGGGAAGTCAGGTGTGGCGGCATGCTTCCGGCAATTTGACCATCAATTTTTTAAGCAACGACTTCAGCCCACTCGCGATTCAACGCGAAGGCGAGGAAATCCGCTCGGACGCTTCCGATCAGCAGATGACGGTCGAACTGCCGGAAACCCATCCGCTGCCGCACATCTTCGAGATCGGCGACCCGGAGGTATTCGTCGGGGTCAGGATTTGGAGAGCGCAACGAGACAGTCTGGACGACTTCGAGCTGGTCGGGAGTTGGCACGTCCGGAGCGCGCACTACGACGGTGAAGACAAAATCTACAAGCTGACCTGTGATGTCTACGGGGGACGTCTACGCCAGCGGTGCTGCTCCCAATTGCATGGGTCGCGATGCCAGGCGGCGGTCTACCTGTTTCCGTGCCCGACCAACAAAGTCGATTACGCGGAAGTCGGGGTGTTGACGGCGGTGTCTGGAACCCAAATTACCGCCGATGCATGGATTGGGTTCGACGCATCCTACTTTCCGGCGGGTCGGGTCGAGGTCGGAGGTTCGGCGAGGACGATCACCGCGTACGACGCGACGTTGGGACGGCTGACGTTACGCTCACCGATTCTGGGCTTGTCGGTAGGGCAGTCCGTTACCGCCTATCCCGGTTGTGACGGCGCTCCTGAAACCTGCCGGACGAAATTTGGCGCGGCGACGGACGACGGCGCGGCGTTTGTGGGATTTCCTCACGTCCCGCGCAAGGACATTTACAGCGGCCGCGCGCCGGTGGTGTAGGAGGGTCTCGTGCCGATTCCGATCTGGGTTCTCATCGTAATCATGGTGGCGTTGACGGCGTTGCAATTCCTGTTGCAGCCGAAGCCGAAAGGTCCCAATGCCGACAAAGTAGATGCCCCCGTGGTCAGCGAGAAGGTCGCGATCAATGTCGTTTTCGGAACGGATTTGATGACGGCCACGAAGACGACGTGGTGGGGAGATGCACTGTCACGCGCGAAGAAGAAACGAGCGGGCTGTTCGAATGCGACGGTCGGCTGGTACTACTTCATGGGGGAGATGCTCTCGCTGTGCTGGGGCTGGGGCTTTCAAGTAAAAATCCTCGGATTTCGGCAAGAGTCAAAGTGGATTTGGCGTGGTGAGTTGAATGACGGCGGCGAACTGTTCATCGACAAATCTCAGCTTTTCGGGAACTCCGGAGGTGGTGTCGTCCACAAGCTGAAGTTCTATGCCGGAAGCGGGACGACGGGGAACACAACCGCGGATAGCTACTTGGCCGCGCAGAATGGCGGGTGGTCGCCTGCGTACCGCCATTTGGCGTATCTGATTTTCTACGGTCCGGCAACACAGGGCGGCGCGTACCGCTGGAATGGCTATTTTGGCGAATCTCCGTATCCCCGTCCGAAGGAAGTCCTGCTTCAAGGATTGCCCGAGCTTGGGCCAGAGTGGGACGGTTTGACCTTCATCGAAGACCCCGATGCCCCCGGCGAGCACGACATCAACCCGATGGCGGCGATCTGGCTCATTCATACCAATCCACTCTGGGGGATGGGCATCCCGGCGGACGATCCTTTTGACGCGCCCAAGCTCAGCGCCTTCCTTGCATGTGCCCAGACGCTCAAGGATGAAGGTTGTGGCTTGTCCTGGATTCAGACGGACAGCATCGACGGGGATGAATGGATCAAGGAGATTTGCCGGCATATTGATGCCGTCTATTACCGTGATCCAGTGGATGGGCAATGGACGCCCAAATTGATTCGGGATGATTACGATCCCGAAAGCCTGCCGGTCCTGAACAAAAGCAACTGTCGGCTCATCGAATCGGTGGCGGATGGACTGGGCAATCTGATCTCGTCCGTGAACGTGACGTTCCGGGACCGGGGCGCGGACTACGTTGAACGGCCCGCGACTTACCACGATCTCGCGACGACCGCCTTGCAGGGGCGGCAGACCTTCCGTGACGTCAGCTATCCGTATGTCCGCCGTGCAAAATTGGCGGCTCGGTTCGCGCAGCGCGACCAGTTGATTCTCGGAAGCGCTTTGAAACGAGTCACGCTGGAGGCCAATCGGTATGCGGCACGGTTTCGGCCGGGAACCCCCTTCCGTCTGCGCTGGAACTTCGGTGGGCTGGAGTCCGATGTCGTGTATCGGGTCATCGACATCGACCCTGGTACGCTGCAAGACGGGGTGGTCCAAATCAAAGCGATTCAAGACCGGTTTTCAATCGGCGAATCTCTGTTCTCGCCGCCGGCGAACGGGTGGCAGCCGGTCGATTACGACGCGGTCGTGCCCACGGCTTATCGGCTCGAAGAATCTCCTTTCTTTCTTTTTGGGGACGCCCTGCCCCGGTTAGCCGTGTTCTGTGGTCGCCCGAATCCGTTGCACACCGGATACCGCCTCGATGCGCGGGAAGGTAGTGGGGAATTTGAGGAGTGCGATGAGAACCGCCGGTTCGTGCCAGCCAGTTATCTGGTCAATGCCGTCAGCGGGTACGAAGCGCCCGACCAGGATGGCGTGTGGGTGGTTGCCGGGAACTCCACGCTGGCCGCGCTGGTGAATCAGTCCGAAGCGCAATTGCGAGGTGGCCAGAATCTCGCCCTGGTCGTGAGCGCCGCCGGCAGTGAGTTGATCGTTTTCGAAACGATTACCGCCGACGGCCCGAACTTCGTTCTCGACGGTGTCCGTCACGGTCTGCTCGATACGACCCCACGCGCGCACCCGGCGGCCTCTGTGGTCTGGTTTCTCAGTTACGGCGATTACTCAACTCCCGGTTGGTGGACCGCCGGAGAAACCGTTGAGGCCCGCTTCCGTACGTTTACCCCGAGCGACCTGCTGCCGGAGATTGGCGCGCCAACCGATTCGCTCACCTTCAACCGACGCGCTGAGCGTCCTTTGCCTCCGTCCGGAGTCACGATTCAGGGCGAATACAGAGGGCACTTTGCCGGTGAGACGTACGTCCGGATTGAATGGTCGGAACGAAACCGGTTGAGCCAAGCTGACTTCCGGTGGCAGGACGATCCGACGACCGAGGCAGAGGCGGGGACGACCTACACGGTCCGGATCTATGGGGAGTTTGACGAACTCCTCGATACGGAGTCGGGCATCACAGGAACCGAATACGTCTACCACGACGCTGACCAAATGGACGACCACGGCTATCTGGCCGACTGGCTGACTTTTGAAATTGAGGCAGTCCGGGAAGGACTTACGTCTCATCAATTCCAGAAATTGAAGGTGTACCGATGAGAACAGCGCGCGCAATCGTCAACGATCCCTCGGGGATTTCGGGACTGGCTTCCGACCAGGTGTTTATCGGAGGGACGGCCTGTGTCTCACCGTGGACAGGCTACGAAGGCAAGGTCATCACCCGCTTTGGCTCGATCTGGAAGCCTCGCGACCCGATTGCAGGGGAAATTATCGTGCTGACCGATCCGGACCCGATGGAAGAATGGCAGCGCGTCGGGTCGGCGTGGGTACTGAAACGGGTTGTGAAAGCTGTAACGCTCAGTTTCGGGGCGATTGCCGGGGGAGCATCGGCTACTCAAACCACCACCGTTGCCGGTGCGACGACCGCCAACGGGGTTTTTGTCTCCCCGGCGGATGGAAACGACGCGGGGATCGAATTCAGGGCTTCGCTGACTGCGGCCGATACGGTGACAGTGAGGGCAATCAATCGCACCGCCGGTTCGATTACTGCGGATAATCAAGCCCTCAAGCTGCTCATTGCGCGTTGATTCAGTAGAAAGCCGACTCTGGCGATTATCGTGAAAGTTTCCCCTCAGTTATCGTGTTTGCGCGCAAACCGGGTCCAAAACAAGGCTGAATGCCGACATTTTCTGAACCAAATCCGGCTCGGGGATGCCCAGTCGGAGGTCCACGCGAAATTTTCGGCCGGTCATTATTGGCAACTCAAGCTTCGCCCGTATTTATCCGGGAAGGCAGGGATGCAGGACATGGTTACTTCGCAACTCCAGTTCGGGGCCAACAACTGGTACATCTATGTCTTTTATGATGAATCCCGAGTGGTTGCGATAAAAGTGAGAACCGAGGACAACATCAGGGATCATCCCCCTGATGCGCCCCCGGATTTAGGAACGTGCGATTTTCCGGAATTCGATCAATGGGTTCGGTGAACAATTCCGAAAATGGTCACCGCCGTTTTTTAATCGTTAGAAGGAGCGGGTTCGCTCGCGGGCGGATGCGAAACCCGCTGGTAAAGCTTTTCTTCGCGGTTGTATTTCAGTTCCCGGACCAGATAGGTGACGATGGCCACGTTCACCACGAAGATGAAGCACCGCGAAACGGTGACGTGCCTGATGATTTCGAAGATTTCGACCGGGATGAACAGTCCCGAGGCGATGGTGGTGAGCCATTCCGCCCAGTGCTTTTTGAGCCAGAGGCCGACGCCTTCAGTGAGCAGGAGCGCCGAGTAGAAAAATGTCCCGACGCTCAACAGCTTCAACTGTTTCGGGGTGACGAGGTCGAGTTTCATCAGGACCGCGTGGATGTAGCGGTTGTCGTTGTCGAAATGCAGAAACTCGACCAGTCGTTCCGCGAGGTCGCCGACGTCGCGTTTGATGAGCGCGATTGCCGCGATGCCCACGATGAAAAGCAGTACGCCCTTGAACAGCTTGAATCCCGCGATCAGTCGCAGCGCTTTTCCAGGTTCGTGGTGTTTCGGCTTCATTCAAGACCTCAAAAGGTATCCCGCATGACGAACGGCCCGATGTGCGAGCCGGGGTTGTTGAGACAGGTTTTCAACGCCAGTTCGAGCGCTGGGCGGATGTCCTCCGGCGCGATGACCGCGTCGCAGAATCCGCGCGCGGCGGCGAACTTCGCGTCCAGTTGTTCCTCGTAAGTCTGCCGCACCTTTTCCATCTCGGCTTTCAGCGCGTCGTCTGGCTGCTTGCCTTCCTTCTTCAGCTTTTCAAGCTGCGCCGAAAAGAGCGCCATCACCGCCGAATCGCCTTCCATCACGCCCATCCGCCCGGTCGGAAGCGAAAAGATGAAGTCCGGATCGAAGCCCTGCCCGGCCATCGCGTAGTAACCCGCGCCCGAAGCGTGGTTGATGGTCAGAACGATTTTCGGGACGTGCGCCGTCGCCATCGCTTCCACGAAATGCGCCCCCGCGCGGATGATGCCCGATTCCTCGGCGTCGAGGCCGACCATGAAGCCGGAAACGTCCTGAACGAACAGCAGCGGAATCTTGTGCCGGTTACAGTTTTCGATGAAGTAGGCAATCTTCTCGGCGCTTTCGCGGTAGATGATGCCTCCGAAGCGCGGCGGTTTTCCACCCTGACCTTTAATCAGGCCGCGCTGGTTGGTGATGACGCCGACCGGAATGCCCGCGACTCGCGCGTTGGCGCAGATGACTTCCTTGGCGTAATCGGCCTGAAATTCGTCGAATGACCCAGCGTCGAAAATCGTTTCGAGCAACTGGCGAAAATCGTAGGGCAGGCGGTGATCGCCCGGCAGAATTGCGTAGGCTTCCTCGGGCGTGCGTCCCGGCGCGCTCGCTTCGCGAACCGCCACGGCGGGCACGGGCGCGGGCGGCAGTTCCTCAACCAGTTTGCGAAGTCGCGCGATGCAGGCTTCGTCGTTCGGCTCGCGGTAGTGGGCCACGCCGGAAATTTCATTGTGCATCCGCGCGCCGCCGAGGCGTTCGGCCTCGACCGTCTGTCCGGTTGCGCCCTTCACGAGATTCGAACCGCCGAGGCCCATGAAGCTCGTGTTTTCAACCATGACGATGACGTCCGAAAGCGCCGGGAGATAGGCCCCGCCCGCGATGCACTGACCCATCACGGCCGCGATCTGCGGAACGTGCAGATGACGCCGCATCAACGAGTTGTAATAAAAGAGCCGCGCCGCGCCGTACTGTCCGGGAAACACCCCGCCCTGATATGGAAGGTTCACGCCCGCCGAATCCACCAGATAAACAATCGGAACCCGCGACCGCATCGCGATTTCCTGCGCGCGGAGCATTTTGGTAATCGTTTCCGGCCACCACGCGCCAGCCTTCACCGTGGCATCGTTGGCGACGACGACGATTTCGCGTCCGTGGCACACGCCGATGCCGGTCACGACGCCGACGCCGGGAGCCTGTCCGTCGTAACGGTCATGGGCCACGAGCAGGCCGATTTCCTGAAAGTAGGAATCCGGGTCGAGCAACCCGGCAATGCGTTCGCGGGCGGTCAGCTTGCCCTGCGAATGCTGCTGGTCGATTTTCTTTTGTCCGCCGCCGAGCCGGAGTTTGGCTTCGAGCGCGCGGAGTTCGTCGGTCAGTTGGCGAAGGTGGGAAACGGCTTCCGGATTGGCGTGTGCGGTCATAGGTCGGTATGAATCATCCCGTGTCACTCGCCCGGCCGTGAGGAGGGACGCTTGACGCCCTCCCTCAGGCTACGGACACGGCAGAATTGAAAGAGGAATGAAGACAACGGGCCAGCATAGTCATCGGTTTTTCCCTCGTCCACCGGCAATGGAATGGTCCGTCCCCAGCCAATTTGCCCGGCTTGACTGGTTTACTTCGCGGAACCCGTCATTTAGGTTGCCTTTTTGACCAACCCCACGGAGACGGACGATGAGTCAACCGCAGGAAGATGAAGTATTGGGAAAAGCGTACGACCACCGGCTGGCGATGCGCTTGCTCACCTATTTACGGCCTTACTTGAAGACCGTCTCGCTGGCCATTCCGGTCATCACGCTGACGGCCGGGTTCGAACTTGTCGCGCTCAACCTGACGATGGCCGCGGTGGATTTGTTTCTCAGACCGCCGGACGACGGGAAGTTGAGCCTGTTTTCTCAAGGACTGAAGGCGTTTTTCGTCAGATTCGGGGCCCCCAGCCCGGCTGAAGGCGTGACCATCGTCGGCGGGTTATACCTTGCGACGATGGCGCTTGTCTTCACGCTGACCTACGTCCAGACGATTCTGCTGAATTCGATGGGGCAGTACATTATGTACGACCTTCGAAAGCAGATTTTCTCCAAATTTCAGCGACTTCCGCTTTCCTACTATGACCGGAACCCCGTCGGTCGCCTGACGACCCGGCTCACCTCCGACGTGGACGCCCTCAACGAACTGTTCACTTCGGGTTTCGTGACGCTGTTCAGCGATTTCTTCACGCTCATCGGGATTCTTGTCTTCCTGATGCTCGTCAACTGGAAGCTCGCGCTGGTGAGCATGATCATCGTGCCGATGCTCATTGGCGTAACGTACTGGTTTCGCATTAACGCGACGCGCACCTACCGCGAAGTCCGCACCAAACTCGCCCGCATCAACGCCTTCCTTCAGGAACATTTGTCGGGGATGTCCACCGTCCAGTTGTTCAACCGCGAGGCGCGCGAGTTTGAAACCTTCGACCGCATCAACAACGACCACCGCGTCATCAACATCGAGACGATCTTTTACTACGCGGTGTTTTACCCGGCGGTCGGCCTGATCAGCAGCAGCGGCGTCGCGCTCGTCGTGTGGTACGGCGGGGGGCAGGTCATTCAGGGGGCGTTGTCGCTCGGCGCGCTCATCTTCTTCATTCAGGCGATGCAGCGGTTTTACGAGCCGATTCAGGACATCAGCGAAAAGTACAACATTCTGCAAGCCGCGATGGCCGCGTCGGAACGCATCTTCAAGGTCATCGACGAACCGCTCGTCATCGAAAGTCCCGCCGATCCGAAGACCGTACCGGCGGTGCGCGGCGCGATTGAATTTGAAAACGTCTGGTTTGCCTACAAGGGCGAAAACTGGGTGCTGAAGGATGTTTCCTTCAAGGCCGAACCGGGCGAAACCATCGCGCTCGTCGGCGCGACCGGCGCGGGGAAGACCTCGATTACCAGTCTGCTGATGCGGTTTTACGACATTCAAAAGGGCCGCATCCTGCTCGACGGCGTGGACATCCGCGAACTCGACCTGAACCAGTTGCGGCGCAGTTTCGGCATCGTGTTGCAGGACGTGACGATGTTCGCCGGAACGATTGAAGACAACATCCGCCTCGGCGCGTCATGGATTACCGACGAACAGGTTCGCCACGCCGCGAAGGAAGTGCGGGCGGACGAGTTCATCACGAAATTGCCCGACGGTTACAAGGCGGAAGTGAAGGAACGCGGCGCGACGTTGTCGGTCGGGCAGAAACAGCTCATCAGCTTCGCGCGGGCGCTGGCGTTCGACCCGCGCATCCTGATTCTGGACGAAGCCACGTCGAGCATCGACACGGAAACCGAACAACTCATTCAAAAGGCGATTGACCGCCTGCTGGTTGGAAGAACGTCGATCATCGTCGCCCACCGGCTTTCGACGATTCAGAAAGCCGACCGCATCATCGTGATGCACAAGGGCGAAATCCGCGAAATGGGCACGCATCAGGAACTGCTCGCGCAGCGCGGGATTTACCGGCGGCTGTATGAGTTGCAGTACAAGGATCAGCTCGCCGCCGAGGCGGAATCGTCCGTTGCAACCGGGTTGGCCAAACCGGCGGAAGCCTGAAAACACCTTTGAGGACGGTTTTCAGTCGCGTTCGACCAAATCGGGCCTTCATTTTCCTGGTCTTGCCCGCGAGGACGGGCAACAGCATAAAGCCTCGGATGGAGCGAGTCCGCGAGCGGAATCCGTGGAGTAGAGCAGTTTTCAGGTGCGTACGACCATCCTGCCGGGAAGTGAATGACGAACGTATTGGATATAGCCCACGTCCGGAGCGCTTTGGCGAGGACGTGGGGAAATGTGTGAAACATTGATTCCATTGGGGTTTACGGCGAAACATGTTTCCCGTCGCCTCGCAAAAAGCGCCGCAGCTACGGGCTATGCCTAATATCCCACCCACCCACGCGGCGGTGAGTTGGTCGTAAGCAAACGAAACCGGCTCTAATTTAGAAATAAAATAACGTGAAGTCTTTCGAGGAGCTTTTTTTCTTCCCAAATTCTTCCTTCAAGTGCGAAAAGAACCACCCCATCCTTTAAGGTTGAAAGGAAAAAAATGAAAAGAATTTCCTTTATCTTGAAATCCGGCCTTTTCCTTTTTGTACTTGCTCTTTTTTTACTTGAGATAAATCAAATTCTTTCATTAAGAAGCTCAATTCAAGAAATTCAATTAAAGCAAATTGAAAAAAATAAATATTTTTATGAAAAAGAAATAAAAAAATCATCCATCCCTTTTAGAGAAGGCAAGGTTCTTTGCCAGGAAGAAGCTATTTCAATTGCGTTGAACGATTTTAAAAGTACCCATTCGATACAGGACTACCAGGCCTTTGCTGTCGAAACGAATGTAATTTGGAAGGTAATCATTGAAAGAAAAGGGAAACCAAAAGTAGGAGGCAGTGCGGAATACAACATTGATAAAAATCATGGTGATATTTACTCAAAGAAATTTTCTCAATGATCCCCAATGACAATATTCTTTATGGCGTTTGGGGCGGGAAAGGACCGTTCCTGGGACTTTCCCTCGGCTTCAAAAAGCTCACCATCAGCCTCAAGTCAACAGACACACAATTTCGAGCCGCTGGATTCAGCGATTCCAGTCTTTGAGGGGGATTTGGACTTCGGCAGGTCCGATTTATTTCCGAGGGACTAGACGGTGGCTGTTCGCATTTGAACACGGCTCTATCTGGCGAAAAAAAAGAGGAGCGGGCAAAAGCCCCGCTCCTCGCTTTGTTTTGGAGAATTTTCCGACTCACCGATGTGAGCCGGGTTGATTTGTATTCCCTCCGTTGGCGAAAAGCGTCCGGTTCAGGCCGATCCAGAAATCATCTCCAAGGTTGAGGAAGCCTTCCAGTTCAGGTTGAACCGGAATGGTTTCAAACCGCTTTCCGTCCGGCGACGGGACGACGAGGAACGCCATTCCGCCGGAGTGTTCCGTAGTCTCGGACGAAACGAACTTCACCGGATTGGTTTTCGCTCCTTTTTGGAGTGCCGAAACGGGAGCCGTGGTGCTTCCGCCGCCGGAAACCACGAACCGGAACCGCCGCAGGCTCGGCAGGGCGATGACGAACCGGATCGTCACCGACTGTCCCGGCGCAAGCGTCGGGACAGTCGTCGGAGTCGTCTGGCCGTCCGTGGATTGGATCGAGCCGACCAGACCGCCGGTGGAACAGGTTGCGCCGTCTGCCGACACCAGCCGGAAGGGAACCGGCGGAGCGGGCGAACCGGCCGCTTCCTGAAGTTCGACGACCTGGAAGTACGGCGTGTAGATGGGTTGAGAACTGTTGTTGGTGACGTTCACCACCAACGTGTAGTCATTGGCGTAGGTGGGCGAACAGGAGGGCGGACCGGCGGTTTGCGACACCACCGAGAATCCGATTAAGGAATTGATCGCGACCGAAGCGTCCTGATTCACGGTGAAGCTTTCCCCGCCAATGGTCAGCGTCGCCGAGCGGCTCACGTCTGACTGGTTCGGCGCAACCGTGAAGGTGATCGCGGTCGTTCCCGTTCCGCTCGCGGGTGAGACATTCGAAATCCAGGTCGGAATTCCCGAAACGTTCCACGCGCAACCGGCGGTGGTGGTGATGGTCACGCTTCCGTTTCCACCTGAAGCCGGGAAATTGGCCGAGGAAGCCGAAAGGGAGAAGGTACAGGCGGCCGTCGAGAACGACTGTTCGAGTCCCTGAGTCGTTCCGGAGCCGTTCGTTCCTTCGGCGATGAAGTAGTACACCTGATTCGTCAGGAGTCCGGAAACCGTCGCCGTGATTGCGGTTGGCGTCGTGCCCGTGACGGGACTCGGCGTTGCCGCAATCGAGTTGGGATAGGGACCACCGGCGGTCGTCCCATAGCGGAACAGGACGGTCGTGTTGTCGCCGTTGGCATTGACCGTACCGTTGAGCGTGGCCCCGGTGGTGGTGACACCCGTTGCCGGATTGGTGGTGACAGTCGGAGAGCAATTCGTCACCGTGACCGTCGCGCTGCCGGTCATGTTGGCCGTGCAACTGGTGGTCGCGTTGGTGGCGACCACGGTGTAGGTCCCGGCGGTCGTCTGGTTGCCGAAGTTTAAAGCTGAACCCGTTCCGGCCACCGGACTGCCGACCGGTGACGCGCCGTTGAACAACTGGTAGTTGACGCCGGTTTGCGAACCGCTCAATCCGACGGCAACGCCCGTTCCACCCGAGCAGAACGAACCACCGCCGGTCACACTGAACGTCGTCGGCGTCGGATTAACCGTCACCGTCGCGCTGCCCGTCATGTTGGCCGTGCAACCGGTTGTCGCGTTGGTGGCGACCGCCGTGTAGGTCCCGGCAGTCGTCTGATTTCCGAATGAAATCGCCGATCCGGTACCCGCGACCGGGCTGCCCACCGGCGATGCGCCGTTGAACAACTGGTAATTGACGCCGGTTTGCGAACCGGACAAGCCGACCGCGACGCCGCTGCCGCCGGAGCAGAACGAACCGCCGCCGGTCACGCTGAACGTCGTCGGTGTCGGGTTGACCGTCACCACCGCGCTGCCGGTCATGTTGGTGGAACAACCCGCCGTCGTGTTGGTCCCGACCACGGTGTACGTCCCGCCGGTGGTCTGAATGCCGAAGTTCAATGCTGAACCCGTGCCCGCGACCGGGCTGCCGACCGGAGAAGCGCCACGGAACAGTTGGTAGTTGACGCCGGTTTCCGATCCGCTCAGGCCAACCGCGACACCGCCGCCACCGGAGCAGAACGAACCGCCGCCGGTCACATTGAACGCCGTCGGAGCCGACACCACCGTCACGACCGCATTGCCGGTCATGTTTGAAGTACAACCGGTGGTCGCATTGGTCGCAACGACCGTGTAGGTCCCCGCCGTTGTCTGATTTCCGAAATTCAATGCCGAACCCGTGCCCCCCACCGGACTGCCCACCGGCGCTGCGCCGTTGAACAACTGGTAGTTGACGCCGGTTTCAGAACCCGAAAGGCCAACGGCAACGCCCGAACCGCCCACGCAGGAGGTCCCGCCGCCGCCGGTCACGTTAAAGATCGCCGGAAGCGCATTGACCGTCACGACTGCGCTGCCCGTCATGTTTGAAGTGCAGCTCGTCGTCCCGTTGGTCGCCGTGACGGTGTAGGTCCCGGCCGTCGTCTGGTTTCCAAAGTTCAAGGCCGAACCAGTCCCCGCCACCGGGCTGCCAACCGGGGACGCGCCGTTGAAGAGTTGATAGTTGACACCAGTCTGCGAGCCGGAAAGACCGACTGCCACGCCCGTTCCGCCCGAGCAGAATGAACCGCCGCCAGTCACGTTGAAGGTCGTCGGATTGGCGTTGACCGTCACGACCGCGTTCCCGGTCATGGTTGCAGTACAACTGCCGGTCGTGGCCGTCGCGACCACCGTGTAGGTGCCAACCGTCGTCTGATTGCCGAAGTTCAACGCCGCGCCCGTGCCCGGAAGCGGACTTCCGACCGCCGAAGCACCACGGAACAACTGATAGTTGACTCCGGTTTGCGAACCGGACAAACCGACCGCAACACCCGTTCCACCAGAGCAGAACGAGCCGCCGCCGGTGACGTTGAACGCCGTCGGTGTTGCGTTGACCGTCACGACCGCGCTGCCCGTCATGTTGGCCGAGCAGCCTGTCGTGCCGTTCGTCCCGACGACCGTATAGGTGCCAGGCGTCGTCTGACTTCCAAAGCTCAAGCTCGACCCCGTCCCGGCCACCGGGCTTCCGACCGGAGAACCGCCACGGAACAGTTGATAGTTGACCCCGGTTTGCGAACTCGTAAGCCCGACGCCAGCGCCCGTGCCGCCCGAGCAGAACGAACCGCCGCCGGTGACGCCGAACGCCGTCGGATTCGCGTTGACGGTCACGACCGCGCTGCCCGTCATATTCGCCGTGCAGCCCGTGACCCCGAACGTGCCGACGACGGTGTAGGTCCCCGCCGTCGTCTGATTTCCGAAGTTCAAGGCCGAACCGGTCCCGGCCACCGGACCGCCCACCGGCGACGCGCCGTTGAACAGTTGATAGTTGACCCCGGTTTGCGAACCCGAAAGCCCCACGGCAACGCTGCCACTACCCGAGCAGAACGAACCGCCGCCGGTCACGTTGAAGGCCGTGATGGTCGGGCATCCATTCGTCAGCGAAAAATTCACCCCGGTCGGCACGCCGTTGGCGCTCGCCGCCACGGTGTACGGCCCGCCAAGCGTGGCGTTGGCAGTCACGGTCCCGGTCGTGGCCGTTCCGGAAGTAATTGTCGCGGGATTGCCCGCGATAGTCGCGCTCGCCCCGCTGCCCGGCGGCGTGAAGGTGACTTGTCCACCGTTGACCGGTTCACTGAAGGCGCTTGAAACCGTCACCGCCAATGGACTTGCAAACGCCGTGTTGACCGGTGCGCTCTGGTTGTTGCCGCTCAACAGCGTCATCGTGAAGCCGCGGGACTCAAACGCGCCGATGTCCGTCGTGGTCTGTTGCGGACGGGCAACGCCGCGCTGGTCGGTGGACGGCGCGCTGGTGTTCGTCCCCGCGTTGATCGCCGGGCTGCCCGGCAACAGCGCGATGGTTTGCGTCGGGCCGCCGTTGCTTCCCAACACCCCCAGCAGCGGAGTCGCCACGCCGACCAGGTTGCCGTTGACGCCGTTGGTCAGACCGCCCGTTCCACCAACCCCGATCAGGTTGTTGGAACTGGCCGCGTTCACCGTGCCGTCAATGTTGGCCGACACGAGGGCCGTGTTTTGCGCCACGATCGTGTTTCTCAGCGTGACGTTCGCCGTGTTGACGACGATGCCCCCTCCTGTCGAGGTCACCTGGTTGTTCGTAATCGTGCAGTTGGTCAGGCTCACCGTGCCTGCGGCGCCGATTCCGCCCGAATCGGACCCACCGTTGTTTCCGCTGATGGTGCAATTGGTGAGCGTGGTCGTCGGACCGGCAATGATCAATCCACCCCCGAAGAGGGTCCCGACGTTTCCGCTGATGGTACAGCCGGTCATTACGAGAACATTGTCGTTCTCGATCCCCCCGGCTTGCGGCGCGGTGTTCCCGCTGATCGCGCAGTTGGTCAGCGTGAGAGAGCCGCCGTTCTGGATGGCGCCCCCCTGAACCGGATGGTTGCCGTTGGTCACCGTCAGGTTGTTCATCGAGACGGTGTTGCCGGACTGGACGTTGAAAATCCGGAAGTTCGGGCTTCCGCCCTGCCGGGTGACGGTCACGCCGGTACCGCCGTCGATGGTCAGGTTCTTGTTGATGGCGAGTTCCGCCGTCGTCAGCGTGACTGTCGTGACACCCGCCTGGAAGGTGATCGTACTTCCCGCGCAGGCATCCGCGATGGTCTGCCGCAGACTCCCCGCGCCGCTGTCGCTGCCGGTGGTCACGACAAGACTGATGAGGGTCACGACCGCGCTGCCCGTCATGTTTGAAGTACAACTGGTCGTGCCGTTCGTCGCAACGACGGTGTAGGTTCCCGCCGTCGTTTGGCTGCCGAACGAAATCGCCGAACCCGTCCCGGCGACCGGGCTACCGACGGGCGAAGCACCGTTAAAAAGTTGGTAATTCACACCAGTTTGCGATCCGTTCAACCCAACCGCAACACCCGGACCGCCGGAGCACACGGTGCCGCCGCCGGTCACGTTGAACACCGTCGGATTCGCGTTGACCGTAAACACCTGCCCGGTGAACGGAAGGTTGGTGACGGTGGGAGTGACACCGGTGGCATTCGTCATGTTCAAACCAAGTGAACCACTACCCGTTCCGGTACTCGCCGTGACCGTCCACGTCGTCCCGCTTCCGGAGACGCCTGTGATGGTGGGGGAAGTCAGCCCGGTGTTTGCGAGGGCAAAATTACTGGTGGTCAACCCCGACACGGATGCCGCGAAGGTGACCGTCCAACTGACCGAAGCGCCGCTGCACACGGAGGTCCCGCCGACCCGGTTGATCGAGGAAACGGTGGTTCCGGCGGTCGCCTGATTGATGTTCGCCGCCAGATGGAGAATCGCGGCGGTATTTGAAGTCCAGCTTGTCGATGTCGAGGCACCGGTGGCCGGTTTGGCGCTGGTGGTGTATTGGCCGAAGCCCGTGCCTGGGGTGACGATGGTCAATCCCGTGTTGTTCACGGCGGCCTGTCCGGCGCCCGGCGTGGACGTGATGGCCCCGCTGTTGACGAAGCAATCGAAAATGTCGAACACAACGTCTCCGGCGGTGGTCGTGTTGATCGTCACCGACGAGCCGAGGTTTGTACCGGTGGCCTGATTGCTCCCCGTGCCGTCAATCGGCGTCGTCTGGTTGACGTTCTGGAAGGTCTGGGCCGTTAGAACCGTATTGGCGGCGGTTGCGAAACCGGTCACGACGACGTTCCCGCTGGTCGCCGTGGAACTGGTTCCCAAAGCCAGCGAAAAAATCGAATCGTAGGCAAAAGTGTCGTCCCGCTGGATCGCGAGGGTCATCGGCGTTCCGGCAAAGCTGACGCTGGCCTGTGCCGTATTGGAAGCGTTTGAAGCGGTGACCACGAGCAGGCGGTTCGTGCCGGGCGGGACGGTGTAGCTCAACGTCGTCACCCCCGTGATTTGGGCGGGTGCGCCGAGCGGAGTGACCCCGGTGAAACTCGGCGATGTCGAGCCGCTTTCCACCGCGCCCATATCGACCGTTCCACCGGAAATCCGGTTGAAACCGGTACCGCGCTGGTCGCTGGCGAGGTTGGTCACCAGTGTGTTGCTTCCGAGGTTGATGGCGCGCTCGGGCGATGAAACCAGCAGGGCATGGGTCTGGGTCGGGCCGCCGTTGTTGGCGAGCGCACCGAGGTTGACGACGACCGGGGTGGTCGGATTCCCGATGAAACTCGCGGTGGACGTATTGAACGACTGGCCCGCCGCCAGAATTCCGACCGTGGAATTAGTCGAAGTCTTGTTGGAAGCGGCGCTGGACCAGGTAATGTCGTTCGCAACCGGCGGGTTACTCTGAAAATTGCCCGCGATGATGGTGTTACTGATGGAAAACGTTTGAGACCCAAGGGCGCGCACGCCCCCGCCGAGCGAGCCGCTGTTGGTGGTATCGCCGGTGTTGTTGGTCACGGTGCAGTTTCGGAGGTTGACCGTCGAGGCCGTCCCGCCGATCATCCCGCCTCCGCCAAGGGCGGATGTATTTCCGGAAATGGTGCAGTTGTTCAGGTTTGCCGTGAGGCTGGTGACCTGGAGGCCGCCTCCGTTCCCGGTCAGCGCCTGGTTTCCGGAAATGGTGGTGTTGTTGATGGTGACCGTTCCGGTCGCGGCCCCCACTCCGACGCTGATCCCCCCGCCGGAATCCGATTGGTTGTTGGTAAAAGTGCAGAAGTTGATATTGACGGTGGTTCCGTTGCCGGATGCGAAAAGTCCGCCGCCGTTTTTGGTGGCCCCGGAATTCTCGGCCACGCAGCCCGAAATCGTGCAGTAGTTGAGATTCAGGGTTGAACTGTCGGACCGAATCCCGCCTCCGCTGTCGGCCCCGCCGGTGTTTCCGTTGGTCATCGTCAGATTATTCAGGGTGAGCGTCGCCGCCCCGGAAGCATTGGTGACGGTGAAAATCCGGAATGCCGTTCCCACACCGCGCGTAATCGTCAGCGTCCCGTTGGTCGGACCGTTAATGGTGATGTTCGTATTGGTAATCGTGGGCAAAGCGGACTGAAGGCTGATCGTGCCGGTTACGCCGCCCGCGTCGATGACGTGGGGACCGGTGCTTGCCACCGCGGAGGTCAATGCCTGCCGGAGCGATCCGGCGCCCGTGTCGTTCGTGTTGGTCACCGAGAAAACGGCAAAGGGCACGATCGTCTCCTCCGGCGGTTTGTTCGAATCCTCGGCCTTTTCCCTTGCCGGTGGACGCGCCGGATACGCCGCGCGGGGGTGTACCCCGGATGCGCCTGCGTCATTTTGAGCTTCAAGTTTGAAATTCAATCCGAAAAGCGAAACGAGAATGAATAAAGCGAGGATTCCCGCGCTGCGAGAAAGGTGGGGGGATGCCATTGTGTTTTTCCTTTTCCCACCGACGGACCGGTGGAGGGCTGAACCGAAACGTCTCAGGTGAATCGAGCGAAAGCGAAGGGAGCGTGACCCGACAAATGAAGGGGTGTCCCTTTTGAAATGAGGGATCGGGTGGATTCCTGAAATGGAACCGAATGGTGCGGGGCTGGGTGTGAGGAATTGGTGAAATCAGGCCCGACGATGACCAATTACCTGATTTTTTTCAAGTAAAAAGAAAATTTCTCCAGTCGATTCCCGGACTGGAGAAAATCAGTGGGTCGGTTTTTGACGCGGTTTGCCGGGTTCCGATTTCCGGAACTTTGAGATTTGAAAAATCGTACGCGCGCGATCCTATTTATACATGTCAACCGGCGGAACGGTTGTTCAATTCCGCGCCGTCTGATTCAGGAATTCGAGCGCCTTTTCAGCCGCTTCCCGGACACTCGTGTGGCGATCCTCGATGGCGAGGCGTTCGAGCGTGCCGCGCGCGTCGGGATGCCCGATTTTGCCAAGGGCGCGGACGCTGGCCGCGCGCAACCGCCAGTCGGATTCGTCGCGGGCGGCGAGGCACAACGGCTCGACCGCTTTCGGGTTCTTCATCTGGGCGAGCATGTGGGCGTAGCGCCAGCGCAGACGGTGCGTCCGGTCGTTCAGGCCTTCGGTCAGCGTCTTGAAGTCGAGCATGTCCACCCGAATCGGCGATTTGCCGGACGGATCGGGCGTGTGCGGGGTTTGCGGGTTCTTTCGGACCGCGCGTTCGCGCTCAATGGTAAAACTTTTTAAAACGTGCGCGGCGGCGGCCCGAATCAGGTGGTTTTCATCCGTTTTCGACACTTGCTGGAGTCCGCGTTTGGCCTGATCGAAGTTGTCGCTGGTGGTCAGTTCGATGTCGCCCAGCGCGCAGACGGCTTGAAACCGCAGGGCCGGGTTTTCTTCCTCGGCGGTGGCGAGCAGACATTCGACCGTCCTGCTTTCTTCCTCCGCGACGTATCCAAAACTGCACAGCGTCAGCATGGATTCCACCCGAATGCCGAAATCCTTGGTGTTCCGCATTTCCACGAGCAAGGGGGAAACGGCGCGTTCGTCGATGACCCGGTTGCCCGTGTCGCACAAACGCAAGTGCGCGCGCCAGACTTCCTTTTCGCGGATGGCGAGCAGGCGGTCGAGGGCGGTTTCCTTCCCGAGCCGGACCATCTCCGACATCGTCCAGGCCCGGATGGTCCAGTCGTCGTCGTCGAGCAGGGCCATGATTTCGGGCAGGGCGGCGAAATCCTTCAAATCCACCAGCGCAGAAACGGTCAGACCCCGCACTTCCGTTGACGGGTCCTGAAGATGGGGCCGAAGGGGTTCATGGGCGCGGTGGTCCTGAAGTTTGCCGAGGGAACTGACCACCACGGCGCGAACTTCCGCTTCCGGGTCTTCGAGTTTGGCGAGGAGGGCGTCAACGGCGGCGCGGGCATCGGTTCCGGTCCGTTCGCCGAGGGCTTCGGCGGCGCGGATCCGTTGCATCGGCTTGGGATGCCGAAGACTGGCGACGATTTCCTCGACCGGTTTGAGCCGGTTGGCATTGGCCTTTCGCTGGGCGAGGCGCAACAGGATAAAAATGACCGCGACAACACAGAACGCTCCCAGAAATCCCCAGAGCGGAAGAAGATTCTTCATACGGACCGACCCCGACTTTCGGAAAGAAAAGGAAACCGCGGACGTGGTCGCGTGAATTGCGAACGCGCTTTCGCCGCTTTTTTCAATCTACGTTATGGGGCGGCAAGTGTGAATTTTTTTACCCTTCCGTCTCCGGCGGCGCTTCGAGCAGGGCCAGCAGTCCTGCTTCATCGAGGATTTTCAGGCCGAGCTGTTCGGCTTTCGTGAGTTTTGACCCGGCGCTTTCGCCCGCCACGACGTAATCGGTCTTTTTACTGACGGATGACGTGACCCGTCCGCCGGCGGCCTCGATTTTCGCGGCGGCCTGGTCGCGGGTGAGCGTCGGGAGCGTCCCGGTCAGGACGAACTGTTTTCCGTTCAACAATTGAGAGCCGGTTCCGGCGTCTTCGAGTTTCGTCAAGACGCCCGCGTTTTTCAGCCGTTCGATGAGCTTGAGGTTTTCGGGGTCGGCGAACCACGTCCGGATGGATTCGGCGAGAATCTTTCCGATGTCGCGGACTTTGCTTAACTGTTCGACATCGGCCTGTGCCAGCGCGTCGAGGTCGCGAAATCCGTTGGCGAGCAGTTTGCCTTTGCGCGAGCCGACCGACGGAATGCCGAGCGCGAAGATGAGGCGGGCGAGTCCGGCGGTCTTGCTGCGTTCGATTTCCTCGATGAGATTGGCGGCGGACTGCTCGCCCAACCGCTCCAGCGCGGCAATCTGCTCCGCCTTGAGGTCGTAAATGTCGGCGACGGTGTTGACGAGTCCGGCGGCGACGATTTTTTCGACCAGGACTTCGCCGAATCCCTCGATGTTCATCGCCTTTTTCGAGGCGTAATGAATCAGTCCGAGCTTCGTTTTGGTCGGGCAGACCGTTTGCGGACACCGCCACGCCACCTCGCCCTCGACGCGGACCAGTTCCACGCACAAATCGGGGCAGCCGGGACAATGGGTCGGAACATTCACCGGCGGGACTTCTTCAGCGCGCTTTTCAATCAGGACCTTCACGACCTGCGGAATGATTTCACCGCTTTTTTCAATCACGACCTGATCGCCGAGGCGTACGTCGAGTCGGCGAATCTGGTCTTCGTTGTGCAGGGAAGCGCGCGAAACGGTCGTCCCGGCGACGAACACCGGTTCGAGTTCGGCGACCGGCGTAATCGTGCCGAGGCGTCCGACCTGCCAGGTGATGTCGCGCAGGGTCGTCGTCGCCTGCATCGGCGGAAACTTGAAGGCCGTGGCCCAGCGGGGCGATTTCGAGGTTGAGCCGAGTTCGTTCTGCACGGCGGTCTGATTGATTTTCACCACGACGCCGTCGGTGTCGTAGTCGAGCGTCTGCCGCTTGCCGTCCATTTCCTCGCAAAAGGCGATGACTTCATCAATCGTTTCGCAGCGGCGGCTGAGCGGATTGACGGGGAAGCCGTGCGTCTTCATCCATTCGAGGGCTTCCCAGTGCGTCGGAAACACCTTTCGCCCGTCCGCGAAAATGTCGTAGCAGAACATCCCGAGCCGACGCGACGCGACAATCTTCGAATCGAGCTGCTTCATCGTACCCGACGCCGCGTTGCGCGGATTGGCAAACGTCTTGTCGCCGTTTTCCTCCTGCTCGGCGTTCAGGCGGCGGAATTCCGAGACGGGAAGGAAGACCTCGCCGCGAATTTCGAGAATGGACAATTGACAGTTGACAATGGACAATTTTGAAGGCGTGTCGGCGCTCGACGTTTCAAAAAGCGATGGCTGTGATTCGGCGGAAGGAGTGCTTTCTCCGGAATTGTCAATTGTCAATTGTCCATTATCCATTATCCGCAGCGGCACGCTGCGGATCGTCCGTACGTTGTCGGTCACGATGTCGCCGCTGGTGCCGTCGCCGCGCGTGACGGCGCGCGCGAGCAGGGCGTTTTCGTAGTGCAGCGACATGCTCAGGCCGTCGATCTTCATTTCCGCCACGAAATCGAACGGCTGTTCGGTCAGCTTGCGCGCCTTGGTTTCCCATTCCCGGAGTTCGTCGAAGGAATAGGTGTTGTCGAGCGACATCATCGGGACGCGGTGCTGCCACTGTTCGAAGCCTTCCGACGGTTTGCCGCCGACGCGCCGGGTCGGGCTGTCGGGCGTTTGAAGTTCGGGGAATTGCTCTTCAAGCGCCTGAAGTTGCTTGAGCAACTGGTCGAAATCGTAGTCGCTGATTTCCGGCGCGCTCTTTTGGTAGTACAGCTCGTTGTGGCGCTCGATTTCGGCGCGAAGACGTTCGATTTCCGGGGCGGCTTCTTCGATGGAAAGCTGGTGTTCGGTCATGACGGCGCTCGGTTTTTCAAAAAAGGTATTGATTTGAGATGTTTCCCTCACCCCTCATCCCCCAACCCCCTTTCTCCCCTCTCCAATTAGAGAGGGGAGAAAGGGAGAAAAATTACCAAAGGGCTTGAAGCTCCCCCTCTCCAATTGGAGAGGGGGTCGGGGGGTGAGGGAGAAATCTTTCAAGGGAATTCGTTTTCGAAGGAATCAGTCGGTAATGAATTTTTCTTCCGGAAATTCGTGGAGGTTGTATTCGCTGGCCATGCTCCGGGCGTAGGCCCCGGCGTCGCCGATGGCGATCCAGTCGCCTTCCTCGATGTGCGTCATCGGGATGCCCTTGGCGAGAAAATCCGACGATTCACAGAGCGGACCGACGACATCCACGAGCGACGTGGTTTCCGACCGCCGCAACACCGGCCTGACGCGGTGGACCGCCTGATACAGCGCGGGGCGGATCAGGTGGTGCATTCCCGTGCCGAGAATGACGAAAGTTTTGTAGGGCGTGCGCTTGATGTACTCGATTTTCGCCAGCAACACGCCGCAGCGTCCGACGATGAACCGCCCCGGCTCGAACAGAAGTTCGCCTTCAAAACCGGCGGTCCGGTTGAGTACGGTCGCGGCGTACCGGTCGAGGTTTTCGAGGTCCACGGTTTCGTGGTCGAGGTCGTAGCGGACGCCCAGTCCGCCGCCGACGTCGAGGCCCGCCAGGTCGTAGCCGCGTCCGCGAATTTCATCGAGCAACGGCTGGGTATTTTTCAACGCTTCGTCGAAGTTGGCGATTTCGAGAATCTGCGAGCCGATGTGAAGGGTGACGCCCTTGACCTTGATGGATGGTTGCGGAGCATCGAGCAGGTTGAGGCATTCGCGGATGCTCTCGGCGTCCATTCCGAACTTGTGATCGCGGAAACCGGTCGCGATGTAGGGATGGGTCTCCGGATTCACCGACGGATTGAACCGGAAGGCGACCGGGGCGGTGACGCCGCGTTCGGCGGCCATGGCCATCACCCGTTTGAATTCGGAAACCGACTCGACGTTGATCTGCTTGATGTTTTTCGAAAGGGCGAGCGCGATTTCGTCCTTCGTCTTGCCGACGCCCGAAAAGATGATCCGCTCCGCCGGGATGCCGCTTTCAACCGCGCGCAGGAGTTCGCCGCCGGATACCACGTCCGCGCCGCCGCCGAGTTCGTTGACGAGGCCGAGAATGCGCGGGTGGGCATTGGCTTTGACCGCATAGTGAATCGAGTAGGGGACCGAGGCGAACTTTTCGCGAAAGGCGTTGTAGCGGTAGGTGAAGTACCGTAAATCATACAGATAAAACGGATGCTCCTCGGTTTCCGTGACGGTCGCGAGGTCGATGTCTTCGTTGAGGCCAAACGTCAGCCGGTCATTTTTGTACGTCAGCATTGAGGGAAGATTGATGAATGAAGATTGAAGATTGAAGATTTTAGATTGGGGGCGTTCGGCTGAACTGAAATCGAAAATCTTCAATCTTCAATCTTCAATTTTTCGGATTTCAAGGCGCTGGATTGGCGCGCCCCGGAACTGGTGGTAAGTTGCGCGGGAACTTTCCGGCTTTCTAACCGACTCTCGATTCAGTTTGCAAAAAAATCCCGATGCTGCTTGCCCGGCGATTCCGTCGGAGCGAGCAAGGAGGAGACTCGACATGAGAATGCTCGGTGCCTTGACGTTGACCGCGCTTCTGGCTGGAGCGGTCCCGGCCCAGACGGCAAATACACAGTCGCGCCAGTTGCCGATGACCGGTTTGAAGCCGGTTTCGGTGGCGGCGTTCAAAAACGGACTCGGTTTTTTTATCCGGCAGGGAAAGGCCGAGACGAAGGATGGCGAGGGCTACCTGACGCGCGTACCCGAGGCCGCGCTCGGTACTTTGTGGATTTCTCCCCTCGATGCGAACGTCACCCTCGATGAACTCGTGGCCACCAATATTTCAAGTCCGCTGAAATATTCCTTTGAAGTCAAAAACGCGGGAACGGTGGCCGATCTCGTCAGCGCGAATGTCGGAAAGCGTGTCACGCTGACGCTTGGCGACAAGGAAATCTCGGGATTCATCCGCTCTTTTGCGCCGTCGCTGAATGTCGGCGAGAAAGGGACGACCCTCGGAACGCCGAATACGTTGCTGTACATCGAAGTCGGGGAAGGAACGGCCAAAAGCTACGTTCCCTTTCAGTCCGGGGACGTCCGCCGGGTCGTGTTTTATGAAGTTCCCTCGACGACCCTTCAGGTGTTGCGTCCGGAAAAGATGACCGGTGATGAAAACGTCAACGACGAGGCCGCGACGGGTGGCGAGCCGAAGGCGAAGCAGCGCGCCCTGCGTTTCAAAACCAAAGGCGCGACCGGGCCGGTGAATCTTTCGATGGGCTATCTGCGGGGCGGGTTCGGCTGGACGCCCGCCTATCGAATCGTGCTGGACGACGACAAAAACGCCACGGTTGCGATGCAGGCGGTGGTCATCAACGACGCCGAGGACATCGAAAACGCGGAGGTGTTCTTCGTGGTCGGATTTCCGAACTTCGCGTTCGCCAAGGTTCCGTCCCCGATGACCCTCCAGCAGTCGCTGGCCGAATTTCTTTCAAGTATCAGCCGTTCGCAGTCGGAATCGCGTTTCGCCAACGACAACTTCATGTCGAATGCCATTACCGTCCAGCGGGCGGTGCCCTATCGGGGCGGGGAAGACGATTCCGGTGGAATCGGTGGAATGATCGACGGCGCGGCGCAATCGGAAGAAGACCTTTTCCTTTACGGACGCCAGAACGTCACGCTGGCCAAGGGCGAACGCGCGACCTACAACGTTTTTTCCGGGAAGGTGAATTACGAACACATTTACGAATGGGATGTGTCGGACGCCTCGCCGATTAACGTTTACGGAGGGCGCAACAATGGCACTTCCGATTCGGCACCCGAAAAGATCTGGCACTCGCTCCGGCTTTCCAATTCGCTCAAGCTGCCGTGGACGACCGCGCCCGTGCTGGTGATGTCGGGCAACCGCCCGCTCGCCCAGGACACGCTGCTCTACACCCCGGCGGGAGCGACGACGAACCTGCATCTGACGCTGGCGACCGACATCCGGGTCAGCAAGAACGAGCAGGAATCCACCCGTGAAAACAATTCCGTCACGATTAACCGGAACAGCTACAGCGTCGTGACCGTAAGCGGTACATTGACGTTAAAGAATTACAAGGCGAAGGACGTCCGGATGTGCGTCCGCAAGTCGGTGGTGGGCGAAGTTCAGGCCATTTCGCAGAACGGGAAGTTCGAACGGACGGCGGAAGCCGTTCAGGCCGTAAACCCGGTTTCCCGACTTTCATGGGATTTCCCGCTAAAAGCCGGGGAAGAAGTCACGCTGACCTATCGTTATAAAGTTCTGGTCAACTGAGGCTTCGGCAAAGAGAATCGACCGGGTTCGGGAATGGTGAAACTTTTTCCGCGGCCCGGTCACTTTTTTGAACGTCGCTTTTGGGAACGATTTTCGGTACTGGATCTGAATCAATGATGAACCGGATGAAAAACGCGTGGAGGCGACTGACCTCCGGGACGGTCGCTTCTTCCGCGCGGATGGTCTTCCTCGGATTGTCCCTTCTTTTCCTTCCCGGGCCTCCGGCGAAGGCGGTCGTGCCGGGCAAACCGCTCGACCAGTTCGTCATGGAACAGTGGAACACCGACACCGGGCTTCCTCAGAATTCCGTGTCCTGCTTCAAGCAGACCCGCGACGGTTACCTCTGGTTCGGCACGCAGGAGGGGCTGGTCCGGTTCGACGGTGCGCGGTTTACGGTGTTCGACCCGTCGAACACGCCCGAAATGTTCAACCGGAATGTTTACTGTCTTCATGAAGACGGAGACGGGACCCTCTGGGTGGGCATCGGCGGCGGCGTGCTTCGCTACCGCGACGGGGTATTCAAGTTTCTCAAGGAAAAGGATTCCCTCACCGATGTTCAGTCCATACTCCGCTCCAGGGACGGCACCCTCTGGGTCGCTTCCTTTTCGGGCGTTTCCCGGATTCCGCCGGGAAAGGAGGAGATCGAGACGATACCGGGGAAAAATGTCATCGGGCGGTTTGCCCGAGGGTTTTTCGAGGATCGCGAGGGAAATATTTTTGCCTCCATGCAGTCGGGCGTTGCGATCAGGAAGGACGGGGCGTTTGTGCCCTTCGGTCCGCCTGAGATTTTCGAAAAGACATTCGTGACCTGCTTCGCCCAGACTGGCGACGGGGCCGTCTGGTTCGGACTGGCCGAGAAGGGGCTGGTTCGTTATCGGGACGGGGAGTTCACCAGGGTTTTCGAAAAGGAAAGTCAGGTCGGGGCGGCCGTTTCCGCGCTTCACGTTGACCCGTCGGGAACCTTGTGGGTCGGGACGGTCAAAGGGCTGTATCGCCGGACCGACACCGGTTTCGAACGTTTCCCGGTCGTGGAAAAGCTTGGAACGGCGAAGGTTCTGGCCATTGAAACGGACCGCGAGGGAAGTTTGTGGGTCGGCCTCGATGCGGTCGGGCTGTTCCGCCTGCGAGACGGAAAATTCAGGACCATCGGGCCGAACGACGGCATCGCCGGAGAAATCGCCTTTTCACTGATTGGAACCAGGTCCGGCGATGCGTGGGTGATTACGGAGCAGGGGCTTTCCCGTCGCAAAAACGGAAACTGGACGAAAATCGGTTCTCAGGAAAAGTTTCAGGGCGTTTCGTCGCTGCTGGAGGATTCCGACGGGACCATCTGGATCAGCGCCACCACCGGTTTGTGGAAGTTTTCCGGCGAAACACTCTCGAAGTTCGAATTTCCGGGGAAAGGCAAGCCGTTGGCCATTCGGCAGGTCTTCTTCTCCCGCGACCGGACGATGTGGATGACCACCGAAAACGGACTCCACATTCTGAAGGACGGCGTTCTCAGGCATTACCTCGATTTCGGGATTCCGAAGAATATCGGTTTCAACGGGTACGCCAACGATTTCCACGAACTGTCCGACGGAACCCTCCTGCTGTCGAGCTTCAACGGCATTTTGAGAATCCGCGCCGGCAACTTCGAATTTCTGAAGCCGCCCGAAATCGCGCCGATGCGGAATTTCTTCCGGGATTCCCAGGGCGTGTTGTGGATTGCATCCCTCAACGGTCTCTGGCGTTTCGATGACGGCAATTTCAAGAAAATCGGAACCCGCGAGGGACTTTTCGACAGTACCGCGTGGACGATTCAGGAAGACGAGGCCGGTTTTTTCTGGATGTCATGCAACAAGGGCATTTATCGCGTGCCGCGCGCGGACCTGATGGCCGTTGCCGACGGGCGGGCGAAAACGGTTCGTTGCACGTCGTACGGCACGGCGGACGGAATGAAAAACCGCGAATGCAACGGGGGTTCGCCCGGCGGCTGGCGGTTTCCGAATGGAGAAATCTGGTTTCCGACCGTCAAGGGCGTGGCCGTCATCAACCCCGCCGAAATCAGGACCAATCCTGTTCCGCCGCCGGTCGTCGTCGAGCGGTTCACGGTGGACGGAAAGGACGTTCCCTGCAACGGCTATTCCGACATCGACCCCGGCACGCTCAAGGTTGCCTTCGATTACGCCGGTCTGAGCCTCATTTCCGCCGACCGGGTGCGCTATCGCTACAAACTCGAAGGTTTTGACCCTGAATGGGTTGAGGCGGGAACGCGACGGATGGCCTATTACACGAACCTTCCGCCGGGCAATTACACCTTCAAGGTGATGGCCTGCAACAACGACGGGGTCTGGAATGAAAACGGCGCGACACTGTCGTTCCGGCTGCGGCCGTTTTTCTACCAGACCTGGCTGTTTTACGGGTTGTGCGGCATCGGGCTGATCTCCCTCGGGGCGGCAGGGTACGGGTTGCGCGTGCGTGGACTGAAGACCAAGGAACGCAAGCTGGTCGGCCTTGTGAACGAACGCACCCGCGCGCTGCGCGAGGAGAAGGAAAAACTCACCGAGGCGTATCAGGTCATTCAGGCCGACAATGAACGGAAAACCCAGGAACTTGAGGAGGCCCGAAAAATTCAGCTTTCGCTGCTGCCGAAAAATCTGCCGGTGGTCCCGAACCTCGACATCGCGGCGTTTATGAAGACGGCGACCGAAGTCGGCGGCGATTACTATGATTTTCATGTCGCCGACGACGGAACCCTCACCGTGGCCATCGGCGACGCGACCGGCCACGGCCTCCAGGCGGGAATGATGGTCACGGCCACCAAAAGCCTGTTCGCCATGCTCGCCGGTGAACCGAATCTGGCGGCGACCTTCGATGTTTCCAACTCGGTTTTGAAGAAAATGAAGCTGCGTCCGCTCTGCATGGCGCTGACGATGGCGAAACTTCAGGGGAACCGCCTCGACGTCTGCGCCGCCGGGATGCCGCCCCTTTTCGTTTTCCGCGCCGCGACGGGAATGGTCGAGGAAGTGCTGATTGAAGCCGTCCCGCTCGGCAGTCTGAACCGTCCCGACTACCGACCCCGCCCGGTGCTGTTGAATTCCGGCGACGCGGTGCTGTTTTCGAGCGACGGCTTCGCCGAACGGCTCAACCGGTCCGGGGAGATCTTCGGGTACGACCGTGCCCGTGCGGCCTTCCGCGAAGCGGCGGGGCATTCCGCCACCCGAATCGTGGAAATGCTCGTCGCCGAGGAGGAACGCTGGGCCGACGGTCACCCGCCGGATGACGATGTGACCTTTATCGTCCTGAAAATCTCCTGAGTCGCCCAGACCGCCCGAAAACCCCGCCGAACTGTGGATATGGTTCTTTCCAAAACAGTTTCCACTGTTTTAGGATGCCCCATTCGCCCTGACCTGTTCCCGAGAACCCCGAAAATCCACGTTTTTTGCAGGTTTCCAATGACGGAATCGAACGCTCCGCTCCGTGTCCTTGTGTTGGGAGGCGGTTTCGCCGGCCTGAACACGACTTTTCAACTGTCCAATTACCCGTGGACGCGCCCGGTCGAAATCACCCTCGTGGACCGGAACGACCGGTTTCTGTTCACGCCCATGGCGTACGAACTGCTTACCGGTGAGGTGGAAACCTGGGAAATCGCGCCGCTCTACAGCGAAGTACTCGGCCACCGCGACGTGAAATTCGTGCAGGGCAACATCGAGGCCATCGACCTCGCCAAAAAGGAAGTCAAGGTCGGGGCAAACACGCTCGGCTACGATTATCTCGTGCTGGCGCTCGGCGGGCGGCCCAATTTTCACAACGTTGAAGGCGCGGAAAAGAATTCGAAGCCGTTTTACGACCTCGGACATGTTCAGTCGTTCCAGAAACACGTTTCGCAGGTTCTCGACAAGGCGAAACAGACGACCGATCCGGCGGCCCGGAAGGACCTTTTGAATTTCCTCGTGGTCGGCGGCGGGACCTGCGGCGTGGAAGTCAGTTGCAAGCTGGCCGACCAGCTCAACGTCGAGGCCAAGGCGCGCGGCCTGAACCGCGACGAGATGCACATCCATCTCATCGACCGCAACGACCGCATCCTGCGGGGAATCGCCGAAAAGCTGGAACCCATCGCCCGCGAGGCGCTTTCAAAGCGTCACATCAATCTTATTCTTGACTGGGGCGTCACCAAGGTCACGCCCACCGGCGTTGAAATCAAGAGCGACAAGGACGGCTCGCTCAAAACCGTCAACGCCGCCACCGTCGCGTGGACCGGCGGCATCCAGATGCACCCGGTTTTAACCGCCCTGCCGATTGAAAAGGACAAGCAGGGCCGCGTCGTCATCACCGAACAGCTTGAAGTTCCCGGTCAACCCCACGTTTTCGCCCTCGGCGACGCGACCCATTTCCCGACGAAAGACGGTCGCGGACTGCCCGGCACGGCGCAGGTCGCCGTCCGCCAGTCGGAAATCGCGGCGTGGAACATTCGCGCCGACATCGAAGGCTTCAAAAAACTGCCCTACATCTACATCCCGCTCGGCGAAATGCTGACGCTTGGCGTGGATTCCGCCGGGGCGGACGTGTTCGGGATGCAGATCGGCGGCTCGCTCGGCGCGGCCCTGCGAAGGGTGGTCTATCTGACGAAACTTCCGACCATCGGCCTCAAGGTCAAGGTTGGCGGCAACTGGATGACCGAAATCGCCCGACATCTCTACGCGACGGGGGAAAGAGCCTACAAAGCCGTACAATCGGCGGCGGCGAAAGCCGGTCAATAACAAGTTCCGAGGGAAAAGATGCTTTCCACGGTATTGATGGCTTATTCCTGCGCGTTTCTGGCGGCATTCGCGCTTGGCGGCTTGGCTTACTTCGACCGCAAGGAAAAAAGTCGTCGTCGAGCCGCGTTTTTGTACGTCATGTTTTTCTCCCTGCCGGGGTTGGGTTTTCTCGCTCATTATGCCCTGCTGCCAGAGGCCGTCATCGCCCAAGCGGTCAAGGAACCCGACGAAGGAGAGATCATCAAGGCGGTTCGTGATTACGATCCCGCCACGTTGTCCCGATTGCGGGACGTCATTCGTAATGATGCCCTCAAAGGACAACCCCTTCCGGCAACCATCAATAAACTCTCCCTGATCATTTTCCAGAACCGGGCTTTTTACTTTCAGCGGGGATCGGACATTCCAGTCCACGAGTTGGCGAAAGTCTACCTTGAGGAAATCCGAATTCTTCGGGTCAAGGACCCGAAACTCTGTTTCGAATTGTTGTTCAAACCCGACAAGGTCGATGTCGAAAACCTTCGAAAAGCCGAACGGGAATATCTTCCGAAAGAGCTTCAGGAGAGGGTGAAGGCCCAGTTCATCAAGCTCATCCAATCCGCCCAGCAACTTGAGGCCGCGCCTCCGACTCGGGAAGAAGCGGCCCCGGCTTTCGAGTACGCCCTCCGAAACATCAAGATGAGGCACGGAGACGAAGGGGTACAAATTCTGTCGAACCCAAGTCTGTTGGATCGGGACCCGAACAAATCAATCGAAATCTTCATTACCCTGCTTGAATCGGTCATCGACCGGCCGCTTTATGAAAGCGGTCCGGCGCTTCGGCTTTCCTTTTCCAAGCAAAAGTAGGAATCACCAGCCTGCCCGGAGGCCAGTTCTCAGTCCCCTTCGACGCCGGGTTCAAAAGTCGTCCGGGGCGGGGGCTGTTTCAAACTTCCACTTGAGAACCGCCGCCCAGACAAACAGGCCGTTCGCCAGGATCACGATGGCCGGGCCGACCAGGTTGACCGAGACGAAAGCCAATCGCCCGATGGCAAACTTCTTGGCGAAAAGAGCCAGATAACCGCAAAAAAGCAGTTCGACGAGCGAGAACAGAATCGTCAGGCGCAAAAGTCCCGAGGCCGCGACTACGCCCGTGAGGAAACCGACGGCGACGACCACGATCCCGAATTCGGAACTTACAAGTTGATACCAGGCCGTGGAATCCCCATTTTTGACTTCCGCGAAGGGCGCCAACAGCGCGCCGAAATTGAAGATGTACCCGAAAAAGAGAAGCGTCAGGATTGAATCCCGAAGCTTGGTTCCCATTCTGGGAGGCGTCGTGAGAGGCGAATAATTCATGGGAAGTCATCCATTCCCGAACCATGGGAATGAATATTTGAACTCAAAATGAAAAGGAGGTCGGGCTGTGTTTCCCGACCTCCTTTTTACCTTGTTTGGCGAAACTACTTCAACATGTTCACCAGTTCCTGAACGGCGGCGGCGGACTTGTGCAGCGCGGCGCGCTCGTCGGCGGTGAGGTTGATTTCGATGATCTGTTCGATGCCTTCCGAGCCGAGCTTGACCGGAACGCCGACAAACAGCCCGTTGATGCCGTATTCGCCTTCGAGCAGCGCGGCGCAGGGCACGATCTTCTTCTTATCCTTCAGAATCGCTTCGACCATCTCGACGGCGGCGGAAGCCGGGGCGTACCACGCCGACGTACCGAGAATCTTCACGATTTCGGCGCCGCCGTTGCGAGTACGGTCAACGATGGCTTCGATCTTTTCGGCCGAAAGCAGTTCCGGAATCGGAATCCCGGCGCAGGTCGAGTAGCGGGGCAGCGGCACCATCGTGTCGCCGTGTCCGCCAAGCACGAAGGCCGTGATGTTTTCGACGGAAACTTTCAGGGCGTCGGCGAGGAAGAACCGCATGCGGGCCGAATCGAGAATCCCGGCCATCCCGATGACCCGGTTGCGCGGGAAACCCGACACGCGGTGGGCGACGGTGCACATCGCGTCGAGCGGGTTCGCGACGATGACGAGAATGGCGTTCGGCGAATACTTGGCGATTTCCGCCGTCACGCTCGAAACGATTTTCTGGTTGATGTCCACGAGGTCGTCGCGGCTCATCCCCGGCTTGCGCGGCGAACCCGACGTGATGACGACCACGTCCGAGTTGGCCGTTTCGGCGTAGGTGTTCGAACCGGTCACGAGCGCGTCGTAACCCTCGATCGGGGCCATCTGGTTCATGTCGAGGCCCTTGCCCTGGGGCAGACCTTCCACGATGTCAACCAGCACGACGTCGCCGAGTTCCTTGAGCGCCGCCAGTTCGGCCACGGTCGCGCCGACGTTGCCCGCGCCGACGACGGTGATTTTCTTGCGTCCCATAGATGAGAACCTTCCTTATGAAGCGAAATGAAGTGATTTTCGATTGAAGATTGAAGATTGAAGATTGAAGATTTCGAGAATCGAAAATCCTCAATCCCAAATTCCCAATCGAAAATCTTCAATCTTCAATCGAAAATAAAAGGGCGTACAACCGGAAAAGGATACGCACGAAGTGTACGTTTGGCAACGTTCGATTCTGGTAATGGTCCGTGATTCACACTCCTCAGCCAAGAGGCCAGAAGCCGAAACAGAACGCCAGGAAAGTAAAAAGCGCATAGATGGCAAATACGCTGATGACAATGTTACGGAGGAGCTTTCGGTCCGCAACGGTCAAACTTGTTCCGCCGGAAAATAAGTCGTTGTTCCGTCGTGTCATGCGCCGGATTTCCTGACCGAGGTCCGGCAGGGGCTGGCGCGGGGGTGCTTTTTTCAAGGTGACGGGCGATTCCGGAGGGGCGGGCGTGGTGGAAAAAGGGGGCGGGGCCTTGAGTTCCTCGGGCGTTCGGACAATGACGCCGTTGCGGGCGTGGCAGCGTGAGCAGAAATTGTCCTGAGGATTGAAGCAATCGGACTGGTGGCAGATTTCGCACCGGACCGGCAAACCCTCGCGCTGAAGCAGAAAACTCATGCCGGAAAAGTACATCCGAGGGCAATTTTCGGCAAAAAAATCGGGCCGCTGACGATCTTCACGCCGTGCGACCCGATTTTTCCGTTTGAAAACGAATCAGTTGCTCGCCGCCTTGGCCGCCGTCGGGCGGGGCCGTTCGCTGTGCAGCCCTTCGTACTTGGCGATGATGCCCATCATGATCTCGTCCGCGCCGCCGCCGATGGGCAGCAGGCGGGTGTCGCGGTAGTACCGCGCGAGCGGATATTCCTCGGTGTAACCCATTCCGCCGTGGAACTGGAGGCACACGTCGGAAACCTGCCGGACGAGGTGTCCCGCCTTCAATTTCGCCATCGACGCCTCGCGGGTCATGTCCTGGCCGTCAATCAACTTGCGCGTGCAGTGGTAGCAAAGCTGCTTGAGACATTCGATTTCGGTGATGACTTCCGCCAGCTTGAACTGGATGTACTGATTGTCGATGAGCGCCTTCCCGAAGGTTTTCCGCGTCTTCAGATAGGTTTTGGTGATTTCGACGATCCGTTCCGCCCCGGCGTAGCAGGTGACGGCGGCGATGAGCCGTTCCTTCTGGAACTGCTGCATCTGGAGGCGGAATCCTTCGCCTTCCGCGCCGATCCGGTTCGCTTTCGGGACGCGCACCCGTTCGAGCGCGAGTTCCGCCGTGTCGGACGACCAGTTGCCCATCTTGTGAATCGTCCGGCTGACCGAAAAACCTTCCGATTTCGTCGGGACCATAATCAGCGACATTCCCTCGAACGATTCGCCCGGCGAGGTCCGCACGAGCATGCAGACCCAGTCGGCCTGCGTCCCGTTGGTGATCCACATCTTGCTGCCGGTGATGATGTAGTCGTCTCCGTCGGATTCGGCCCGCGTCCGGATGCGCGCCACGTCCGAACCGGCGTCCGGCTCGGAAACGCCGATGGCCCCGACCATCGTGCCCTTGATGGCGGGTTCGAGGAACTGCTTCTTGAGTTCGTGGCTGCCGAATTCGTCCAGCGCGGGCGTGCACATGTCCGTATGCACGGTGATGCCCATCGGCACGCCGCCGCAGGCGATGCGCCCGAGTTCCTCGGCGCGGATCACGTTGTACCAGTAATCCAGCCCGAGTCCGCCGTATTCCTCGGAATAATTGACCCCCAGAAAATCGAGGTCGCCCATTTTCTTGAGCAGTTCGTGCGCGGGCCAGGTGCCGGCCTGTTCCCATGCGTCAACGTGCGGATTGATTTCCTTTTCGACGAAATCGCGCAGGGTTTTACGGAAAAGCTGATGTTCTTCGGTGAAGTTCATCGCGGTGGACTCCTTCTGGCGGGGGGATGACTGGGATTGTTGAATGAGATTCAAGAGTAGCGCGGTTCCGGTTCGGTCGAAAAGGAAAAGTTGGGAAAAATCCCCGATGACCGGCCAAATTCGAAGAGAGATGTCTTGTCTATGAAACAAAATGTAAGGTATAACGTACATATTGTCGGTTTTGGATGACATTCTTCGATGATTTTGAAGGAGCTTGCGAATGGTTCGCATTTTCGCTGTGTTGTTTGTCTGCCTCGGATTGGGAGCGGCCCTCGCCTTTCCGGATATTCCGTTCTTTTTTCCGCGCGGGCTGGTCGGGGCGGGATTTCTGGTTAGCGGCGCGCTGGCCGCCCGTTTTTTCTGGGAAAACCGGGCACGGACGAAAGGCGACGATCCGTCCGGCTTTGAACGCCAGGCGTGGGCGCTTTTCGCCGGAACGGCCCTGATCGTCGGCTACATGGCCGTCGTTTTGACAAGCCCCGGCTCGGAAATTCACCTCCGGACGGGCGACACCGGCGGAAAGGTTACCTGGACGATGGTCGGGGGCCTGATTCTCGCCGGATACATCCTGAAAATCCGGGGCGAGGTCCGCGACGAACGCGATTTGGCGATTGGCCACCGCGCGGAACGAATCGGTTACTGCGTGTGCGTCATTCTGGTGGTTGCCCTGTCGTTTTTCCTCGGTTTTGCGCCGTTTCCGATGCGGGAGCGGATGACCCACTGGCTGCTTGGAAACTTGCTCATCGAGCTGTTGTCCATCGCCTTCATGTTTCAGAACGGGGCCATGCTCTGGGGCTACTGGCGCGAATCGTCCGCGCTCTCGGGAGAGACACGATGAGTCATCCCGTCATCGGCAACCACATTCGGCGCTTTCGCTTTGAACACGGCGAAATGACGCAGGAAGCGCTCGCCAAAGCCGTCGGCATCACCCGACAGACGGTCATCGCGCTCGAAAGCGGGCGCTACACCCCGTCGCTCGAACTCGCCATGCGACTCGCGGCGGTCTTCGGGAAAAAGGTGGACGACGTTTTTTTCTGGGTCGTCCCGCCGCCGTCCGTACCTGAAAACGGCTGAATCACTTTCAGGTCAAATTTTCCAATCAATCCCAAGGAGATTGCATGAACGCCCTGTTGTTCCTGCCCCTGTATCTGTTTTCGGTCTTTTTCCCTCTTGAACAACGCGATTCCTCCGCGAATCCGCAAACTCCGGCCGCCGAAAAAACCGTCATCCGGGTGACGCCCGCCAATCCGGTCCTCGACGGCGACCCGATTTCGGTCTCGATTTCCGGACTCTTGCCCGGAAAGGATGTTCTGGTCATCGGTGAGCGGGTTGTCCGGTCGCAGTTTCTCGGAGGGAAAACCGTCCTTTTTCAAAGTCGCGCCCGGTTTTCCGTCGGGGAATCGGGCCGAATTGAACTTGGCACGGCGGTACCGCGCGATGGCAGCTATTCCGGGGCCGATCCGCGCGGGTTGTTCTGGTCGATGGTCCCGACCGATGCCCCCTTGCCGGCGGATTTAAAACCCGGACAGGTCCGGTTTCGGGTCGAACCGGATGGCGGCCAAAAGGCGGAAGTCCTGATCGAATTCGTTCAATCCCTGCCCGACATCGTCACCGAGGAAGTAAAGGAATTCCCAGGCGCATTTTTCTCCTATCCGAAAGGGAAGACGGGGTTGCCGACGGTGATTGTTCTCGGCGGCGCGGAGGGTGGCTCAAGGTCTGTTCGCGGGGAAGGGCCGAAGTTTGCCTCGCGTGGGTTTGCGGTACTGGTGTTGCCGTACTATTCGCCGCCGAAGCCGCCGCTGGGAGAACGCGAGATCAAGGAATTGCCCGCCGACTTTAAAGAAATCCCGATTGATCGGCTTGAACTGGCCCGAAACTGGCTGGCCGGGCGAAAGGAAGCAGACGCGGGGCGCATCGCGCTGTACGGCGCGTCAAAAGGGGCCGAATTCGCGCTACTGGCGGCCAGTCACTTCGAATGGATCAAGGCCGTCGTGGCCGTTGCCCCGAGCGATGTCATCTGGGAAGGGTGGGGGCTGACCATCCCGGAGGGAACCTGTTCATCGTTTTCTTTCAAAGGGAAACCGTTTCCCTTCGTCCCGTATGTCGGCTTTGGCGCGGAGCAGGGGCGGCATTTCAAGGGATTACCGGTGTTTTTAAGACGTCCGCATGACCGTGGCCGGGCGGCCAACCCGAAAGCGGCCGTGGAAGCCCGGATTCCGATTGAACGGTTCCGCGGAAAACTCATGCTTATCGCCGGACAGGACGATCAGCTCTGGAACTCGGCCATGATGGCCCACAACATCGCCGAACGCCGCGCCGGAGCCGGACTTTCCACCGATTCGCTCATCTACAGCGACGCGGGACATATCCTGACCGGTACGGGTTGGGCGCCCACGACGCATTACAACGCGGGGCTGGTCCAGAACGGTGGGACGCCCGCCGGTAACGCCGCCGCGCAGGGGGAGGCATGGCCGAAAATGCTCGCTTTTCTCCGGGGTGCTTTGGGCGAGAAGTAGTACATCGAAAACAAAGTTTTTTGTTGTTTCTTCATTTTGACCTCACCCCCCGGCCCCCTCTCAAATTAGAGCAGTTTTCGTTTGCGTGCGACCGGTTGAAGTTGATAGCCCACGGCCGGACCGTAGGGAGGCCGTGGGAAAAGAATGATGCGCGGAACCACATTTTTTTCCCATACCCTCGCCCAAGCGCTCCGGGTATGGGCTATCTTCTTGGGTCGCACCCATTTGAAAACTGCTCTAATCCTGAAGGTCGCGCGCAACCCGAAACCGCTCTGGCAAAATGGGGCGTGGACAGGGTCGTCATCTTCGGCAACCTCCGTTTAGGCCGGAAAAAAACTTCAAAAACGCCCAAGCCGACGGCATGGGCGAAACGGAGCGGCTCAAACGTGACGTATTAAGGCAACGACGGACACCCTGTCTGGAATAAAAAAGGGTTCTTCGAGAAACCGGTTAGCAACCGAACCGGAATAACTTTGCGTGGCCCGCGAATATAGAGATTTCTGGCGGACACGCAAGCCAATTTTTTGAAAGGGGCATGCGTCATGGAACTTCCTGACAGCCCTGGTGAAAAAGAAGTCGATTTCACCGCTTCCGGATATTTGAAGGAAGCGACCCTGCAACTTCATTGGGCGATCCAGCCGGTTTCGTCGGTCGGGACGACCCTCGCCGTTCCGGAAAGCGATTTCGGCCATACGACCCTCGTCTGGGATTCCGAAAAGCGCAGTCTGGTGGGGCGCAAAATCGAGGAAAACAATGGGTTCCGGGTTGGCCTGAATCTTGAATCCTTCGTGTTGTGGTTTCTCGACGAGGATTCGAGAACGTGCAGCGATTTCGAGCTGAAGGGAAAAACGCTCGTGGAGGCTCGCGCTTGGGTCGCGGAAAAAGTGCGCGAACAAACCAAGAACGAGTCGGAGGTGATTCTGAAAAACGCGGCCTATGACCTTCCGGCCCATCCGGTTGCTGACGGCGCGCCGTTTTTCGTCCCCGACGGTCAGGTTCTTTCGAGCATTGCCGATTGGTACGACCTCTCCGCCCGACTCCTCGAACACATTCGCGGCAATGAACCCCGGGCTTCCGCCGTGCGGTGCTGGCCGCATCATTTCGACATTGCCACGCTGATTTCGCTGGATTCAGCCTCTGAAGACCCTGAAAACGCCCGCAGCATCGGTGTCGGCATGTCGCCGGGCGACGGAAGTTACGGGGAACCCTACTTTTACGTCACGCCGTGGCCTTATCCAGATGAATTCAACCCGCCCCCGCTCCCGCATGGCGGACACTGGCATCGCGAGGGATGGACCGGCGCGGTTCTAACCGCTTCCGCGCTTTCAGCCGCCGGAAACCGGGAATCCGCCGCCGCCGAGTTTCTGGAAGTCGCGAGGAAAAGCCTCCGTTAAAAGTCTGGAGTCTGGAGTCGAGAGTCGGGAGTCAAGCAAACGATGAAGGATGAACGATGAGCGATGAAGTTTTGAAAATCCGAAGTTGAGAACGACTCGGAAAAAAGAACTTGACGGGAAAAGCAAAAAACGAACGCTTTACTCCCGACTCCCGACTCCCGACTCCCGACTCCCGACTCCCGACTCCCGACTCCCGACTCCCGACTCCCGACTCCCGACTCCCGACTCCCGACTCCCGACTCCCGACTCCCGA
>JBDRAL010000097.1:0-36701 GCA_039793685.1 Blastocatellia bacterium NZW_1522
CGGGAGTCGGGAGTCGGGAGTCGGGAGTCGGGAGTCGGGAGTCGGGAGTCGGGAGTCGGGAGTCGGGAGTCGGGAGTCGGGAGTCGGGAGTCGGGAGTCGGGAGTCGGGAGTAAAGCGTCTGTTTCCCGCAACCACCGTCAAGTCCTTTTTTGAGGACGGGATGACTTCGGATGTTTTTCAAACTTCATCGTTCATCGTTTTCCTGACTCCAGACTCTCGACTCCAGACTCCAGACTTTTTCAGTCCAGACTCCCGAGACTTGCTTTACCCAAGCGCGTTTTTCAACAACACCGCAATCTCGTGATGAACTTCCGCGACGAGGACGCCCCCCTCGCGCAGGGCCTCGACCTTGGCCTTCGGACTGCCCATTCCGCGTTCCATGATCGCCCCGGCGTGACCGAAGGTAATCCCGGAAGGCATCGCATCGGCGAATTTTCCGGCGATGAAGGCGACCAGCGGCTTGGTGAAACCGCCCGTTTTCATGAATTCGGCGGCCTGTTCTTCATAAACGCCCCCGGGTTCGCCGAACATCACCACGGCATCGGTGTCGGGGTCGGCTTCAAAGAGGGGCAGCAAATCAGCAAAGGTCGCGCAGGCGATGACGTCGCCGCCGACGCTCAGCGCGGTACTGATGCCGAAACCCGCCTGGCACAAAATCCAGGCCGTTTCACTCGTCATCGAACCAGATTTGCTGATGATGCCGATGCGGCCCGGCTTGAACTGAAAATCCGGGTCGGTTCCGCCGATGGGGCCGAGCTTGCACTTGCCGGGGGACAGGATTCCGACCGAGGTCGGTCCGACCACCCGCGCGCCGCGCGAGACGGCATAGGAATAAAGATCGGCCGTGTCGTGAATCGGCACTCGCTCGGTGATGATGTTGATCAGCTTGATTCCATTGGAGATCGCTTCAATGGCGGCCTCTTTCGCTGAAAGCGGCGGCACATAAATCAGCGAGGTGTTGATTTCGGGGTGGGCGTTGAGCGCCTGTTTCAGCGTGTCGTAAACCGGGACGCCGTGAATTTCCTCGCCGCCCTTGCCGGGCGTCACGCCCGCCAGCACCTTCGTGCCGTACCGCAGCATTTCATTCGTCACGAACGAGCCTTCGCGGCCCGTAATTCCCTGCACCACCACGCGGGTATCTTTATCAACCAGAATGCTCATGGGGTTTTGTCCGTTGTTCTTGGTCCGTTGTCCTTTGTTTTTTGTCCGTGGCGACCAGGTCACCCTTCGGAGGACTCAGGACGAGATTGGGGAGAATTTCCGATTGAGCGAAGGTAGGCGTTGAGCTTCGGCGCCAGTTCATCAATCAGTGGTTTCAGTGTTTGTACTTGCATTTCCGTGAGCAGGCCGCGTGCAAAAGCCCGGCGCAGCCAGTAACGGGTTTCCTGAAGCGATCCGCGAGCGATTTTCACAAACCGGCGATTGTCCTGAAATGAACCTCGACCACTGCCCTCGGCGATGTTCGCTCCGATGCTGTCGGCGGACCGGACGATCTGCTTTCCGACCGTGTTTCGTTCAAAGGCATCCCAGCCGCGAACGATGTCCCAGATTTGATCGGAAAGCGATTCGGCGAGTCGAAACACCTGAAGGTTTTCAAAATTCGACTTCGCCACCCGTTTCACCATCCCGAATCAAAAACAAAGGACCACGGACAACTGACAACGGACAATCAGATCAGCCCTTTGCGCCGCTTGAACTCGTTACTTTTCTCCAGCACGACCTTCGCGCTTTCGGTCATCGGAAATTCCGGTCCGAAAATGGTCATGTCGAGGCCGAGTTCCTCCTTCGCCTGTTCGAGCGCGGCGCGAGCGTCCTCCCAGCCGGGGCCGCCCCGCCGGATGACGATTGGAAATTCGGGCCGGATGGCGCGCAGTCCCTCGATGAAACCGCCCATCGTGATGTCCACGCGGGTGTTGTTGGCGACCGCGCCGACGTGCCAGCAGGCGGACAGGCCGGGCTTTGAAAGCACCACGCGGGTCAGTTTTTCCACTTTTTCGGCGGGCGGATTCCCGCCGTACTCGGTGTAGTTCGCCGGACGCCCGCCGTAGCTGATGAGCGCGTCCATGTTGGTAATCGAGCCGCCGCCGCCCGCGCTCATCATGGCGATGTCGCCTTCGAGTTCGATGTACTTCCCGGCCACGCCGCGATAGTCGTTCTGGTCGATGAGTTTCGCCTGAAGTTCGCGTTCGGTGAGCGGGCGCCCCATGCCGCCGCGCGGCGGGAAGTTGAAGTCGCGGTGCCGGGTCATGGCGTCGTCGTCGAGGATGACGACCGCGTCGGCGGCAAACAGGTTGGATTTCTGGGTTTCGATAATCGGATTGATTTCGAGCAGCCGGACGTCGTTTTCCTGAAAACAGCGGTAGGCGCGTACCATCAGGTCGGCCATTTTCCGCATGCGGTCCTCGCGGAAACCGGCTTCGGCGGCGATTTCGCGGGCTTTCCATTCCTGAAGGCCGAAAATCGAGTCCACCGGACGCAAAATCATCTTGTCGGGGTGCTCGGTGGCGAGTTCCTCGACATCCACGCCACCCATCTGGCTCAGGATGATGACCGGCGCGCGGTGCCAGCCGTCGAAGGTGATCGACAGGTAGTACTCGCCGACGATGCTCAGTTTCTGCTCGATCAGGACGCCGACCGAGTCCGCGCCGTGGATGGTGGCGCTCAGAAGCAGTTCGGCGGCGAGTTCGGCCCCTTCGGCGGTCTTGCAGAAGCGGATGCCGCCCGCCTTGCCGCGTTTTCCGGCCAGCACCTGCGCCTTGACGGCGACTTCGCCGACTTCCTCGACGAAGGCTTCGAGGTTGCTCGCGTTGTGGGCCGAATTGACGAAGATTCCTTCCGGCACGCGGATGCCGTACTTCTTGAGAAGGGCTTTCCCTTCATATTCATACAGATTCATTTCGAACTCCTCAGGGGGGAGCGAGAAGTCATCCCGACGGTTTTACCGATAAAGAAAGACGTCGGCCCCCATCGTCACGAACAGGATGACGCTGACGAAGGCATTGGTCGTGAAAAAGGCGGCGTTCATTCTGGAAAGGTCGTCCGGGGACACGAGGCGGTGCTGGTACATGAGCAGGGCACCCGTTGCGACGACACCGATAAACCCGACGGCGTGCAGTTGCGCGACGTAGAAAAACACAATCAGCGCCGCGAACATTGTGAGATGCAGCACACGCGCGAACCAAAGGGCGCCTTTGACGCCCAATTTCTTCGGAATCGAGTGGAGGGCGGGGTTGTTCCGGTCGTATTCGTAGTCCTGGCAGGCGTACATCACGTCGAATCCGGCGGTCCAGAGCATCACGCACAGCGAAAGCAGCACGGGCAGGAGATCGAACGTCCCCCGGACGGCAATCCATGCCCCGGTCGGCGCGATGGACAGACACCAACCCAGCACAAAATGGGCCAGCGACGTGAACCGCTTGGAATAGGAATAAAACAACACCGAACCGAGGGCAATCGGCGAGAGATACAGCGTCAGCCGGTTGAGCATGGCCGAAGCGAACAGAAACACGAGCGCGGAAACGATGGTGAATCCCAGCACATACCCCCGGGTGACCAGTCCCGCGGGCAGCGGACGAGTGGCGGTGCGGGGATTTTCGGCGTCGTACTTTTCATCCGCCCACCGGTTGAAGGCCATGGCGGCGCTGCGCGCGCCGACCATCGCGAGGGTGATGAAAAAGGCGGTCCGAAGGTCGGGAAGTCCGCGCGCCGCGAGCACCGCCCCGAGAAAAGCAAACGGCAGCGCGAACAGGGTGTGTTCGATTTTGATCATGTCGCAGGTCGTCTTGAAACTGCGAACCCATGGAAGCGGCGTTGATCTCATCATGATGAAGGGAATTAAAGTTCAGGTTTCGAATCGGGGTGTGCCAATATACCATCCTGCCCCTTGATAACTCACTCCGGCGGCCCAAAACCCACAAAAGTTTCATGAAACGACGGTTTTTCAGCGCGGTCCTGCTGGTGCTGGCCGCTGTGCTGCCCCTTGGCGGACAGACGCCCTCCGGCGTCCGCGTTACGGAACCCGCGGTCGGACTCAAAGGCCGACCGGCATTCCGCCCGTACAGCAACAACACGGGAATTTCCCAGAAATCCATCCGGAAAGTGGTCATGGACCGCCAGGGGATGCTGTGGGTCGCCGCGCTCGACAACGAAAACGGACTGGCCTACCTCAGCGGGGACCGGTGGGTGCCCATCCAGGTCCCGGGGCGCAACCCCATCGACATCATTCACGCCCTGCTGCCGACGACCGACGGCAGCATCTGGGTCGGTCACGACCGCGGTCTCGCCAGATACCGTGACGGAGTTTGGCGGTCCTACCTTCCGACCGAAAACCCCGACCGTTTCAGGAAAATTCATGATCTGGTTGAAGAAAAGGTCGCCGATGACCGGATTCGAATCTGGATCACCAACGACTACGGCCTCTACCGGCTTGAGGTCTCCACATCGGGAGATGAAGCTCCCCAATGGGCGTTCATCGGCCAGACCAGACCGGACAGCCTCTTTAAACTCAACAACAGCGTGCTGCTGGCCGGCCGGGATCGGTCAGGGCAGCCGTATCTCTGGATTGGCGCCAATCAGGACGGACTCGCGAAATACGACGGGAAAAAGTGGGAGACCTTTTCATCGGACAATTCCGGGCTTCCGTCCGACGCCCTTCGCTGTCTTTTCGAAACCAGTCAACCGGACGGAAGCCGGGTGTTGTGGATCGGAACGGATAACGGCGGCCTCGCCCGGTTCGATGGACGCAACTGGGAACATTTCGACACCCGAAACTCCCCGCTCGCCAACAATTCCGTGCAAAGCCTGACGGCCACCGTGGATGCGGCCGGCCAGGAGAACCTCTGGGTCGGAACGTACGGCGGGGGGCTGACCCGTTTTTCGGTTTCGAATTATTCCCGGACGGCGTTGTGGGAACGCTTCGACATCCATAATTCGACGCTTCCCAGCGACAATGTCTGGACCCTTCTCGCCGACCCGAGCGCCGACCGGCAGGCGCTCTGGATCGGAACTGAATCGGGCCTTTTCAGATTTGCCGAAGGCCAGTGGGAAACCCTCGACACCCGGAATTCCCCACTTCCCAACAGCGGCATTTATTGTTTCCTCGAAACGAAAACCGCCGACAACCGCCCGGTCATCTGGATGGGGACCCGAAATGGAGGCGTCACCCGGTGGATCGGTCCGGGGAATGGAAAACCGGATTCGTGGAATCGGTATGATTTCGAATCCACGGGCCTTTTTCACGACCGGGCGATTTGTCTCTCCACCATTCATGAACCCGACGGCGGAACCGTCGTCTGGGCGGCCAGTTACACCGAGGGGCTGGCTGTCTTCGAAAACGAACAGTGGCGGCTGGCCGAAATTTCCCGGTTCGAACCCCATGTCAAATTTATTCGGGGCATCCTCGAAACGTCGGATGGCGCGGGGGGCTACATTCAATGGCTCGCCACGCGCGATGGTGGCTTGCTTCGCCGGGAAAAGGGACAGTGGACGCAAATCAGGAAAGGAGACGCCGGATTCCCGAGCGACATTACCTGGTCGCTTCTGGAAGCGGACCTGCCCGGCGGCGGCGGGCGAACCGTCTGGGTCGGTTCCAAAAATGGGCTTTCCTATCTGAAAAACGGCCAGTGGATTACCTTTGACAGTGAGAACGCCAATTTCAACACCAACTTGCGAACCTCCCTGCTGGAAACGACGGGCCCCGAGGGACGCCACTATCTCTGGACCGGGTCGATGTGGAGCGGCGTTTTCCGGCTCGATCTCGCCGACCCGGCCGCGAAGTGGATGAGAATCGATACCCTTTATGAAGACCTCTTTCCGAATTCCATCGTCTATGGGCTGGTCGCCGACGCCAACCAGGGAGTGTACATCCTCACGCATAGCGGGGCGATCCGGCTGATTTCGCGAGTTTCCAACCCGACCCGGCGGGAAGATTTCGACATCATGCTGTTCACGACCGAGGATGGCCTGCCGAGTAACGAATTCAACCTGAACGCCACACTGCTCGACCGGTCGGGCCGGATCTTGGCGGGGACGGTTGCCGGAGCGGCGATTTTCGATCCGTCCCGGTTCATTGCCCCCAAAACCGAGGGTTCGCTCATTCTGGAACTGGTTACGGCCGGAAATGACAAGGTCCGCCTCAGCAACGGCCAGGTCCTCACCTACGACCAGAACACCGTTTCCTTCACCTATTCCCTTCTGAACTACTACCGCCCGAGCGAGACACGATACCAATATCAGCTCGTCGGAGTTGATCCGTCGCCTTCTCCCTGGTCGGAAGCCGTCTCCCACGAATATTCAAACCTCGGAGCGGGGCGGTACACCTTCAATGTCTGGGCACGGAATTCCGCCGGGCAGGTCATCGGGCCGGTATCGACCACGTTCACCATCCGACCCGCCATCTGGAAAAGCGGTCCGGCCTATTTCATTTATTCGCTGGCGATTGCGCTGTCGCTCTTTCTCATTCTGAAATTCCGCACCATCGCCCTCGAACGGCTGAATGCCTCGCTTGAAGCCCGGGTTGCCGAGCGGACCGCCGAACTGGCCCGAACCATTGAGCTGTTGCAGCAGGCCCAGGAACAGGTGGAATCCCAAAACGAGCAGCTACGCCACTCGCAGAAGATGGAAACCATCGGGCAACTTGCCGGCGGCATCGCCCACAACTTCAACAACATCCTGGCCATCATCCTTGGATACAGCGAACTGCTTTTGAGTCAGTCGGAGGAGGGGGACCCGAACCTCCGCCCGCTTCGGGCAATCGACAAGGCGGGCAAACGGGGACGCGACCTCGTCCGGAAGCTGATGGCCTTCAGCCGGAAAACCGAATCCAGACCGGAGGTTATCGACCTGAACGGCGTCGTCAACGGGACGATTTCCATCGTCGAACAGGTTATCGGGGGCCGGTGTGTCATTCAGGCCAATCTCGAACCGATTCCGGCCATCGTACGGGTGGACCGGCAGGAACTTGAACAGGCGATCCTGAACCTGTTCATCAACGCCCGCGACGCCATGTCGGGCGGCGGGATTATTCAGGTCAACGCCGAACACGTCCGCTCCGGAAGCCCTCCCCGGTCCGGTTTCGGAGATCGCGGCCGGTTCGTCCGCTTTACCCGCGACGGAAAATCATTTCCGACCGAAGAAGGCCGTTTCCCCCTGGTCGGGAACGACAAACACTTCATTTGTCTTTCGATTCGGGATTCGGGTGTCGGCATGTCCGACAAGGTCATCGAACACCTTTTCGAACCCTTTTTCACAACCAAGGAGGAAGGCAAGGGAACCGGACTCGGACTGGCCACCGTCTTCGGGGCCGTCACCGGTGCGGGAGGGTACATCGAGGTCGAAAGCGAACTCGGCGAAGGGACCGTCTTCCGGCTCTTTTTCCCGATTTTCGAAGATGAAGCCATGCTCCTGCGACTATCGGGTTCAGGGGAAACCAATATCCTCAGGCAATATCATGGAAATCAGGAAACCATTCTGGTCATCGAGGACGAGACTGGCGTCAGGGACTTCATCAAGCAGGCGCTGGAGTCAATGAATTACCGGGTGGTTGCCTTCGATAACGGCCCGGAAGGGCTTTCCCACCTCCGGAACAACCGGGATTCGGTGAACATCGTGCTGACCGATGTGGCCCTGCCCGGTCTGAGCGGCATCGAGATTGCCAAAACCATCAAGGTCGAGCTTCCGGGGTTGCCGGTCATCTCGATGTCGGGACACAATGAACCTCCGTCCGATTCGGCGGGGATTCGAACCCATCTCGAAAAACCGTTTTCGGCGCAGGCACTCGTTGTCGCCGTCAAATCCTGTCTGAGTGGCGTTCCCCAATGATTCAGCCGTATCAGCTTCCTTCAGGTGTCTCGCTCCGGGTTTCCGACGCGGGAAACGGGACACCAATCGTCTTCCTCCACGGGCTGGGAGGAAATTTATCCTTCTGGGCCAATCAGGCCCGTGAATTTTCAAAAACCCGCCGAACGCTTCGGTATGACCTGCGAGGGCATGGCGATTCCTCGCCATCGGTTCGGCAAACCCTCGCCGATCACGCCGAAGACCTCCGGCAACTCCTTGACGAACTTGAACTTGACCGAGCCGAAGTGGTTGGACTGTCGATGGGCGGCATGATCGCGCAGTACTTTGCCGCGACCCATCCGGAGCGGGTTTCGGCGCTGGTCCTGACCGGGACCGTCCCCGTTTTCGCCCCTCCGGGCCGGGACCGGTTGAATCTTCTGGCGGACCTCGCCGAAACGACCGGCATGGAAGGGGTCGTCCGGAACTTCGTGGGCGGATTGTTCGCCGCCGAAACCGCCGAAACCGATCCCCGATACCGGGCCATCGCCGAGGCGTTTTGCGGACAGGATGCCCGCTCGTTCGCCGCCGCCGCCCGGGCACTCGCCGAAGCCGACGTCACCTCCCTGCTCGAACGGATTTCCGCGCCGACGTTTCTTTGTTACGGCGAAAACGACCGGCTGACGCCCCCGAAATCCGGTCAACGCCTTGCCGACCGGATTTCCGGCGCCCGCCTGACGGTCATTCCCGGCGGCGGCCACGTTCTCCCGATTGAGAATCCCGACGGCTTCAACCAGGCGGTGGCGGAGTTTCTCAGGGATCAGGGATCAGGGATCAGGGAAAGACCATTCCCCACTGATTGGTGAAGTCAAGCAAAAAGGTGGATGAGACTGCATTATCTGATCCCTGATTCCTGTTCCCTGATCCCTCCCAAAAAGGAACGGCCCGCCGTCACTTTCGTTCGGGCGGGCCGGTTGCGGCGTTCTTCGCGCGGCTTTGTTTATTTCTTGGATTTGGTGGATTTCTTGGCCGGGGCCTTTTTGGCGGCCGGTTTTTCATCCTTGGTTTCGGTTTTCGCCGGTTCGGCTTTCGGTTCGGCTTTTGGTTCAGCCTTGGCGGTTTTCTTCGCCGCGGCTTTCTTCGGGGCCGGCGCCGGTTCGGTGATGACGGTGGGAATGGACTCCTCGGCCATGGCGGTTTCGGTAACCGCGGCCGCGATGCCCTGGTGACGGCGAACTTCCTGCTCGATGAGGACGCTCAGAATTTCGTTTTCGGCGCGGAACCAGTCATCGAGCAAGTGGTGGGGTTCGGAATACCCCCGTTCAACCGAAATGTGGTACGCCCGGCGCCGGATGGCGTCCATGACGGCGCCGTCCTGAAGCAACTCCTGACGAATCTGGTTGGTGTCAACTGACAAGGTGAAAACCCTCCTTCGGGGCGCGCGGCGGAGGCGAGCCGTCGGCTCGAAGCGTCCGCGGCGCAGGCTGAAATGTAGTATGTCGCGGGCGGACCGGTTCGTTTGGCGGTCTCGCGAGCGGGTAAGGTAAAAAGACGTTTCGCCAAAAAAATTTGGACGCAAAACTCACCCCAGAGTAGCATGCGGCCCATTCTTTGCAAACCATCCGGTCCTTTTACGAACATTCCCGGCGACTGTCCCGGCTGGTGCCGGGGTTTCGCCCACATCTGCTTTACTGATTGAAAACCCGAGGGAAACGTCCCCGATGCCAAACACTTCTCCAACTCTGCTCATCGTCGATGACGAACTCAGCATGCGCGAATTGCTCGAGCGCGTCTTCCGCCGCGCGGGCTATCGGGTGATGGTCGCCGAAAATGGCGAACACGCCCTCGAAGCCATTCGGGGGACCGTCTTCGACGTGGTGCTGTCGGATGTCCGGATGCCCCGTCTGACCGGGACCGAACTGCTCGCCGAGTGCCGTCGGGTTTCCCCGGAAACGATGGTCATCCTCATGACCGCCCACGGAACGGTCGAGCAGGCCCGCGAAGCCTTCAAGCTCGGGGCGGACGACTTCGTCCAGAAACCGTTCGATATCGACGAAATCAAGCTCGTCATCCAGAACGCCATCGAACGCAGCGAACTCCGCAAGGAAGTCGCCCTCCTGCGCCGCGAACTCAACGACCGGGGCAAACTCGAAAACATCATCGGACGCAGCCGGCCGATGCAGGAAGTGTTCAAGCTCATCCAGACCATCGCGGCCACCGCCAGCACCGTCCTCATTACGGGCGAATCGGGCGTCGGCAAGGAACTCGTCGCCCGGGCCATCCACGCGTGCAGCCCGCGCGCGGAACAACCTTTTGTTTCAATCAATTGCGGCGCCTTTACCGAAACCCTGCTGGAATCCGAACTGTTCGGCTATATGAAAGGGTCGTTCACCGGGGCCATCGCCAACAAAAAAGGGCTGTTCGAAGCCGCCCACGGCGGGACCATCTTTCTGGATGAAATCGGGGAAATGAGCCTCAGCATGCAGGTCAAGCTGCTGCGCGTACTCCAGGAACGCACCATCCGGCGCGTCGGCGGCACGGAGGAAATCCCCGTTGATTCCCGCGTTGTGGCCGCGACCAACCGCGATCTGTCCCGGATGGTCGAGGACAATACCTTTCGCAAGGACCTCTACTTCCGGGTCAACGTGATTCCGATTCATGTTCCACCCTTGCGGGAACGCCGGGAGGACATCCGCGAACTTTCGACCCACTTTCTCCAGAAGTACGGCGGAATGCGCCCCCTGCCCATTGCCGGAATTTCGGAGGAAGCGCTCAAGTACCTCGAAAACTACGATTTCCCCGGAAACGTCCGGGAACTTGAAAACGTCATTGAACGCGCCTGCGCGCTCGAACCGACCGACCAGATCCGCCCCGACCGGCTGCCGGAAACGATTCTCAAATACGATCCGGTCAAGATCGCCTCGGCCTTCGACCTGCCGGACAACGGAATCAACCTTGAAAACTTTTTGAGCGAAATCGAGAAATCGTATCTGCTCCAGGCACTGCGGCGGACGCGGGGCAATCAGACCAAAGCATCGGATCTGCTCGGGATGTCGGTTCGCAGCCTGCGCCACCTGCTCGACAAACATAAAATCCGGCAGACGGCGAGCCTGTTCCGGGATGCCAGCCTGGAAGACTGAGCCGGAAGACGAAGGAATCCTCGAGGATGGAGTTCAAACGCGAAATCTGGCTCGGGCCGGTTCTCGGTCGCCAGCGAGAACGGCTGCTGGAGCGGTGCCGTGAGCTTCTGCGCGCCGGGCGCGGCGAGCAATTGCTTTACCTCGCCGCTTCGCGGTCGCTGATGCTCGACGTCTACAGCAAACTCATTGATGGCGACGACATCCGGGGTACGCTCGGCCCTCTTCCGCTTCACCTGTTCAACGGGTTCATCCACCAGACCCTGAAAACGGCCATCGTCCGGGAAGGCGACCACTGGCGACCGCTGCCGAAACGCGAGCGGATCGACGTGGATGCCCGTCCGCTTCAGCGCCCGCTGCTCGCGCAGGTGATGGCGCAACTCGCCCGCCAGGACAAAATTCCGAATTTCGGCACGCTCGCCGTGTCGGACGGCTGCGTCGCCTCGGTCGCCGACCTGATCGGGGAAATCCAGCGCGCGGGCAAGACGGCGGGCGACTTCCAGCGCATCGTGGACGAACGCATCCGCCGCTCGGAGGAAAGCAAACCCGAGCCGGGGGCCGCTCCCGACCGCGCCCCGAGCCTGACCGGGACGGTGTACGGCTATGAACGCGATGTCGCCCTCATCGCCCAGTGCTACCAGCAGGCGCTCCAGGCGTGCGAACTGACCGAAGTCAACGAGGATCACCTGCGCATCCTCGAAGCCCTGACCGGCGAAGCCGACGGAATGCCCTGCCGGACGCCCTACATCGAGCCGGTGACGCTGCTCGTGGTGGACGGTTTTTACGACTTCACCCCGGCGCAGGGCGAAATTCTGAAACGGCTCATCGCCCGTATCCCCAATGTCATCTTCAACTTCGACTATGAAGAACTGAATCCCGAGGTGTTTTCGCCCATCGTCGAAACGGTCGAACACGTCGAGAAAATGGGCGCGGAATTCACCCGCATCCAGTTTCATGACAGCGTCCCGGAAAAGGACGCCATTGAAATGACGCCGATGGCGGAAGGGCTTGAACGTCTGCGGTTCGCCCTCTTCAACCCCGACTGGGTCGCGCCCGACGCCGACGACGTGGCGATTTCGGAAACCGTCGGCCCGGTGTTTCTGGTCAAAGCCCCGGACACCGAACGCGAACTTCGAAAAATCGCCAAGCTCATCAAGCACCACGTTCTTGTGGAAGGCGTGTCGGCGGACGACATCGCCGTCGTGGTCCGCGAAAAAAGTTCATACGCGGCGGAAATCCGGCGGGTGTTCGGCGAGGAAGGCATCGCCTTTTCGTTCGACGAACGGATGCCGATTTCCGACATTCCGGCCGTCCGGGCGGTGCGAAAACTGCTCGACGCGGCGGCTTCGCGCCGGGCGTCCGACGCGCCGGGCAAAACGCCCCACATTCCCATCGGAAAAATCGTCGGCGCGCTCAAAAGCGATTACTTCACGATTCCCGACCACGATGAACTCACGCCCGACGAAATCGAAAACGTGGTCGCCTTCGTCGGAAGCCAGCTTCATCTGAACGACTGGGTGAAACGGGCCGCCCGGCTGCTCGGCAAACCCGAAAGCGACCTTGAAACCGGACCGGCGGCAGCGGTTCAGCCTTCGCTGTTCGAGGAATCGGGGCTGGCCGAGGCCGCGCCGGAGAATCTCGATGAAGTTTCCGACGGCGCGGACGAAGACGAAGTGGGCCGGGTTCGCGTCCGCGCGGACGCTGTCGAGCCGCGCCACATCGAACTCGCCGCCCGCGCCCTCACCGCCTTCGGAAAAATTCTTTTAACCATTCCGTTTGAAGGAGATCCGGCGGAACTCGGCAAGGCGTTTTTCGCCGCGCTGGACACGCTCGACCTTGAAAAAGGCTTGAAACGGGCCGTCCGGGCAGCCCAGTCGGAATCGGAGAAAACCCTGCGCGCCACGCTCGACGCGCGCGGCTGTGAGTCGCTTCACCGGGCGGTCCGCGCCGTACAGGACGCCGTCGCCTTTGCCCAGCGCGGCATTTTCGGCGTCTTCGGCGAACCGGAAGCCGACGCGGGCGCACGGCTTTCCCTGACCGAATTTCGCGACGAAATCGGCCGTTCGCTCGAAATCGCCAACCTGCGCGTCCAGCCGGAGACGTTCGGGGCGGTGCGTGTGCTGGAAGTGACCGATATTCGCGGCCTTCACTTCCCGATCATCTTTCAACTCGGGATGGTGGAAGGCACGTTCCCGACGCGCGGCAAGGGCGACTGGATCTATCCGGCGGCGGAACGCGAGCAGTTGAAGGAATTCGGGCTGACGCTCGAAGACATTTCGCCCGCGACGGTCCGCAAGGAAGAACACTACTTTTATCAGGTGGCCTGCCGCGCGACCAAAATCCTGTATCTGACGCGGCCCGACGCCGACAGCATGGAGACGGAAACGGTCGAATCCTACTTTCTTGAGGAAATCCGGCGGGCTTTTCCGACCCGTTTCAAGGAAGACGACAGCGAAAACATCCTCAAGGCCCCGAAAGGCTACGACGGGAGCCAGCTTCCGGCGGCGACGACCGCGCGGGAACTGGTCCGGGCGGCGGCGGCGGCGGAAAACCGGCGCGACCGGGGCGAAACCGTCATTCTTCATGAAGATTTCTACTCGCCGCGCGACCTGTTCGACGACGGCCAGAAGATCGAGATCGTCTTCAACCACGCGAAAAAAGCTGGCTATCTCGGATTCGAAACCGAACGCCGCCTCGCCATCGAGAAATTCCGGACCGGTCCGGAGTTCACGCCCTTCGACGGCCGCATCGAATCCCCCGAATTGCGCCAACTGCTCGCCGACCGCTTCGGACCGGCCCGGATCTTCAGCGCGACCGAGATGAACGAATTCGGAAACTGCGGGTTTCGATTCTTCGCCTCGCGCGTGTTGCGCCTGCGCGCCCGCGTGACCGCCGCGCTCGACCTTCAAAATCAGGATCGCGGGCTGCTGCTCCACGAAATCCTGCGCGATTTCTTCATCAAATTCGGCGGCACGGACGGCTCAACCAATCGCGAAACCCTTTCCGAACGGCTGAAACAGGCCGCCGAAGGCGTTTTCGAACGATTTGAAATCAAGCTGCCCCCGTTGAACCCGAAACTGTGGGACATCGAAAAATCCGTCCTTCTCCTTCAGCTTGAACGACTTATCGACTACGAACGGGATATTTCAAAAAACGGGACGGTCCCACACCAGAAATTCGCCGAACTGGCGTTCGGAATGGGCGGGAAAAAGGCCGACCCGGCTTCCGTCGCCGAGCCGCTCGTCCTTTCAAACGATGACGGCGAGCAGTTGCGACTGCGCGGCCAGATCGACCGCGTGGACGCCACCGCCGACGGAAAATGGATCGCCTTCGACTACAAAACCTCGAAGGGCGCGTCGCTCACCGACATGCTCGAAGGCCGCGACGTGCAGATGGCGGTCTACCTCGAAGCGCTGGAACGGTTGTTCACGAAGGAAAACGAGGAAATCATCGGCGGGGGGTACTACACCCTGAAAGGCGGGACCGAACGCCGCGCCAACGGCCTCTACGTCGCGGAATTTTCCGATCTGACCGGATTGAAAAGAGGAAAATCGCTGCTGCCGCTGGAAGAGTGGCGGGCAACACGCCGGGAACTGATGGACATCGTGTGGAAGTACTGGCGGCGGATGCGGGACGGCGATTTCAAACTCGCGCCGTCGCAGGGCGATACCACCTGCAAGTTTTGTGATTTCAAACAGATATGCCGGTACGACAGCTACCGAATCCGCAAGAAACTGCGCCGCCGAGGACGTGACGATGCCGCGAAACCACTTTTCTAAAGCCGCGCTGGCGGCGTTCGCCGTTCTTTTTCTACTCGTACCGACGGTGGCGTCCACCGGCTGGCGCGTTCCGTCGAACCTCCGGCCCGTGACGGTCAATCTGCCGAATGTGGATCGGGTGACGCTCTACAAAGTAAAGCCGAAAAGCGAACGCGACCCGCGACCGTCCGGCGAGTACGAAGCTGAAAAAACACTGACCGGTAAAGATGCTGAAAACATCGCGGCGCTCTGGCGCGGACTTGGCTTCGGCCCGAATCCGTCGAAATGTCATATTCCCCGCCACGAAATCCGCTTTTTTCAGGGGAAACGGGTCGTCGCCACCGTCGCCGTCTGTTTTGAATGTGAAAATCTGACGTTTCCGGCGATCAAGGATTCCGAAACGCTCGGGTTCGACCCGAAATCTCCCAAAGGCGCGGCGTTTCGGAAACTTTTTGACGAGGCGTTCAGGTAAAACCGGTCAGGAGCCATTCGACATGAAGAGGAGCGTTTTTCTGGTCATCGCGGTTCTGGTACTGGCCGTCGTTTCCCTCCCCGACGGGACGACCGACGCCAAGCCGCGTCGTTTTCGCGCCAAAAAGATTTTCAAACCGGTGACGGTCAATCTTCCCGACGTTGATCGGGTGGATATCCACCGCCTCAAATTTCAGGAACACGGCCGGGACCCGGTCATTGCCACCCGGCAACTCACCGGAGAGGAAGCGCAAAAACTGGCAACCATGTGGCGGACGCTCACCTACCTGCCGGTTTCGGCGGACTGCCACTTCCCTCGCCACGCCATTACGTTCAAAAAAGGCGACACGGTGGTTGCGGAAGCCTCGATCTGCTTTGAATGCAACAACATCAGCTTTCAGACGCCGCAACTTTTTCCGACCGACGGCATCGGAACAACCCTCGGCTTCGACAATCAGGACGCCGTCGGGAAAAAATTTCAGGCCCTTTTCGAAAATTCCTTTCCAAACCAGAAATGAAACCGTTTTCGCTCCATTCAATTTTCTTCGCCGGGCTGGGTTTTCTGACCGTCGGCCTGTTCTCATTCCCAATCCAGGCAATGTCCGCGCCGGTGGTCGGGTTTCAGGACGCCGCGAAACAACAGCAGGCGCTTGAAAAGTTCAACGCCGGGCAGGATTTGCATCAGGCTGGGAAATTGAAGGAAGCGCTCGCGCTCTACGATGAAGCCATCGCCCTCGACGGGACGGATTTCGCGGTTCATTTCCAGCGCGGGAATGCGCTCGTCGCGCTTGGGCAAACCGCGCAAGCGGTGGGGGCATTCAAACGCGCCGCCGAACTCCAGCCGGATTTCGCCAAAGCCTACCTCCGGCTCGGACGCGCGCTCGTCGCCACCGGACAGATCGCCGAGGCCGAACCGGCCTTCAGCAAAGCCTCCGAACTCGAACCGAACAACCTCGACGCGATTCTCGGCGTCGCCGAATGCCGGCTCGCGCGCAACGCGCCCGCCGAAGCGCTCGCCTTGCTCGAACCGATTCAAAAATTCGCCCCGGATGACGCGCGTTACTTCGGACTGCTCGGCGAAGCCCAGCGTCTCTTGAAAAAAAATGACGCGGCGCTGGCCAGTTTCAACGAGTGCCTTCGCCGGGACGCCAAAAACGTCCTCGCGCGACGCGGACGGGCGGCAATTCAGGTCGAAAACCAGAAATTTGCCGAGGCGCTGGAAGATTTCCGTTTTCTTTACGGAGCATCGCCGACCGGAGATCTCGCGGCCGACATTGTAGCCGCGCTCCAATCGCTCGGGAAAACGGATGAAGCCGCCGCGTTCGCCGTCGAAGCCACGCAAAAACACCCGGAAAACGTCCGTTTGAAAGCCGTGGCGTCCGAATTGAAACAGAGCGCGGAAGTGGAGCGGGCGGTCACGCTGCTGCGCGAGGGGAAGTATGACGAGGCGTCGATTGCCTACCGGGTCATTCTGAAAAAAGAGCCGGACAGCTATCCGGCGCACGCCGGATTGGCCACGGCACTTTTCAAGCTTGACCAATTCGCCGAAGCGGCGCAACATTTCGTCATCTTACTCAAACAGCGGCCGGACGTGCCCGTTACCTACTTCTTCCTCGGAGTCTGCTTCGACAAGCTCGGCGACTTTCCGCAGGCCCTGAAGGCGTACGAGGCGTTTCTCGCCATCGCCAAACCCGAGCAGAACCGGCTCGAAATCGACAAAGTCAACCTTCGGCTGCCCAGCCTGAAGCGTCAGGCCGAACAGTCGAAACCGAAAAAGCGAAACGAACGCTGATTTTCGATTGAAGATTGAAGATTTTCGATTGGAGGAAAGATTTTCCTTCGATCCTCGGAATATTTCCCGAGCCTGAAAACTTCAATGTTCAATCGATGAAATCGAAAATCTTCAATCTTCAATCAAAAATTTCATCCTTCCCCCGCGTCATCATTCAACACACTCCCGAGGAGGTGACGGCTATGCGGAACTGGCTTTTGGTGGAACGGTTTGGAAATCTCGCTCGGATTCTGGCCGGGCTATTGTTGTGGGTGGGGCTGGCCGGGGTAGCCGCTAGCGCCGCGCCGGATACTGCAATTACGGGTCAGCCGGAAGTCCCGGCGGGGCTGACCGACACTGAGAAGCAAAACATTCTCAAGGAAAACAATCCGAAGGACCGGGTCGAAACCTGCATGAAGGTCAGCGCCAACCGGCTGACGCAGGTGGTCGAGGCCATCAAGCGGGAGGAGTTCGAAAACGCCGCCAAAACCATCGGCGTGTATGAATCGCTGCTCTGCTACACCAATACCTTCGCCACGAAAGCCGACATCAAGGCGAAAAAGCGGGACAACCTCTACCGGATCATCGAAACCGGCCTCCGGAAACAGATGCCCTTTCTCGAATGGGCTTCGCGGGAAATGCCCGAATGCCACGAACAATGCGCCTGCCGGGCGCTCAATCGCGCCAAGGAAATCCGGCGCGTCGCCCTGAACGCCATGTTCGGCGGCGAGTTTCTCAAGGACGAAACCGCCCCTTCCGAAGGCCAGGAACGCGGCGGGAATTAAACCGATGACAAAAGTGATTCCGTTTCTGACGGCCTTGCTCCTTCTGCTCGTTTTCCCCGCGAGCGGAATGGGGCAAGGCCGGGGCGATGTTTTGAATGAACAGGAAGGGATTCGCGTCCGGGAAGCGCAGGAAATCGACTGGCGCGTCGAGGTTTTTCTGAAAATCGCCGAACGTCGCCTCGATGCCGTCGCCGGACTGGCACCGAACCCGTCCAAAAAAGAAGAGGAAAACTGGGGACCGGCCCCGACCGGCACCCCGGAACAGCTTCTTCGGGCCTACATTCGAATCATCGACGAACTCGAAGCCAAAATCGACGACGCCCATGAGCGGAATCCGAACAACCCGAAGATGAAAAAGGCAATGGAAAAACTCCTCAAGGCTTCCGAAAATAACCTCACCCGCCTGCAACAACTGGCGGACCGGGTTTCGGGACGCGACGCGCAGACCGCGCTTGAGGCCGCCTACGACATCACCCGCCACGCGAAAGACGGCGCGACCGAGTATTTGGCACGACAATCCTCCACTGGAAAGCCGAAATCAAACTGAATGAGCACCGTCCCATCCCCCAAGCACATCGTCGTCATTGGCGCGGGTTTCGGAGGCCTATCCTTTGCCCGAAGTTTTGACGATTCGCTGGCTCGCGTCACCGTCATCGACCGCCAGAACTACCACCTTTTTCAACCGCTTCTTTACCAGGTAGCCACCGCCGATTTGTCACCGGCCGACATCGCGGAGCCGATTCGCACGATTCTGGATTCAAAGCGCAACACCAAACCGCTCATGGACGAAGTTCAATACTTCGATCTTTCGACCAGTCGGGTGTTCTGCAAGCGGCAGGCGTTCACCTACGACTATCTGGTCGTTGCCGTGGGCGCGCGGACCGGCTATTTCGGAAACAACGACTGGGAAGACCACGCCCCGGGGCTGAAATCCATCGAGGACGCCCTCAATATCCGCAACCGCGTCCTGAGCGCACTTGAAGAAGCCGAAAGTTCCAACGACGAGGCACGGATCAAACGCCTGATGACGGTGGTCATCGTCGGCGGTGGTCCGACGGGCGTGGAACTCGCTGGCGCGCTCGGCGAACTCACCCATCGTCTTTTAAAGAAGAATTTCCGGAACATCGACACGGAAAAGATGCGGGTCGTTCTCGTACAGGGAGGCGAGCGGCTGCTTCCCCCTTACGATCCGAAACTTTCGGCCTACGCCAAGCAGAAACTCGAAAAAATCGGCGTTGAAGTTCGAGTTTCGGCCAAGGTGAAACGGGTTGATAAAAAAGTCGTCGAACTGGACGGCGGCGAACGGATTGAAGCCGAAAACATCATCTGGGCGGCGGGTGTCGAGGCCAATCCGATTACCAAACGGCTCGGCGTCGAAACCGACCGGGCCAACCGGATCAAGATCAACCCGGATTTGAGCATTCCCGGTCATCCGAACGTTTTCGCCATCGGCGACGCCGTGGCGCTGACCGATGTCAACGGCGTGAACGTCCCCGGCGTGGCCCCGGCGGCGATGCAGATGGGCCAGTTTGTGGCCGACCTGATTCAAAAAGAACTGCGCGGGCGTCCGATTCCGGTCGAAGAACGCCCGAAATTCGCCTACTGGGACAAAGGCAGCATGGCCACCATCGGAAAATCCGCCGCCGTCATGCAGGTGAAAAACCTGAAAATGACCGGTTTTATGGCGTGGATGGGCTGGCTGTTCGTTCACCTTCTTCTGCTGATCGGCTTTGAAAACAAGGTAATCGTACTTTCCCAATGGCTGTTTCGGTATATTGCCAACAGGCAGGGCGCACGCATTATCACCCACCCGAGCGAGTTCGCCCCGCTGGTCGGCGATTCCATGCCCCTTCCCGCGCTTTTCAAGGAACAGGTCGGAAGCGACGACTAAAGAGAATGCGGAATGCGGAATATCGAATGCGGAATAAAAAACGCAGGTTGTCTTTCCGCATTCGATTTTCCGCATCCGTTTTGAAGCGAGGACCGTCGCGTGGCTTCCCCAATCGTTATCGTTCCCGGCCATTTCCTCGAATGGCGGGCCTACCGGCCGCTGGCCGACCGCCTGAAAAAACCGCCCTTCAACCGGGATGTCCGCCTTGCCCCGGTCGAACCCTTCCATTGGTGGCGTTCGACCGGGGCCGATTTCCGTCCGGTCCTCGACGTGATGGCCGAAACCATCGAACGCACCGCCGATGAAACCGGTTCAACCGTAACCGTCATCGGGCACAGCGCGGGCGGTCGCCTTACCCGCAAATTTCTCGGCGAGGACGACTACCACGGAAACCACTATGCCGGGCATCGCTTTGTGGACACCCTCGTCTGCCTCGGTACGCCGCACCATAGCTGGGCTGACGCCAGCTCCGTCTCGACCCGGTGGGCGAACGACCACTATCCGGGCTGCTTTTTCGCGCCGAAAATCCGCTATGTGAGCGTCATCAGCCGATATGTGAAGGGAAATTCCGAGGGAAGCCTCGGCGAGCGGATGGCTTTTTCGATGTACGAACAGGTCGGCCAGCACGGCGACGTCTGGGGCGACGGGATCATCCCCGAACACTGCACCGAACTCGAAGGCGCGGAAGTCATTCGACTGGAAGGGGTTTACCACCTTCCAGTGCCGTTCATGACGTGGTTCGACGCGCCTCGAACGCTTGAGATGTGGGCGTTAAAAAGTCTGGAGTCTGGAGTCGCGAGTCTGGAGTCAAGCAAACGATGAAGGTTGAACGATGAAGCTTTCCTGACTCCGCCGGATTTTGCGGGTCGGAAATTCTGGGTGAAAACCGCCTCTTCCCCGAATTTACGCTCGAAGACCTCGGATTCCCGCTCGCGGACTCGCTTCATCCGAGGCTAACGATTTTTCGCCCGCTCCGCAGGCTTTCATCCCACCGAATCCGGCGTGGTCAGGAAAATGACAAGTCCGGATTTGACTCAAGACTCTCGACTCCAGACTCCAGACTTTTTAGATGGCGAGTCCCCCATCCGCCTGGATCACCTGGCCGGTGATGTACTTCGCGGCGTCGGACAGCAGAAAAACGGCGATTTTGCCGATTTCATCCACCGTGCCGAACCGTTTGAGGGGAATCTGGTCGAGGACCTTCGTCCGGTATTCCTCATTTAAAACGTCGGTCATGTCGGTTTCGATCATGCCGAGCGCGAGCGCATTGACGGTGATTTCCCGGCTGGCGATTTCCTTGGCGAGCGCCTTGGTGAAACCGATCATTCCGGCTTTCGACGCCGAGTAGTTGGTCTGTCCGGCCATTCCTACCACACCGCTGATCGAGGAAATGTTGAGAATCGAACCACCTTGCTTCTGTTTCAAAAGGATGGAAGCAACCGCCTTCGACAAGTTGAAGACGCTTTTGAGGTTGGCGTCGATGACGGCGTCCCAGTCGTCTTCCTTCATCATCATCAACAGCTTGTCGCGGGTGATGCCGGCGTTGTTCACGAGGAAGTGAACCCCTCCGAACGCCTCGCGGACGGTCTTCACCAGTGCCTGCGCCGCTTCGAAATCGGCGGCGTCCGAGGCGTAGGCTTCGGCCTTCACGCCCAGCGCCCGGCACTCGGCGGCAACCGCTTCGGCCGCTTCCGCGTTGCTGCGATAGGTAAAGGCGACGTTCGCGCCCTGTTTCGCGAGTTCAAGTACGATGCCGCGCCCGATGCCGCGCGACCCTCCGGTGACAATGGCGGTTTTGTTTTGGAAAGACATGTTTTTCAAAAGTCTGAAGTCTGGTGAAAAAGTCTGGAGTCTGGAGTCTGGAGTCTGGAGTCGAGAGTCTGGAGTCCAGAAAATTGGACCCAAAGTTTTACTACCCGGCGTGAACTTGAGAAAGAAAAATAAGCTTCGCCCTGTCGGACTCCAGACTCCAGACTTTGCTTCCAGACTGTTTTATTTGAATTTGTCCCAGAAAAAGATAATCCCAACGGCCTGGATTCCGTTGAAGATGAAGTGCATGACGATGCCGGGCAGGACGGATTTCGTCCGGGCGCGGATGATCGTCAGGGTGACGCTCAGGATGGCGAGCAGGGTCAGTCCGGCCCAGCCACCCCAGTACTGCGGGACGTGGACCGCCAGAAACATCAGCGAAACGATGGTGATCGTGGCGATTTCGTCGAACGATTTCCGCAATGCCCCGAAAAGAACGCCGCGATAGACGATTTCCTCGACCAGCGGGGCCGAAAAGGCCGCGATGAGGGCAATCGCGATGCGGATGTGGAGTCCCTTTGCCAGAACTTCCTCAAGCTGGGTTTTTCCGTTGGGAATGATCTTCGTCAGCAGTCCGCCGAGAATCAGAAACACCGGCGTCAGCAGGACACACATTCCCAGGATCGTCAGACGCTGCGGGGTCAGATTTCGGAACCAGTCGAGGCCGAGGGATTCCAGGAAGCCGACCCGGGAAGTCCGGCGAACGAAAATCAGGCAGATTGCCAAGGTCAGCAGATGGGCGACGAAGGTTGAAATGATCGACCAGAACGTAACCGTTGCGTCGATGTCGTTTTGTGTCGGCAGTCTGCCGTTCTTTGCCTGGAAATTGATCATCCAGACGATTTGCGCCGCCAGCGCGGCCATGAAGATGAGCAGGACGCTGATGCCCCAGACGCCGATGCCGCCTCCGACCGTCCAGCCCGGATTGTCCGGGTCGGCGCCTTTGGGCGTGAAATCGGTGGGCGGAACGGCGTACGCCGGAAGACGCGGATCGATCACTCGGATTGCTCCCTTCGGCTGGCCAGTTGCACCGGCTTGGCTTTCGGCAGTTGGCGGCCGTCACGCTGCGCGGCGTAGACCAGCCGTTCGTTCATGACTTCGGCCACCTTTTCAGACAATTCCGGAATCGTCCCTTCGGGTTCGATGGGCTTGCCGATCATCAGGTGAACCGGACGGGGATAAATGACCACCGAGTGGGGCGGCATGATTTCAAACGTCCCGTAAATCGTAATCGGCACGATGGGGGCGTTCATTTCAAGCGCCATCTTGAAACCGCCCGCCTTGAATTCCTTGACCTGCGCGGGGTTGACGTTTCGCGTTCCTTCCGGAAACAGGACGATCGGCACGCCGCTGTCGAGAATGCGTTTCGCGTCGCGCATCATCTTCGGCGTCGCGTTGCGGTTGCCGCGGTCAACGGCGATGTGCCCGGCCACCCACAGGAACCAGCCCATGAACGGGACCTTGAACAGCGACTTCTTGGCCAGAATCCGGAACTGGAACGGCAGAAACGCGAACAGGACCGGAATGTCCATAAAGCTCTGATGGTTCGAGAGATAGACGGCGGGGCGGGACAGGACGAGGTTTTCCGCGCCCTCGACGGTCACCCGCAGACCGACGGTCGCCGAAATGAGTTTGCACCACGTTCGGGCGCACCAGTGACGGCCCTCGCCCGAACGGTCGAGCGGAGCGATGACAATGGCGATTGAAGCCATGACGATGGTGTAGAACGCGATGAGAAGACTCGCGATTACGGTATGAAGGACTCGAATCATCGGTACTGCTTCGTTCGAACTGGAGGAAATTCGGAGGGATGATGCGTCCAACCCGGGAGGGTGACCCGACATCACGGTCGAAGCGACTGGCGCTTCCGACCGAAAATCCCATAAAACCTTGAGAATAGCAAACCGGATGACCACCGGCGCAACCGCTTTCTTGCGTCCCGCGCCGGGCGCGTGAAGAATGCGCTACCCATTCCGTTCAAGATTCAAAATGATGATGTCTTTCTCGTTTTTTTCCCCCTGCCTCCGGCGCGCCGCCGGTCCCGCGATTCTCCCCGCGTTCCTCCTGCTGACGACCGCGCCGGGTTTCGCCCAATTTCTGCCGACCGACAAGGCCAAACCGACGCCCCCGCCCGCCCAGCCCCCCGTGCAGGCTGGAGCCCCCGTGACGACCGGTGAACTGCTCAAGGAGCAGGCGTTGCTTGAAACGGTGGCGGGAACGGCGGACGACGATGAGCGCATCGCAAAGTTGCAGACATTCCTGAAAGACCGTCCGAAGTCGCCGCTCGCCCAGAGTTGCCGACTGGCGATTGCCCGGTCGTACCTCCAGCGTGGCGACCGGGCCTTGCGAACCGGCAAAATCGAACCGGCAACGGAATCCTTCCTCAAGGGGATCGAAATCGTTCCCGACGCGGATTCCGCCGGCACCTTCCGCTCGTTCATCCTGCCGCTCCCGGTACGAATGGCGACGGCGGGTTTCCGGGCCGAGAGCATCCGGTTCATGCGGCGTCTTCAGGAGAAATTCTGGGACAAGACCGAAGTGCTGGAACAGATGGGCGTCTTCTACATCAGCGTTGAAGACCCGGCGGACGCCGTCAAAGTTCTCGCGCGCGCCAACGAACTCGAACCGAAGCAGTCGAACCTGCACTACAACCTCGGCGTCGCCTACCAGATCGGGCTGCGTCTCGACGATGCCGCCAACGAATTTCAACAGGCGACGCAGCTCGATCCGAAAAGCCGGGTCGCGTGGGCCGCGCTGGCTGACGTGTATCGGGGCAACGGAAACTATGAGGAAGCCGAAAAGTACTACCGGGAACAATTGGCCGTGGACCCCGAGCATCCGACGGCGTGGGGCGGGCTGGCGCTGACCCTCATCGCGCGCCGTCGCGAATCCGACGCCCTCGAACCGATGGCGAAAATGCTCACCATCAACCCGCGGGATGTGCGGTTCTTCACGCAAATGGCCTACCTTTACGCGGCCCAGAACCAGATTACGTCCACGACCGAGATGCTCGCGCGGGCAAAACAGCTTCAGCCGAATTACCCGTGGATTCGCATCATCGAAGCCCACCTTCTCAGGAAGGCCGGCGACAGTCCGGAGGCGGAAAATGTTCTCGGAACAGCCCAGAACACCGCCAAATTCCCGACGTTGCTGTTCGAACTCGGAAAAACGATGGTGTTGGCGAATGATTTCGACAAGGCCATCGAACCCTTCGAGGAATTTCTGAAAGTCACCCCGGACGGCGAATTCGAAGCCATCCTCGGCGGGGCGCTCGAATCCCGGACGCCAAAACTTTCCCGGCTCATTTCACCTGAACGCAGCGCTTCCCTGCTTATTTATGAATCGCTGACGACGGAAGAAGAATATGTCGCGGTCGAGCGATACGCGCGATTTGCCCTGCTCGCCAAGCTCGCCGTCGAAAACAAGGGAAAGAGCAAGGCATCCAGCACCGCGCTTGAAACCGCCGCCGACGAATTCGCCGCGGGTGACGACCGGGCGCGCGGGTTGCGGGCACTTTACGTCGCCAACAAACTGGTCGAAGCCGAACAATACGCACTGGCCGAACGCTTTACCCGCCGCGCCATCGACGCCGCCGGAGACGTGGCCAAAACATCCTCGGAAGCCGAAGACGGAATGACCGAAGAAGAACGCCTCGGCGATTTCTACGTCCGTGCCCAATCCACGCTCGGGTGGATTCTGTTCAAGCAGGGCGAAGCGGCGGCGGCGGCGGTGCGGTTGCGGGAGGCGGTCAGCGCCTATCCCAACGTCCCGTCGCGCAAGGAGGCGTCGTGGAAACTGGGCGTCGTACTGGAAGCCGGAGGCAGTTACGCGGAGGCGTTTGACGCCTACAAGGCCGGTTTCGACAAGACGCTCACGACCGCTTCGATCCGGCGCTCGGTCCTGGAATCGGTTTACAGGAAAATTCACGGCTCGCTCGACGGTTTCGAGGAGGCCATTTCAAATAACTAGCATTGGGGAAACGGGGTGAGTCTTGAGGCAAGGAATCATTTTTCTGGCAGTCCTGTCTTTTCTTGGCGGCAGCCTTGGAACCGGCCCCGCTACCGCAACCCCGCAACCACCCCCGATGTCTCAAATCCCCCCGGTCCCCTATCCTCTTGATTGGGGAAAGCCGGTTCGGGGTCTGGCCGTTTCAATCGGGACCGCGGAAAATGTCTGGACTTCCCCGAACAGCACCCTGGTTGGTGTCGGATTCAAGAATTTTTCCGAGGAGGATTTCAATCTTTCTCTATCCGGGGCCTTTCAACTTGAGAGAGTACCCTCGTCCGTTGAATCGCCAAACCGGGATGATGAACTTCGTAAAGACCGGTACTGGTGTCCGTTCAACTTCCTTAAACCCTCAGAGTCACCCCTGCCTTATGACCTCCAAAATCTGGAGCTAAAAGCCGGGGAACATAAAATCGTTCTGGTTCGGCTTGACCGGCTCAACTGGGAAAAGGTCATTTCCTCGAATTGGCCCTACCAGACGCTGTTTCACGCGGTCCCAGTTGGGGAATATTTGCTTTCCTTTCGGCTGGAGATTCCTTCGGGGAAGAACGTCCTTGTCGGATCGACGGAAGTGCCTACGGTTGACGAAGTTGTCTCAAAGAAAATCAAGGTCACCCTCAATCCGCCGGACCAACCATAAGCACCATTACCCGCTCACCCAAAAACTCAAATGAATCGCAAAGTACTTCCGGTTGTACTCGCCGCCGTTTTCTTTCTTTCCCCGTTCCTGACTTTTTCACCGGCGCACGCTTCAACGCCGCTTCCCTCGCCCGCTTCGGTGCTGGGTTTTGAACCCGCGACCAGCCGGACCATCGCCGACTGGAAACAGATTTCCGATTATTTCGAAAAGCTAGACAAGGCATCGGACCGGGTCACGCTTAAAAAGCTCGGGAAAACCGCCGAGGGGCGCGACCTGTTCTGCGCGGTCATTTCGGACGCGAAAAACATCCGGTCGCTCGACCGAATCGCCGAACTTCAACGGCGGCTGGTCGATCCCCGGAAAACCGGCGATGAAAAAAAACGGGATGAAGCCCTCCGCGATGGCAAGGCGGTCGTGGCGATTACCTGTTCGCTGCACTCGAACGAAATCGTGGCCTCGCAGATGGCTTTGAAGCTGGCCTACGAACTGGCTTCCGGCGAGACTCCGGAAAACCGGCGGATTCTCGAAAACGTGGTGATTCTGCTGTTTCCGTCGCCGAATCCCGACGGCGTGGACATTATGGCCGAGTGGTACCGCAAGACCTTCGGGACCAAAGCCGAAGGAACGATTCCGCCCCGGCTCTACCATCGCTACGCCGGACACGACAACAACCGCGACTGGTACATGCTGACCCAGCCGGAAACGCAGAACATCGTCCGGTTCTGGTATCGCGAGTGGTTCCCCCACGTCGTCTACGACATTCACCAACAGGGCGCGTTCGGCGCGCGGTTCACGCTGCCGCCGTTTTACGACCCGCCGAATCCGAACATTGCGCCCATTGTGCTGCGTCGGGTGGCGAGCATCGGCGAGCAGATGGCGGGCGACGTGACGGCGGCCGGGTTCAAGGGGGTGGTCACGCGCTCGCTGTACGACACCTGGTGGCACGGCGGTTTGCGCTCGTCGGCCTACTACCACAACGCAGTCGGGCTATTGAGCGAGGCCGCGAGCGCGCGGCTGATGACGCCGATTGAGGTCAAGCGCGAGCAGCTCAAACAAAGCGCCCGGGGTCTGCCCGACCCGCTCGAAACCTCGACGACGCACCCCGAAGCCTGGACGGGCGGCAAGTGGACTTCCGAAGACATTGCCCGCCTCGAACTGACTGCCTGCCGCTCGATGCTGACCTATGCCGCGAACTACCGCCGCGACCTGCTTGAAATGCAGTACCGGCTGGGTCGCGAGGCGGTCGAAAAAGGCGGGGCGGAAGCGCCTTACGGGTATGTCATTCCGGCCGAACAGGCCAACCGGACCGCCGCCGCCCGACTCGTCAACCTGCTCTGGGCGCAGGGCGTGGAAGTACAAAAGACCAAGTCGGCCGTGACGATTGACGGCGCAACCTACCCGGCGGGCAGTTTCATCGTCCCGACGGCCCAGCCGTTTCGCGCCAATGTGAAAGCCCTTTTCGAAGTTCAGACCTACCCCGACCGGTCCGGCGCTGACGGAAAGGCGGAACCGCCCTACGACATCACCGGCTGGACGCTTCCACTGACGATGGGCGTCACGGCCCTTGAAATCAAAAGTCCGCTCGGTGGAATGTCGTCGGAACCGGTGGCCGGCCTCCTGCCTGAAGCCGCCGAATGGGTGTCTCAACCGACGCCCCTCGCCTCGGCTGAAAATCCATCGGCGCGGGTCGGCATTTATTTCAGTTACGCCACGCCCGAGGACGCGGGCTGGACGGCCTGGCTGCTCGACAAAACGAAGACCCCCTACCGGATTGTCCGCGACGGCGACCTGCGCGGCGGCAATCTGAAGGAAAAACTCGACGTCATCGTCATTCCCGAGCAGTCGGTCGGCGGTCTGGTTGACGGACTTCCCGCTGCCAACTATCCCGAGCCGTTCGGTGGCGGCATCGGCCTCAAGGGCATCGAGGAGCTGAAAAACTTCGTCAATGCGGGCGGAAAACTGGTTTGCCCCGGTCGTTCCTCCGATTTTGCGCTTGAAAAACTCGGACTCCCCGCCCGGAACATCCTCAAGGGACGCGGAACAGCGGAGTTTTACTGTCCCGGCGCGGTGCTTTCGCTCGACGTTGAAGCGGCGGCGAACGGCGGCAATGCCGGTTCGGTTTGCGGCGTGTTTTCAAACGGGGCGGCATTCGCCACCGACCAGCCGGAAACGATGAAGGTGCTGGCCCGTTACGCCGAAGGCAATCCCCTGCGTTCGGGATGGCTGCGCGGCGCGCCGATCATCGCCGGTCAGCCGGCGATGGTCGAAATCGGTCTCGGATCGGGAAAAGTCGTCCTGTTCGGCTTTCGTCCGCAATTTCGTGGGCAATCGCATGCCACCTTCGGTATTTTTCTGAACCAGCTTCGCTCCTGAACCCGGTGGTGTTAGGGTTGGCTTTTTTCCGGGCGAGTGGGCGTCCAAGCCCATAACGCCCCGCCAAAGAAGAATAATGAGGACAAGCTTGCCGGTTCTCGGAAAGGTTTCTCACCCATGACAGATCAGGCCATTTCGCCGACACCACTTGTCCCGGCGGATAACCTTTCGACGGAAACCAAGTTCCAACTGGTTCAGGAAATCACCCGGAAGATCAGCACGTCGCTCGACCTGGATGAAGTGCTGTCGCTGATTATCGACACCGTGCGGTCATTCGTGCCGTACGATTCGGCAGCCATCTACATTCTCGAATCCAACGGCCGCGACCGGCGCATCCGGGCGCACGTTCACCGGGGATACGACACTTCCTCGATGGACCGGCTTTTGAAAATGGGCGAGGGGTTCGTCGGCTGGGTGGTCGAAAACGGGGGCGGGGTCATCATTCCCGACGTCCGCACCGACACCCGGTACGTCCGGGCCAACGAGCTGAGCCTTTCGGAGATTGTCGCCCCGATCATCGCCAACCACCGGATCATCGGCGCCTTCAACCTCGAAAGCCAGTCGCTGGACACCTACAAGGGCGCCGATCTCGAAGTTCTGACCTTCTTCGCCAGTACGGTCGCAATTTCCATCGAAAAAGCCCTCCTGCATCAGGAACGGCTCGAAAAACGGCGACTCGACAGCGAACTTGCGGTGGCGCGCCAGGTCCAGCGCAGCCTTCTCCCTGACCGCGACCCGGACATTCCCGGCTTCGACATTTCCGGCATCACTGTTCCGTGCGAGGAAATCAGCGGCGACTACTACGACTTCATTCCCTTCCCGAACCATCAGCTCGGCATCGCGCTGGCGGATGTTTCCGGAAAGGGGGTTCCGGCCGCTCTGATTATGGCGAGTTTCCGCGCGTCGTTGCGGGCGCAGGTCCGGAACGACTTCGCCCTGCGCGACATCATGCGGAAAGTGAACTACCTTTTGTGGGAAAGCATCGCCAGCTATCAGTACGTCACGGGGATTTACGGCGTCCTCGACCCGCATTCGCGCCGCCTGAGCTTCGCCGACGCCGGGCACAACCCGATGCTCATCCTTCATGACGACGGTTCGTATGAGGAGGCTTCCTGTGGAAACACGGTTCTCGGAATTTTTGAGGACCGGGAATACTCCGAGTGCTTCCGGACACTGCGCCACGGGGATGTGGTCGTCCTTTACACCGACGGCGTCACCGAAGCCAACCGGGACGGTATCGAGTTCGGAATTCCGGGGATCATCACCACCGTCCGAAAACTCCGACACCTGCCCGCTCGGGAAATCGCTCTCGGACTTTACGGCGAGGTCAAGGCGTACAGTGGTCAGACCGTCCTCGATGACGACCTGACGGTGGTCATCATCAAGGTTCTACCGGAGGAAAAAGATTCCCGAACCGATGACTGACCGGTTCACTTTCGTTACCCTTCGTAACAGGTTTTATGGGGGTCATCCCCTGAAAAACCGTTCCCGAGACAAAATTTCTTCCGTAACCTGTTCAAAATAAATCATTTTCCGTTTTTCATCCCGGACGGCATTCAATTTGCTCACCTTCGTTTACCATTCAATGTTTTCTGAATTGCCCGGCACTTGCCGGCCCGGAGGAATCAGCCTCATGCCTGCTTCCAGTCACAACCGCACCGCGTTTCGCAACCTGGCCCGTTCCCGCTCGCGCAATTCCGGGGTAACGCTGGTCGAGCTGGTCTTCGCCATGACCATTCTGCTCATCGGGATGCTCGGCGCGCTCGGCATCATGTCCATTGCGCTGACCAGTTCCCTGAACGCCAACAAGCTTCTGCTGGCCCGGAATCTCGCCGAAGACACGCTCAATCAGATCTTCATCATGCGGGAGATGAATTCCATCGGCGGCGTTCCGACGGTTCAGAATCGCAACCTGAGCACGTTTGGTGCTTTATTCAATGGTACGGGTGATCCCTGCACTGCCGGTGCGCAAGCCATTTTCCCCACGGCATTTCAGCCGATTTACAACCAGATCGGTCCCGATTTGATTCGCGGGACCACTGACGACGGCAAGGCCACCTGCGCTTCGGCGGTTGACACAACCGTTGACCCCCGCTACACGGGCTTCACCATTCGAGTTCTCATTCGCGACTCGACGGTCGATTGCGTCGATGAAGAATTCAGCACGAACCCCGCTCTTGATCCCATCAACTGCCCTACCGGCAACAACAACGCTCAGGTCAAGCGCGTCATTGTTCAGGTTCGTTTCCCCTTCCGGAACTCCGGTTCCGGCGGTTTCCGCACCACCCGGGTCGAAACCTTTATGACCATCCCGCCGTCACAGTTTCAGGTTTAACCGCAGGCATCAAAGAAAAAAGGGCGCGTCCGAATCCGGGCGCGCCCTTTTTTGGTTTCCGCCGTGCAGACGTTCAGTCCTTCCCGACAAATTCCCGAATCAGCCGATTGACAGTTTCCGGCTGGTCTTCCTGCGGACAGTGCGACGCATTTGGAATGACTTCCAGCCGGGCGTTCGGCATCACTTTTTGAAGTTGCCGTCCCCGCATCGGGGGAACGAACGTGTCCTTTTCACCCCACAACAGCAGGGTCGGCTGCGCGATCCGCCGCGACATTTCATCGGTCATGATGAAGTCGTAAAAGGATTTGGTGACTTCAAACACGATTTCCCGGTTTTCCTCGGCGAAAAAGCACTCCTGATAGTGCGCGATGACCGCCTCGGTCACGGCGTCCGGATTGGCGTAGAGCCGGTTGCGGATGTTCCACTCGACGAACCGCTTCTGAATCAGCGTGTCGAACAGCGACCGGCCCAGAACCGGTGTCCGCATCAGCAGAAAAGGCAGGTTCACCAGCGTACTCTGGGCATAACTCGACGCGCCCGCCGAGGCGATCAGCACCAGTTTTTCAACCAGGTCCGGATGCCGGTCGGCGACGAAAGCCGCGATCAGCCCGCCGAGCGAATTCCCCGCCAGCACGACCGGCCCGCCCGCGACCGTCCGCAGAAAAGCCGCGACCTGGTCAACCCACAGGTCCGTGGTGTAGGCCAGATCGCGGCTCTTCTGGGATTTTCCGAAGCCGAGGAGGTCCGGGGCGAGAACCCGAAACCCGTCCGCCAGTCCCGTGAGCTGGTTGCGCCAGGTGAAATGCGACGTAGCGTGACCATGAACAAACACGACCGGACGCCCTGCCCCGGCTTCGGCGTAAAAGACGCGCCGTCCATTCCACTCGAAGGCGCGTTCCAGCGTCATGCCGCGACCTCCGCCGCTTCTTCCTCGCCGACGAGTCGTCCGACGGTCCGGTTGTCATTGCGCAAATAGGCTTTTACCACCCGTTGAATATCCGCCGCCGTCACCGACCGGACGCGGTCGAGGTAGGCGTCGAGGTAGCGGTATCCGCGAGCCTCTTCGGGAATCGAGTCACGGAACGCGATGGTTTCGTACTCCCCGAGCAGAATCGCCTGATTCAGCACTTCTTCGTTGCCGAGAACGAACTGGGCCTCCGTCTGCCGCTTCGCCTTCATCAGTTCCGTCTCGGTCAACGGCTCGTTCCCCAGCCGCTCGACTTCCTCGGTCAGGGCCGCCTCCACCGCATCGAGCGAAAAACCCGGCTTGAGTTCGGCCTGAAGCAGAAAGAGCGAGGGGTCGATATGCTCGGAATACTGGGCGTTGGCAAACGTCACCGACTCGTCCTGCTCCTGCAAGCGGCGATAGAGCCGTGAGGTCCGGCCGTGCGAAAGCAGCATCGTCGCAACGTGCAGGGCGTAGGAATCTTCGTGCGCCACTTCCGGCGCGTGGTAGGCGATCATCAGCCGTTCGAGCGGCGTCGGTTTCCGCACCGTCACCCGCTTTTCCCCGCGCTGCGGCGGCTCGACCGCATGCGGCTGGACGATTTCCGCCCCGGTCGGCATTCCGCCGAACAGTTCCTCGACCCGCGCGACCGCCCGTTCGGTTTCAAAGTCGCCGACCAGCACGATGGTCGCGTTGTTCGGCTGGTAGTAGCGGTCGTAATAGGCCCTCATCTGCTCGACCGTCACGTTTTCCACATCCTCGCGCCAGCCGATGGTCGGCGCATGGTAGGGATGCTGCCGGAACGCCGTCGCCCAGACTTCCGTTTCAAGGACGTCGAACGGACTGTCCAGCCCCATCTGGAGTTCTTCCAGCACGACCTGTTTTTCGGATTCGAATTCCTCCGGGTCGAAGCTCGCGTTGCGAATTCGGTCGGACTCGATGTCCAGCGCCACTTCCCAGCGGTCGGCGGCGAAGGTGAAGTAGTAGGCCGTGAAATCCAGCCAGGTGAAGGCATTGTTGCGTCCGCCGTTGGCGAGCGTGAGCAGGTCGATTTCGCCTTTCTTCAACCGGTGCGTCCCCTTGAACATCATGTGTTCGAGGAAATGGGACAACCCGGTCTGGCCGGCCGGTTCGTTTCGCGCGCCGACCCGATACCAGATCATCGCCGAGACAATCGGATTCGCGTGAACTTGCTTGGTCAGAATGGTCAGTCCGTTCGGCAGGACGCGGCGTTCGACTCCGCGGGTGAGTTGCGAAAGCGCGGCGGGCGCGCTGGCGGTTGCGACAGTCATGCGAGGCACCTTTCTTTTCCGTTTGAATTCATCCTACTTGGAGGGCGGAGCCCCGGTCAAAGAACCCGCCCGAAAGCTGAAATCGCGCGGATGAGCCACATGTAATAATGATCGCGCGCGTACGATGGCCGGAACGCCAAAGTTTTGTAAATCGGCTTCAATTTTCCGTCACGAAGACTCAAAAAAACGACGTTTTTTCGGCACATTGCCTTCCCCCGGCCCAGCCGCCTACCATCGGTTCAAATCGCAAAAAAGGACTGGATTCGATGGCCACGCCCCCGCCCGATTCATTTCATCCGAAAACCCGCGCCGAGTGGCGCGAATGGCTCGAAAAGAACCACACCCGGACCACCGGCCTCTGGATCATCAGTTACAAAAAGGCGACCGGGAAGCCGCGCGTCGAATATGACGAAGCGGTCGAGGAGGCCCTGTGCTTCGGCTGGGTGGACAGCAAGGTCAACACGCTCGACGAGGAACGTTCAATGCTGTGGTACGCCCCGCGCAAACCCGGCACCGGCTGGTCGAAGCCGAACAAGGAGCGCGTCGAGCGGATGATCGCCGCCGGTCTCATGCACCCGGCGGGACTCGTCAAAATCGAGGCGGCGAAGAAGGATGGTTCGTGGAACAAGCTCGACGGGGTGGAAGCGCTCGAAATTCCCGACGATCTCGGCCAGGCGCTCGACGACCACCCGCCCGCCCGGGAAAACTTCGAGGCGTTCCCCCGGTCGGTCAAACGCGGAATTCTTGAATGGATCGTGAATGCGAAAAAACCCGAGACGCGATTCAAGCGTATTCAGGAAACAGCCACGCTCGCATCTCAAAACATTCGCGCAAACCAATGGCGGCCCTGAAAAACCGACATGGGTTTGAAAGGAGTCTTATGACCGATTCCTCACGGTCTTCCGCCTCACTCGTCCGCGGCATCTGTTTCGGGGGAACCGTCGCCGGCATCCTCGACATTTCGGCGGCCATTCTTTCGAGTCTTCCCCGCAACGTCGGCCCGATGCGTGTCATCCAGTCGGTGGCGAGCGGCTTGCTCGGCCAGCCTGCGTTTGAGGGCGGACTTCCCACGGTGGCGCTCGGCCTCGGCCTTCACTTCCTCATCGCCTTCCTGTTCGCCGCGTTTTTCAGTCTGGCCCTGGACCGGGCGGGGGACCTCGGTCGGAAAATCGCCCGGAAGTGGTTTCTGACCGGGCCGGTTTACGGAGGGTTCATTTATCTGATGATGTATCTGGTCATCGTTCCAAACTCCCGGGCACCGTTCAAATTCAAATTCACGGCCTACACCATCACGCTCAATCTGGCGATTCACATCTTCTGCATCGGCATTCCGATTGCCTTTTTCGCCCGGCGAAAATCGTGAACCGACCCGCCGACCTTCACCATGCCCGGTGGCGACAGCCGGGGAGGACCCGTTTGAACACCAATTCGCGGAAAGTTGCGCCACCCCAAAAAGAAAGGTAAGCCCCGGACGAATCCTTGAAACCGCCCGCGCCTCACGCCAGAATGCCGCGCGCCGAATCTGCTGAACCTTCGAACAAAACCGAATGAAACCTGTTTTACCGACGCTGCTTCTGCTTTCCGCTCTGGGTTTCCCGGCACCGGGCCATGCGCAAACCGCGCAGACCGCGCCACCCCCGCCTCCCCCGCCTTCAAGGGAGTATTTCCCGAAAACCTGGAAGTCTTTTCCGGGGAAGGACGGCAAGTTTTCAGTCAAGTTTCCCGAACCGCCGACCGAATCCTCCAAAAGTCAGGAAACCGCCCGCGGAACCGTTCAGGGACACGCTCTGGAATTCAAGGGCGGAATCGTCGTTCTGTCGGTCATCTACACGGACTTTCCAAGCCTTCCCACGGAACGGAAAGAACAGGCGGAACTCCTTGAACGGTTTCAGGGCAACCTGCTCAAGTCCTACCAGTCCGTCAATCCGAAAGTGATCCGCCAGGAAGAAATTTCCATCGAGGGAAATCCGGGCCGTCATCTTCACTTGGAACTGAACGGCCGATTTGTCGTCCGTGTCCGCGTTTTTCTGGTTGGCAACCGCGTGTACCAACTCGTCGTCCAAACCAGAAAAGGTTCGCCGAGAGAACTGGAAGGCTCGGACGATTTTGAAAAAATCGCGACCGGTTTCTTCGAATCGTTTCAACTGACCGAACCCGCACCGGCGACCAAATCGGACACCCCCAAGGCGACTCCGAAAGAATGAAAGAAACGGGTTCGCCCTTTTCTCCCCGGCCCGCCGTTGGTAGGCTTGTCCTGTTACCCTCCGCCACATTCCAGAACCATTTACCCGGGAGATGCTTCCGACCATGCCGCTTAAAATCGCCAGCGCGCTCCTCGCCGCCTTTACCCTTCTCGCGCCAAACTGCTCCGACGCCAAAACCACCCCCGATCCGGTCAAAACCGGGGGACCGGTAACCGCTCCGACGGCTCCGGCCAAGCCGGTGCATCAGGGCGGGCCGATTTCCACGCTCACCCTCGTCAAGAAATTCAGCGTTCCGGCCGGTCCCAAGTCGCTGCGGGTGATGCCCGACGGAAAGCGCGTGATGGTCAACAACCTCTACGGCTTTCAGGTCACGTTCGTGGACGCCCAGACCTACCAGATTCTGAAAAAAGTGCCCGTGGGCGGCGAGCCGGTCGAATGCACCTTCACGAAGGGCGGGAAATACGCCTGGGTATCGCTGTACGGCAGCGAAAAGGGACCGATCAGCAAGGTCGTCGTCATCGACACCGACACCTATGAAATCGTGGCCCGGATTCCCGCCGGGCGCGTGCCGAAGGTCGTCGCTGAAAGCCCGGACGGCAAATGGGTCTACGCCGCGAACTGGCTTTCGGAATCCATCACCGTCATGGACGCCAACACGTTCACAAAGGTGAAGGACGTGCCGGTCGGGCGCGTTCCACGCGGCATCTGTTTCGCGCCGGATGGGAAACTCGCCTACGTCTGCATCATGGGCGGCAACTCGCTGGCGGTCATCGACCCCAACGACGGTCATAAAAAGCTGCGCGACATCGAAATCGGCTACAACCCGCGCCACGTCTGCGTGACCAACGACGGAAAATTCCTTTACGTTGCCCTCAATGCCTCCGGAACGCTGCTGAAAATCGACCGGGCGACGGAAAAAATCATCGGCCGGGCGAAAACCGGCACGCAGGCGCGCTCGACGTCGCTTTCGATGGATGAAAAGTACGCCTTCGTCTGCAACTACGAAGACAACAACCTCGGCATCGTGGACCTCGAACAGATGAAACAGATGTTCACGGTTCCGACCGACGTGCATCCAATCGGCGTGACGACGATGCCCGACGGACAGTACGTCTGGGTGTCAAACTACCGCCCGAGCACGGTTTACGTTTACAAGATCGAGTACGCCAAATAAGAAGAAAGTCTGGAGTCCGGAGTCGTAAGTCTGGAGTCAAACGTCCGTTCCTCGCGAACTCGGTCAGGTCTTTAGAGCAGTTTTGGGTTGTGTGCGACCATCTTGCCGAACGGTGAGTGGCGCGCATATTGGATGTAGCCCACGCCCGGAGCGCTTTGGCGAGGACCTGGGAAATCAATTGGATTCAATGGTTTCCGCCGAACATGAAACCCACAGCCTCCCTTCGGTCCGGCTGTTATGAAAATCCACCCTCACCCCCAGCCCCTCTCCCGCGGGAGAGGGGAGTCCCGGTCTATTCAACACCACTCCCCCTCTCCAATTGGAGAGGGGGTTGGG
>JBDRAL010000098.1:0-53121 GCA_039793685.1 Blastocatellia bacterium NZW_1522
GACGGACATCGGCGAAATTGGCGAGGCCGAAATCGGAGGTCTTCACCCGGGCGGTCTTCGCGGAGACGGCTTTCGGGGTGTTCGATTTCTTGACGGTCCGCTTGCCGTACCGGACGTGCTTGCGAACATGACGGCGAAACTTGCGCGTCCGCTTCTTCTTCATCGTTCGCTTGGCGGCAACCGTCTTGACACCTTTGGCGGGCGATTCCTTCGCGAAGGATTCAATCTGGAATCCGAAGATGAAGGCGACGGTGACGATGGCGGCGATGATGAAGCGGTGCATTGCGGTGTCCTCGCGGTGATTTCTGACTGCTCTTGAGACAATCCGCGTGCCACAGCCCCTAATTTCTTCAATCTGTCAGTTTTTATTTTGCAAACGTTGAAATCATTGGCTTTAAGTTCTATGTAAAATCATTTTTCAGTCGTTCCCGGGCTACCTTGAGTGCATTTGAAACGATCAGTTGTAAAGAAAACCGACACTTTTCAAGCCTCCGGAGGAGGCGAAAGACCGTTAGCCTATGGCGTCAGCCATAGGTGACTTGTCGAAGGGGGAGCGGTTGTATTCACCGGTAATTCATTTCCCGGTTGACAGGGTACCCAAACCGGGTGTTTCATTTTTTCTTCAGCCCGATTATCTGTTTTTCCGCAGCTATGTTCCATGAGTGAGTCCCCCTCGACGGAAATAAAATCAGTCCTTTCTTCGCTCCGATCCGAAAATGAACAGTTGCGTCGCCAACTTGAACGGGCGCGGGCGACGGCTCATTACGCGCAACTCGTTTTCGAAAACAGTCTTGATGCCATCATCATCGCGGACGACGACGGACGTTACCTCGACGTCAATCAGGCGGCGGTTGAACTTTTCGGGTTCTCGGTGGATCAATTTCTGAAAATGCGGGTATCGGATATTCAGACCTGGGAGGGTGAGGAGAAATGCCCGGAGATTTTTGAGAAGTACCTTCAGGCGGACAGCTCGGTCGGCGAATTTCGCTTCATCGATGCCGGGGGGCGCAAACGGATTGCGCGTTACTCTGCGCAACGCATCGGGCCGGGACTTCACCGAAGCATCATGCGGGACGTGACCGATCAACGCGCGCGCGACGAGCAGCTCAGACTCCTGACCAAGGCGGTTCAGAATTCCAACGACGCCATCATCATCACGGAAGCCGATCCGTTTGACGAGCCGGGACCGCGAATCCTGTATGTCAATGAAGCGTTCGAACGAATGACCGGGTACCGGCGCGAGGAAGTTCTGGGACGAACACCACGCATCCTCCAGGGGGAAAAAACCGACCGGGCGATGCTGGACCGCATCCGGGCGGCCTTGACCAACTGGTATCCGGTTCGGGTCGAGGTCGTCAATTATCGAAAAGACGGCGTCGAGTTTCTGGTTGACCTGAGCCTCTTCCCGGTTATCGGTGAACAGGGTGAACAGGCCTACTGGATTGGCGTCCAGCGCGATGTGACCGAGCAGCGGGAAGCCGAACACAAGATTCTGGAATCCCTCAAGCTGAAGGACATGCTCCTGAGGGAGATCCACCACCGGATCAAGAATAACTTGCAACTGGTGTCGAGCCTGCTCGAACTTCAGCTCAACGATGGCAACAAAAGCCTCGTCCAGCCATTTGTGAACGAGGCCCAGTCTCGCATTGAGGCGATGGCGTTGGTTCATGAACACCTGTATGAAAACGAGAATCCGGAAAGCGTGGCCATGGACGAATTTATTGCTGTCCTCGTCAATCATCTCCATGGCATGTTCCGGGTCTCGGGAATCAATTGCACGACCAAGTGCGATCGGGTCACGGTTCCGGTTGATATGGCGATTCCGTTGGGATTGATTTTGAATGAACTGGTGACCAATGCGATAAAACATGCCTTCCCGGAGAGTCGTAACGGCCGGTTGACAGTTCGATTTCACCGCTTCGGAGACGAAATCGAAGTGGAAGTCGAAGATGACGGTATCGGCCTTCCCGAGGACCTTTATCAACGCGAAAGTGCCTCGCTGGGTTTGCGGCTCGTCAGATTGTTGACACAGCAATTGAAGGGAATTGCCACGTTCGAGCGGATCGGGCAGGGAACCCGGACCGCCATCCGCGCCCCGCTCCCGACTCCTTCAACGTAGGTGATCGTCATGGCACGTTCGCTGAACATCAACTCCGCCAACATTCTGATTGTCGAGGATGAACTGATTCTCGCGGAAGCACTGCGTGTTCAACTCGAGCGAATCGGGTATCAGGTGGTCGGACAGGCGACGACAGCGGTCGAAGCCGTTCATCTGGCCAACTCACTGAAACCCGATCTGGTTCTGATGGATATCCAACTGGATGGCCCGGCCGACGGAATCGAAGCCGGAAGTGAAATCCGAACCCGGTTTGACATCCCGGTCGTCTTTCTGACGGCCTTTTCCGACCGGTCCACCATCGAACAGGTCAAGCGGGCCGAACCGTATGGCTATCTCGCCAAACCGGTCAAAAGCGAAACCCTCCAGACAACCGTCGAAATCGCGCTTCATAAAAGCCGGGTTGAAAGTCGCCTCCGTCAGCGCGAACGGTGGCTGACATCAACCCTGACAAGCATCTATGACGCTTTCATTGCCGTTGACCATCTGGGGAACGTGGTCTTTCTGAACCCGCTCGCCGCCGAACTGACCGGCTGGACCAATACCGAGGCCATGGGAAAGCCGGTTGAGCAAATCCTGGTTCTCATCAATCGTGGCGATGGGGATGAATCACCGCTGAACCTGACGGCGGACGCTGCCCGTGAGGGACACGTCCAGCCGTTCCCGTCAAATACGCACTGTCTGCACCGGAAGGAAGGCGCCTGGCGGGTCGCCGGTCATGCCGCGCCGGTCCGCGACGCGGCCAACATGGTTATCGGCACGGCACTGGTTTTTCGGTTTTCGGAGGGAGTCGTTGAACCGGCCCGTCCGGAAAAACTGACGGGTACCAAGGACATCGTTGTCGCTTGTGCGTCTTGCAAAAACATCCGGGAGGATAACGTGGAGCAGCGTTGGGTTCCCGTGGAGACGTTCTTCGAAAACCGGTTCGACATCCTGTTTTCGCATGGCATCTGCCCGGACTGCTTCCGACGGCTGTATCCGGATTACACGCAACGCCGGAAACTTTGACTTATTCGCAGCGCAGGGCGTCCGCCGGATCGAGTTTCGAGGCGCGGATCGCCGGAATCATTCCGCCCGCCAGTCCGACGAACATGAGGATTCCCGCCGAAACCAGCAGGGTGGTCGGCGAAATGACGAGCCGGATGTCGCCCTTGCCCGACGTTTCCTCGAACAGCGCACCCAGCATCGGAAGCGTCCCGACTGCCCAGGATATGAAATAGGCGACGCCGATTCCGATCAGCCCGCCGAATCCGGTCAGCATCAGCGCTTCGCAGAGAAGCTGGGTCCGAATGTTTTTCCGGGACGCGCCGAGCGCCCGCCGAAGACCGATTTCGCGCGTCCGCTCGTTGACCGAAACGAGCATGATGTTCATCAGACCGACGCCACCGATGCCGAGGGTCAGGCTTCCAATGAACACCAGCAGAATCTGAAGGCCGATGGTGAGGCCGTCAATGATGGGGCGGAACTCCTCCCGACCCATCATCTGAAGCGCACGGTCATCGGAGGCGCTGAACCGCTGCCGCTTGGCGATGGTTGCAAGCACCTGATTCTGGGCGTCCTTGTCGAACCGGGGTGAAATGGCCGAAAAGACCAGCACGCTGGCGTAGCGGTTGTCCCACAGATCACCCGCCGAACTGTAGGGAATGAAAGCCGACTCGTCATCGCTCGTGAAGTAGTTGCTCAACTGCATCTTGCGGTCCATCAGGCCGATGACGGTGAAGCGCACGCCGGAAATCGTCACCGTCTCACCGACCGCGTTACGCCCGCTGAACAGCTTGTCCTTCAACCGGCTGCCGAGAAATACCACCCGCCGCCGTTCCAGAAAGTCTTCGGGCGAAAGCCAGCGGCCTTCCGAGGGGACTTCGTTGCGAATCTCGCCGTATTCCGGATAGACCCCACGAATCGCAGTGTTGGCCATCCGTTCACCGTGGTTGATGGAGCGCCACTGGACGGTTTCGAGGCTGACGCTCTTGACCAACGTCGCCTCGCGGAGAATGTTCTCGCGATCCTCAACCTCCAGGCGTACCTTTTTCCCCGCGCGTTCGCCGCCGGCCTGCTGGCTCGTCTGTCCCGGCCACGCCACGACGGCGCTTTTCCCGAACGCGTCGAACCCGGCCACCAGAACCGCGCGAAACCCGTTGCCGTACGCCATGAGCAACGCCACCGTCACGATTCCCCAGACGATTCCGAGCATCGTCAGAAAGCTCCGCATCGGGCTGCGCGTCAACGCCGTGAATGCCTGAATGATGGTTTCGTAGAGCATACGTTTTTCAAGTCTGGAGTCTGGAGTCGAGAGTCTGGAGTCAAAACCGAAAACAAGACAGAGAAACTTGGAGACCGAGGGAAAGGAGAAATTTTGACTTGGCGACCGACTGCGGGAATGTTCCTTGTCTCCTTGTCTTTCAGCCTGAAGCCCGGTTTTGACTCCAGACTCCGGACTCTCGACTCCAGACTTGTCTTTCATCCGCCCGTTTCATGCCGCAGGGCTTCAATCGGGTCGAGTGTCGCTGCGCTCCACGCCGGGTAAAGCGCGGAACCGAGGGCCACGATGCCGAGTGTGGCAATGGCGATGACGCTCGGTTCCCAGGTTGCGATCAGGCCCGCGAAGAACGGCGGCATCGGGAGCTGGTTCACGAGGAAACAGAGTCCGTAGGCGATCCCCAGACCCATTCCTCCGCTGACGAAAACGATGAAGGCCGCTTCGAGGAAAAACTGTGTCAAAATGGAACGCGACGTTGCGCCGAGCGCCTTGCGGATGCCGATTTCGCGTGTCCGTTCGCGGACCGCGACCAGCATGACGTTCATCACGCCGAGGCCGCCGACGAACAGTGTGGTAAATCCGACGGCTCCGAGAAAATATTTCATCCCGTCGGTCATCTGCCGGAAGGCTTTTGCATCCTCGACGGTGTCCCAGATCGGGCAGGCTTCCTTGTCGATCGGATCAAACTGGTGAAGCCGACCGAGTACCCGGCGGATCTGTCCCTTGCAGGCGTCATGTTGCGCGAGTGATTTCGGTGTGACGAGAAACCGGTCGATGACATTGAGTTCCGAGGGCGGCGGTTCGGGGAAGTCGCGGAGGATGGCGTTGAACGGGATGAATACCTTCGACACGTCCTGCCCGTCGTAGCTCGAATCCTGTTCCTTGGCTTTCATGATGCCGATGACCGTGTAGGGAATGCCCCCGATGAGAACCGTCTGGTTGAGGGCATCGCGGTCCGCGAACAACTGTTTTTTTACTTCACTGCCGATAAAGGCCACCCGACGCGCGGCGGTGTTGTCCTCTTCGGAGTAGAACCGTCCCTCGGCGATGCCAACGCTGCGGATTTCGGCGAAACGCGGCAATGAAGCAGTTACCAGCAGCGTGGCGTTGTTGTACTGACTTTTGACCGCCAGACGGCCCCGACCCTGTTCCGGAATGACGCAGTCGCAATCCGGCGTTTCCGCCGCGAGAACCGGATAATCCTCCGACTTCCAGCGCAGCGCCCGCCCCGCGCGCGCGCCGCCCGCCTGCATGCTGGTGCGTCCGGAAAAAACAATCAGGATGTCTTTCCCGAGGGTTTCCATCTGCTGTTTCTGGCCCGCCCGCAGGCCCTCGCCCGCCGCCACCATCAGGGTAATCGAAACGATGCCCCAGGCGATGCCGAACGTCGTCAGGCCGGTCCGCAGCTTGTGTTCGACGAGCGTGTGCCAGGTGTCGCTGAGCAGGTCGCGGAAACGCATGGAACCTCCGGGGATTTTCGATTGAAGATTTCAGATTGAAGATTTTTTCGATTTCAGACGAAGGGATTTCCTTCAAACCTGAAAAGCCTCACGCCTCAAATCGAAAATCTTCAATCTTCAATCAAAAATCTTCATTGCAGAACGATCTTGTCGCCTTCGCGCAGACCGCTGACGATTTCGGCCTTCACGCCGTTGGAAAGGCCGATGGTGACTGGAATCTTCTTCTTGCCGCCGGGCGCGGCCGGGTCCGGAATTTCAACGCTTGCCTTGCGATCCTTGTCGTAGATGACCGCCGATTCGGGAATGACAAGGACATCCTTCTTTTCTTCAAGGATGATTTCCGCGTTGGTCGTCATGTTGGCCTTGAGTTCGCCGCCGGGATTCTGAATGGAAACCCGCACTTCAAAGGTCGTGACGTTGTCCTTTTCGACGCCGAGCGGCGAAATGAGCGTCACCTTGCCTTCGAATTTCTTGTCCTTGAAGGATTCGACCACGATGCGGGCGGCCTGGTTGAGGAAAACACGCCCGATGTCGGATTCGTCCACCTTGCCCTTGACGTAAACGCTGCTTGTGTCGCCGAGCGTCATCACCAGCTTGGCCTGCGAGCCGACGACGAGAATCGAACTCACCGCGTCGCCCACTTCAACATCGCGCGAGAGGACGATGCCGTCCATCGGACTGAAAATCGTGGAGTTGCGAAGATCTTCCTCGGCGCGGTCGAGTCCCGCCTGCGACTGCGCGACCTGAGCGCGTGCGCGCTCGATGTCGGCCCGACTGACGCCGACGTTACCCAAGGCGCTGCGTTGCTTGTTCAGCGTCAACTGGTATTGCCGTTCGGTTTCCTCGACCACCGATTTCGAAACAAGCCCTTCCTTGTAAAGCGTTTGCGCGCGCTCCATCGAGGATTTGAGGAACGGCAGGTCGGGCGATTCGGCATCGACGCCGTTGCGCGAGTTGGTCGCCTGCGCCGACTGCAACGCCGCTTGCGCGGCTTGCAGCGCGGCTTTGGCCTCGCGGACCCGGGCGGCGAGTTCGACCTTGTCGAGTTCGACGAGAACCTGTCCCTGCCGGACCCGGTCGCCGTAATTGACGAAAATCTTTTTTACGATGCCGCTTGCCTTGGACTTGACCTCGACCTTCGCCAAGGGCTCGATTTTGCCAGTCGCGACAACTGACTTGGCGATGGAATCCTTTTCGACGGCTTTCAGTTTTGATGCGTCAATGGCCGTATTCGGTTTCATCGAAGCCCGGACGACGACGATGGCGCTGACAGCGACCACCAGTACGATCACCAACAGTACCCAACGGACGACTTTTCGTTTTTTCCGGGTGGTTTCAGACATAAAGCAAAACTCCTCTTGCGGCCCGGAAGGTTCGGGCACGGTTGATTCGTCATTCAGGTTTCGGGTCCGTTTACGGTGAATCGCCCGACAAGTTTCGGAGAATTTTTCGGCACGACTCCCGCTCGCCTCGGGGTGAGTGACGAAAACCGCGAAAAAGTTTCAAAACAGTTGCCGGTTGCCAGACACCAGCCGTCAGAAAAAACCGGATCGGTAAAATTTCCACTGACTACTGACTACTGACTACTGGCCACTAAAAAAGCCGGACCGGGGCAAATCCCGATCCGGCGAAGGAGGCTGTGTGTGCGGTCGTTGGTGAAGGATTATTTCTTGTCTTCCTTCTTGACGAAGGTGATGACGCGCGGGGTGGGCAGTTCCTTGCCGTCAATGGCGACCTTGAACTTGTCGCCGGTCCGCGTCACCGCGAGGACGTGACCGTCAGCCGCCACCGTACGGGTTTCGCCGTCGGCCATGGTGTTGGTGTCGATGGTTGGAGAATCGGTCTTGCCCTTCAGCGTGTAGACCTTGGTCTGGCCGGAGTAGTTCACGGTCACCGGTTCGCCATTGGGATCTGTTTTGAGAACCATGGTGCGCTCGTCGATGATGGTGGCGCCGTTGGGGGCTTCGCCGTCCCGGTGGGTGAAGACCATGACGTTACCGCCGCCTTCGGGGAGCGTGCCTTCCGGGCCTTCGCCGAGGACGATGACCTTTTCCTTGCCGTCGCCGTTGCTCTGGGCGTTGACGTCACGCCGGATGATGACGACTTTTTTGCCGCCCGCGCCATCCGGCGTCGGCAGCGCTTTGCCGTCCACGCTCACTTCGAGCTTGTCGCCGTGGCGCGTCACGGTGGCGGTCTTTCCTTCCTTCAACTGAAAGGTTTTGGTTTCACCATCCGTGAAATCTTCCAGCTTATACGTCTGGGTCTCACCGTTGATGTTGATGATGACGTGCTTTTTTCCGGGTTCAGGATTCTGTTGCGCGAAGAGAGGGGCGGAACCGAGCGCAGCCATCGTGGCCACACCGAAGCAGAAGGCTTGAATCGTGGTTTTCATCGTTCGTTTTCTCCGTGAAGGATAATGTTCTTTCGCAATGGATGTGCTTGCGTGCCCTACACCGTTGCAAGCCTCGTGCCACAACCGGAATTTCCCCAAATGCGGAAAAATCCGCCGATTTTGCCCACCCAGACTCGCTTCGCGGGCCGTTTGCACGTTTTTCATATCCTCAAATGAGGAGGCGGCATCCCCAAATAGGAAGTCCGGATTGAAAGTCTGGAGTCGAGAGTCTGGAGTCTGGAGTCAAAACCGGGCTTCGGACTGAAAGACTTGGAGACAGAGAGTGTTCCGTCGGCCAGTCTTCAAGACTCCTTGTCTGGTTTTTGGTTTTGACTCCAGACTCCAGACTTCCCTCCAGACTTTTTTACAGGTCGTATTTCTCCAACCGGTACAGAAACGTCTTGTAACTCATCCCGAGCAGCTTGGCGGCGGCCATGCGGTTGCCGAGCGAACGGTCGAGCGCCTGTCGCAACAGGCCGCTTTCGACCTGCTCCCAGACGATGCCGCCCGGCGGCAGTTTGAACGGACACCCGCTCTCCGCGGTGGCGTTGGAAATTTCGGCGGGAAGGTCTTCAAGTTTGACGTTCCCATCCTCCGCCAGCAGGACGAGCCGTTCGATCACGTTTGAAAGTTCGCGGACGTTCCCTGGCCAATCATAGGTCATCAGTTGCCGTAAAACATTCGACGGCAAGGGGTTGACGGTCAGGTTGTAGCGTTTTGCGACCCGCTCGTGAAATGCGGATGCGAGCAGCGGGATGTCTTCGCGGCGGTCGCGAAGCGGCGGAATCGCGAGCGGTAAAACATTCAGCCGATAGTACAAATCCTCGCGAAACGCCCCTTCAGTCACCATTTTCGCCAGGTCGCGGTTCGAGGCGGCCACGATGCGGACATTGCATTCGATTTCGCCGCGTCCGCCGAGCCGGGTGTAACGGCGTTCCTGAAGCACCCGCAGAAGGGAGGTCTGAATCGCGAGCGGCATCGAGGGAATTTCATCGAGAAAAAGCGTACCGCCCTCGGCCTGCTCGAATTTGCCCTCGCGTCGCCGGTCCGCGCCGGTGAACGCCCCGCGTTCGTGGCCGAAAAGTTCGCTTTCGATGAGCGTTTCGGGGATTCCCGCGCAGTTGACCGCGACGAACGGCCCGCCTGCCCGCGCGCTTTCCGCGTGGATCGTCCGGGCGAACAGCTCTTTCCCGGTCCCCGACTCGCCGTTGAGCAGAATCGTCGCCTCGGTCGCGGCCACCTTGCGGAGCGTTTTGTAGAGTGTCTGCATCGCCGGGGCGCGGCCCACGATGTCGCCCAATCGGTCGTACTCGGTGGCCGCCTCCCGCAATTCCCGGTTTTCCCGTTCCAGCCGCGAAGTCTTCGCGATGCGCCGGATGGCGAGTAGTAACGCCTCTTTTTCGAATGGTTTGGCGAGATAGTCGTCCGCGCCGAGCCGGACCGCCTCGACCGCGTGGCTGATCGAGCCGTAGGCCGTCATCACTACGAACGCGCAGCCCAGTCCCCGCTCACGGACTTCCTTCAACAGCCCGCCGCCGCCCATCCCCGGCATTTTCCAGTCGCACAGGACGATTTCCGGCTGTTCCCGCTCGATGTGAAGCAGGGCGTCTTCGCCGGTTGCCGCTTCCGAAACGGCGAAGCCGTCCTTGCGGAGAATGTCGGCGATGATGCGTCGCTGGGCGGGTTCGTCCTCGACGACGAGCAGGGAGAGTTCGTTGGGCATGGCTTCTTTTGAATCGCAAAGACGCAAAGGCGCAAGGACGCAAAGTATTGGACCGATTGCTTTTCTTTGCGCCTTCGCGCCTTTGCGTCCTTGTGTTGAAAGTTTTATCGATAAAGCGGCAGACACACCGTCACCAGCGTACCGCCACCGTCCGCGTCGGCGATGAGAAGCGTTCCCGCGCCGGTTCCCTCGACGAGTTGCCGCGCGAGGAACAGCCCCATTCCAGAGCCGCCGGTTTTGGTCGTGACGTGCGGCGTGAACAATTTCGCCCGGACTTCCTCGGGCAATCCCGGTCCACGGTCCCGGATGGCAATCATCGCACAGTCGTTTTCCTCGGTCATCGTGACCGTCACCGGTGCGTCGGCGGGCGAGGCTTCGACGGCGTTGTTGACGAGATTGGACAGCGCGGCGCGGATGGCCGGCGCGACGACGAGCGCTTCAAGTAATTGATCTGGCGGTTGAAATTCGACCGGATGACCGCTCTGCGCGGCCTCGAACACCACATCGTTCAGAATATCGCGCAAATCCGCGATTTCCGGGGTGGCGGCCTGTCCCGCGCCGAGCGTCAGGAACGACCGCAGCCACCAGTCGATGCGCTTGATCTGGCCGCGCGCGGTGGTGACGAGTTCCGCGCCGTCGGAGGCCGTCCGCCCGGCGAGTTCCTCGACCACCAAACCCAACGTATTCAACGGGTTGCGAAGCGTATGCCCGAGGCCGCGCGCAAGGTCGCCGAGTTCCGCGAGGTGTTCGCGCGCCTTCCACGCCTTGCGCTCGGTTTCGAGTTGCGCGAGTTGCGACGACATGCGGTTGAACGCTTTTTGAAGTTCGCCGATTTCGCCCCGTCCGCTGACCGGAACCTGTACGCCGAGTTCGCCGCGTCCGATGGCTTCGGTTCCTTCCGCGAGCCGTCGCAGGGGTGAGGTCATCCGGTGGGCGAACATCGCCGCGAGGCCGCTGCCGACGATGAGCAGCACGCAGGCCGCGATGAGTTGCTGCTGGATGGTCGATTGAACGATCTGCGCCGATTTCGAGGTCGGAATCGGAATTCGCTTCGGTCCGTCCGGCAGTCCCGAAATGATGAGCATCTTGTCGGCCTTGTCGGTGACCGGCTCGACTTTCACGAACACCGTGTTTTCGGATTTTCCGGGGCCTTTCACCGAGGCATTCGGCGGAAGGACGGTGGTTTCAATCTCCCCCGGTTTGTCCGACCGGCGGATGATGACGCGGTTTTCCACCTGAACCTTGCCCTTCGGATCGTCCGGTTTGGCGGTCGCCCCGGCCTCACCCGGCTTTTTTTCATGTGGTTCACCGATGAACACGGCGGTCCCCGGCGGCAAGTTCCCCATTTGAGGAAGTTTCGACGGATCGAAACCGGGCGGAAGCGGTCCTTTGGTGACGGAGTCGTACCGCTGGACGAATGAACTGCTCAAAATGACCTTTTCGCCGACGGTCGCCGCCACATTGCTGACTTCGCGCTCTATCGCCTTTAGTTGCTGAAGTTGCAGCCACCACTGGATGCCGACAAGGGAGAGGATGAGGGCGGCGGTGCCGAGAAAAAGCTGGGTGCGGATACGCATGATGAAGACTCCGAAAGGTATCGCGGACATTCGCGTACCCGTTCCGGTGGCAATCGTCGTGCCGAAACCGTTTGGCGCGGTGGCGATTCCGGATTTTTCATTTGAAGTGACGGAAAATGAATTCGTTCAGGGGAACGATGATAGCCGATGAGCGGTTCCCGGTGGTACGGTGCCGACCGCGCCGACGTCATTCAGGGAGGATTGGGAACCATGTCCTTTTCCCGCGTTTTTTCCCGCGCGCTCGCCTGCGGGCTGACGGCTGGACTTCTTCTACCCGGAACGGCGCTGTTTGCCCAGAAACGAACCGCTCCGGTTCGGCGGGTGGCAACCGACCCGGACGCCGCGCTCCATGTTTTAAATCGGCTCGGATACGGCCCGCGCCCCGGCGATGTCGAACGGGTGGTCGCGATGGGCGTTCCATCCTATGTCGCCGAGCAGTTGAACCCCGAAACCATTGACGATTCCGACCTTGACCGCCGTTTGAACGGAATTCCGTCCCTCAATCTGGCGCAGGCGGATTTGCTCGCCCGATACAACCCGCCCAAGCCTCCAATGCCGCCTCCACCCCCGCCCGCCCCCGCGCCGGACGGAAAAAAGCCCTTGATGCCGGAGGCCGTCACCTCGGAAATGAAACCGGCGGCGGACGCGGCGAAGCCCGGCGACGGCGCCCAAAAACCACCGGAAGCGAAGCCGAAACCCGCGCCACCCGCGCCGATGCCGAATCCGGGGCAGGTCATCGGCGATTTGCGGCGTGCGACGGTGCTGCGCGCGACGTACAGCCGCCGTCAGTTGTACGAGGCGACCGTCAACTTTTGGGAAAATCACTTCAGCATCTTTATCAACAAGGATTCCGACCGGTTTCTGATGACGGCGTTCGACCGCGACGCGATCCGGCCCTACGCCTTCGGGCGGTTCCGCGACCTGCTCGGCGCGACGGCGAAATCCCCGGCGATGTTGTACTACCTCGACAACTGGCAGTCGCGGGTCGAGCGGGTGACGCCCGCCACAAAGGATAAACCCGAAAAGAAATCGGGCGGCATCAACGAAAACTACGCGCGGGAACTGCTCGAACTCCACACGCTCGGCGTGGACGGCGGCTATTCCCAGAAAGACGTGCAGGAAGTCGCGCGCTGTCTGACCGGCTGGACGATCCGGAAGCCGAACGAGGAAGGCTTGTTCATGTTCAACCCGGCGTGGCACGACAACGGGGAAAAGGTCGTCCTTGGAAAGCGGATTCCGGCGGGTGGCGGCATTGCCGATGTTGAACGGGTGCTCGACATTCTTGCCCGGCATCCCTCGACGGCGAAGTTCATCGCGACCAAACTCGCGCGCCGTTTCGTGAGCGATACGCCGCCGCCCGCATTGGTCGCCCGCGCTGCCGATACGTTTCTGAAAACTGACGGCGACATCCGTGAAACGTTAAAGGTCATCGTCACGTCGCCGGAATTCGCCGCGAGCATCGGCGCGAAAGTGAAGAATCCATTTGAGTTCGCGGTTTCCGTCCTGCGGGCGACCGACGCGGAAACCGATGGCGGACCGGTCGTTGACTGGATTTCAAAACTCGGCCAGCCGATTTTCGGTCGACTTACGCCGGACGGTTTCCCGGACCGCGCCGATGAATGGCTTTCGGCCGCCCAGATGCTCAACCGGCTCAACTTTGGTCTGGCGGTGGCTCAGAATCAGGTCAAGGGCACGAAAATCGACGGGAAAAAACTTCTCGCGGGGACGTCGCCGGATGACGGCCCGGCCGTTACCGAACGGGTCATTTCATTGATTCTGAACGGGAAAGCCAGCGATGAAACGCGCCGCGCGGTCGCGGGCGTCGCACGAGCCGAACCGGTCGCGCCGCCACCCGGCGCGTTGCCGCTGGTTCCCGCCGTGGACAAACCGAAACCGCCCGGCGGTCCCGCGCCCGCCGCGCAGGCGCTCGCGTTGGCGCTCGGCTCGCCGGAATTCCAGAAGCGATAGCAGTTAGTAGTTAGTGGTTAGTAGTTAGTAAGAATTTTTCATAACTAACCACTAACTACTAACCACTAACCACTAGATTGCCACGGCCCGCGCGGCCTGCATGGCGCGTTCGCGGGTTTCGACGAGGGATGTACCGAGGGCGGTGACGTGGCCCATCTTGCGTCCCGGACGCGATTTTTCCTTGCCGTACAGGTGAACGGTGGTGTTCGGGACGGCGAGCGCGTTTTCGAGGCCATGCGCCTTCGCGATGGCGTCGAAGCTGCCCAGAATGTTGACCATCACGGCCGCGGGCGTCCGCATGGCGGTCGAACCGAGCGGCAGGTTCAGCACGGCGCGGATGTGGTTTTCGAACTGCGACGTTTCGCAGGCTTCGATGGTGTAATGCCCGCTGTTGTGCGGACGCGGCGCGATTTCGTTGATGAGGACGTCCCCGTCGGTCAGCAGAAACATCTCGATGCCGTAAATGCCGACGCCATCCACCGCTTTTAACACTTCGTGGGCGATTTCGGTCACGCGGGCGCGGCTTTTTTCGGAAATGTCGGCGGGCGCGAGGACCGAATGGCAGATGTGCGCGTGCTGGATCGTCTCGACCACCGGGTAGGTCGCCGTCTCACCGCGCGCGTTGCGGACGGCCATGATCGCCAGTTCCTTCGTAAACGGCACGAATTCCTCGACCATCAGCGGGCTGCCGCGCTTGGTGAGCTTTTGAAAGGCGGGCGCGGCGTCCACGTCGGAGCGGATGAGTTCGTTGCCGTAGCCGTCGTAGCCATTTGTCCGGCACTTCAGCACCATCGGGAAGCCGAGTGTGAGTCCTGCTTCGCAAACGGCTTCCGGGGAATCCACCGTCAGAAAACGCGGCACGGGCAGACCGGCGTTTTTCAGAATCGTTTTCTGCGTGAACTTGTCCTGAATGAGACCGATGGTTTTCGCCGACGGCGCGATGGCCGCGTGCGGAAACGTTTCGAGGTACGACAACACTTCCGGTTCGATGAACTCGTTTTCGAGCGTGATGACATGCGAAAACTCGGCGACTGCCTTTAAAAGATCGCGGTCGCCCCAGTCGCCGACGAACCCTTTGGTGGCGAGTTTGAGCGCCGGGCTGTCGTCGGTCGGACGCGCGACGATGGCGACTTCGAATCCGAGACGATAGGCCGCGTAGGCCGACATGCGGGCGAGCTGCCCGCCTCCGAGAATGGCGATGCGGTAGGACATTGGAAAATTCCTTTGAAAAGTGCGTCGCCGGAAGATGGTACGGTTGAGGCCCGGATTTCAACCCTTTCTCTCGAATGAAGGCTCCAATCACTGGCGTTCGGAACTCTTGCGCCCGGCGTCGGCGTTCAGGCGCTTGGGTTTAGGAAATCCGTGTTTTGAAACCCGATGGGTTGAAATCAGGGTTTGGCCGCTTTGCGTTTGTCGAGGCTTTCCCGTGCCTTTTCGCGGACGGTTCCGTCACCATCTTCAAGCATTTCACGAAGGATTCGTTCGGCCTCGGGACCTCCAATTTCGCCAAGTTCCATTGCGACGATGGCCCGAATTTCGGGATTTGGATCATCGTGCATTTCCAGCAAAAGCAAGCGTCTCTCGGGATGTGTCGGTATTCCCTCGAAGCAGGAAAAGTGCCCTAAACGAGCCAGGTGGGCCGCAAAGGTTTTCCGAATGAGGACGGACGGACTGTGTTTCAGCCGTTGAAGGAAGCCATTGATTTCTTCCGTGTCGCCAAATACATCCTGATAGTCCATGACGACGCCGATTGTCACAAACTGGGCGATCTGTTCGAGTTCGCGCGGAAGCTCACCCTCCGGGTCGGTTCGTGCCTCACAGAGCGTCAGTACGTTCCCAAGCGCGGGTAAAATTCGCGGATCCTTGATTTGAACCATCCGATTGACCGTTTCCGCGGCTGCCTCGAAATCCTCACTCCGAAGGGCTTCAGTGAGGTGATTGATACGTTTCCCCCACGCTTCGGGACCGGAAGGGGAAATCTCGATTTCGGTTGTCGCTGTGATGGAGATCGGGATTCTCGGGATTGAATCAACCCCACCGATCACAATCGATTTCGTAAAGTCGATGACCTGTCGCCCGGTTACTTTGAAATAGTAGAACGGCAGGGAAAACCGTTTCTGAAAGAAATTTCCCGGCTGAATTTGAACCGGTTCCTGACCTCTAACGAGTGGAAATTCGCCCGTGAACTCTATTTTCGAGTGATCATCCGGATTGGTGAACAGAATCATTTCGTCCGTCACATTTTCGGAATCCGCCGAAATCTCCAGGCACACTCCCGACAGATTTCTGATTTCGAGAACGATGGTCACGACTTCTCCAGCGAAGAGATCTTTATCGGGACAGAAGACCCGAACCTGAAATGGCTGCCCATCGTCGGTCGTGTAGATGGTCTGCGCGGTGGAGTTCGCGCTCGCGAAGAACGTAACAATCAGCGAAAAGAGAAGCAGGGAAAGATGTCTCGGGAGAATCCTTCCGACGGTTTTCACCTTCATCATTTTTCCTCGTGGTTATTGGACCGACTTCGGTGTGTCTGACTTGCGGGCATTGAGGCTTTTGCGGGCGGCCTCGCGAACCTCCTCATTTTCGTCGTTGAGCATTTCCAGTAACGTGTGCTCGGTTTCCGGAGTGGAAACGTTCCTCAGCGCCAGCGCCGCCAGTTTTCTAACGGACGGAAGCGGGTCCTTGCTCATTTCGCCGAGGAGGAGAAACTTGTCGGGCGTATTCCGGATGCACAGAAGCGTGCTTAACATACTCCTGATGAAATCCGAGGGGTTGCTTTTCAATTCCCGAACAACCGTTCCGATTTCCGCTTCGTCGCGTAAAACAAGATAGATGAGGAATCGGGAGGCGATGGATTTCACTTCTTCCGGAAGTTCACCACCAGCCTTTGCTTTGGCGCCGCACGTTGTCAGAAAACGGAGAAAGGCTCCGGAAGTCCGTGGATCGTGAAACGCGCCAAGCCTCGAAGCAGCGGCTTGGGAGGTTGCCGAATCCCCGAATAAAAGCTGCGCTTCAAGTTCGTTGATGATTTCCCCGAGTCGTTCGGGGTCGGGCGCAAGAATTTCAAGTGAAGTCGTCGCCGCTACTGAAATCGGTCCTTTAAACTTGCGATCGGCATTCCCGATGGGGAGCTTCCCTTCAATTGTAATTTGATAAAGGCCCGGAGACGTGACCCAGACCGCACCCGGCCGCGAGAAGTTTCGGTGATAGGTTTCTCCCGGTTCGAGCAAGATTTCACGCACGTCTTCCCCCAATGAAATACCCACATGGATCTGTGGAACCGGTGTTCCGTCCGATTGAGTGACCGTAATCGAGTACCCCGCCGGATCACTTGGCGGCCGCCCGTCAGTCCGAAGGGAAAGCTTCGTGTTGGAAAGATTCCTGACTTCTAAAATCAGGCTGGTCGGTTCATCAAGAAGGACCCGCTCCTTGGCGGGACGCAGGCTGACCGAGAAATGTTCCCCGCTGTCCGTCCTGTAGAGGTTCTGTGCCGAGGCATTCCCGGTGACGGTTCCAATAAACGCTGCCAACGTCAGCAGGTACAAGTACTTCAGAAAGTGCGCGCGGATGGCAGACGGTTTCATCGGTTTTTCCTCGGAGTCCGTTGAATTTACTTCGGGTTTGCGGATGTACGCGTTTCGAGGCTTTGTCGCGCCGCCAGTTGGACGGATTCCTCTTTGTCTTCAAGGAGTTTTTGAAGAATGGAGAGCGTTTCCGGCGTTGAATCGAATGCCAGTCCGGTGGCGACGGCTTCCCGAACCAGCGGCTCCGAAGATTTCGCCTCCTCGGATAATCCCTTCAAAGCGGCCTGGTTGTTGAACCATGCAAGTTTTCTCACGAGCCGGACCATCTTCGCCTTTTCCGCTTCCCGATCGATTAGGGGAAAGACGGCCTGCCCGACGATTTCGAACGAAGTCGGTTTCAGTTGTCCCAGAAATTCCAGTCTCTCGATGAGAAAGGGAATCGTGCGCGGGTCGTCGTACCCGAGGAGCATTTCAGTCGGGGCGGTTCTGCCGATGTCCCGGATGACGGCCCCGAGTTTTGGGTCGTCCGCAGGAAGGATCGTGATGGTCGTTTCCACGATAATCGGGATGGTGACGCGCTCGTTCGTGTTGGGCCGGGTTGTTTCAAGTCGGTTCAGAACTTTGACGCGGTAGATTCCGGGTTTTTTGAAATCGGCCCATCGCGGAAGAAAAAGGTTTCGTTTGGCGTACTCCGGGGGAATCCAGGATTCGATTTCCGCCAGTCGTGCGTATTTCTCGTGATAGGGGCGAGCCACCGGAGTTCCGTCCTCGGCGAAGACTTCCACCGAAATCCCGTTCGTGCCGATGTCCCGATTGATGCGCGGGAGAATGTTCTCGAAAGACCGGACGGTGTAATCCACTTCAATGAAAATTGGTTCGCCCAGCAGAATTCGCGTCTTTTGGGGTTTGACCCGCGTCTCGATTCGGGCACCGTTCGGATCAATGAAAACGCTCTGCGCCCGTGCCAGAACGCCGAACCCTGCCAGAAAGGTCAGGGCAAGAAAGAGCTTTGCGAAATTTCTCGGAATGACGAATCGATTCATCTGATTTCCTCGCAATCGGTGAATCTATTTCTGGCTTTTTGATTTGCGGGCATCGAGGCTTTTGCGGGCGGCTTCGCGAACGCTGGGTTCTGAATCCACCAGGAGTTCCTCAAGCACTTTTATGGCCTCCGGATGATCTGATGTTGAAAGGATCTGGGCTACCCAACTGCGTATCCCATCATTTGAATCAGCCTTGAATTTGAGGAGCAAGGAAATTGCTTTCAAGGTCCCGTTTTCCTTCAACTCGAATAGCAATGCGCTTCTGGCATAGAAATTCGGATGAGTTACAAGTTTCTCCAAAACTTCAAACGCCTCTTCGTTTCCGGATTGGAGAAGCCCCCCGATAGCTTCGGAAACGATGGAGTCTGTCGGACGATCGTCATCCGGTAATTCCCGTATAACTCGGGAAAGTATCGGGAGGGTCCGTTTGTCCTTGATTCGCGCAAGGCAGTAAGCGGCCTCAAAGGAGCGGTAATGATCGTCTTGGGCAAGCTGTCGATCGAGTCGGGAAATCAGGTCGCCAAGCTCCTGATCGGTGGGCAAGGCCACGGAGATGTTGGTTTCGGCTTCCACGGGGAATGGGTCGGGGTCGTCGAAGATCTCTTTTCTCAGCGACCAGGTCACTTTGATTTTGTATTTTCCGGGTTTCGTAATGTCGGCCCAAAACGGCAGGATGATGTCCTGATCGAAGAATTCGCCCAGTTTGAGAACCCTCCGGCCGCTCAGACCTCCGAACCATACCTTGATTTCAGGGCCGCCGATTTTTCGCCCTGTCTCGTCGGTGACCGACACTCCGAAAGACAGGGGAATTCCAAGTCGGTTGCGGTAATCCCCTCCCGAAATGAAGGAGACTTCCCGCGATGACAGATTGGTGATCCGAAAAATGATGTGGAGTGGTTCGCCGAGGACGATGGACGTTTTTTCGGGATGCAGACTGACCGAAATCGTCGCGCCGTTCGGAGTGGTGTACCTGTTTTGCGCTGGTGTCGATTCACCAAAGCAAATCAGGGACAACAGAAGCGTGAAAGCGAACGCGAATCCGCGTCGAAAACCGGTCGGCGACATGGCGTACCTCCGTGGAACGTTGTCAGGAATGACGTTTAATGGCCGAAGGCGGCCCGTCGTTCAAGAGGTGTTTGGTTGTGTACACGGTCACGGATGCTGGCGGTTCCCAAACGGGATTCAAAATTTTCATACTGGTGCTTGATGTTCCGTCGGGCGGGGCGGTTCGGGTATGGTTGCGCCTCCCCGGACAGCCTGTTCGCTTTGCTCGCCCGTTTGCCGTGCCGGGAACACCCGTTCACATCGTCTGGTTCAAGCGCGACCTGCGGGTCGCCGATCACGCGCCGCTGACCGAAGCCGCCGCGCGCGGCCCGGTGCTGCCGTTGTACATCGTGGAACCCGACGTCATCCGCTCGGACGATTTCGATCCGCGCCACTGGCGGTTCATCCGGGACAGTCTCATTGAACTGCGCGACCGGCTCGGGAAACTCGGTCAGCCGCTCGTTGTCCGAATCGGCGACGCGGTCACGGTGCTGGAATCGCTCGCGGCCGAGTTTCAAGTCGCGGCCATCTGGGCGCACGAGGAAACCGGGGCCGAAACGACCTACGCGCGCGACCGGCGCGTCCTCGCATGGGCGCGGGGACGGGGCATCCCGTTTCACGAATTTCCCTCGAACGGCGTGATCCGGCGGTTGCGTTCGCGCGATGCGTGGGCGCGGACGTGGGAAGCGCGAATGGCGGCCCCGTTTCCTCAAACCGTTTCGGCGCTCCCCGCGCTCGCGGGACTGGATACCGGTCCGATTCCGGAGGCTTCGGACTTGGTTTTGCCGCCGTGCGAACTGGTCGAATGGCAGCGGGGCGGGGAAATCGCGGCCCGCGAGACGCTTGAAACGTTTCTGACGGGACGCGGCGCGAACTACCACCGGGAAATGTCGAGTCCGCTGACCGCCGAAACGTCGAGTTCGCGGCTGAGTCCGTATCTGGCGTGGGGAAACCTGTCGATCCGGCAGGTAGTCCGGTCGGCGCGTCGCCGCGCGGCGGAAATCGCGGGCCTGTCAATCGCGGAGCGGCGCGAGCTTCCCGGAAACTGGTCGCTGGCCTTGCGGGCGTTCGAGGAACGGCTGCACTGGCACTGTCATTTCATCCAGAAACTGGAAGACGAACCGGCGATTGAATTTGAGGATTTCATGCGGAGCTATGCGGGACTGCGCGACCGGGAAGCGGTGAACCGCGACCGGCTCGATGCGTGGCGCGAGGGCCGGACCGGTTTCCCGCTGGTGGACGCCTGTCTGCGGTCGGTCCGCCGGACCGGCTGGCTGCCGTTCCGCATGCGGGCCATGGTGGTGTCCTTCGCGGCGTACGATTTGTGGCTCGACTGGCGCGCGCCGTCGCTCATTCTCGCGCGATGGTTCACGGACTACGAGCCGGGCATTCATTACAGTCAGTTTCAGATGCAGTCGGGCGTGACGGGCATCAACACCATCCGCGTCTACAACCCGGAAAAGCAGGGGCGGGACCAGGACCCGGAAGGGCGGTTCATCCGGCGGTGGATTCCGGAACTGGAAGGCGTGCCGACGGAGTACATTCACGCGCCGCACCGCATGCCCGAACTGCTCCAACTTGCGACCGGATGCCGCGTCGGACGCGACTATCCCCGCCCCGTGGTTGATCACGCGGCGGCGGTTCGGTTTGCGTGGAAGCGGCTGGAGGAATTCCGGAGTCGTCCCGAGGCAAAAATCGAAGCGCAACGGGTAATGGAACGGCACGGAAGCCGCCGACCTCCGCGCGGTCGTCGGCTCAAACGCCGGGCGACCGTTGAGCCGGTCGCGGCGGTTATGCAGCCGGGGTTTATGTTTGATTGTGGAAGCGATTGAGGCGGGAGAATTGTGGGGGAGTTTAACCGTTTTCGCTTGCTTGCGACTTTTCTTCCGAGAGGTGATAGCGCACGGATTGGATGTAGCCCACGTCCGCAGCCCTTGGGCGAGGACGTGGGAAATCGTGTGAAAACAATGTTTTTTATTTCGTTTCGGGGCGAAACATGTTTCCCGTAGCCTCGCAAAAAACGCTGCGGCTACGGGCTATGTCCAATATTTTACCCGCCCGTGTGGATGTGGCTTGGTCGCAGGCAACTGTAAACTTTCCCAACGCCTTTGCGAGGACAGGACTACGTCCAGACCTGTTCCGGTTCCCATTCCTCGATTTTGTCCGAATTCATTGGTTTTGGGGCGTATCCCTCGGCGTGCCTTTTCTCAAGCGCGATCCGGCGTTGATTCCGGACAGCCATTTCCAGTGCGATGCGCGCGAAATCTTCCCGCGTCATCGAGAGGGACAGAACGGCCCGGTCAACTTCCGCAAGTAAGGCGTCGTCGAGTTTGAGTTCGATGATCTGCATCGTCCGCCACCTTGATTTGGTCTTTGACGAATTCAATCGGTCATTCGCCCCCTCACCGCTGACGCGGCTCGGGATGTGTGTACTGACCGCTCCGAGGGCTTCGCTCCGCTCGCCCTCGGCTATCGTAACGCCGCCCCGATGGGGCGTTGGTTGGTCGTTAGTCAATCAAACGCATGACCGAAATAATTTTTCAAAAACCATTTCAAGGTCCAGCCACCCAGCGGCCGGACCTTGAAAACGTTTACTGGAAAATCTTTGCCGCGTCGTCGTCGTGGCCGCCCGCGTCGGTCGCTTCCAGCGCGGCCCACGCCTCGAACAGTTCCTGCTTCGACTTGAGGCCGAGTTTCGGCAGCGCGTGATTGACGACGTAGGTCGCGGCGGCGTGGCGGTTTTCCCACATCGCCTGATGCGCTTCCGGAAGGTCCTTCCACTCGACCACCATCGGCTCGGTCACTTCGAGTAGGCCGCCCGCGATTTCGTCGTTCATTGCGACGGTTTCGTAGGCGTTGTTGAGGTGCGTGCCCCAGATGTTTGCCGTCGGCATGTAGATCCGCCGCTGGCGCATCCAGACCTGCGGCGCGTAGAAGCTGTAGCGCCGGTTCGACATGTCCTCGGCGTAGACGACGCGCCCGATGTACGGCTTGACGAGCGTCGAACTGACGCCGAGCGAATCCTGTCCGGCGCGCTCGAAAATCAGATCGGGATAGCCGCGCGGGTTGTCGGGCGAGCGCAGGAACGTCCCGACCGCCGTCGCAAACGGCTTGAAGTTGACGTCCATGAACACCCGAACCGCTTCCTTGAAGGCTTCCGTGTCGGCCTTCGGGTCGGGGAAGGCGGGCATCTGGTCGGCCCAGACGAAATCCTTGCCGTAGCGCCGCTTCAAATCCTCGATGCTGACGATGCCGCGAATCAGGTCGCCGAAGCCGAGGCTCGCGACGAATTCCTTCTGCGCGTCGGTGCGGGTCGCGACCACCATCCGGGCGTAGCCCTCGCGCGCGGCCTCGATGATCTCGATGCCGAACTCGTCGATGATGTCGTCGCCCGTGCCGTAGAAAATCAGCGTCGCCTGCCCGGCGCGCAGATTCGCGCGCGTGAGCATCTCGGCGGGCGAAGCCGTGCCCGACTTGCCCATGAAGGTGAAGTGATAGCCCGACGACGCGCCGAAAAACGTCAGCGTGCCGCCCTGATCGAGAAACTGGAAGCTGCGCGGGAAGGACAGTTCGCCCGCGTGCGACACGGCGTAGTCGGCCAGCCGGCCTTCGTTCTGCTTGCGGTAGTGTTCGAGCAGCGGTTCGCCCACCTTTTCCCAGCCCGCCCACTCCGCCGGGTCGTCCGGCACTTTCGTGAACAGGGAAGCGAACGCCGGGTCCTTGCGGTTCACGACGCCGACCGCGCCCTGCTTGCGGATGTAGGCCGCGCGGTCCTCGTTCGACACCAGACCGGTCACGCGGACGTTGTTTTTCGTCGCGGCTTTCAAGGTTTCAAGCCCCGTCCCGGTCGCCGCGCCCTCGACGAACAGCGTCTTGCCCGGCTGAATCTTCAAGGTGGTGAACAGCGCGCGGTAAATCGTGCCGAGGTTCAGAATGTAGCTTCCGGCGGCTTCGAGCGTGAGGTCTTCGAGCTTGCCGTGAATCTGCGGCGGCTGCGCGAGCATGAACTGCGCGTGTGAGCCGTTTTCGCCCTGATAACCCTGAATCGAAAAGTCGGCGTACATCGGATCGAGGCCCGCCATCGGCGAAAAGAGGTCGCTCTGTCCCGAGTAGACCGAAACGAGATCGCCGACCTGAATCCGGCCTTCGCGCTTCACTTCGCTGCCCATTGCGGCCACCAGCGCCAGACCGCCCGACCCGGACGTGTGGTAGTCCTGATCGTGGTCGTCCATCACCGACACGGGAATCCCGGTCAGCGCCCAGATGTCGTTGTAGTTGACCTCGCTGACCAGCATGTAGAGCAGCACCTGATCCGGATTCGGCATTTCGACCGGAACGATGATTTCCTTTTCGACGTCAATCGGGTCGCCGTGCAGCGCCGCCCCGGTTTCGGGGTTCTTGACGACGGCCTGGGCGTATTGCCACTTGGGAATCGGCGTCAGGCTCGGGAAAAACGGGGTGTACATCGGAAGCAGTTCGCCCGCGTCGAGCAGTTCCTGTTCCTTCGGATCGCCCTTGAACATCAGCGTCCGCATCGGCAGCGGGGCGCTTTTCTTGTCGAGAAACGCCTGAATGCCGAACTGACCGCCTTCCGGATCGGCGACGGCTTCGGCAAACGTCCGGGCTTCATTCTTCAAACCCGCGCCGTAGCCGTTTTCGAGACCGTAAAAGATGCAGTCGAGGGCGCGCCGGACGGCTTTTTCGCGGCCCACGATTTTGGCCTGCTCGATGAATCGCACGACCCGCGGATGACTCTCGATGGCGCTGCGGTTGAGGCCCGCGATCGGTGTTTCCCAACCCGCGATGGCCTGTCGGCGTTCGGCGAACCGTTCGGCGAGCGTGCCTTCGCCGGTCAGGATGTACTCACGGGCGAGACGGGCGGCGATTTCGACGGCGGTCACGGGGCCATCGGCGATGTCGTCCACGAGGCCGATTTCAAGCGCGTGATCGGCGTCGAGATTTCGCCCGCCGAGAATGATTTCAATGGATTCGAGCAAGTTTTCGATGAAGCCTGCGTTCAGGGCCGCGGCGGCGGAAGATTCCATGTGCGGATACCTCGAAGAAGGAAGACCGGGAATGAGTTCGAACGATGGGAGACGGAGGACGGGGCGCTCGGCCCCTTTTTCTGAATGTACCGATTTTTGACCGATGAATCACCATTCAGTTCGTTCTTTTTCGAACTGTTGCGTGAAAAAAGGCACGTTTCGGGGCGGATTTCTCCACAAAGCCCGGATTCGGAGAAATTGGCCGGTTGGAAAGGCGTTTGGTTTCTCTACATTCCGGCATTTCATCGGACAATTTTCAAGAAGCGAGGCCATTCATGACGATTGATGAACGTGTACAGGCATTGGGGCTGGTGCTGCCGGAGGCGTTTCGTTCGCCGAGCGGCGCGCTGTACCCGTTTTCGTGGGTGCGGGTTCGCGGAAACCGGGCGTATGTCTCGGGTCATCTCCCACTTCAACCGGACGGCACGCTCGCCGAACCGCGCGGGAAAGTCGGTGACGTACTGACCATCGAACAGGGCGCGGCGGCGGCGCGGCTGGTCGGGCTTTCGATGCTCGGCAGTCTCCAGCGCGAACTGGGATCGCTCGAACGGATTTCGGCGTGGCTGCGCGTGTTCGGGATGGTGAACGTCACGCCGGGGAAGACGAATCTGGCGCTGGTCGTCAATGGTTTTTCCGAATTGATCGTCGAAGTTTTCGGAAGGGAACGCGGCGGGCATTCGCGGTCGGCGGTCGGGATGGCGGAGTTGCCGTTCGGCGTGCCGGTCGAGGTTGAAGCGGAAGTCGAAATCGACGGTTGAAGGAACAGCCCCGGTTTCGCCAATCGGGCTGAGTCCTTTAAGATGAGTTTCAAATTTGAAACCCGACACCCGAAACCGGACACCTTCCCATGGCCCGTCTTGAAGATGCCTCGTTGCTGGTCCGCTCGTTCATGCGGGCCTATCGGTTTGTGAAGTCCGACTGGAAGCCTGCCCGGCTCGAAAAACCGCTGGCGGAGTGTAGGGTCGGCCTCGTCACGACCGCCGCGCTCCTTTTGCCCGATCAACCGCCGTTCAATCAGACACTGGTGGTGGGCGACAGTTCGTTTCGGGAAATTCCGAGCGACTGCGACCTTTCAACACTGGTGGTCGGCCACAACAGCCCGTCGTTCGACCACACCGGAGTCGAGCGCGACCCGAATCTGGCCCTTCCCCTAGACCGGATCAGGGAACTGGCCGCCGAGGGGATTGTCGGTAAACTCAATCATCGGTCCTGGTCGTTCATGGGGTCGCTTCCGCGTCCGGCGGAGCTGATTTCGACCACCGCGCCCGCCGCCGCCGCGCAGGCGAAGGCCGACGGCGTGGACGTCGCGCTGCTCACGCCCGTCTGACCGATGTGCAATCAGTCGGTCGGACTGATTCAAGCCGCCTTCGAAAACGCCGGAATCGCGACCGTCTCGATTTCGCTCTACAAATTTGTCACCGAAAAAGTATTACCGCCGCGCGCCCTCTGCGTGCCGTTCCCGCTCGGCTTCCCGCTCGGGAAGGATCACGACCCGGAACTCCAGCGAAAAGTCATATTGGCGGCCCTCGCTTTATTGAAGGAGGAGCCGCCGGTCGTGCGCGACTATTAAAAGTCTGGAGAAAAAGTCTGGAGTCTGGAGTCGAGAGTCTGGAGTCAAGAAACAGGTTAAGGAGACTGGGAGAAACAGGCTTGACCGGATGACTGCCCGATGAAACGCTCCTTGTCTTTCAGTCAGGAAGTCCTGATTTGACTCCAGACTCTCGACTCCAGACTCCAGACTTTTAAGATTCCCAAGACTTAAAAAAAGCGGCAACCCGAAGGTTACCGCCCAAGGAGGAATGGGAGACTGAAAAGCCGTACTACTTCTGCGTGGAGGTCGAGACGGAAAAGCTTGACGACGAGCAGGAGCAGGACTGACCCGGCGCGAGCGCGAAGGTTTCGGTGGTGCAGTTGCCGTTCACGCAAGTGGTCCGGGTGCAGATGCCGTTGCTGACCGTGGTCGAGCAGGATGAACTTGAACTGGACGAATTTCTGGCGCGCTGGACAGCGGTGAAGGCGTCCAGAATCCCGCTTCCCGAATCGCGATCCCAGAACGGGGCTTCGATGTCGATGGTTGAGGTGGTCAGGATGGTCCGCAGCGCCGTGAGCGAAAGCCCGGGGTTGGCGGATTTGACGAGGGCCGCGATGGCCGCCGCGTGGGGGGCCGCCGCCGACGTTCCGAAGAACGGATTCAGTCCGGAGGTCGGGCTGGTCGTGCTGACGCCGTCGGCGGCGGTGAGTTCAGGTTTCAGCAGGGTACGGCCGCCGCCGCTGGCGAACGTGACGCCCGGAATCCGGCTGGCCAGCGTGCCGCGCGAGGTATAGAACAGGCGGCGCGGGCCGTCGCTGGAAAAGAGTTCAACCTTGTTCGTGCTGTTGAAGAAGCCGGGGAACGGACCGACCGGATTCGGAGCGGCCGCGAACCGGGCCGCCGGGGTGGCCGCGACGGTGATGGCGTTGGCCGCGCCGTTGTGGCCGAGAATCTGACCGGCGGTGGCGGTGCCGAAGCGGCCCCGGAAGCTGGCGAGGTGTAGGGCGCGCGTCTGGGCGTTCCCCGAGCGCACGATGGCGAGACGGTAGTTTTGCAGCACGCTGGGATTGTCGACGGAGAAGAATTCAAACGGATCTCCCGTGCCGCTCTGGATGTTGGTCGTGGCGAAAAGAATGGTGGTTTCGTCCGGATCGAGCAGGAAGATGTCGTAATCGTTGGCCGATCTTCCGTTGATGTCGGACCAGTAGAGGAAATAGCGCGACGACACGCCCGTGATCTGCGTCGTGATCTGGCCGTTCCCGAAATCGTGGAAGGCGTAGGTCTTGCCCGTTTCGTCCGTGAAGGAAACGCCGCTGTCCCGGAAGTCGCCCTCCCAGACGCCCGACGTGCCGTCGTTGAAGTTGCCCGCGTTGCCGGCGGCGCTGAGGTAAAGCGCGCCGCTGAGGGTCACGTCGTTGATGGCCGCCGTCACTGGCCCTTCCTGAAAGGGCGAGCCGTCGGGGCCGACGGTGGCGACGGCGTCATCCACGATGATGTCGCAACCGGCGGCGCGCAGGGCGCGGATATTGGCCGCGAAGGTCGTCGGGCTTTGATTGCCGTTCAGAAATGCCGTGGCAAAGAACAACCGCGCGCCGGGCGCGAGATCGTGAATGATTTCGAGCATGGCGGTGCCTTCGCCGATGTCGGAATTGTCGGCCAGGACGCCGCTCTGACCGGGAAGAACCGTCACGTTGGCGGGAAGGTTCCCGCTCGCCTGAGCTTGCGCGAGGTAGCGTACGCTGTCGGAAAGGACGCCGATTCTGACGCCGCTTCCGTTGACGTTGAACGCGCCGCGGGCCAACTGCGCGCGGTGCGTGGTGTCGCCTTCGGAATTGACCGTTCCCGTCACCGGGGCCAGCGCGGCGGGCGCGACCCGGTTGACTTCGCCCTTGATGGCCGGGCGAATGAACGTGATTTCCGATTGTTCGGCGATGTTTTCAAGTTCGGTGACCGGAACCCGGGCCTGAATGACGCCATCCCGTTCGGACGAGGCCAAAACTTCCCCGCCGGCTTTTTCGATGGACGTCAAAACCGACTTTGAAACCTTTCCCTGGATGTCCACGACGGTCGTGTTGTCGAGGTCGATTTTGATACCGCTTTCGAGGACGGGCACGCCCGCCGCCGCGAATTTCCCGGCCCGGCGCTTCCCGGCGTAGTGAAGTTGCGAGTCCAGCTTGCGCTGCGCGGGCGTCCGCGAAGCTTTTTCTTCTTCCAGTGATTGAATCTGACGAAGCAGCGCCGACCGGTCGCGGACCGGTCGGGCAGGGGACGGCTTGTTGTCCGATTGGGCCGAAACGGTTTGCTTCGGGGCCAGCCCGATGAAACCGCTCAGGGCGATGGAGAGCGTACAAATGACGACCGACGACTTCTTCATGAAAACCTCCGCTGAATTGACGTATGGGTCCGTCGCCGCCGGGGCGTGTCGCGCCGCCCTTTGGCTGATTGGCGTTTTTACGGATGTGCCGACGCTAAAACGGAGGAGCTTGTAAAGTCCTTACAAGGAGATGACAAAAGTCTGAAAGTCTTGAATGTTCCTGTATTTGTCGCTTTTTCCCCGCGAAAAACTACGGATGGATCGGTTCGGTCGTCTCGATTGCCCTGAGTCGTTCGGTCCATGCGTCAAGATATTTGACGCGCTGTTCGTCGGTGACCCGGCCCGCAGCATAGGCAATGAAGGGCGGCAGGACGGTAAAACCGGTGAAGGCGAACATCCCGCGCAGGATCGGCTTGAGCAGAACGTTGATGTCGCCCGTGAAGCCGCCCTCCACGTAGACTTCCTCGGGGCCGCCGGTGGTCAGTGACGCGATGGCGCGCTTTCCCTTGAAGACGCCGGTGTCATACATCCGGCCCGCGCCGTAGGCCCGTCCCATCGCGAAAACGCGATCAACCCAGCCTTTCAGGATCGCCGGAACGCCGAACCACCAGAGCGGAAATTGGAAAATCAGGGTGTCGCACCATTCGACTTTTTGCATCTCGACTTCGAGGTCGGGAGCAAAGCCGTGGTTTTCGGTCGCGTGAAGTTCCTCGGTCTGCGTATGGTAAAACCCGTCGTTTTTGACCGTCGTGAAATTGCGCCGATCGGAGACGGGATCGAAGTTCATCGCGTAAAGGTCCGAGACTTGAACCTCGTGACCGGCGGCGGTGAGGACTTCGACCGCTCGCCGGGTCAGCGCGCCGTTGAAACTTTGCGGTTCGGGATGGGCGTGGACGATAAGAACCTTCATGAAGAATGCCTTTCGGAAGAGGGAAAGCGGTTGCGGCGGTCAGGAATTCAGGGAGACGGTCCGGTCGCGGCGAGCGCTTTCAAGGATGGCTTCGAGAATTCGGAGGGTGTCGAGGGATTCAGCCTCGGTCGTGCCGTTCCACCGTCCGCCGCCGACAAAATCGGAGAAAGATTCAGCCTCGGCGAGAAAACCGTTGGTCGGCGGCGTTTCGATGGTGGCGGTCGGGGCGTCCCACGCGACACCGCGTTTTAAGGAGAGCGTCGCGGGGCGGTCAGGGAGGAAGTGGTTGGCGAAAGAGGTTTCGATGACGCCGTTTTCGCCCGCGATGAGCGCGTGACGATGGACGGCCGTGTTGAAACCGCATGAAATCTGGGCGAGCAGGCCGTCGGGAAATTCGAGCGAGGCGACGAGCGAGCGGTCAACGCCGCGGTCGGTCCAGCGCGCGATGGCGTGGACGCGAGAGGGAAGCGTTCCAGCGATCATTCGGACGAGGTTCACCGGGTAGACGCCCCCGTCGTACAGCGCGCCGCCGCCGAGCGCCGGATCGAACCGGATGTTGGCCGGGTCGGCGATGGTAAAGCCGAAGCTGGCGCGGACGAGTCGTACCGGCCCGATGGTGTTTCCATTCAGCAATTCTTTTAATTTGAGCGTTTGCGGCTGCGAGCGGTAGGGAAAGGCTTCAACCAGCCGGACGCCGCCGCGTCGCGCCGCGTCGAACATCGCCTCCGCTTCGCGGGTGGTGACGGCGAGCGGTTTTTCACAAAGAACGTGCTTCCCCGCTTCCGCCGCGCGAATGGACCATTCGGCGTGGAGGCTGTTCGGCAGCGGGTTGTAGATGGCGTCGATGTCCGGATCGGCGAGCAGCGCGTCGTAGGATGGCAACACCCGCTCGACGCCGGTTTCCTCGGCGAACGCTCGCGTGGTATCTGGGGTGCGTCCGGCGACGGCGGTCACGGTGACCTTTTCCGACGCCGCGACCCCGGCGATGAAGGCACGGGCGATTTTGGCGGTGCCGAGGATGCCGATGCGAAGCGGGTGTGCCATAAAAGAGATAAAAAAATCCGCAGCCTGACCGTCAGGGAGGGTTGTCCCCTCTACCAACCAATTTGGATAAGGACAGCCCTCCCTGACGGTCAGGCTGCCGTTACGGTTACGCGGCGGTTGCCTTTGCGATTTCCTTGCGGGCATTTTCGAGCGCGGCTTCGCGTCCGGCGTCGGAGCCGTTCAGGTTTTCAGCCGTGATGAAGGTGATGTCGGTGAGGCCGATGAAACCGAGCGCGGTTCGAATCCAGGGTTCCTGGAAATCGTAGGGCGCGTAGGGCGAATCGCCGCTAAACGAGCCGCCGCGCGCCTGAATGACGACGACTTTTTTCCCGCTCACAAGCGGCGTGAAGGTTTTGCCATCGTAGCCGACGGTCACGCCGATGCGGATGATCTGGTCAACCCACGCCTTGAACCCCGAGGGAACGTTGAAGTTGTACATCGGAACGCCGAGCACCAGCGTGTCGGCGGCGACGACTTCCGCCACGAGTTCGTCGGAGGTTTTCAGGGCTTCGATTTGTTCGGGCGTCCGGGCGTCGGGCGGGCTGAACGCCCCGGCGATCCAGTCTTCATTGACGTGCGGCGGCTGGTGGTGGCCGATGTCGCGATAGGCGACGGTGCCGCCGGGGTGGTTCGCCTTCCAGTTCTCGGCGAATTCCTTGGTCAGAACCCGCGAGATGGAGCGGTCGCCGCGCGGGCTGGCGTCGATGCGAAGAAGATGGGGCATGCTGAACTCCTTGAAATTCTTTTCTCAATGAACGTGGGATTACTGGACGGTATAGCCGCCGTCGATGCTGATGTGCTGGCCGGTGATGAAGGACGCGCCGTCCGAGCAGAGCCAGAGGACGGGATTGGCGATTTCATCCGGCGCTCCGATCCGGGCCTGCGGCACGCTGGCGATGATCTGGGCGACGGCTTCCGGGTTTGCCTGACGGAATTTCTCGAACAGTTCGGTCGCGATGGGGCCGGGATTGACGGCGTTGACCCGGATGTTCTGCTTTGCGTATTCGAGCGCGACCGATTTCGTCAGTCCAATGACGGCGTGCTTGCTGGCGATGTAGATCGGAACGCCGGGGACACCGATGACGCCCGCAATCGAGGCGTTGTTGATGATCGAGCCGCCGCCGGTTTTGAGCAGGGCGGGGATTTCGTACTTCATGGACAGCCACACGCCCTTGACGTTGGTATCCATAATGCGGTCGTAGTCTGCTTCAGTCTGTTCGGTCAGCGGCGTCATGGTCTGTTCGACGCCCGCGTTGTTGAAGGCGAAGTCGAGTCGTCCGAAGGCGGCGACGGTTTCCTCGACCATCCGTTTGGCGTCGGCTTCAAGCGCGGCGTCGGCCTTGATGAAAAGTCCCTTGCCGCCCGCCGCGTTGATGAGTTCGACGGTTTCGAGACCTTCCGTTTCACGGCGTCCGGTGATGGCGACGCTTGCGCCCGCCGCACCAAAGGCGATGGCCGTGGCCCGACCGATACCGGACGTGGCGCCCGTGACGAGCGCGACCTTTCCTTTGAAATTACCGTTCATAAGTGCCTCTCTTTGAAGGTGTCAGGTTTCGGGCGCGGACCAATTATGAATTATGAATTTTGAATGATGAATTTTCCGAGAGCCCGAGTCGTCGGTTTGGTTTGAATTCCGAAAGGCGGTATCACGAATTCATAACTCATAATTCAAAATTCATAATTGGTCCGCGCCCGACACCTTTTTAGAAGTCCATCGACCGCGCCCACGCCTCGTGTTCGGCGAGTTCGGCGAGCTGGCTCTGGAGTTTGGTCCGGATGATGTCCACGGCGGCGTTGCCCATCGCGAGCCGGAGCGGGGGATTTTCCATTTCGGTCAGTTTCAGAATGGCTTCGGCGGCTTTCACCGGGTCGCCCGCCTGTTTGCCGTCGCTGGTTTCGAGACGCTGACGGATGGCCCCGGTGGTTTCCTTGTAATCGTCAATCGGGGTGCCGATGTGGAGGGAGCGTCCGAGGAATTCGGTCCGGAAGGGGCCGGGTTCGATGATCGCGACCTTGATGCCGAGTCCGGCGGTTTCCTTTGAAAGCGCTTCGGAAATGCCTTCGAGGGCGAATTTGGTCGTGTTGTAGAGGCCGACCGCCGGATTCGCCGACACGCCCGCGATGCTCGACAGGTTGATGATGAAGCCGGAGCGGCGTGCGCGCAGGTGCGGCAGAAACGCCCGCATCACGTTGATCGCGCCGAACACGTTGACTTCCATCTGATAGCGAATCTGCTCGTCGGTCACTTCCTCAAGCGCGCCGATGAGGCCGAAACCCGCGTTGTTGACGACGACATCGACGTGACCGAGTTTTTCGATGACGCGCGGCGCGGTCGCGGAAATCTGCTCCGGAACGGCCACATCCATCAGAAATCCGTGGGCGCGTCCTGGGGCGAGGGCTTCGAATTCGGCGATCTGTTCTGACTTGCGGAGCGTCCCCGCGACGGTGTGACCCGCCGCGAGAACGACCTTGGCGATTTCAAGGCCGAGGCCCGCCGAAACGCCCGTAATGAACCAGTTTTTGGTTGCCATTGTGTTTTTCCTGAAAAAGCGGGTTGAAGTCGGGAATTACTGTTCGCCTTCGGTCACGAACGGCGTGGCGACGTGGAGAATCGGTCGTTCGGTCTCGATTTCGCCGATGACCTTGAGCGTGTGTTGCAGGTGTTCCGTGGCAAAGTGAAATTCGAGCGCGGCGAAATCACGCCATTTTTCAAAGAAATAGAACCGCAACGGGTTCTGGCGGTCCTGATGCACTTCATAAGCGAGATTCCCGGCTTCCTTCCGCGTTCCGGTGACGACGTTCCGCGCGGTTTGCAGAAAAACGTCTTCCGTGCCGGGTTTGATGTTGATGACGACGAACAGCGTGAACGGCTGTTCGGGATGGGCGATGACGGACTTCAGATGGTCGAGAATGGCGCTCATTTGGGTTATTCCTCTTTGGGGTACGGTGGATTGACGGGTTACGAAATGGGCAACCTGTGATTCATCACCAATTTACCTTGATTTCGCCCAACTTCGAGGGCGGAATGGGCCGTCCGGACGCTCGCGGCCGAAAGCGGGCCGACAACGGTGATTTTCGGAGCCTGAAATGCCCCGGAATCAATCATTTCCGCAAGCTGGCCCAGTTCCCGGCGATACGCTACCCAACTTTCCGGTCCGCCGAGGTAGGCCCGCGCGCCAAGCTGGACGAAATGGAATGACGCCGAATTGAGCACGAGCGGACTCGTCCGTTCGTCCCACAGGTTGAGATCGAAATCCGCCGGTTCCTCGACGATGGAAACCACCCGTCCGTCAACGCCGACAACATCGAAACAGAGCCGTTTCATTCGTTTGCCGACGAAATCGAAGGTTGCGTCAAACGCGGCGCCGCCGTTGGCGTCGAGCGTCCGGGTCTTCAAATCAGCGGGCGTCAGGTTGTCATACCGAACGACATCCCTTTCCGGAATTCCCAGTTCTTCAACAAGATAGGCCGCGCTTGCGTCGCTTCCCGCCGTGACGACGACCCGGCTCGCGCCGGAGTGCCGCAACATCCGGATGGCCGCCGTTCCGACCCCGCCCGCCGCGCCTGTGACGAGCACTGTTTCGCCGATTTGAATACCGGCTTTCCGGACGGCGTGGAGGGCGGTCATCCCGACCACCGGAACGCCCGCCGCCTGTTCGAATGAAAGTGTTTCAGGTTTTTTCGCCATGAAAACCGCCGGGGCGGTCACGTATTCGGCGTAGGTCCCGTTGCTGCGGGGTCCCGGCAGATACCCGTAAACCGCGTCGCCCAGCCGGAAATCCTCGACGCCGGGGCCGACTTCCGCCACTTGGCCGCTAAAGTCGCGGCCGAGAATGAGCGGAGGCTCTCCACCGAGTTCGCCCCGGCGAAACGCCACGTCAATCGGATTGAAGGAAGAAGCCAGGATTTGTATCTGAACTTCGCCCTCCTTCGGCGCGACAATCGGCGCATCGGTTTCAATGAAGTTGTCGGATGCGCCGAACGCGCGCAGTGAAACGGCTTTCATCGGAGTCTCACCTCAAGGATTACGCGGTCGCCGCCTGCTGCTGCGGGTAGGTCGGATAGTCGGTGTAGCCCTCGCGCGGATCGTTTTGCCACTGGTAGAACGTCGCCTGGTTCGGCGGCGTGACCGGCGCGCCGACGCGGAACCGTTCGACCAGATCGGGATTCGAGATGAACAGCACGCCGTAGGCCACCGTGTCCGCCGCGCCGCTCGCCACCGCCGCCGTCCCTTTTTCAAAGTCGAAACCGGCGTTGACCATCAGGTTTCCTTCATAGGCTTCGCGAATCGCGGGCGTGAAGTATTCCTCGTGCGTCCGCTGGAGGAAGTGGCCCGGCAGCGATTCCAGAATATGAAGGTAGGCCAGATTGAACCGGTTCAACTGCTTCGCGGCGTAGGTGAACGTCTCGCCGGGGTTCGAATCGCGATTTCCGTTAAAGAAATTGGTCGGTGAAAGCCGGACACCGACGCGGTCGCCGCCCCAGACGCCCGTGACCGCCTCAACGACTTCGAGCAGGAAACGGGCGCGGTTTTCGAGCGAGCCGCCGTACTCGTCGGTGCGCTGGTTCGAGCCGTCGCGCAGGAAGTTGTCGATGAGGTAGCCGTTGGCGGCGTGAACTTCGACGCCGTCGAATCCGGCTTCCTTCGCGTTGATCGCCGCCTGGCGATACTGTTCGACAATCAACTTTATTTCAGACACTTCGAGGGCGCGCGGCACGGCGTAGGGTTCCTTCCCGTTCGGCGTGTGGGCCAGGCCCGGAATCGCGATGGCCGACGGCGCGACCGGCTGGCGGCCGTCCATGAACGACGGGTGCGCGGCGCGTCCGACGTGCCAGAGCTGGAGGACGATGCGTCCGCCGGCGGCATGAACCGCGCTGGTGACCTTTTTCCAGCCTTCGACCTGATCCGGACGATGAATGCCCGGCGTGTTCGGGTAGCCGTAGCTCAAATCGGAAATCTGCGTCGCCTCGGCGATGATGAGGCCCGCCGAAGCGCGCTGGGCGTAGTATTCGGCCATCAGGTCGTTCGGAACGCGGTTGTCAATGGCGCGGCAGCGGGTGAGCGGGGCCATGACAATGCGGTTGGGCAGTTCGAGCGCGCCGAGACGGATCGGCGTGAATAAATCGGGAGTGGTGACGGTCATTGTTTTCTCCGAATTGGTGAAGTCGTAGAAGACAGCCCTCCCTGACGGTCGGGCTGCCGTTCGGGTTTGGTTCCGGAATCAGAGTTTCGTGCCGCCGCTCACGTCGATGACCCGGCCGGTAATCCAGCCGCTGTCGGGACCGGCGAGGAAGTTGACGACGTTGGCGACGTCGTCGGCCTGGCCGATGCGCTTGAGCGCCTGAATCTGGAGCGGAATTTCGCGACCTTCCGGCGTACCGAGGAATTCGGCCATGTCGGTTTCGATCACGCCCGGCGCGACCGCGTTGACGGTGATGCCGCGAACGCCGATTTCGGCGGCGAGGTGCAAAGTTAGTACGTCAACCGCGCCCTTCGTCGAGGAATAGGCCGGGACGCCCGGGAAGGCGATGCGCGACACCGCCGACGAGACGTTGATGATGCGTCCGCCGTCGTTGAGACGGGGCAGGGCTTTCTGGGTCGTGAAGAAGAGACCCTTCACGTTCACGTCGTACATATAGTCGAACTGTTCCTCGGTCGTGTCGGCCCAGCCGACGAAGGGTGCGACGCCCGCGTTGTTGACGAGGATGTCGAATTTGGCCGATCCCGTGCGTGCGGTCAGTTCGGCGTCGAGCTGGGTAAAAAGGTTTTCAATCGAGGCCACGTTTTCGATGTCGGCCTGAAGGGCGAAGGCTTTGCCTCCGGCGGCTTCGACGGCGGCCACGGTTTCTTCAACAGCGGACTTGCTCTTTCCGTAGTGGACGGCGACAAGCGCGCCTTCTTTTCCAAGGCGGACGGCGATGGCGCGTCCGATACCGCGGGACGCTCCGGTGACGAGGGCGATTTTTCCTTCGAGCGTACGGCTCATTTTCACTCTATCCTTTTCAATTTGAACAAGTTGTCAGTACCCGCCCGGGATGTGTCCGGGCGGGCGTGGAATCAGTTGCGCGAGGCCGCGAGGGTCGTTTCGACGAAGCTGGAGAGCTTTTCCCGGCTGACGCCGCCGACGAGGCGACCGATTTCCTGGCCCCGGTCGAACAGAATCAGGGTCGGGATGCCCCGTATTCCCAGTTTGGCGGGCGTTTCCGGGTTGTCGTCCACGTTCAGCTTGCCGACGGTGACGCTTCCGGCGAGGTCATCGGCGAGCGATTCGACGACCGGGGCGATGGCGCGACAGGGCGCACACCACGCGGCCCAGAAATCGACCAGTACGGGGGCGTTTCCGTCGAGAACGGTGCTGTTGAAAGTGGCGTCGCTGAATTCCTGTACGTTGTGACTCATTTGGGTTTCCTGCCTTTCGTTTGAGTGGCCAGCGGTCAGTGGCCAGCCGTCAGTGGCTCGTTTTCAGGGGTTGTTTTGGTTCTTCCATTCGACATCCGTTTTTTACTGACGACTGACTGCTGGCAACTGACTACTTTTTTAGACCGGTCTATTAGTAAATCCTAACGGCAATGTTTCGTTTCCGTTTCGGGAAACGGGGGACTACGGGTTTTTCAGGAGGCGGTCGAAGACGATCGCGATGAAGGTGTCCACCGGGGCCGTGCTTTTATGAACCTTGGCCTTGAGGAGCGCGCCTTCGTATCCGGCGAGGCAGAAGGTCGCGAGGGCATCGGGGTCGAGGTCGGCGGGAATTTCGCCCGCCGCCTGGGCCTCGCGGAGGCAGTCGGCGAAGCGGCGGTTCCAGCGATTGAAGGTGTCGGCCAACCGGGTCCGGAAGGTTTCGCTCTGGTCGGCGAGTTCCTGTCCGAGGTTGCCGATGAGGCATCCTTTCCGGCACGACTGCTGGGCGAACTGCTCGCGGCCTTCGTCGAAGTAGCGACGGAAGCGCTGGAGCGGCGTCCGGGTCGGGTCGTTGAAGATTTCGTCGAGCCGGGATTCGTAATCCTCGGAATTGCGCTCGATGATCTGAAGCCCGAAATCTTCCTTGCTCTGAAAGTAGTAGTAGAACGACCCCTTCGGCACGCCCGCCGTTTTGAGAACCGCGTCGATGCCCGTGTGGTTGTAGCCCTGCTCGGCAATCAACTGGCCGCCGATGTCGAGAAGTGCGTTTTTGGTCGTTTCCTTTTTCATAACGCGGCAAAATTAGACCGGTCGTCTACTAATGTCAAGAAAAAATTTTTCAATCGAAAAAACGATCCGGAAATCCGTCTCCCGGCCCGTCAGCGTAAACGGATTTTACTCACATCTCATTCATTTCATTGATGTTTCTGAAAGGAATACACTCCGATGACCGCTTCCGCCGACCTTCGCTCCGCCCGCCTTGCCCTCATCGAGGAGCATCTCGACGCTGAAAATCGCCACGATCTCGACGCCCTGATGGCGACGTTCGGTCACCAACCGGGTTTCGGGCTGAATGATCTGGCCCTCGAGGGCCACGCCGCCGTGCGCGGGCTGTACGACAGCTTCGGATTCGGCGACAACGGGGGATTTTCCGACCTCGCCTGCTCGGTGGTCCGGCGGCACGTCGGGGACGAATCCGTCACGCTTGAACTCATCCTGCGCGGGACGCACACGGCGGAATGGCAGGGAATTCCGCCGACCGGGAAGTCTTTTGAAGTCCCCGCCTGCGCCATTTTTGACTTCGACGCTGAAAACCGGATCGCCGCCGAACGGGTCTACCTCGACATGGGGTTGCTGATGCGCCAGCTTGGCGTCGGCGCGTAATTTTCCAAAGCGTTCTTGTTAAAAGACGTAAGCCGATTTCGACGCCGTGTTCCGGAAGGAGCGCGGTTTTTTTCTTTGACAACTATACCGGCTGGACGGTATGAATTTTACTGTACCGGCTGGACGGTCGGACAAATTTCTCCCCCGAGGTAAAACACGATGGCGGTGCTGGATTCGATTCTGAATGTTTCGACCGGTTGGACGACCGGCAATCTGGATTTGTATCTGTCGAGCTACGGCGACGGTTTTCAGTTCGAGGACGTGACCTTCGCCAAAACCTGCCGCACGAGGGAAGAACTGACGGCGTTCTTCAACGGCACGCTCCACGCCTTTTCGGAATTCAAGGTTGAAAACGGCCCGATGCACTACGACGACGAACGTGGCGTGATGGAATGGACGATGTCGGGCGTCCACACGGGCGAATGGCCGGGACTGCCGCCGACCGGAAAGGCGTTTTCGGTGCGTGGGGTGTCGGTTTGCCAGTTCAAGGATGGTAAAATTCATCGTCAATCCGATTACTGGGACCTCGCGACGCTGCTGCGGCAGATCGGCGTCCTGCCGACGGCCTGAAGCAGTTGAAGTGGCGGCATGTGTCCCTAGCCCGACCGTGAGGGAGGGCGTCGGATTGTTTTTGCGCCCTCCCTCACGGTCGGGCTAGGGACACCTTTAAAGGACGGAACCGAACGATGAAGGACGAAAAGTCCAAAACTTCCACTCGTGAATCGCTGCTGCGGGCGGCGATCCGGGTCGTACAGCAGGGCAGCGTGACCTCGCTCACGCTCGACGCGGTCGCGCGCGAGGCGGGCGTGAGCAAGGGCGGGCTGCTTTACCACTTTCCGAGCAAGGACGCGCTCATCAAGGGACTCGTCTCGCAGTTCATCGCCGAGTGGAATCGCGCGATGGACTGGGAATTCGAGCGCGATCCCGAGCCGGAACTCCCCGGACGCTGGCTGCGGGCCTATATCCGGTCGTGCTTCGCCAATTACGACGCCGAGGAGTATTCGACGCTCGGGCTGACCCAGGGCGACGTGGCCGGATTTCTGGTGGCGATTTCGAGCGACGCCGAACTGCTCGAAGACGTCTACAAGGAATATGAAATCTGGGATGAAAAGTGCCTCAACGACGGCATCGACCCGGCGGTGGCCACGGTCATCCGGCTCGCCGCCGACGGGTTGTACTTTTCGGAAGCCTTCCACCTCGCGCCCCCGACCGGCGAGGCAAAACGCAAGGTGATGGAATCGCTGCTGGCGCTGGCGCGACCCAGTTGACAGTAGTCAGCAGCCAGTGGGCAGCAGCCAGTGGTTAGCAGTGAGTGGTTGGTGGCGGAAATTCCGAAGGGCGCGGATGCGCCCGAAAGATGTGTAGCCTATGGCGTGAGCCATAGGCGAAATGGGCGAAGTGTGTCCGTTCAGATATAAGGCAATTTCTGGGAAATAAGCAGTAAATCTATGAATAAAAAGATATTTACTTGGACTTTATTGTTTTTCGTGCTCGGCTTTGGCGGGTGGTTTCTGACCGCAAAACTGGCGAATCCGCTGGAGGCGAAGCCGGTTCCCGCCCAGCCCTCCCCGACGAAAGCCCGGACGGTCAGCGCCCTCGGACGACTCGAACCGGAAGGCCGGGTGGTCCGGATTTCCGCACCGACGCAGGCGGAAGGCGCGCGGGTGGCAAAACTGTTCGTGAAGGAAGGTGATACCGTCCGCGCCGGGCAGGTGGTGGCGCAGCTCGACACCTACGACCGGCGGCTGGCGGCGCTCGATGAAGCCCGCGAGCAGGTGCGCGTCACCGCCGCGCGGCTCGCGCAGACGAAAGTTCCTTCGAAACAGAACGACCAGTCGGCCCAGCGGGCGGCGATTTCGCGACTTGAAGTTGAACTTCAACGGGCCGAACGCGAACAGGAACGGTACGCCGCGCTGCACCGCGACGGCATCGTGGCGGCGTCCGATTTTGAAGGCCGGAAACTGACCGCCGACACGCTCCGGCGGGAACTCGAACGGGCGAAATCGCAACTTTCATCTCTCACGGAAGTCCGTCCGGTGGATGTCGGCGTCGCCGAGGCCGAAGTCGGACGGGCAAAAGCGTCGGTTGAGCGCGCGGAAGCCGATCTGGAGGCCGCGCGGGTCCGGGCGACCTCTGACGGGACCGTCATCAAGATTCATTCGCTTGCGGGCGAAGCCATTGGAAATAAAGGAATTCTCGAAATCGGGCAGACCGACGCGATGTTTGTCGTGGCGGAAATCTACGAAAACGACATTGCGGCCGTTCGGAAAGGCGCATCGGCAAGGATTACGGCTCGCGCGCTGACCGAACCGCTCACCGGCGTGGTCGAGCAGATCGGCCTCCAGGTCGGCAAAAAGGATGTGCTTTCGACTGATCCCGCCGCCGACACCGATGCCCGCGTGATTGAAGTCCGCATCCGTCTCACTCCCGAAGACAGCCGCCGAGTCGCGGGGCTGACGAATTTGCGGGTGGAAGCTGTGATCAGCGGCGAGCCGCTGTAGTCGTCAGCCGCCAGTGGCCAGCCGCCAGTAAATCTTTTTCCTTCCCAACTCATTCCGTTTCCTCTTCAGCAATTCCTTTCTCGAATTTCACTGACCACTGACTGCTGACTACTGGCTGCTATGAAGCTTCCTCTCGCTTTTCTCCAGCTCTTTCACGAAAAAGTCCGTCTGACGGTGGCCATCGTCGGCGTGGCGTTCGCCTCGATTCTGATGTTCATGCAGTCGGGATTCGAGGAGGCGCTCTACGACAGCACGGCGGTGATTCAGCGCGGACTGCGCGGCGACCTGATGCTGGTGGGCGCGAAAACCGAAACGATCACGGCGACGCGGAGTTTTTCGCGGCGGCGGCTGTATCAGTTGATGGGACATCCGGCGGTGGAGCGGGTTGCGCCGATTTCGATGACGGCGGCGAACTGGAAGAATCCGTGGGACGGCACGTCGCGGCTGATTTTCGTGCTTGGGTGCGAACCGCGCGAGCCGTTGCTGGATTTGCCGGGGCTGGCGGAAAACTGGACGCGGCTGGCGGAGCCGGACACCGTGCTGTACGACCGGGCGTCGCGCGACGAGTACGGCCCGGTCCCGGTCGAATTTCCCACCGGGAAGCCGATTTTCGCCGAGGTCAACCGCCGCCGGATGCTGGTCAACGGGTTGTTCACGATGGGGGCGTCGTTTGCCGCCAACGGCAACATCCTCGCGAGCGACCAGAACTTTTACCGGATGTTTCCCGAGCGGCCCTTCGGAAACATCGACCTCGGCGTCATCCGGCTGAAACCGGGAAGCGACCCGGCGGCGGTCCGGCGGGAACTGCAACCGCTTGTGGCGGATGAACTTATCGTACTCACGCGGGATGAAATCATCGATCTGGAAAAGACCTACTGGGCGAAATCCTCGGCCATCGGGTTTATTTTCCGGATGGGCGTCGCCATCGGTTTTCTGGTCGGAATGGTGATCGTGTACCAGATTCTCTACACCGACGTGTCGCGGCATCTGCCGGAGTACGCCACGTTGAAGGCGATGGGTTACACCGACGGCTATTTTTTGAAAGTCGTGTTTCAGCAGTCGCTGATTCTGTCGATTCTGGGATTTCTGCCGGGGCTGGGCGTGTCGTGGTGGCTGTTCGGGCTGACTTCAAAGTACGCCTTTCTGCCGATGGAGATGCGCGCCGGGGGGATGGCGCTGGTGTTCGCGCTGACGGTGCTGATGTGTACCGTTTCCGGCGTCATCGCGATGCGGAAACTGCGCGAAGCTGATCCCGCGGACGTTTTCTGATGTTATGTCGGCTTACAAAAATGTAATGCGGAAGTCATTGAACCCATTGAAGTTCTGTCGCATCATGACGGGTGTTCGTTTTCATTTTCACACCATGATTCCGGGGCTTGTCGCTTCCGGAAAACAAGGAGACCCTCATGAAGAAAATTTCCGCTTTCGTCGCCGCGGTTTGCCTCGCGGCGTTTGTCTCGCTGGGTGTTTCGGCCCAGACCAAGCCCGCCGACACCAAGCCGGCCAAACCCGCCAAGGCCGAGAAGCCGAAACCGGCGCCCAAGAGCGACGCCGAAATCGAGAAGTGCATCACCGACAAGCTGGCGGCTTCGCCCAAGCTGAAGGACCAGAAAATCACCGTTTCCGTGAGCGGCGGCGTGGCCACGCTGACGGGCGAAGTGAACAATGGTGGCAGCAAGGGCGCGGCGACCAACATCTGCAAGAGCTGTGGCGCGAAGTCCACGAAGAACAACATCACGGTCAAGAAGGCTCCGAAACCGGAAAAGCCGAAGAAGCCGGCGGACCCGAAGAAGCCCGCGTAATCTTTCCGAAACGATTTTTCGACGGCGGGAACGGCTCCGGTGGGGGAGTCGTTCCCGCCTTTTACTTGTTGAAAAACAACGAGATCGGAGAACTATTTCGTCCGGGCGAGAAAGGGATGGTAGATTTTCATGGTTGGGCAAAGACCACGTTCCGCGTTTGGATAAAAGGAGTTTTCCATGAAGTTCACAACCGTTTTTCTGACCGCTTTCTCCCTGGTGGCTATGGGTGCCCCGGTTCTGGCGGCCCAGAAAACCAAATCCGGCTCGACCTCCAAGCCTTCTTCCTCAAGCAGTTCATCCAAAAGTGGAAGCTTCGGCTCTTCGAAATCGAGCCGTTCGTCAAAAAGCGGAAGTTCCGGTTCCTCGAAGTCGAGTTCATCGTCTTCAAGCGGGTCCTCTCGCCCAAAGTCTTCATCTTCAGGTACATCGGGCGCGTCCACCAAGGCGGCGACAGCCTCTTCCCCGACGAAAAAGACAAAATCTTCCACTTCGGTGGCGGGTGGAACGTCTTCAAAGGGTGTCAAAGTCGGGAAATCGACCCAACTGAAAACATCGACCGCCTCGGTCAAACCGATGAAGACGCCAAAAACGCCGAAAACCCCCGATACTTCCGTGCTTTCCGATTCCGGCGAAACGGAGGCAACCGGCCCTGGCGGGAAGAAACGTCCGACCTCCGCCCAGATTCAGCGGTGCATCGACCGGAAACTGGCAAAATCGAAACGCTTCGTCGGGCAGCCGGTTTCCGTGCAGATGGTTTTAAGCACCGCCAAGCTGTCGGGAACGGTCAAAAGCGTCGAGGATCAGGAAGCGCTGACCCGGCTTTGTCGCCAGTGCGGAGCAACGTTTGTGGAAAACCAATTGGTGGTCGGCGGCGGGGTGTCGCCGGAGGAAGCAAAACCGCAAAAACCGCAATAATTTCAATTCTTTCAATATTTTACAGGGCGGGAACGACTCCGGTGGGGGAGTCGTTCCCGCTTTTGTTTGAGTGAGGTGTGGCGTGAAGACCGAATTGAACGCGCCGGGCAGCCCGGTCATCGAGATTTCCGACCTGAATTTTCATTTCGGGGCGGGGGCATTGCGGCAGCAGATTTTGTACGACGTGGAACTGACCATCGCGCCGGGCGAAATCGTGCTCGTGACGGGGCCGTCGGGGTCGGGAAAGACGACGCTTCTCACGCTCATCGGGGCGTTGCGGTCAGCGCGGGAGGGCAGCGTGAAGGTGTTCGGCGAGGAATTGCGCGGGGCGTCGCGGACGAAACTGGCCTTTGTCCGGCGCGACATCGGCTTCATTTTTCAGGCGCACAATCTGCTTGCCTCGCTGACGGCGGAGCAGAACGTCCGGATGTCGGCGGAACTCGCGCCGGAGGTTTCAACCGGCGAGGTTCGGAAACGGTCGGCGGAAATCCTTCGGCAAGTCGGACTTGGCGAACGGCTCGGCCACTTCCCGAGCCAGCTTTCGGGCGGCCAGAAGCAGCGGGTCGCCATCGCGCGGGCGCTCGTGAACCGGCCCCGGCTGGTACTGGCGGACGAACCGACCGCCGCGCTCGATAGCAAAACGGGGCGCGACGTCGTGGACCTGCTGCAAGCGCTGGCCCGCGAACGCGGCACCCCGATTCTGATGGTCACGCACGACAGCCGGGTTTTGGACATTGCCGACCGGGTCGTACGGTTGGAAGATGGCCGAATCGTCTGATTCAGGGATATCCCCGATTTTTTACTGATTTCGACCTGGCTGCTTGCCAAGGGGGATTTCGACCTGTTGTTTGCCTGCCTGTTCAAGCGGGAATCGGTAAACGAGGACGCCGGTCATCTTCAACGGCTTCCCGTTGAAGGTCAGCGGGGCGAAAACGGTTTCCTTCGCCATCCGGAGTGCGATTGGGTTGATTTCGTCCCGACCGTTAATCAGCGACGTCTCTGACACTTTTCCGGTTTCATCCACGATGACGCTCACCGCCACCACGCCCCGCGCAGTCTGTTCCTGCTTGACATAACCTTCCTTTTTGATGCGGCCCTTGATCGTGTTGGTCCGGAATTGAACGATGTCGATGCGTCCGCCATTGATGTTGTTGAGGATGTCGAGGCCGCGCGCCCAGACTGGCTCCGCGTCTTTCGGCTTTTTAAGCAGTTCCAGTACCGAGGCGTATTCGAACAGCAGTTCGACGCCTTCCTGATTGAGCAGTTTCGTCACCCCTTCGCTCAGGGTGATCGCCTTTTGCAGATTCTCGCGGGTCGCGAGCAGATTGTTGTTGGCCAAGTTGGCGGTGGCCATTTCCTTGTACAGCCGGATGCGGCGGCCCTCCGAGCGGGGAATCCCTTCGTACACCGAGATGGCTTTTTTGTAGTAATCCACGGCGTCGAGGGTTTTGCCGAGCGCGACCTGGATGTTGGCGAGGTTGTGGATCACGACGGCGTATTCCGTCGACTGCTTGCCGTGGGCTTTTTCGGTGAGCGACTGGGCTTTTTTCGCCTTGTCGAGCGCGTCTTTGTAATTGCCGTCGTTGGCGAGTTTGGCAACTTCCTGATTCAGTTGAAGAAGTTGTTGTTTCTGCTCCTCGGTGGCTTGAGGCGCGGCGGCTTGTGGCGACATTGACCGTGCCGGCAGCGGTGACAGCGTAAGCGTGGCGAGCAAGAGCGCGCCCGAAAGAACCTTCATCGGAGAGTCTCCCGAAAATGAAATTTGGTCACGGCATCCTAATGTCAAGGAATGGTAGGTGGCTAGCCTGAATTTCAAGAGCCGATTTTCTTGAGGAATTCCCGCTTCCCACCCCGTTGCGTCCGCCGCCGACCACGATCAATTGAAAACCATTTTAATTGCCAGTCAGATCAGAAACAGAGAGTCGGAAAACCGTTCCCTTCGAGCCAACCCAGATCTGCCCCCGCATCGGGAGGGGCTTCCCGTCCAGCATGAGCGGCGCAAATTCGGTTTTGAGCAGGAGGCCGCGGGCGAAGCTCCAAAGGTCCGATTGGCCTCCGACGGGATTGGCCTGGGTGACTTTCCCGAATTCGTTCACTGTGATTTCAACTTTTATCGGGATTGAGAATGGCGGCGGGACAAACCCCGGTTTTTTCCGCTGGCGAACGAAAAGGCATCCCGCCGGCAGGGAAATGATGTCGAGGCGTCCGCCGTTGATTTCCCGTTGAATCGCCAGGCCCCGCGACCAGATTTTTTCCGCTTCATCCCTCATGGCGTTCAATTCCAGGGCGCAGGCGTAGTCAAAAAGCAGTTCCACGCCTTCCGGATTCATCAGTCGCGTGACTTTTTCCCCATACGAGATCGCTTTTTCAAAGGCGATTCGGGACGCCGACGATTCGTTTCTCGACCGATGAAACCAGGCCAGTTCCTTCCAGAGGCGAAACAGGGGAAGGTCGGAAGCCGGGAGTGGTTCAAAAATTTCAATCGCCCGCTGATAGCTCCGGAGGGCGTCTTCCGGCCTGGACAGCGATTTGTAGATTTTGGCCAAAAGATGGAGCGTCAATCCGCTCTCGGCGCTGTCCTTGCCGTAGGTTTTCTCGACGACGGAGGCCAGTTTTTTGGCGGTATCGAGTGCGCCGCGATAATTGGCCTCGTTCATTTGCTTCCGGGCTTTCTGGTTCAAAAGCCGGATTTCATCCGCTGCCGGCGGCGTATCCCCGGCCAGAACACCGCAGAAAAGAACCGGATAAAGGTAAAAGAGGAGAACAAGGACGCTTTTTTTCATGGTTGAACGCTCCCCGCGAGGCATCGTGTTCTGGCCGTATCCGGGATTTTTTGGCCGGAATTTCACAGCGGAACGGTGATGATCTCTCTGGTTATCATCATGAACCCGGAATTGAACCGGTAGATGACGGTACCGGTCATTTTCATCGGCTTCCCATTGAAACTCAGCGGGTTGAACATCGTTTCCCGCGCCATCCGGAGGGCGATCGGGTTGATTTTCTCGGCACCCGTGACCACCGTGGCCTCGGTCACCTTACCGGTTTCGTCAACGGAAAGATTGACGACCACCGTGCCACGAGCGTCTTCCTGGCCTTTGACGTACCCGGCCTTTTTGACCCGTCCCCACAGGGCATCGGTTGGGAGTTGGACCACGTCGAGGCGACCGCCGTTGATGCGATTGAGAAGGTCGAGGCCGTGCGCCCAGACCGGTTCGGCTTCCTTCGGACGTTTGAGCATTTCGATGACCGCCGCCTGATCGAACAGCAGATCCACGCCTTCATTGTTCAACAGTTTTGTCAGACCTTCGCTCAGGAGAATGGCTTTCTGGAGGCTGTCTCGGGCGGCCAGGAGGTTATTGTCCAGCCGGTAAATGGCGGCGAGTTCCTTGTATACCCGAATGCGACGTCCTTCCGACCGGGGCAGGGCGTCATAAATGCCGATGATCTTTTTGTAGTACCCCTCGCTTTCGGAAATCTTCCCGAGCGCGGCGGAAATGTTGGCCAGATTATGCAGGGCGAAGGCGTGTTCGGTGGATTGCTTCCCGAATGTCTTTTCGGCAAAGGGTGGAACTTTTTTCGCTTTTTCAAACGCGTCTTTGTAATTCCCGTCGTTGGCGAGTTTCGCAACTTCCTGATTCAGTTGCAGAAGCTGTTGTTTCTGCTCCGCCGTGGCCTGAGGCGCGGCGGCTTGCGGCGACATTGACCGTGCCGGCAGCGGTGACAGCGTAAGCGTGGCGAGCAAGAGCGCGCCCGAAAGAACCTTCATCGGAGAATCTCCCTTGGTTGGGGACGTGATGAAGGTATCCTAACGTCAAAAAAGGGGAGTGGCTACCCGGAACTTCACGAACGAGATGAATCTGGAAAGAGAAGATTCCTCCATTCAACGCGGAGCGGCAAAAAACGATGCGAAACTTTTGAAATCCCGAAAGTTACCGTTCGGTGACCTCGACGGTGAACGTCGTGAAGTCGCTTTCCCACTCAAGGCCGGGCTTTGATGACGGGCGCAAATCCGTCCCGCGCAGGAGCCACCGTCCGGCCTTGTCGAGCGTGAAGGTCACGCGGCCTTGGGCGTCGGTTTTCCCGAACTCGCCCTTGAACATTTCCTCGCGGATGATGCCGAGCGAAAAGCCGGGAAACGGTTTTCCATCCCTTAAAACATGGACGGTGAACGCATCGCCCGGTTTGAGCGTGGTCGGATCGGTGTCCGGGACGATTTCCAGCGCCATCCCGAGCGGCTTGCGCCACGAATCGTCCTTTTCGAATTTCCCCACCCGGACGACCGTTTTTGAATGTTTGACGTAGCTTTCCCTCCACCGCTTCGGCTCGGGCATCGCCGCCCAGTGTTTTTTGACCTCGTCGGGCGGGTCGATTTCGTCGAAATATTCCTGCACCTTGTCGAGTTCGAGGTCGAGCGTCCGCGGTTTGAGGTCCACGCCGATGGTCGCGACGCCGGGTTTTGAAAATCGGGCATTGAACCGCAGCGAATGCTCCGCCGGTCCGAAGCTCCTGATTTCAAACGTCTTTCCCGCCAGATGGACCCGCGTGAAGGCAACCCGGTCCGGTTTGATCGCGGTGTCGAGGAAGGGAAAGCCCATGCCGCTCGTGAGATCGAGCGGGACGGTCGTCCCCACCGGAGCGGAAAACCGTTCCGGAAGGAGAAACGTGTCGTGGGCGAGCGTCACGGCGGAGAAAAACAGCCCGGCGAGCGTCACACTGGCAAGTTTTTTGAAGTTCATGATTTCAGATTTACCGGTCCCGACCAAAGAAAGTGAGGCTCGGGAGGGAGCGGTTCGGCTGCATCGTGGAATTCCGGATACCACCATCCGCCGCCTTCTTTCGGATTGCCGTAAAACGTCACCCGGTCGGCAAAAACGTCGGCCAGAAAGTCGAGGGTTTCGTCAAGAAAACGGTCACCTTGTTCAGTCGTGAAGCCGTCGAAATGGGTGTGAGTGAATTTATCGATGAACACGATCAACGCGTCCTCATCTTCCACCTCAAGTTCAATGCCACCGGTTTCAGGGTGTTTTGCCGGGATGAAAATATTCAAGGGTTTATCTTCAAGAGTCTGGACCGGCTGGTCCGGAAATCTTTCCCGAAACGCCTCCAGAATACGGTCACGCAATTGAACGGCTTTTGCCAGTTCTTGGTCCATGGAGTGATTTTGCATTTATGCGACCAAGTGGAGTACCGGGCGGTCGTTCTCGGTCCCGGTCAGGCGGATGGTGGCGGGCGCGTTGGGTTTCAGTTTGAGCGTGTCCATCACGTCGGTTGAAAGCCGGAGCATGCCGCCGCGTCCGCCCGCGACGAAGGCCGTCAACGCAAGAGTCTCACCATCCTTTTCAAACTTCAGGACGATTTCGAGCGCCGAGGGCAAGCCGTATTCGTTCTTTATCGAGGGCGGAAGGCCGACGAAGGTCTTCTGGGCCGGATCGGGACATTTAAAGTTGGCGGCCAGTTGCGCGGCTTCGCCCGGCATGATCGGCGAAACCGCGGCGGTGTATTCGAAGGGTTTGTAGTCGGTAGTCATAAGGCAAGGATGAAGGATGAGGGATGAAGGATGAAAAAAATACAAGGTCGGCAGATTTTTTGCTTGCCAAAATTTCCGACCGATTAAAATGATCCTTCATCCTTCATCCTTCATCCTTCATCCTTCATCCTTCATCCTTCATCCTTATTCTTCGTCCGCGCGGAGTTTTTCGAGGACCGAGAAATCTTCCAGCGTGGTCACGTCGCCGACCACGACGCCGCTGGCCGCGATTTCGCGCAGCAGGCGGCGCATGATCTTGCCGGAACGGGTTTTCGGAAGCGCGTCGGTGAAGCGGATGTCGTCCGGTTTGGCGAGCGCGCCGATTTCCTTCGCGACGTGGTCGCGAAGCACGGCCTTGAGTTCGTCGTTGCCGGTGCGTCCGCTCTGAAGCGTGACGAAGGCCACGATGGCCGAGCCTTTCAATTCATCCGGACGGCCCACGACCGCGGATTCGGCGACGCTTTCGTGCGAAACGAGCGCGCTTTCGATTTCCGCCGTGCCGAGCCGGTGTCCGCTCACGTTGATGACGTCGTCCACGCGACCCATGATCCAGTGGTAGCCGAGTTCGTCGCGCCGCGCGCCGTCGCCCGCGAAGTAGACGCCTTCGATTTCACTCCAGTACTGCTTGCGGAAGCGTTCGTCGTCGCCCCAGATCGTCCGCAGCATCGAGGGCCACGGGCGCTTGATGACGAGATAGCCGCCTTCGTTCGTGCCGACGCTGCGGCCTTCCTTCGTCTGGATGTCGATGTCGATGCCGGGCAGCGGGCGGGTCGCCGTGCCGGGTTTGGTTGGGGTCGCGCCGGGCAGCGGCGTAATCATGATCGCGCCGGTTTCGGTCTGCCACCAGGTGTCCACGATGGGGCAGCGGCCCTTGCCGATGACCTGGTGATACCACATCCACGCCTCGGGATTGATCGGTTCGCCGACCGAGCCGAGCAGGCGCAGGCTCTTGAGGTCATGTTTCAACACCCAGCGTTCGCCCCAGCGGATAAAGGCGCGGATGGCCGTCGGTGCGGTGTAGAAGATGGTGACTTTGTACTTGTCGATGATCTGCCAGAACCGGTCGGGTTCGGGGAAATTCGGCGCGCCTTCATACATCAGGACCGTCGCGCCGTTGGCGAGCGGGCCATAGACAACGTAGCTGTGACCGGTCACCCAACCCACGTCCGCCGTGCACCAGTAGACGTCCTCGTCCTTCATGTCGAAGACCCACTTCGTCGTCAGCGCGACCTGCGTGAGATAGCCGCCGGTCGTGTGGAGAATGCCTTTCGGTTTGCCGGTCGTGCCCGAGGTGTAGAGGATGAAAAGCGGGTGTTCGCTGTCGAGTTCGGCGGCGGGACAGTCGTCGTTCACCGTTTCCATCATTTCGTGCCACCAGTGGTCGCGGCCCGGCTGCATGTGAATTTGCGAGCCGGTGCGGTTGACCACGATGCAGGTCGTGACGCTCGGCGTCTGGGTGAGGGCGTCGTCCACGGCGGCCTTGAGTTTGACTTCCGTACCGCGCCGCCAGCAGCCGTCGGCGGTGACGACGAGCTTGCAGCCCGCGTCATTGATGCGGTCGCGCAGGGCTTCCGCCGAAAATCCGCCGAAAATGATCGAGTGGGTCGCGCCGATGCGGGCGCAGGCGAGCATGGCGATGGCGATTTCGGGCGTCATCGGCATGTAGATCGCCACGCGGTCGCCCGACTTCACGTCGAATTTCTTTAAAACATTGGCGAACCGGCAGACTTCGCGATGAAGTTGCTGGTAGGTGAGCGTCCGGGTGTCGCCCGGTTCGCCTTCCCAGATGATGGCGGCCTTGTTTTTACGCCATGAATCGAGGTGGCGGTCGAGACAGTTGTAACTGACGTTGATCTTCCCGCCGACGAACCATTTGGCGAAGGGGGCGTTCCATTCGAGGACGCGATCCCAGGGTTTGAACCAATGCAGATGCGCGGCCTTGTCGGCCCAGAAGGCTTCCGGATCGGCTTCCGCCTCGGCCCGCAGGCGGTCGAGTTCGGCTTCTCCGTTGACGTGCGCGGCGGCGGCGAATTCCGGCGACGGCGCGAACAGGCGCGATTCGTTCAACACGGATTCAATGGTGTGTGATTCGGTCACTGTGGCTGTCATGACGGTTGCTCCATCTGTTCAAAAATCGGGTCTCGTCGCCGGGCCGTTCGGTTGGCTGGAGTCCCTGCGTTTTGTGAAAGTACGGCTTGCCGACGCCTGCCCCGGTTGCGTGCGGGGCAGGGCGGGAAATAGGTTGGAAGCATCTTCCTTTTTCAATCTTCAACCGACGCGGGCGACGCCGTGCCTGCCCGTGCCATCGTTTCGCGAGAACAACGCCGATATGTCCGCAACGCCTCCGAAGTCGTTCATTTTTGCTCGCCGCTGGCTCCAGGTCGTCTTTTTCATCTTTTCTCTCGTCGAACTCTGGAACGCCTCGCTCGCCCTTTTCTTTCAGGAAGCGGCGGCGAAGTTTTACGGCATCCGCATCGACGACAAGGTCATGACCCAGCAGTACGGTATCGCCCTCGTCGTCATCGGCGCGGCCTACGCCATGATCGGCCTCGACCCGGTCGCCAATCGCCGCCTGCTGTTCCTGCCGCTCGTCGAGGTCGTCGTCGCGATGTTCTGGACGCTCTTCCTCTCGCGCGGCGCGGCGGGCGGCCCGTCGGTCATCGCCATGCATTTCGGCTACTGCGTGGCGGTCGGCCTCGCCATCGTGATTCCGACGGCTATCGTACGCAATCATGCCGAGGCGGCCACGCTTCAAACATCCGATCCGGCCTGAACCCGCCCGGTCAGGCGGGTGGCGGCAGCGCAAACACCCGCGCCCGGTCGAGCGTCACGGTTTTTCGCAGTTGTCCGCGCTGAATCTTGCCGGTTCGCGTTTTCGGCAGATCCTCGCAGAACTCGATTTCACGCGGGCAGGCGAGCGGCGACAACTGTTCGCGCACGGTTTCGGCCAGTTCGGCCGCGAGATGCGCGTCGGTTTCGAATTCGCCCCGGACGTGAACGAACGCTTTTACATGCTGTGTCGTCAGCGGATCGTCCACGCCGATGACGGCGGCTTCGACGACCGCCGGATGACGCAGCAGCGCGCTTTCGACTTCGAACGGGCCGATGCGCTGCGCGGCGCAGGTGATGACGTCGTCCTCGCGGGCGACGAAATGAAAATAGCCGTCCTCGTCGCGCCAGCCGCGGTCGCCCGTGACGTACCACCCGTTGCGAAAACACGCCTGGGTCGTCTCGGGAAAATTCCAATATCCCTTGAACAATGAAACCAGCGACGGCCGCACGACAATCGAGCCGACCGTGTTGGGGCCGACCTCGCGGCCGGTGTCGTCGGCGATGGCGGCTTCCACGCCGGGCACGGGGCAGCCCATCGAGCCGACCTTGACGCGCAGTCCGGGGCGATTCGCGATGAGGTGCGTACCGGTTTCGGTCTGCCAGTAGGTGTCGAACACGGGCACGCCGAAGGTGTCTTCCGCCCAGCGCAGGATTTCGGCGTTCAGCGGTTCGCCCACGGAATACAGGCGATTCAGCGCGAGCGCGCCCCGGTCGAAAACGTCCGCGCCGGCCTTGCGCCACTGCCGCAGCAGCGTCGGCGTCGTGTAGAGGCAGGTAATCTGGTGACGTTCGAGAAGGTCGATCCAGCGCGTGGCGTCGAATTCCCCGCCGTATGAAAAGAACGGCAACCCGAGCAGCCACGGCGCGAACGTCCCGTAGCACAAACCCGTGACCCAGCCGGGATCAGCGGTACACCAGTACAAATCCGTTTCATTCAGCCCGAGTACGTCGCCCGCCGTGCCGACCAGCCGTTCCATCAGCGCGTGCCGATGCACGACGCCTTTCGGCAATCCGGTCGTGCCCGAGGTGTAGATGATGAAACAGGTGTCGTTCTGGCCGACTTCGGGGCCGGTAAATTCGGGCGCGGCGGCTTCGACCATTGTCGTGAAGTCGTGAAACCGGGGCCGCCGCGAGGCCCGCAGCGCCGAGGGCAGCCCGCCGACCACGATGACGTGTTCGAGTTTCGGCAGTTCATTCAAAACCGACGTCAGCTTGGGCAGGTTGAGCGTGTCGGTGACGAGGGCCTTGGCTTCCGCGTCGCCGAGCCGTTGCCGGATGGCCTCCGCGCCGAAATCCGAAAACAACACGCCCAGCGCGGCCCCCGTCTTCAAAACGGCGGGAAGCACGGCGTAGTGAACCGGCGTCCGTTCGAGCAGCGTGAACACCCGGTCGCCCCGACCGACGCCGAATCCCGCGAGAACATTGGCGACGCGGTTCGAACGCCGGTTCAAATCGTGAAACGTGACCACCTCGCGCGCACCGTCCGCGCCCTCCCACACGAGCGCGACGCGCCGCCGGTCGCGGGCGTGTCGTTCGAGGGCGGAGATGGCGAGATTCTCATTCATAAAAAGTCTGGAGTCTGGAGTCGAGAGTCGGGAGTCAAGAAAACGATGAACGATGAATGATGAACGATGAAGTAAAAAACAAGTCGAAGGGAGTAAAAAGAACTTGACGAAGAAAGCGAAAACCCGACGCTTTACTCCAGACTCCAGACTCCAGACTCCAGACTCCAGACTCCAGACTCCAGACTCCAGACTCCAGACTCCAGACTCCAGACTCCAGACTCCAGACTCCAGACTCCAGACTCCAG
>JBDRAL010000099.1:0-11016 GCA_039793685.1 Blastocatellia bacterium NZW_1522
CAAAAACTTTGGTTGGTGTTCTGCTTTGGGGTTTGTTCCCAAAACAAAACCAAAACCCCAAAAACCACCCCCCACACCCCCCCCCAAGACTCCAGACTGTTTTAGATGTTTTCCTGACCCGGCTTCCAGTTGATCGGGCAACGGCCGCCCGACTGGAGGCCCTGAAGCACGCGGATGGCTTCATCCACATTGCGGCCGATGTTGAGCGAGTGAACGACCTGGTACTGGAGGATGCCTTCCGGGTCGATGATGAACAGACCGCGCAGCGCGATGCCGTCCTTCTCGATCAGCACGCCGTAATCACGGCTGACCTGCTTGGTGATGTCGCTGCCGAGCGGGAAGTGCAGGTCGGCGACGCCGTTCTTTTCACGCGGCGTTTCAATCCACGCCTTGTGCGAGAAAACGCTGTCGGTGCTGACCGCGATGACATCGGCATTCAGATCATGGAATTCGCTGAGGCGGTCGCTGAAACCGGTCACTTCCGTCGGGCAGACGAAGGTGAAATCCAGCGGGTAGAAGAAAAGGACCAACCACTTTCCGCGGTAGTCCGAGAGCTTGACGCGCTCCTTCAGGGTGGTGAGGTCCTTGGTGGACGCCATATCGAAATCGGGAGCGGGTTGTCCAACTTGCAACATGCGAAAAAACTCCTTTAAGCGTGAAAGAAAATGAATTTTGGCGGTAAAAACATTCCGGTGAGGAACGGGCAACCTTACCCGCGCCACTCCCGACCGGCAACGCAATTTTCCGATGGCACTGTTGTAAAACATACATTCTGGGTGACTTGCCGCTACAACCCGGTCTCCGGCGAACGAATTCTGGACGCCGGACCGCCGGAAGTTTAGACTTCGCCCCCGCAGCGAATTCGCCACTCCCAAAAACATCCGAAAATGATGCTCCCCTACCGCCGGTACGCCATTCGACCGTATCGCCTGTTGCCGGCGCTCCTGCTGATTGCCCTCCTCTGGTTCGGTTTGACCGGACTGGCCGGTCCGACGGAAGTAGCCGACATCGGCACGCCCGCCGACCTTTCCGGAATCTGGGCATTCCGGACCGGAGACGATCCGGGGTGGGCGGGAATTTCCATCGAAACGGCGGGATGGGAAACCATTCAGGTGCCGAAAACCTGGGGCAGACAGAACCGCCCCGGCCTTGGCGGCTTCGCGTGGTACCGGACCGAGCTTCTGGTTTCAACGAACATGATCGGCCGTCCGTTGGCGGTGAGCTTTGGATTCGGCGGAATCGGCAGTTATGAGGTCTTCGCGGGAGGGAGGAAAATCGGGGGGATGGGGAATCCCTCGGCCAAGAACGCCCTGTTTCTCCAGCCGGTTTCATTTCCGATTCCGCGCGAGGCCATCGGCACGGACGGGAAACTCGTTCTCGCCGTCCGAATGTGGGCCGACCCCGGCATCGCCGCCGCCTTTCCCGATTCCGGGGGCTTCGGCGATTACCCGTGGCTGCAAACCCGCTACTTTCAGGGGCCGTTTCTGGTCGGCGCGGAGGGAGAAGTCCGCAACCGGGTCGAATCCATCTATTTGCGGATTTTGCGAACTTCGCTTCCGCTCCTCGCCGCCGTGGTGCTGTGCGGGGCCATCGGCGTTTATCACCTGAACCTGTTTCTGCGCCGACGCGAACTGACCGGCTATTTCTGGTTCGGACTCCTCGCCCTCATCTTCTCGGTCAATCTCGCCTTTACGTCGCCACTGTCCGATCGGCCCCTCGGCGGGGGAATTTCCAACCACCGCATCGCCATTGCGACAACCCACGGCATGTTCGTCGTGCTGATTCAGTTTCTGTGGCCGTTTCTCTCGACGCCGATTACCAAATGGCTTCGGGCATATCAGGCTTCAAACCTGCTTATCGCGATTTTCGCCCTCGTCGCCCCGTTTCACATCGTGCTGATGAGTACGCCATACCGTTTTCTCTGGCTTGTGTCGTTCGTGTTCATCGGAGTGGGATTTGTTTCGTGGCGGGCAATCCGGGGGGACCGGGAAGCCCGGACCATCTGGATCGGCATCGTCTGCCTCTTGCTGGCCTCGATGGAACGGTTTATCCGACAAACCGTGAAGTGGGGGGATCTTTCACCACTGATTTCGATCAACCTGCTTTCCGGAGGGTATTTCATGCTCGCCGGGGCCATGTCGCTTTCCGTTTCCAACCGTTTCAGCCGCGTTCATGCCGAACTTGAGGTTTTGACTGAAAACCTTGAGCGAAAAGTTGCGGAACGTACCGAGGAACTCAACCACAAAAACGAGGAACTGGCCGACAACCTCCGCCAGCTTGAAGCCGCCCGCATCGAGACGGAGCGCAAAAACCGGGAACTCGACAAACGCATTTCGGAACTCATCGCCTCGCGCCAGCAGGCCGACCGCATCTTTTCGGCGCTTTCCGAAGCGCTTCCGGGAACGGTCCTCGACGGCCAGTACCGTCTGGACGAGAAAATCGGAGCTGGCGGATTCGGGGCCGTTTTTCGGGCCACCAATCTTCAAACCCAGGAAATCGTGGCTGTAAAGGTTTTCAAACCGGTCCCCGGCAATGAAACCATCAGCGCGGTCGAGCGATTCAAGCGGGAAGGGATTTCCGCCTCCCGCCTCAGCCACCCCAATGCAATTCGCATCTTCGATTCCGGTATTTCCCAGGAGGGTATCGCCTACCTTGTCATGGAACTGCTTCGGGGCCGGACTTTGGCGGAAGAACTGAAAATCCGCGGCCGTCTCACCGTTGCCCGCGCCGCCGAACTGCTGTTGCCGATCTGCTCGGCGCTGGCCGAGGCGCACCGACTGGGGATCGTTCACCGCGACATCAAGCCGGACAACATCTTCATCAACCTGACGCCCGAGGGCGAAGTCGTGAAAGTCGTGGATTTCGGCATCGCCAAACTGCTCGGCGAGGCGACCGACAACGAAATGGACAAGCTGACCGTCACCGGCGCGGTTGTCGGAACCCCGATGTACATCGCGCCGGAACGCATTCGCGGCCTCGAATACGATGGAAAATCGGATGTATACAGCGTCGGGGTGATGCTGTTTCAGATGCTGACCGGCGTGACGCCCTTCCGGTCGGGAGGGGAAAGCGCGGTTTCCGTCCTGATGGCGCATCTGACCAAACCCGCGCCGTCGCTCCGGGACATCCGCCCGGATATACCCCAATCAATAGATGAAGTGGTGCTGAAGGGACTCGAAAAGAATCCGGCGGAACGCCCGACCGCCGCCGAACTGGCCGAAGCGTTCCACCTCGCCGCGGTCGAATTCAACGAAACCGACCTTGAAACCACCGCCGACCACCACGCGACGGGGTTTGTCCGCAATCAGATGACCGAAGAACATTCCCCGGAAACGGGCTTTTACGTCGAACACGACGCGGCGACGCTGGTCAGTTCGGGCAGTTTCGACAGCGAAGATGCTCCGACCATCATCAGCGACACGACCATTCCGGCCAAGGCGATTTCCGAAGGCGAATGAAGCAGGCGCGAATGCGCCGTCAGGAAATAGCCACGTCCGTAAGGGCGTGGGAGATGGCGAAAAAAACTCCGAGCCGCAACGCGGCGATAGAGGGTGGCGCGTCTTCGACGCTCTGAAGTTGACCCCGACTTCACCCCACCCTCACGGGTGGGGCTATTTCCTGACGGCGCATCCGCGCCTTTTTGTACTGAGCTTTTTTCTGATTTGCCCCGAAATACTTCAGCGACAAAACAAGCGTAAAGAGCTTATTTACAAATATTTAGAGCAGATTTTCAATTCAGGAGAGGAATTGGTGCGGAAGGGGGGACTCGAACCCCCACGGTTGCCCGCCAGATCCTAAGTCTGGTGCGTCTGCCATTTCGCCACTTCCGCTTGAAGAAGGTGTCGGGTTTCAGGTGTCAGTCATCCGACGAACGGGCCGATTTTGAAGGTTTTCGGCGCGGTTGAAAAGGGGCAAGTCCGTCGAGAGTGGATTTTCTCAAATTGAGCGACCGCATGCTTTCCGCGATGGCGGTGGCCCGACCGTAGAGTTCCGGTGAAAGTTGCGGGCCGAGGGCGATGATCGCCCGTGACCGAAACCGTTCGCTCGTAAACTTTCTGGCCAGTTTCAATGCCCGTTCGTGAAGCGTCGGCGGAAGGGTCGGCGCGATTTCCATGAAGGCGTTGAATCGCGCTTCCTGATCCTCGATGTGTTCGGCGATTCTGAACTTGATGAACGGTCCCGCCGCGACCGTCGCGGCTTCCATCGCTTCCCGAATGTTCCGGTTGTGTTCTTCAGGAGTCCGCCGGTCGGTCAACGGGTCGGAAAGGTCGATCCGGTTCTGGCTGTCATCAAGTACGGCGACAATCGGTTCGGACTTTTTTCTCGGACGGGGAGCGATTCGGGCCGAAATATCGTTGACGGGGGCGTACTTTTTGGCCGTTTTCATAGTTCCTCCCGCGAATAGCGGTACGAAAGCCCGTATCGTTGAACCACGGTCCGAAGCTGACCGCTCCAGAACTCGTGCATGAACTGATGTTCGGCGGATTCGCGCGAGACGCTACCATTTCGTCCCGCCGAAAGCCATTTCAACCGAATATCCTCAAGAATCGGCAAAAAGAAAAGCGAAAGATCGGCGAACGGCGGCCAGATTCCAGCCGGAAGGCCCGGAACCCGTTCCGGCGAAAGCGAAAATCGAACCAGCCTTTTTTCAAACCGAACGACCGCGACGATTTCGGCCAGTCGGTGAACTTCCGCGAATACCGCGTCCTGATACGACAGGCTCGAACCGTTCGGGTGGTTGTGAACCAGTACCGTTCCCGGCAGGCGGGCCATTTCGGAACGGGTAAAGCCGACCTGATCGGTGTCTCCGGGCTTGGCGAACAGCCGCCGCCCTGAAACATCAAAAACGCCCGCGACTTCGTGGGAAAGTCCGGCAATGCTTTGCTCGAACGTTTCCCGGTCGCGGGCGGTTTGCCAGTCCACGGCGGAGAATCAGTTACGCGATGGAGGACACGAGGTCCGGGTTTTGCGGGTCGCGCCAGAAATCCATGAACGAAGCCCGATGGACGCAGGCGATGGTGCAGAGCGGCGCGCAGGGCTTCGGCGTGTTGTATTCCCGCCAGATGTCTTCCTTCGAGTAGGTTGCGAGCGGGATGCCGGGCGTTCCGCGCTGCTGCGAGCAGTAGTGAACCAGCCCGTCCTCGCAGATGTAGAGGTAGCGCGCGCCCGCGCGGCACTTCCAGTCGTTCGGCTTGCCGTTCGCGAGGTTTTCCTGAAACCCGTGAATCATCGAGTAGCCGTTTTTCCCGATGCGCTTGACCTCGTTGTAGGCCGCCGCTTCCTTTTCCGAAAGCGGTTTCAGCGTCCCGTGGCCGTCGTGAATGATCCCGCAGGAAACCGCGAAACCCAGTTCGCTCGCGCGTTTGGCGACCTGAACCGCGTCCTGCGGGTCCTTGATGCCGCCGCCGATGACGGAATTGATGCTGACGGCGAATTCGGCGTACTCGGCGAGGTTCTGGAGTTTCTTGTCCAGCACCTTGAGGCTTTTCTGGGAAACGTCGTCGGGCGTGACGTTGTCGATGCTGATCTGGAGGTATTCAAGACCGGCTTCGTTCAGCTTCTCGATGCGCTCTTTCGTCAGGTAGTACCCGTTGGTAATCAGCCCGGCCATCATCCCGTGTTGCCGGATGCGCTTGAAGATGTCGTAAATCTCCGGGTGCATCATCGGCTCGCCGCCGCTGCACGCCACGACCGACGAACCGAGTTCCGCCAGCTTGTCGATGCGGCGGAACATTTCATCAATCGGGACCGGTTTGGACACGTCGTCGTACTCGTTGCAATAAGTACAGGCCAGATTGCACCGCCGCATCGGGACGATATGCACCAGAACCGGGTGACGGCGGTCGAAAACACCGTCAATGACCATTTTCGCTTCACGAAATTTCTTTTTGAGCGCGCTCGGCTTCTTTTTCATTCCAAATCCGAAAAAAGAGGGGAATCAGTCAAACAAACCAGCGACTGTAACCCAAAACCCGACCGGGCGTCTAAGGGTAAAGTCCGGAGTCGAGAGTCTGGAGTCTGGAGTCAAAACAGGACCTTGAGACAAGGAGACAAGGAGACAAGGAGACAAGGAGACAAGGAGACAAGGAGACAAGGAGACAAGGAGACAAGGAGACAAGGAGCATTCCGTCGGGCGGTCCACCAGGTCAAGCAACTTTTCTCCTTGTCTCCAGGTCTCCCAGTCTCCTTGTCTTTGTTTTTTTGACTCCAGACTCTCGACTCCGGACTCCAGACTTTACGAGTCAGTCGCCGACAGCCTGAAGCTGTTCAAACGCCACGGTGGGAAGCTTGATGGTGAAGGTCGTCCCTTTTTCGGGTTCGCTTTCGGCGAAGATGTGACCGGCGTGTTCCTGAATGATGCCGTAGCTGACGGCCAGTCCGAGTCCGGTGCCGCGTCCGACTTCCTTGGTGGTGAAGAACGGGTCGTAGATTTTCGTGATGTTTTCGGGAGAAATGCCCATTCCGGTGTCGCTGACCCGAACAATCAGGTTCTTTTCCTCTTCCTGAGCGGAAATGGTGAGGATGCCGCCGTTCGGCATGGCGTCGCGGGCGTTCAGAATCAGGTTCATGAAGACCTGTTGCAGTTTTCCGGCGTGTCCGACGACGGGCGTCAGCGCGTGGGCGTAATCGCGGCAGACCTCGATGCGGGTGTTGTTCAACTGCGGTTCGAGCAACTGGAGCGTGTCGTCAAGCAGCTTCCCGATGTAAAGCTGTGAAAAGACGGAGTTTCCGGTCCGGGAGAAATTCAGCAGGTTGTTGACGATGTCGGAGGCCCGGACGGTCTGGCGGCGGATTTTTTCGAGCACGCCGTGTTTCGGATCGTCCTCGCTGATCTGCTTGAGCAGCATCTGGGTGTAGCTCGAAATGCCCGTCAGCGGGGTGTTGACCTCGTGGGCGACGCCGGCGGCGAGCAGACCGATGGAACTGAGTTTGTCGGCTTCGCGAAGTTGTTCTTCGAGTCTGACCCGGCTGGTGATGTCCTCAATGCAGACGAGCGCTCCGGCGACGTCGGAGTGCCGGGTTTCGAGCGGGGAAATGCTCACATTGACCACGAGCGGCTGGCCGTCAACGCCGCGGGTGCGGGAGCGGTAAATGTTTCTGACGTCTTCCAGAATCCAGGCGCCGCCGGTCACTTCTTTAATCGTCCGAATGAGGTCGCTTTCCAGAACGGTTTCAAAGGGAAGCCCTTCCACTTGCCGGGCGGAAAAGCCGAACATTTCCTCGATGGCCCCGTTGCAGGCGGTAATCCGTCCGTTGAGATCCACCGCGACGATGCCGACGTTGATGGATTCGATGATGTTTTCGTTGAATTCCTTGAGTTGCGACAGTTCGCGGGCGCGTTCCTGCTCGGATTCGTAAAGCAGGCTGTTTTCGATGGCAACCGCGACGTAGGGCGCGAGGCCGCGCAGCAAATCGGTGTCTTCCGAGGTCAACAGGGTCCGGTTGACGGTTTTGCCCAACGCAATGACGGCGACCATCCGTTCCCGGGCAATGCAGGGGAAGAAGTAGGTCAGTCCGAAGCTGCCCCTTATGGCCCGCTCGTCCACGACATAGCCCCGTGGCCCGGCCATGGCGAGTTTGGAAGCGATTTCGGAGGGAATTTCGACATCCTGAAGGTTGCCTGAAACAAACGCCTTGACGAAAACGACCTTCCCGGATTCACCCGGGCGGGTGATGAAAATGGCCAGATCGCTGACGGAAAGGGTTTCGGACAGCTTGTTGGCCAGAGCGTTCAGGAGTTCGCCGAGCGCCGTGGTGGCGGCCATGGTTCGTCCGAAATCATCCACCCGCAGGCGGGTATCATATCTGGCACCGTAAAAAATCCGGTCAATCCGTTCCTGAAGCCAGTTTTTCAGGGGGGCGTAAAGGATTGCACCGCTTGAAAGGACCAGCACCTGAAGCAGCGTGGTGGCTCCGGACGAAACGGTCGGGAACATTTCCCGGAACCAGTCGGCGGCCTTGACCACGCCGAGCATGAAGATCATCACCACCGACAACGTCGTCAGGGCATAGGAAAAACTGCGGCGGACAATGACGTCCACATCCATCAATCGGTAACGGGCGATGGAATAGCCGAACGACAGCGGTACGAGGATGGTCGGCCCGATGGCGACCGCCTCCGTGAAAGGCGTCGGTTCGATTCCGAGGACCAGTGGAATTCCGTAGAAAACCAGCCACGGAAGAACCCCGAGGGTCAGTCCCCAGACAATCCACTTAATCTGCTGGCGGAGCAACGGCGCGGTCGCCTGCGCGTAGGTCACGATGACGATCCCGGCGCTGGCAATGAAAAACCCCGTGAAATGAATCATCGAGGCTTTTTTCAAAACCGGCCCGAGATCAAGCAGAAACTGGCTCCACTTCCCAAGATAAAGATGGCTGATTCGAAGCGCGATGAGCGCGGTCGCCGGTGCGTAAATGACCTTGAGACTCCACGGGTGACGGTCGAGCCATTCGCTCCGGTGGGGGAAGGTGGCACAGAAATGGAAAAAGGTGGGGCAGAGCAGAACCAGCGCCGAGTAATCCAGCAGAAAAACGAGTTTGTCGAATCCTTCGAACTGGCCGCTGGAATTGAAGAACAGGTAAATGAAGGAAAAAAGGCAAACCGCGAAAAAGTGTCCGCCAAGCCCGCGGTGTTCGTGTTTGAGGGCAACGAACAACCCAATACCCAGATAAATCGTTCCAATCAACGCCAGATAGATATCCAGCCAAAGATTGGTCGGCAAAGGTGAAATGTCGCGTAAATCCGCCTCCCACAAGTCTTTACTGACACCCAGCGGATTGAAACGCTCAACGATGTAGGTGACGTTTCCGCCGATTCCGATTTCCTCGTCGAGGTAATACTGAACCTGCCAGTCGTCGGAAATCTCGATTGGCCCCTCTTCGGCTCGATTCGGAAGCACCAGCCCCCGCAGCACATCGCCGGGAATAACGCCGGCCCGCTCCGCCGGACTGCCTTGCCGGACGGAACCCACCCTCAGCCCGAGTTTGGTTTTCTCCCACCTGACCCCGTCATCCGCCACCGGACGCTGGGCCACCCGCTCTAAAACATTCAGCACGCCGACCATCACGACCAGCAAAGTCGCGAAACCGACGAGCGTCATTTGAATGTTGAGACGGGAAACCATTCTTTGAATTATGAATTTTGAATTATGAATTCTGAATGAGAAAAAGGGGGTGGCCGTGGAAACCAGCGCAATTCATCATTCAAAATTCATAATTCATCATTGACTTCAGAATCGCATCCGCAGGCCCCCGCGGACGACTCGACGATTGGGAACGCGTACAAAAAGGCCGGTTTCAGTGGTCAGGTCATCCGCCTGATCGGCCAGGTTTCGGCCTTCGAACAACACCTCCCACTTGCCGGGCATGAATCCCCACCCGCCGAGAGACTGAATCAGGGAGACACTGAGTCCGGCATCCGGCGACCAGAATCGGGAGCGGAGCGGGTCGATGGCCAGAAGGGGAGCGCCGAGGGATTTCCGGTACTGAACGGTCAGCCGGGTTCCGGATTGGGGAAGTGACGCGTCGGCCTGTACTGCCAGGACATGGTACCGGGTGGCGAAAAGTTCGACTTCGGGGGTGCCGAGATTCGTCTGGGCAATCCCGACTTGCTGGCCGCGTCCCGAGGCAAATCCGCCGGTTACGGTGATGTTTCGGTGGAGACGGTGTTTGAGCGTGATGCGGAATCCCTGGTTGGTACCCTGTTGGTTGAAGACGAGAGGCGTTCCCGCGGATTCCAGCACCAGGCCGACGGCCCGGCCGTCAACCCGGTCACGGAAGACGGTCGCTTCGAGAATCGTTTTGGAATCGACTCGCCAGGCGGCGCCGATTTCGGCGCGGAGGGTTCGTTCAATGACCGGATTGCCGTTTTCCGGCTCGGTCGCCACCAGCCGGATCGGACCGGGCAGGGCGGAAATCATCGCGATCCCCCCTTCGCCGGACGTTTCGGGCGTGGGTTCCCCCTCGGAAGTGATTGCGGCGTGGAGGTTTACGCTTCGGGCTGGTTTCCAGTTGGCGGTCAGGCGGGGGAGAAATGTGGCTTCGGAAGCTCCTTCCAAACGGCTGTATTCAAATCCGTAAACCAGATTGAGGGCTTGGGAAACCGCCCAGGTGTCGGCCACCCGCACTTCCGTCCGGGTCAGACGCGAAAAGGAACCGGCTGCCGGCAGGGGGGACGCAACGCCGACCCTTTCGGAAATCAGTTTCGAGTTGACCGTATGACGGTCCGTTCGAAACCGAAGCGCGCCGACGATGAATTGAGGCATCCCGCCAGTCGCGTCGCCCTGAATGGCCGACCCGATCTCCAGAGAATTTGAAAGAGGCTGCGTGACTTCCACCGTGTAGGCCGTCATCGGAGCGCCCGCAAAAACGTTCGACTGGCTTCCAAAGGAAACAAATCCGTGAGTGTCGGCAAAAAGGGAAGCCACACCGGCGGCTTCGCCTTCCTTCTCCCTCGCATTGAAAATGGTCCGATTGCGACGGCTCTGGTATTTGACCGGATCGATGCCAGTGGTTTTTCCGGGGTCGACGGCGGGGCGGAGGGCAAAATTCAGGATGGCGGGACGTTCGAGGAGCAATTCGGCCCGTTCGCTGACGGCGGTCTGGAATCCCTGGGCCACGGCGATCAGCCGATACACGCCGGGAATGATTTTGGCGGCGGAGAATTTCCCTTCACGGTCACTTTTGGCCGTGGCGATGACTTCCTTCGATTTGCCGTCACGAAGAATCGAGATCAATGCCCCGGCCACCGGTGCGCCTTTGTCGTCGGTCACGACACCGGTTACGGAACACAATTTTTTCGAATCGACGGTTCGAGCGTGCGCGGTTGCCACCGGCACTGCCAGAACGGCAAGGGTCAAACCGCACAGTGAAAGCACTCGGAGGACGGAAATGCTCATAAAACCCCCAGATTGAAAAGTCCGGAAGTGCGGAGTGGTGGTGGGGGTGTGGTGGGTAGTGAAAATAAAAAATGAAGTATGAGAAAACGATACAAGCGCCGCCCCCCAAGAGCAAGCA
>JBDRAL010000100.1:0-152545 GCA_039793685.1 Blastocatellia bacterium NZW_1522
ACTCCAGACTCCAGACTCCAGACTCCAGACTCCAGACTCCAGACTCCAGACTCCAGACTCCAGACTCCAGACTCCAGACTCCAGACTCCAGACTCCAGACTCCAGACTCCAGACTCCAGACTCCTTATTCGTCCAGCGTCGAAACATCGCCCGGATCGATGCCCATTTCCTTCGCTTTCAGGAAACGGCGCATGATTTTGCCCGAGCGGGTTTTCGGAAGCGCGTTGAGAAATTCGACGGCCGACGGCGTCGCAATCGGGCCGAGTTCGCGGCGGACGTGTTCGATGACGCTCGCCAGCAGCGAATCGGAGGGCGTATTGCCCGCCCGTAAAACCACGAATGCCTTGATGGCCTCGCCCTTGACCGCGTCCGGAACGCCGATGACCGCCGCCTCGGCGACCGAGGGATGCGAGACCAGCGTGGACTCCACGTCCGCCGTGCCGATGCGGTGTCCGGCCACGTTCAATACGTCGTCGGCGCGTCCCAGAACGCCGATGTAACCGTCGGCGTCCTTCACCGCCACGTCGCCGCTGACGTAGCCGCTCCACGTCGTTCCGTCTTCGTTGGTAAAGGTCTGCCACATCTTGGCATAGCGCGGATGATCGTTCCACACCGTCCGCATCATGTGGGGGAAGGGGCGTTTCAACACGAGGCGTCCGCCCACGCCGGGCGCGGTCGAACGACCGTCGGCGTCCACCACGTCGGCCTCGACGCCGGGCAGCGCGATGCCCGCCTTGCCGGGACGCATCGCCAGCGCGGGCGGCGTCGCGATGGTCGGCGCGCCGAGTTCCGTCTGCCACCAGTTGTCGATGACGTAACCCCATTTCCCGTCGCCCGCGAGGTGCGTCTGTGCCCAGCGCCAGGCTTCCGGATTGAGCGGCTCGCCCGCGCAGGCGATCACGCGCAGGGATGAAATGTCGTACTTCGCCGGGATTTCCGCGCCGAGCTTCATGTACATCCGGAGGGCGGTCGGCGCGGTAAACATTTTCGTCACGTTGTATTTCTCGACCAGCTCCCAGACGATGCCCGGATGTGGAAAATCAATCGAGCCTTCGCGGATGAGCGTGGTCACGCCCGCGCACAGCGGCCCGTAGACGATGTAGGAATGGCCGACGATCCAGCCGATGTCCGACGTACACCAGAACACGTCCCGCTCGGTCACGTCGAAGAAATTCCGCAGGTGGTAGCTCGTGCCGACCATATAGCCGCCGTGGACGTGGACCACGCCCTTCGGCGTGCCGGTCGTGCCCGACGTATACAGAATGAACAGCGGGTCCTCGGCTTCCATTTCCTCGGCGGGACAGTCGGGCGGAAACTTCAGAAGATCGTCGAAATCCATTTCGCGGAAGCTGGTGAATTCGACCGCCGGTTTGCGCCGGGAAGAAAAGACGACCTTTTCGACGAAGGGAAGATCGGAAACGGCTTCGTCCACGATGGACTTGAGCGGTACGGCCTTGCCGCGCCGGAATCCGATGTCGCCCGCGATGACGACCTTCGCCTGCGCGTCGGCGATGCGGTCGCGCAGCGCGCCGTGGCCGAGTCCGGCGTAGACGACCGAATGAATCGCGCCGATACGGGCGCAGGCGAGCATCGACACGATGCCCTCGATGGTGAGCGGCATGTAGATGACGACGCGGTCACCGCGTGTCACGCCGATGGATTTCAACCCGTTGGCGAGGCGTCCGACGAGCCGGTGCAACTGGCCGTAGGTAATCATCCGCTCGCTGCCGTCCTCGCCGAGCCAGATATAGGCCAGCCGGTTGGCGTTCGCCGATTCGGCGTGCCGGTCGAGCGCGTTGAGCGTGATGTTGGTGCGTCCGCCGTCGAACCACCGATGCATGACCCCGTCGAAGGACGACACCGTGTCCCAGCGTTTCGTCCAGGTGAAACGCTCGGCCTCGCGTTCCCAATAGCCGTCCGGATCGGACTGAAACAACGCGATTTCACCGCGCCAGTCGCGAATTCGCGAGCCTTCGGCCACGACCGCCGGGGCCGGGTATTCGGGAAACTCGTTCAACAGGGTCGAGAGATTGGCGTTCATTGCCGTTTCGGTCGCGTGAGACATGGGAAGTGTCCTTTTACGTCAAAGGTCAATATCGAGTGTCCAGTGGTCAGTTGCCAGTTGCCAGTTGCCAGTCGTGAGCAGTTAGCAGTTAGTGGTTAGTATTCGTCCCGGAAGATGGTGTTTCATTTTTTCAACACTGACTACTGACTACTAACTACTAACTGCTGGCCACTGACCGCTGGCGACTGGCTGCTGACCACTGACCACTTGGTTTCAGTGGCTTCGCTTCGCTTCCAGTTCTTCCCAGATGCGGACGTCCTTGGTTTCCCGAAGGAAGATCGAGCCGACGAGGAAGGTAATTGCCGCGACGGTGATCGGGTAGTACAACCCGGCGTAAATGTTGCCGGTGGCGGCGCAGACCGACAGCCCGATGACCGGGAGCAGGCCGCCGAAAACCCCGTTGCCGACGTGATAGGGAAGTGAAAGCGAGGTATAGCGGATTTTGGCCGGGAATGCTTCAACCAGATAGGCGGCAATCGGGCCGTAGACCATCGTCACGAAAATCAGTTGGGCGAAGACGAGCGCGACCAGCATCGGGACGTTCGGCGCGGCGGCTTCCTTGGCCGGGACCGGCTTTCCAGTGGCGTCCTTCTCGGCGGTGATCGGCGTGAGTTTCGGCTGGCCCGTGAGCGGGTCCTTCACCGAACTGACGGCGACGACGCCCGTGCCCGCAGCGACCTGCATCTGGTGGTAAATCGGCAGGTAGAAAATGGCCGCGAGCAGGCACCCCGCCATCATCAGTTTCTTGCGTCCGATGCGGTCGGAAAGCGATCCGAACAGAACGAACAGCGGCATGCCGAGCAGCAGCGCGATGGCCACGATCTGCTCGGCAGTCTGGCTGTTCACCTTGAGAATCGTCGAAAGATAGAACAGCGCGTAGAACTGGCCCGTGTACCACACGACGCCCTGACCGGCGGTCGCGCCGAACAGCGCCACGAGCATCACGCCCCAGTTGCGGGTGCTGCCGAGACTGTCGCGAATCGGCTGGGTCGAGGTTTTTCCTTCGGCTTTCAGCGTGTGGAAAATCGGCGATTCCTTCATCTTCAACCGGATGTAGAGCGACATCCCGACGAGCAGAATCGAGAGCAGGAACGGCACGCGCCAGCCCCACGCGCCAAACTGTTCCTTCGGCATCGAATTCCGCACGGCGAAAATCACCGCGAGCGAGACGAACAGCCCGAGCGTCGCCGTGATTTGAATGAAACTCGTGTAAAAGCCGCGTTTCTTGTCGGGAACGTGTTCCGCGACGTAGACCGCCGCGCCGCCATATTCGCCGCCGAGCGCGAGGCCCTGCAACACCCGAATCAGGATCAGGATCGCCGGCGCGAACAGGCCGATGGATTGGTACGTCGGCAGAAAGCCGATGGCCGCCGTGGCCCCGCCCATGATGAGCAGCGTGACCAGAAAGGCGTATTTGCGGCCGACGAGGTCGCCGACCCGTCCGAAGAAGACCGCGCCGAACGGTCGCACCACGAATCCCACCGCGAACGTCGAAAGGTAGGCGATGAGGGCCAGCGTGTCGTTGCCTTTCGGATAGAACAAGGGCGACACGGTCGCGGCCAGACTGCCGAAAATGTAGAAGTCGTACCACTCGATCATGGTCCCGGCGGCGGACGCGCCGATGACTTGCCAGATTTTGTAGTCATGCACGGCGGCCTGGTCGTCCCTGGCCTGAATGGCGGATGCGGTCGTCATGGGGGTTGTCTCCTCGGGTGCGGAAAAGGTGTCGGGTTTCGGGTGTCGGGTTTCAGGTTCGATTCAATGGGACAGCTTCTTTTCTTTTTCGAGTTTCAGTGTCGCAGGCACCGGTATGTCGTCTCTGACCCCGGCTCCGGTGTCTTGATTCGGATTGAACCTGACACCCGAAACCTGACACCCGAAACCTTTTCAAAAAGTGAAGATCGTCGCGAATTCGAAACGATTGTCGTGCGTCGCGCGGGCGGGCACGCCGCGGAAGACCGGCAGGCCGCCGAGACTCGTGGTGGTCGAGTTGGCGGAGCGCGTCCGGTAGTAGGTCTGCTCGACCGCGAACGTCACGAAGGAATTCAATTTGTACTGGATGTTGGCCGCGAACATGTCGCCGCGTCCGCGCGGGGCGTTGAACCGCCGCGCGTCGCGGGCAAGCGCCTGATCGTAGCCGTAGTGCAGATACATCGACCAGCCCGCGTTTCGTCCGTCGGGGTTCGCCTTGAAAATGCGCGACAGCGGGAAGCCGAGGTTGAAGAAGCCGCCCTGCTGACGGACCGGCCGCTGCGGCGCGACCGTCGCGACGCCGTCGCGCAGGCCGAACACCACCGTCGAGGACCCGTCGATGGACGGCGCGGTCGCGGTCCCGGTCAGGCCGGAGGAGTCGTTGAATTCGCTGTAGAGCTGGCCCGCGAAGAACCGGCGCAGGTCCTGACCGTTCCAGTACTTCGCGAGAATCGTGACATAGCGCGTCGGCAACTGGGCTTCCAGCGTGTAGCCGTAGCGGCTCGACGAGACTTCGGCGCCGCCGGGGAAGGCCGCGCGGAACGCGGTGGGAACGTCGGCGGCTTTGACCGTGGCCGTCCGTTCAGACTGCATGAAGCTGACGATCAACTGGGCCGGAACGACGCCGGGGGCCTTGTCGAGCTGGAACTGGGTCACGAAACGCCCCTGAATTTCGGGGCGGGCTGAATCGCTGCCCTGTCGTTCGCCGTAGCCGAGCTGGTTGCCGACATCGGTCGGCAGGTTGCCGAACGCAGGCAGGGTAATGGCGAATTCCGGAATGAACTTCAACCCGCGCGAGCCGCCCACATTGAAATTGAAGCCGCCCTTGACCTGCGGCGTGCGGTCGTAGAGCGTCCCGAAACCGATGCCGAGACCGGTCGTTTCAATCAGGTTCGGCAAGGTCGAGGAACTGAACGGCGTCCAGTCCTGACCGAACAGCAGAAAGCCGGAAACCTTTTCCGAAAGCTGACGGTCGATGCGAACCCACGCCAGACGGATGGTCGGCGCGTTCGAACGGACCGTGCCGATGTTGCGATTCGACGCGCGCGCGAAATTGCCTTCGAAATCGAGTTCGAACTTTCCGGTCAGCGTCATCTTCGGCGAAAGATCGAGCCATTCGAAATTCGCGCCGAAACGGAACGAGCGCGCTTTCAGATGGAAGTTCGGCGAGCCGCTCGGGCCGCTGTCGCCGAGAAAACCCGGCAGTGGGAAGTCCGTTCCCTGCGGCTGCGATGAATCGTAAACCACGCTCGTTTTGAAGAACCCATAGGGTTTGATGCGGATCTTGTCGCCGATCTTGATGTCGGGAATCAAACCCTCGCGCTTGGCCGGATCGGTTTGGAGGGCGCGAATCGGAGCGATGGCCGGAATGACTTTCGGCGCGTCGGGTTTCTTGGGCGTGGCCGCCGGGGCCTGAACTTCCGGCGCGCGGGCGGCGACCGGGACCGCGACCGCGCCGCGCAGTCCGTTGAACTCGGCTTCGGAAATGACGCCTTTGTTCAAAAGAACGCGAGCGAGCACTTCGCGCTGCGCTTCCGGCGTGCCCGCGCCATTCACCGCGACGACTTCAGCCGGGGTGAGCAGACCTTTTGAAACGAGCAGGCGGACGAGCGGATCAGCGGACGGATTGCTCGGCGTGGTCGAATTCGGCGAATCCTTGGTTCCCGCGGGCGGCGTATCGGATTTGGACACCGAGGCCACGGTCGGTTGCTGGGCGACCGCCTGAACGGACGCGATGAAAACAAGCATGAAGAGGCAGAAGAGTCGCGATGACGTACTCATGGAGTCGTCTCCTTCCCGATTCGGCGATGGACGTGCGAGGCGCGTCATTGGTTTGAGTGACCAATGAAATGCAATCGCCGTGCCGTTCCGAATCGAAGTGCGACCAGGGTCAAAGAAACGAATTTTTTCAATATGTTACAGGCAAAAAAGGAAATTGACGCACCGTGATGCCGGCTTTGTAAAAAATTCCCAAAGGGAACTTTTTGCCCATCGAAGTGGGAAAAAATTGCCGAAAGCCGTTTGTACGGAATCGTCATTTCCGCCGAATTTCGAACGATGCCGCGACTTCCTCAAGCCAGCGTTGTTCGGCTTCGAGCCTCAGAATGGCGTGCCGAATCGCCAGTTTACGCATCCGGAGTGCCGAATCCGGCCTGGATTGCGCCGATTCCTGACGACTGGCTCGGTCGTGGAGCTTTTCGAATTCTTCCTTGCGTTTCTCGAAGAGTCCTCTGGCCGCTTCGATCTCCGCGGCGAGATGTTCCGGGTCGAGAAACGTTCCAAACCATATTTTGAGAAGAAGCGGATGGCGAAGCCTGGCTTCACCGAGCTGAACCGTACGCAACCACGCCTGAAAGGCTTTTTTTCCTTCCCGAGTCGCGCGGTAGAGACGTTTGTCGGGAAGATTTTCCTGCGTGACCGCCTCTCCGACCACGAATCCCGATGCCTCCAGTTTGGGAAGCTCGGCATAGATCTGGGCTTTGGTCAGAGGCCAGAAGTGGCCGATGCTGCGCGATACGAGGCTTGTCAGATCGTAGCCCGACTGGGGCGAGTCCTGAACCAGCAGCCCCAGCGCGACCCATCCGCCGGGGGCGGAAGTTGTACTTGTGATTTTCTTGGGCATATAGTCTATTTTTGACTAGCAAGAGATTGAACCCGCTGGCTCACTTTGTAGTTGTCCAATGGAACTGAATCCCGAAACTCTTCCCGTCAACCTCCGTTACAAGCTGCTCACCGGTCTGGTGATTCCGCGGCCTATCGCATGGGTGGCGACCCGTTCGCCGGACGGACACGACAACCTCGCGCCGTTTTCCTATTTCTCGGTGGTCGGGCATGCCCCGATGGCGCTTTCCTTTTCGGTTGCCGGACGAAAACCCGATGGAAGCGAAAAAGATACCCTGCGCAACGTCCGACCCGAAAGGGAGGGTGGGCTGGGCGAGTTTGTCGTCAACATCGTCACCGAGGAACAGGCGGTCGCCATGGCCCGCACGGCGGCCCCGCTCGAATTCGGGGCATCGGAATTTGACCATGCGGGAATCGGCATGACCGAAAGTACCCTTGTCCGGCCCGGTCGGGTGTTGGGCGCTCCGGCGGCTTTTGAGTGCCGGACGCTCCAGATTGTCGAAGTCGGCATTTCCCGACTCATCATCGGGGAAGTGGTTCACTTTTATGTTGACGATGCCGTACTCGATGAACGCACCAGCGTTCGTTTTGACCAACTCGGAGCGGTCGGGCGATTGGCCGGAACGACCTATGTCCGGACGGCTGATCGTTTCGAACTGACCGATGAAGGCTACTTCCCGAATCCAGCCAAAGGGTAAGGAATTTCAAATGGATCTGATGGCACAGGCCCAGGCATTGACGGCGGCGGCCATGGACGAAGCCGCCCAATTGGGTGTTCCGATTACGGTGGCCGTGTGCGACGCCGGAGGACATCTGCTATCGCTCCTGCGCTCCGACGGCGCGCTCCTGGCTTCGCTCGAAAGTGCCCAGACGAAAGCCCGGACGGCGGTCTTTTTCGGTGTCGAGACACGCCATCTTCCGGGAAGTCTGCCGGTGACGCCCGCCCTGCTTGGCGCGGTTTCATATCCGCTCGCATTTCTGCCGGGGGGCATTCCGATTCGTTCGGAAGGAAAAATTGTCGCGGGCATCGGCATCGGCGGCGGGCTTCCGGAACAGGATCAGGCGATTGCCGCCGCCGCCGTGGACCGCCTCAACCGATAACGGTGTCACCGGTGGTTCGAGGTCAGCGGAGGACGCCTTCCTCGATGTTGTCCTGCCAGCTTTTGAGCTTGTTGTAGAGCGTGCGCCGGTCGATGCCCAGCAGTTTGGCTGCCTGGACCTGATTGCCTTCGACCGATTCGAGCGTTTTGAGAATGTGCCGTTTTTCGATGTCCGCGAGCGGTTCCGGCTTGAAGTCATCGCCGGTTTCGCGTGACGCGGGCGCGTCATCTTCGGCGGCGAGCATCGTCACCGGCAGGTGATCGGTGGTGATGATGGTGTCGGCGAAGGCGAGCGCGAAGTGAATCGCGTTTTCCAGTTCGCGGATATTGCCCGGAAAGTGATAGGCCATCATTCGCGCGAGCGCTTCCGGTGTGACGCGAGGGACCGGCGTTCCATGTCGGGATGTTTCACGGTCGAGGAAATGCTGGACCAGTTCCGGAATATCCTCGCGCCGCTCGCGCAGTGACGGCACCGGAATCGGGATGACCGCGAGGCGGAAATAGAGGTCCTGCCGAAACGTTCCCGCGCGGACTTCCGCGTCGAGCGGCTTGTTGGTCGCGGCGAGAATCCGGGCGCGGACCGGGATGACCTTGCGTCCGCCGATGCGGCGGAGGTTCTTTTCCTGAAGCACGCGCAGCAGTTTCGCCTGCACCGAGAGGGGGAGCGATTCCACTTCATCCAGAAACAGCGTCCCGTCCGCCGCGGCTTCGAACAGTCCCTCGCGCGCTTCGGTCGCGCCGGTGAAGGCGCCACGTTCATGCCCGAAAAGTTCGCTTTCGACGAGTGATTCGGGAATCGCCGAGCAGTCGAGCGCGACGAAGGGGCGTTTCGCGCGCGGGCTGGCCGCGTGGAGCGCCCGCGCGACGAGTTCCTTGCCCGTACCCGTTTCGCCGGTAATGAGCACGGTGCTGTCGAGCGGCGCGATCTGTTCGATGACGCGGCGCAAGCGCCGGGTCGCCTCGCTGTTACCGACGATGCCGCGCGTTCCTTCCCGCGAAGTAATCTGCCGTTCGAGCTGGACGACCCGCCGGCGCGTGCCGCGTTCGTCGAGGGCGCGGCGAATCCGCATCAGCACTTCATCCGTCTGAAACGGCTTGCTGACGTAATCGGTCGCCCCGCGCTTGATGGCGGCGACGGCGGTTTCGACCGACCCGAACGCCGTCATCAGGATGACGATGCGGTCCGGGTCCTCGGCCCGGATGCGGTCGATGAGATCGAAGCCGTCCATGCCGGGCATTCGAAGATCGGTCAGGACGACATCCACCTGCGTCGATTGAAGAAATTCGAGCGCTTCCTCGCCGCCGGGAGCGACGGCCACGGCGTAGCCTTCCGCGCTGAGGATTTTGCGCAGCACGTCGCGCATTTGCGGCTTGTCGTCCACGATGAGGATCGTGGCGCTTGAGTCGAAGGTGGTGAGTTCCGGAGTCACTGGAAACACTGATGGAGAAATCTGGGTTGAACGAATGCGGGTGAATTGTCAGTCAAAACGCCGGGAAGTACAATGGACGAGATTCCGCTTTCAATTTCGTCCGCGTCTTTGTTCGTCGAATGCCCCATCGTCTCCGCGCGCTCGCCGTTTCCTCTCCGCTCGCCGCCTTCCTCGACGGGACGCAGTCGAATGTCGCCAACAATTTTCTGCTCGGCCTGCTGCGCGACATTCCGGACGCGCTGTTGCTGGTTGATGGTCATGGGCGCGTCGTTTTTTACAATCTCGCCGCCGAACAGCTTTTTGGAAAAACCGAAACCGGCGAGTTCCCGCCGCAGTTCGAAATACTGCTGCCGACTCCGGAAACGTTCGGAATCGCCGAACTGCATAGCCTGATGGAGCCGAGCGACTGCGTTCGCAATCATGAAATGCAGATGCGGGGGGCGGATCGGCGGACGCTCGACGTTCTCGTTTCACTGACCGCCATTCGTGACGCGATGGGGCGGATGCTCGGGTTTTCCGCCGTGGTGCTGGATGTTTCGAACATCAAGGAAAGCGAAAAACGAATTGCCCGCCGCACCGCGCAGCTTTTTGCGCTCAATACCATCGCCGAGGCCGTGAGCGAGTTGCCGGGGTTGCGGACGCTGCTGGACCGGGTTCTCGACGCCGTGTTTCGCGTGACCGATGTCGAGGCCGGGTGCATTCATCTGGTGGACGATGAAGACGAATCCCTGACCATCGCGGCCCAGCGGGGATTGACCGAGGGCGCGCTCGAACTGATGGAGCGTTTCGAGGCCGGGGAAGGCGTCATCGGTCGGACATCGGTGTTGGGGGAAGCGTTGTTCGTGGCCGACACGGCGAGCGACCGGCGGCTCGTTCATCGCAATCTGTCGGAAGTCCGCATCGGGGCGCTGGCGTCCGTGCCGCTCATCGCGGTGGACGGCGTGCGCGGCGTGCTGACGCTCTTTCACGCCGAGCCGCATGATTTCACCCCGCATGAACAGGGGATGCTGGCCGCCATCGGGCGGCAGGTCGGCGTCGCGCTCGAACACATGCGGCTGTTTGAGGACGTGACCAGCGCGCGGCGCGAGTGGGAGCAGACGTTCGAGGCCATGACCGACGGCGTTTCGATTCATTCGACTTCCGGCAAAATCCGCCGGGTCAATCGGGCGCTCGCGAACCTGTTCGGGACCGCGCCCGACGCGCTCATCGGCATTCGCTGCTGCGAGCTGTATCACGGCGCGAAGAAGCCGCATCCGAACTGCACCATCATGCGGACCGTTACCGAGCGGCAGGGCCAGCGGGTCGAACTGCGCGACCGCGCGCGCGGTCGCGTGCTGCGCGTGACGACCGACCCGGTCATCGGCGTCAACGGACGCATCACCGGCGTCGTCTGCACCACGCGCGACATCACGTCCGAAAAACTGCTTGAAAACCGGGTCATTCAGCAGGAACGGATTTCCGCCATCGGCGAACTGGCGGCGGGCATCGCTCACGAAGTCGGCACGCCGCTCAACATCATTTCCGCGAACGTCGAATATCTTTTGAAACAGCGGAAAGTCGAAGACGGGCGCGAGGAACTCGAAGCCATCCGTGAGCAGTCGCAGGGGATCGCCGCGCTGGTTCATCAACTGCTCGACTTCGCGCGCGACCGGGCGCCCGAGTTCGCGCCGGTCAATCTCAACCACCTCATCGAGCGGACGCTGGGCTTGCTGGCCCATACGCTCGGACGCGCCGACATTACCGTTCGACAGGACCTCGCGCCCTACGTTCCGACCATCGACGGCGACGCGACGTTGCTCCAGCAGGTACTGTTCAACCTTATCAAGAACGCAAGTCAGGCGATGGAGGAAACCTTCGACGCCCCGCGCGAGCTGTTTATCGCGACCGACAGCGCGTTTCTGCCGACCGAGGATTTCGCCGCGCCGCATGTGGTGGTGACGATTCGTGACACCGGACCGGGTATTCCGATGGATGACCTTCCGCATATCACCAAACCGTTCTTCACCACCAAGGCCGAAGGCGGAACCGGCCTCGGCCTCGCCATCAGCCGCAAGATCATCGAGCAGCACCACGGATTGATGACGATAGCCAATGGTCCGGTCGAGGGCGTCGTCGTGACGCTCCGCCTGCCGCTTTCACAGGAAAATCGGCGATAGCCGGACCCCCGAAAACCACTGAATTTTTTATAAGTTGCTAGGCGATGACGAAGCCGGCCCGGATTCGTTACACTGAGGTGTTTCTCCGTCACCCGATGTCCCTGCCCGATCTCGAGCGCAGCCCCCCGCGCTGGCGCCTCTGCCAGTAACTTCATGTGTGTCGGTAACGAGGCGACGATGGAAGCCATCCCCGATATCAATGAGGAGTTGCGGCGACTCCGGGAAGAAAATGCCGCACTTTCGGAAAAGCTTCAGGCCGTCAATTTTCTGTTTGAACGCAACCCGCTGGCCTGTTTCATTCTGGACGGCGAGACGTTGCAAATTCTGGACGCCAACGACTCAGCGGTTCAGAAATACGGGTATTCGCGCGAAGAATTCCTTCAAATGACCACGAAGGATTTGCGCCCGGTTCAGGAAATCCCGAAATATCTCGCCTATATCCGGTCCGAACAGAGCCGAAAGGGTATTTTCAAGGGTGAATGGCTTCATCAGACGAAGGATGGCCGGATACTTCATGTCGAAGTCTTCTCCAATGTGTTCGACTATCACGGGCGCTCCGCCCGGTTGATTGCCGTCCATGACCATACCGAGCGAAAACAGGCGGAACAGGCTTTGCGCGAGGAAGAACAGCGTCTGCGACTCGCGCTGGAGTCGAATCAGCTCGGTATTTTTGATTGGAACCTGGTGACCGGAAAGCTGATCTGGAATGAGTGCCTGGCAACCATTTACGGCCTGAAGCTTGAGGAATTCGACGGGGCTTACGATTCCTTCCGCCGCCGCGTTCATCCCGACGACATCGAACAGGTCGAATGGGAAATGAACGAGGCCCTTCGACATCGCACGCAGTTCAGGAATTTCTGTCGCATCATCCTGCCGGACGGGACCATCCGGTTCATTCAGGGAAACGGGTGTTATTTCTTCGAGGGGGATACGCCCGTCCGGACGCTGGGTGTGGTGCGCGATGTGACGGACGAGGTGGCCGCGCGCCAAAAACTGGACGAACTCGACCGTTTCAACACCGCGCTGGTGGAAAACACGCCGTCTCCGATTTTCGCCACCGACCGGGAAGGTCGCCATATTGTGGCGAACCGGAAATGGGAGGAAATGTTCGGGATGCCGCGCGCGCAGGCACTCGGGAAGAACCTCGACGAATTGTTCTCCGTCACTGACGCCCAGCGGTTTCACGAAACCAATCGCCGGGTTTTCGAAACCGGCAAAACCTTTCATTTTGAGGAAACGATCGACACCATCCTTGGGCGGCGGGTCCTTCAAACGCACAAGTTCCCCGTGTTCAATGAGGAAGGGGGCGTACGGGCCGTGGCCGGCATCGCGATTGATATCACCGAGTTGCGCCAGCTTCAGGAAGAACAGATCCGAAACAGCAAACTGGAGGCGGTCGGTCGCCTCGCGGGCGGTATCGCGCACGACTTCAACAATCTCCTCGTGACGGTTCTGGGCAACGTCTCACTCACCCGACAGATGATGGAAAGTGACCCGCGTATTGATCGGAGACTGGCAACCGTCGAGCGGGCCTGCCGCCGCGCCGCCGGTCTGACACAGCAACTGCTGACTTTTGCCAGAGGGGGAAGCCCGGTCAGGTCCGCCACGTCGTTGCCCGAACTGATTCAGGAAACCGTCGAGTTCGCGTTACTGGGGACCGGCATTCAGGCGGAGTACCGCTTCCCGGAAGATCTGCGGAACGGTCATATCGACTCCGGACAGATCGGTCAGGTGTTCCAGAATCTTACGCTCAATGCCCGCGATGCCATGCCCGAAGGCGGGCGCATCCGGATTTCCGCGTCAAATGTGATCATCGACGATTCAGAACGGATGAATCCCGGAACGTATATCCGTCTGATGTTCGAAGACACTGGCGAGGGAATGGGCGAAGAGGAACTCAAAAACCTGTTCGAACCCTATTTCACGACCAAAAGTACCGGTAACGGCCTCGGCCTGGCCGTGGTGCAGTCGATTGTCACGCGTCATGACGGACATATCGCGGTTGCTTCACGAAAAGGTCAGGGAACCGTGTTTACGATCCATCTCCCCGCTTCCTCCGAGACGCAAACAGATGACGGCGCGGAAGTCATTCAAAAAAACGATGTCGATGATTCGTCTTTTTCCGGAATGCGCATCCTGGTGATGGACGACGAGGCCGATATCCTGTCGTTTCTTGAAGATTCCCTGACGGACATGGGGTTTCAGGTAACGGCGGTTGAAAACGGGGAAGCCGCACTCGAAGCATTTTCGGCTATTCAAAAGGCCGGGCGTCGATTTCATCTGGGAATTTTTGATGTGACCGTTCGTGGAGGAATGGGTGGCCGGGAAACGCTCCAGAATATCCTCCGCACCGAGCCTTCGTTTCGGGCAATCGTGGCAAGTGGTTTTTCGAATGACGGAATTGTTGCCAATCATCATTCATTCGGGTTTCGAGCCGCCCTTGCGAAACCTTTTTCCATTGATGATCTGCGTCAGACGGTCCTGTCGGTCCTCGGCCTGAAAATCGCTTCCTAAAGTCAGGGGGAGCGCTCGGACCAGAGACGTTCGATTGTGTCCGACCAATGAAGAAAGGCACTCGAAACCTGGGCTAGAGCGGTTTTCATTTGTTGCGACCCTCCCGCCGAGATGTGAATGGCGAACAAATTGGATATAGCCCACGTCCGCAGCGCTTTGGCGAGGACGTGGGGAATCGTGTGAAACCATTGATTTCGTTGAGTTTCGCGGCGAAACATGTTTCCCGTTGCCTCGCGAATAACGCTGCGGCTACGGGCTATGTCCAATATTCCACCCACCCACGCGGCTGTGAATCAGTCGCGCACAAACGTAAGCCGCTCTAAAACAGCGACGGTCGGGTCACGCTCCGCTCAAGCGAGAGCAGTGCTTCCTTGCGCGGCAATCCGCCGCCGTAACCGGTCAGACTTCCGTTTGAACCGATGACCCGATGACACGGCACGATGATCGAAATCGGGTTGCGTCCGTTGGCGAGGCCGACCGCGCGCGAGGCGTTGGGATTGCCGATTTTGCGGGCGAGTTCGCCGTACGACATCGTTACGCCGAACGGAATGTCGAGCAGCGCCTTCCAGACCTCCTTTTGAAATTCCGTCCCGTGCATGGCCAGCGGAAGATCGAATTCCGCCCGCTTGCCCGCGAAATATTCCGCGAGTTGCCGTTTCGTTTCTGGGAACGGCGCCGCTTCATCATCAAAACGGCTTGAACAGTCGAGCGCCGGGCCGTATTTCGGCTCTTCCATGTAAAGGCCGGTCAGCGCCGTCCCGTCGGACGTCAGTAAAAGTCGGCCAATCGTGCTTTCGAAATAGCTGTGGTAGTTCATCCTTTGTTCTCCAGTGATTTCCAGAGGTGCATCGCGGCGTAGGCGCGCCATGGACGCCACGCTTCCGCCAGTTCCAGCACGCGTTTTTTATTCGTTTGGTTGAGCGCGGTGACGATGCCGAGATCGCCGTGAGGGAAGGCGTCGGGCCAGGCGAGGGCGCGCATCCCGATGTACTGCGCGGTCCAGTCGCCAATGCCCGGCAGGGATAAAAGTTTTTCAATCGTGGCCTCGACATCGGCGCGCGGTTCGAGCGTCAATTCGCCCGCCGCCACCGCGCCCGCGAGCGCCTGAATCGAACGCGCGCGGGTTTCGAGAATGCCGAGCGTGGTCAAATTCTCGACCTTCAACGACGCGACCGTTTGCGGCGTCGGGGTGAGGCGATTGAGGGCTTCAAACTTCGTTTCAATCGGTGCGCCGAAGGCTTGCGAGAAGCGTCCGGCGAGCGTGGTCGCGGCCTTGACGCTGACCTGTTGGCCGAGAATCGCGCGGACAGCGACTTCAAATCCGTCGAACGCGCCGGGCACGCGCAGGCCCGGATGCGCGCTCGCGAGATCGCCGAGCCGTTCCGCGATGACGCTCGGCGCGGCGGTCAGATCGAACAGCCGCTTCACGCGCGCGAGCACCTGCCTGAGCGCGGGCGCGAGCGAGGTCGAAATTTCAACTTTCAACGCGGGCTTTTCATCCATCGGCGCGACCGCGATCCAGCCGGTGTATTTCCCGATGGAAACGGTCCGCAGGTAACGATTGCCGTCAACCGCCTCCACGCCGCCGACGGTTCTTCTTCCCAAAAAATCGAGGAGCGAATTCCAATCGAATGGCGGCCGGTAGGCCAGTTCGCAGAAAAACGATTCGCGTTGAACTTCGGTCGTCCGCGATTTCCGCAGATCGGTCGGATTCAGGCGATATCGTTCCTTGAACAGGGCGTTGAACCGCCGCAGGCTTGAAAAACCGCTCGCGAACGCCACGTCGATGACCGACATGTCGGTATCGGTCAGCAGCCGCTTGGCGAGCAGCAGTCGCTGCGTCTGGGCGAGTTCAATCGGCGTGACGCCGAATTCGCGTTCGACCACGCGGCGCAGATGGCGGTCGCTGACGCCGAGTTCGGCGGCGATTTCGGAAAAACTGAGGTCGGTGGTGTCGCCGTCCTCGATGCGGTCGGCGACGGCGGCGGCGAGTCGGCTCACCGCGTCGATGCGGGCGTTGCCGGGGGCGAGTTCGGGACGACAGCGCAAACAGGGGCGAAAGCCCGCGTGTTCAGCCGCCGCCGCGCTCGGGTAAAAGGTACAGCGGTCGCGCCGGGGCGTTTTCGCGGTACAGACCGTCCGGCAGTAAATGCCGGTCGTTGAGACGCCGACGTAAAACACTCCGTCGAAACGCGGGTCATGCGTCAGCAGCGCCTGATAGCAATGTTCGGTGTCGTAGTTCATACGCCGGGTTATAGCCGATGAATTTCGGCCATACTCGCCGTTTTCGGACATCAAAGCAAAACCGTTTTTTTTCTTTTTTTCACCACGGAGACGCAGAGTTCACACAGAGGACCACAGAGTTTTTCCTCTCCGTGAATCTCTGTGACTCCTCCATGTCTCTGTGGTGAAAAAAAATCAGAAAACAAACCGTGAAATAAACGAACCAAACCGGTTGTTCGCGGTGTAACGGGGTATCCAATCCATTTTCGAGAACATGCGAGGCGGAGATGAGAAACCCTTCCACCTTCGGACGCCAGTGCCGTGGCATCGGACTGGCCGCGCTTTTCCTTGCGGGAACCACCATTGGCGTGGTTGCCAAGCCGATTCCACAAAATCCGAAACCGAAAAAGCCTGGAAAGGAAGCCTTCGAAGCGCTCAAGAAATGGGCCGACGGTGAAGTCCGGAGCATTCTCCGGCCCGATGAAATCGCCGCGTTCAAAAAACTGACAACGGATGAAGAACGCGAGGAATTCATCGAGTTCATCTGGCACCTTCGCGACCCGGACCCGGACACGCCGGAAAACGAATATCGCGAGGAATTCTATCGGCGCGTCGCCTATGCCAATGAAAAGTTCACTTCGGGGAAACCCGGCTGGCTGTCGGATCGGGGGCGCATCTACATCACCTGGGGGCCGCCGGACAGCATCGAGTCGCACCCGGCGGGCGGGCCGTACGAGCGTCCCAGCTACGAGGGTGGCGGTTCGACTTCGACTTTTCCCTTTGAAGTCTGGTTCTATCGCCACCTCGAAGGCATCGGCTCGGGGGTGGAAATCGAGTTCGTCGATCCGTCGGGCAGCGGGGAATACCGCATCGCGCAAAACGCTGATGAAAAAGACGCGCTGCTGTTCGTGCCAGGCGCGGGCGCAACGCTCGCGGAACAACTGGGGTTTTCAACCAAACCGCAGCGCCCCTTCTTTTCACCCGGAAACCGCAACAACGGACTTTTTCAGGGGCGCGAGCAGGATTCCGAATTTTCGCGGCTGGAGCGCAATTTCGGACTTCTTTCAAAAGCGCCCATCGTAAATGTTCGAGGAAAGGAATCGGTCGAGCAGTCGGTCGAGTTCGACGTGCTGCCGTTCGATGTCCGGACGGACTTCTTCCGCGCCGGTGACAGTTCAGTCGTCACCACCTTCACGTTTCTGTTCAACAATCAGGACCTCGGATTTCGTGATGAAAACGATGTGAAGAAAGCGCAGCTCAACATCTCCGTCCGCCTGACGGGATTGAGCGGCAAACGCCTGGGGGTGATCGAGGAATCGCCGGTCATTGCCTACCAGAACGCCCAGTTCGAGGCGGGCCGCTCGCAAAACTCGATTTTTCAGAAACGGGTGATGCTTCCGGCAGGGAACTACAAGGTGGACGTGGTTGTGCGCGACGTGTCGAGCGGGCACATGGGCATCGTCAAACAGGGCTTCGAAGTGCCGAAGTATTCGAACGATTCGATGACGACGAGTTCGCTGGTTCTCGCCGACATCGTCGAGCCGATGAAGCAGGCGAGCGGGTCGTCGTTCATCATCGGTACGAACAAGGTCCGCCCGAGCGTCACGCAGCGGTTCAAACGCATCCAGAATCTCGGGTTGTATTTGCAGGTCTACAACGTACAAATCGACCAGACCACGCTTCAGCCCGCGATTGACGTGGAATATGTGATTTCAAAAGCCGGAAAGGAAATCGCGCGTTTTAAGGAAGATGGAAAAGGCGGCGTGTCGGACCTGAGCGGCTACGGTCAGCAACTCGTCCTCGGACGAACGATTCCGCTCAAGGATTTCGAACCCGGCGCCTATGAAGTGCAGGTCATCCTCACCGACCGCGTCGCGCGAAAAACGCTCAGGCCGAAGACGCACTTCACGGTGGAATAAATAGTCTGGAGTCTGGAGTCTGGAGTCTGAAGTCAAAGCCAAAAACAAGACAAGGAGACTGGGAGACAAGGAGACCGGGAGAAAAAGGTTTGACTGGGAAACCGTCCGACGGAACGTTCCTTGTCTCCTTGTCTCCTTGTCTCCTTGTCTATCAGTCTTGAGAGTCCGGATTTGACTCCAGACTCTCGACTCCAGACTCCAGACTGTTTTCCCTATTTCTTCATCACCGCTTCAATATCCGCGGTTTCCTTCGGCACGGCGGCGGTGAGGTTTTCGTTGCCGTCCGAGGTGACGAGGATGTCGTCCTCGATGCGGATGCCGATGCCGAGGAATTCGGCGGGCACGCCTTCGAGGTGCGGCGCGAAGTACAACCCCGGCTCGACCGTCACGACGCAGCCCGGTTCGAACGTCTTGTAGCGCGCCTTGCCGAGTTCGTCGTATTCGCCCGTGAAGTAGCCGCAGTTGTCGTGGACATCGCTGCCGAGCCAGTGACCGGCGCGGTGCATGTAGAACTTTTCATAGGTCTTGTTGACCTTGATTTCCTCGACCGAGCCTTCGAGCAGCTTCAGGTCGCGCAGGCCGTCGATGAGCGTGTCGAGCGCGACCTGGTGGTAATCGCCGAACAGCCGTCCCGGCTTGACCGCGTCGATGGAGGCTTTCTGGGCGGCGAGAACCACGTCGTAGACCGCTTTCTGCGCGGGCGTGAACACGCCGTTGACCGGGAAGGTGCGGGTGATGTCGCTCGCGTAGTAGCCGTATTCCGCGCCCGCGTCGATGAGCAGCAGGTCGCCGTCCTGCATCAGCCGGTCGTTGGTGTTGTAGTGCAGAATCGTGCCGTTCGCGCCCGATCCGACAATCGAAGTGTAGGCGCTACCGTAGGCCCCGCGCCGACGGAAGACGTACTCAAGCTCGGCTTCGATTTCGAATTCGTACTTGCCGGGGGCGGTCACCTGCATCGCCCGGACGTGCGCTTCCGCTGCGATGTCGGCGGCCCGGCGCAGACGTTCGATTTCATCGGCATCCTTGAACAGCCGTTGCTCGCCCAGAATCGCCAGCGTGTCGCGGATGGTGTCGGGGGCGGTGCCGCCGCGCATCTTCTTCATCCGCGTGGCGCGAAACGTCGACAGAAACTGCTGGTTGAAATGCTCGTCGCGTCCGAACTTGAAGTAGAGCGTGGTCCCGCGATTGATGTAGTCGCCGACCTTCGCGTTGAACTCGGCGAAGGGAAACGCTTCGTCCGCGCCGTATTTCGACTTCGCGCCCTCGACGCCGGCGCGCAGGCCGTCCCACGTCTCGCGCTCGGGGTCGCGCGGACGTACGAACATCACGAATTTGTGTTCGGGGTGGTCGTTGGTCAGCACCACGACGGTTTCCGGTTCGTCGAAGCCCGTCAGGTAGTACACGTCGGAATCCGTCCGGTAACGATAGGACAGATCGTGCGTCCGGTGCGGTTCGGGCGGGCTGTAGATGACGAGCGTGTTGTTGCCGATGGCGTCGAGGACGCGCTGGCGACGACGGCGGTAGAGTTCCGGATTGTGGACGGGCGGCGCGAAGACCTGGCCGAAGCGGTTTGAAGCGGCGGCTCTGGATTGGGCGGAGGATGCGGACATTTGGGATTACCTCGAAGATGAAGAATGCGGCGATGTTTTCAACCAATCGAAAATCGAAAATCTTCAATCGACAATTTTCTACGAGAGATGCGCGTTGACCGCGTGGCGTTTGAGATCGTCAAGTGAAACGTACTTGAGCGCCTTTTCATGCGTGGCTTCGAGGACGACCGGCGGCGCGACGCCCGCGTCGAGGGCTTCCTTCCAGCGCGAGGCGCAGAGACACCAGCGGTCGCCCGGTTTGAGGCCGGGAAACCACGGATTCGGCGTCGAGAGGTCGTTGCCGCGGGCCTTGGTGTAGGCGAGAAATTCCTTCGTGACCATCGCGCAGACGACGTGCGAGCCGTGGTCGTCCGCGCCGGTTTTGCAGCAGCCGTCACGGTAGAAACCGGTCATCGGTGAGGTGCTGCACGATTCGAGAAGCGTGCCGAGAACGTTTTTCGCGGGAGCCGACATAGTAAAACGAGCGTTCCTCAGGTGGATTTGAATAATTTCCGGGCGGATGCGGGATAATACCCTTCCGTTTGACGAGTTCAACCGTGCGCGAGCGGACTTTTTCTTCCAAAAGCACGGAAGCCGCGCGGAACGAGGTTCGGCGCGGCTTTTTCATAATGCGGACTTCGGAACGTGAAAGTCCTTAACGACCCATCCAGCCGCCGTCCACGACCATGATGTGTCCGTGCATGTAGTCGCTCGCGCTGGACGCGAGATAGACGGCCGCGCCGGCGAGTTCCTTCGGATCGCCCCAGCGTCCGGCCGGGATGCGCTCGTTGATCTGGCGGCTGCGGACGGGATCTTCGCGCAATTCGCGGGTGCTTTCGGAAATGACGTAGCCGGGCGAGATGCCGTTGACGTTCACGCCCTTGATGGCCCATTCGTTGGCGAGCGCCTTGGTGAGTTGAATCAGGCCGCCTTTCGACGCGGCGAGCGCGGGCGCGAAGATGCCGCCCTGAAAGGCGAGAACCGAGGCGATGTTGATGATTTTCCCGCTGCCGCGTTCGATCATGTGGCGTCCGACGATTTGGGAAAGACGGAAGACCGCCGAGAGATTCACTTCCAGCGCGTAGTTCCAGTCCACGTCGGAGTAGTCGAGCGCGGGCATGCGGTGGATGCTCGTTTCATTGTTGACCAGAATGTCGATGCGGCCGAGCGTCTCCAGGGTCGAGTTGATGATGTGATTGTGGAAGGCCCGGTCGTAAAGGTCGCCCACGACCGGCAGCGCGCGTCGGCCCAGCTTGCGGATGGCCGCGCAGGTTACTTCCGGCTGACGGGTACTTTCCTGGCAGGCCACATCCGCCCCGGCTTCGGCGAGGGCGATGGCGATGGCCGAACCGACTTCCGATGATGCGCCCGTGACGAGGGCGACCTTACCTTCGAGGTTGAACAGATCGAGAATCACGCTGGGAAATCCTTGCGGGTGGAATGAGCTGGCCGGTTTGAAGAGCCGTGTTCAGGAAGCCGTCGCCGACGGTTTGACCGACGGTTGGCGACTGGTCACGTTCTGTGGAGGGGAGAACCGCCGGGCGGAACTTTCGCAAACATATAGCGAAACGCGGGGGCTGCAAACAAATTTTCAGGACGGGGAGGTTTTTCCGGGTCAGTTCGCGGTTTCGGGCCGCGCGGGAGAGACGGGAGAGATCAGCGGGAGCGAGAGCCGCACTTCGACGCCGGGGCGTCCGGGGCGATTGGTCATTTCGCAGGTTCCGCCGACGCCCCAGACGAGGAGTGCGATTTCGGCCAGACCGACGCCCATGCCTTTCATCTGGCCGGTGAACCAGCGTTCGCCCTGAAAATAGGGATACCAGACCTTGAGCAGGTGATCGGGAGACAGCGTGCGTCCGTCGTCGGCGAACCGGATGTCGAGCCGGTCGTCGGTCGTGGCGAAGGAAATGTCAATGACGGGCGTGTGGTTCGGATGAAACCGGACGCTGTTGCCGAACAGTTCAAGGTAAATCGTTTCCATTGACGTTCGGGAGAGCGCGATGCCGCGACCGGACAGCGGTCCCGCTTCATGAATGTTCGGCGGCGGAAGCAGCATCAGGGTGGCGACCTCCCTGACGAGCGTGGACTGTCCGTGATTCGGGAAAAACGAGTCCTCGAAAACGCTTTCGGTCAGATTGACGAAACTGAGGGCCTGATCGACTTTTTCCTTGAGTTCCGTGGCGCCGTTTCGGGCGAGCGCGACGAGGTCACGCAGAAGATCGGGTGAAATGCCGGTTCCTTCGGACTCAAGCAGTTCAAGGGCGCCGAAAATGACCGACAGCGGGGTTCGCAGTTTGTGGTTGAGGGCCGAGTGGAAGTGCCACTGGGCGATCTGGTGGATTTTCCGGTCGGTGATGTTGGTCAGGCGGATGGCCAGCCCGCCATCCGTGGCGAGCGGCAGTTCGAGCGGAGTGACTTCCAGCCAGAACTGGGGCGCGACGGCAGTTTCGGATTTGAGGAGAAACCTTGGGCAGCGCTCGCCAAAGGCGCTCAACGGCATCCGCCAGCCCGGTTCCGGTTCAAGGCGGAAATTGCCGCTGACCAGTTCGCGGAAATCACCGAGCTGATCCGCCGGGACCGCTTCCGGGAGTTCCAGCAGTTTTCTGGCCATTGGGTTGACGTAGGTGATGCGTTCGTTGCGGTCGAGCAGGAGAATGCCGTTTTCGGACTGGTCCGCGATCCAGCGAAACTGGGTTTGGGCGGCGAGCAGGTGCTGGTACCGATTGATCCTGAGCAGGGAACGAATTCGCATCCGCAGTTCCGTGCGGATAATCGGTTTGGTGATGAAATCATCCGCGCCGGACTGAAAGCCTTCGAGGCGGCTGTCCTGATCGTCGAGCGCGGTAATCAGCAGAATCGGTGTTTCCGCAATCTCCGGGTCTTCGCGGATGGCGCGGCACACCTGAAAACCGTCCATCTCCGGCATCATCACGTCGAGCAGGACCACGTCCGGCTTCCAGGACCGGCAGCGTTCCAGCGCTTCGACTCCTCCGTTCGCGCAGGCGATGCGGACATTCAGCGGGGTAAGGACTCCGGTGAGCGTCTCACGACCGATCTCCTCGTCATCGACAATAAGGACTTTCCCCGTCTTTTCCGGCGAGTTTTCCATGCGTCCTCCAAATTGATGATGGATTGATGCGTTCGTTTTCAGTAATTTTGGAATGTTGCGCCATGTGCCGCCGGCTTTTCACCTGAAAAATTCAGCTTGCCGATAGAGAGGCTTCCCCCGTGAGCGCTCAACCCAGAAATTCATTTTCGGCAACCCGTTCCGCGCTCCGGATCACCGCCGGATATGTGTGCCTGTCCACGCTGTGGATTTTCTTCTCCGATACGGCGGTCCTCTGGCTCTTTCCCGCCCGGGACGCGGGATACTTCTTTTCGGTTTTCAAGGGGATGGTGTTTGTCGTCATCACCGCCGCCCTGCTTTTTCTCCTGTTCTGGCGCGAGCTGACGGCGCGGCAGCAATTGACGGAACGGGTCCGGGGGCAGTTCGAGCAATACCGGCAGGTGTTCCACCAGTGCGCCGACGGCATCGTCATTCTGGATCAGGGCGGCGTGGTTCGGTACGCCAACCCGGCGGCGCAGGCCATCTTCGGAAAGAAGGAAGAAGAACTGAGCGGTGGCGAACTGGGGATTCCGATCGCGCTCGACAAGGGCATCGAGATCGAGGTTCTTCAAGGTGGTCAGGTTCACACGGTCGAGCTTCTGCTTTCGGAGGTGACGTGGCGCGGAGAGCGCGGTTTCGCCGCGATTTTGCGCGATGTGACCCAGCGGAAGGCCGCGCTGGATGAACTGGCCCGGAAGGCCGCCGAAATCCGGAATCAGTTCGCCGAACTCGACCAGTTGTACCGTTTCGCGCCGGTGGCGCTGTTCGCGGTTGATCCGGACTACCGGTTCGTCAGGGCGAACGAACTGGTTTCGATGATGAACGGGTATCCGGTGGATTACTTCCTCGAACGCCGGATCTCGGACTTCATGCCCGACTTCGAGGAACGGCTGAAACCGATTTTCGACGCCGTGCTGCGTGACGGGCAGGTCATTCAGGACCTTGAAATCGCGGCGCCGCTCGCGATGGATCAGGGCAGGACCCATTATTTTCTGGCGAATTATTTTCCGTTGCGGTCCGCGACCGGCGAGATCACCGGGATTCTCGGCGCGGTGCTCGACATCACGGACCGCAAGCTCGCCGAACAGGCCATGCGGCGCATCAATCGTGAACTCGCCGAGGTGCGTTTCGCCGTCGATGTGTCGTCGCTGATCGTCATCACGACCCCGGAAGGAATGATCAACTACGTCAACGAACATTACTGCCGGCTGTCCGGATATTCTTCGAGCGAACTCATCGGACAGAACCCCAGGGTGTTCAATTCCGGCACGCATCCGAAGGAATTTTTCACGGAGATGTGGGCGACGCTGCGAAGCGGTCGCGTCTGGGCGGGACAGATTTGCAATCGTCGCAAGGACGGCACGCGGTTCTGGGTGCAGGCCACCTGCGTGCCGATTCTGGATGAAATGAACCGTCTCACCCAGTTCATTTCGATTCAGAACGACATTACCGAACAGCATGAAACGGCGCAGCTTTTCAAGGACATCGTGACCGGAATCACGGTCAACTCCGGGATGGAATTCTTCCGGTCGCTCGTGTCGGGTGCCGCGACGGCGTTGGGGGCCGACGGCGCGGCGCTGGTGGCCCTTGAACCTGACGAAGCGGGGCGGGCGAGGTGGTCCCCGCTCGCGGTGACGTGGGACGGGTCCGTCATCGACGCCGATTCCGTGCCCGGCATGACGGCGGACTCCGTCGGCGGGGCCTCCGACGACGCCGAACCATCCATCGTGCGGCGGATTCGCGCGGCGCTCGGGGCCGAGCATGTGTTCGTGTCGCGGCTGTCGAACCGCGACGGGCAGCACATCGGCCTGTTGGTGTTTCTGAAACGGTCGCCCATCCGTCTCGATGGCCGTTCGGGGGCGGTGCTGAAGATTTTCACGACCCTCGCGCAAACCGAACTGGAACGTCACCAGACGGCGGCGAATCTCAAGAAGCTGAATCAGGAACTGGAAATGCGCGTGACGGCGCGGACGGCGGAACTGGCCAAGGCCAACCAGGAGCAGAAGGAACTCACGAACCTGCAACAGGCCATCTTCGACGCCGCCAACTATGCCATCGTGACGACCGACAGCCGGGGCCGCATTCGGACCTTCAATCGCGCGGCGGAGCGGTTGACCGGTTTTACGGCGGACGAACTGGTCGGGCACAAGTCACCGCTTGTATTCCACGACCTTGAAGAGATTCGGGCGCGAATGGACGAGGTCAGCCGGGAGGTCGGCCATCCGATTTCCTTCGCCTATGACCTGTTCGCCGAATTGCTGAAGCGGGAACAGGCACCGGAAATGGAGGCGACCGTCGTGCGGGCGGACGGCTCGACATTGCCGGTGCGCGAATCCATTTCCGGAATCCGCGACGCGCAGGGGAACGTCACCGGCCTCGTCGGCATTCTCACCGACGTCACACAGGAAAAACATGCGCAGGAACTGCTGCTGCGGCAGGCCGAGGAGATGCGGGCCGTCAACGAGGCGCTGACCAAGGCCGCGCGCCTCAAGGATGAGTTCATCGCGAGCGTCAGTCACGAGTTGCGGACACCGTTGAACGCCGTTCTCGGCCTTTCCGAATCGCTGCTCGAAAACATTTACGGACCTCTTGACGAGCGGAAGGCGAAGGCGGTCCGGACGATCCAGGAAAGCGGCACGCATCTGTTGAACCTGATCAACGACATCCTCGATCTGGCAAAGGTGGAGGCAGGCAAACTGGAGCCGCATTTCGAACCGGTCACGATCGGGCAGACCTGTCAGGCGGTTCTGCGACTCATTCGGGAAACCGCCACGCGGAAACGGATTCAGGTCATCCTGGACGGAGACGGTCTCGACGAAACCATCGTCACCGACGAACGCAAGGTGAAGCAGATTCTGATGAACCTGCTCGGAAACGCGGTGAAATTCACGCCGACCGCCGGAACCGTCGGATTGAACGTGACCGTTGATGAAACGGGAACCAGTCTCGTACTGGAAGTCTGGGACACCGGAATCGGCATTCCCGCCGAACAGCAATCGCGCCTGTTCCAGCCGTTCGTGCAGCTCGACAGCCGGCTTTCCCGCCAGTTCGGCGGCACCGGCCTCGGCCTTTCGCTCGTGGACCGGCTGACCCGCCTGCTCGGCGGCACCGTCTCGCTCGACAGCGAAGTCGGGCAGGGCAGCCGGTTCCGGGTTTCCCTGCCGCTTCAGCGCTCGGACGCGCAACCGCCGTCCGTTGCCAACGGCGTTTCGCGGAAGACGCCCACGGGACTCCCCGCGCCCAGTCGGCAGTGGAACATACTGCTGGCCGAGGACATCGAGGACAATATTCTGGTCATCGTCGATTTCCTCGAATCCAAGGGAATCGGCGTGGATATTGCCCGCGACGGAAATGAAGTTCTCCAAAAAGTCGCCGCCGCGTTCCCCGACCTCATTCTCATGGACGTCCAGATGCCCGGCGTGGACGGGCTGGAAGCCACCCGCCGGATTCGTCGCATGAAGGGCGGCGAGGACATTCCCATCATGGCCCTGACGGCGCTGGCGAAGCCCGAGGACCGCGAGCGCTGCCTCGCGGCCGGGATGAACGACTATCTGAGCAAGCCGGTCCGGTTGCGCGACCTCCATGCCCGCATTCTTTCAGCACTCGGGGAACGAATAAAAAAAAGTGAAAAGGTTTGACGGGAGCGAAATTTCGCGTAGATTCGGCTTTCAGCCCCACATGTCGATGAACTCACCTCATCTGCTGGGGAATCCCTGTCATGCATCGGGCCGTTCTGGATGCCTTGGTTGCGAATGTCGCCATTCTTGGCGATGACGGGACCGTGCGCTTCGTCAACCGTCGCTGGGTTGAATTCGGCCGGGAAAACGGAGACACCCGGTCCGCCGAAGCGTGGCTTGGCCAGAACTATTTCTCCATCTGTGAGTCCTGCGAAGGCCCGGATGCCCGGTTCGGGCACCGGGTCGTGAACGGTCTGCGGGCCGTCGCCGCCGGCGAGATTCCCCTTTTTGAAATCGAATACCCCTGTCACGCGCCGCACCGGGAGCGCTGGTTTCTGTTGCAGGCTTCCCGCATCGGCGATTCCGGACCGGATCGCTTGCTGGTCGTGCATTCCGACATTTCGGCCCAGAAGGAATTCGCGCTGGCCTTTTCGGAAAACCGGATTCGGGTGCTGATCGAAGCCCAGCGAAATCGCGAGGCGGATTTTCTCAAACACCTTTCGGACGTTCAGGGACTTCACATGACCCCCGGATTGCTCGGCGTTGTGCCGTTGCGCGAGGCCGATGCGTCGGTCTTCCGGGAGTTATGCGACACCTACGTCCTTCTGATTGAACAGGCCGTCGAGGAGCGGTTGTACCGGGTGGAACACGGCGTTTCCGCCGCGCTGCGGAGCTTTGCCCGGGACCTCGGCGCTTTCCACGCGAGTCCGCGTGACGTCATCGATCTTCATTCGGCGGTTTCCGCCAGACTGGCCGCCGAACAAAGGCTCAGTCAGGCTCACGACGAGGAACTTCGTCTGAGGCTGCTTGAGTTCATGGGCTGCCTGACTGCATATTATCGCCTACGCTCGTTCGGAAATCTTGCTTCCGGAAAACCTTTCAAGCCGATGGTTGAGTGAGAGGCGCGCCATGGCTCAAGTATTCTCATTTTCGCTTTTTATCGCCGGACATTCCTCCCGTTCGGAAACCGCCGTCAAAAACCTTCGTTCCCTGTGCGAACGCTGGATTCCGGGGCGGTACCGCATTTCCGTGGTGGACGTTCTCGAATCGCCCGAAATGGCCGAACATTCGAAGATTCTCGCCACCCCGACACTGGTTCGCCTGCTTCCGCTGCCTTCCTTGCGCGTGGTCGGCGATCTTTCGGACCAGGCGCGAGTCGCCCTGGTACTCGGCCTCCAGTCATCCGACGACGTTCCTCCCGCGTCGTGACTCGAATTTGAACCGGTTTCGTTTTGTCGTTTATGTCCCAACCCGCCCGCTTTGTCGAAAAACTCGCCACCGGGATTTCCGGCTTTGATTTTATCGCCGACGGAGGGCTTCCACTCGGGCGCGCCACGCTCGTGACCGGAACGGCGGGAAGCGCCAAGACCGTTTTCGCGAGCCAGTTTCTGGCTGACGGCATTCGACAGTTTGACGAACCGGGCGTTTTCGTGACGTTCGAGGAATCTCCTGAGGACATTCGTCGAAACCTCTTTTCGCTCGGCTGGGACATCGCCGACTGGGAACGGCGGGGGAAATGGGTCTTTATCGACGCGACGCCGCAACCCGAAGAAGAGTCCGTCGTCATCGGGGCGTTCGACCTCGGAGCGCTTCTCGCGCGAATCGAACAGAGCGTGGCTCAGGTCGGCGCGCGCCGGATCATCTTCGACGCCTTCGGGTCAGTGCTCCTGCGTTTCCCTGACCTCGCGATGATTCGACAGGAAATGCTGCGTGTCGTCGCGGGTTTGAAGCGGCTGGAGCTGACGGCGGTGCTCACGGCGGAGCGGATGCAGGAGTACGGCGAAGTCGTCCGCCACGGCATCGAGGAATTCGTCGCCGACAATGTCGTCATTCTCCGCAACGTGCTTGAGGACGAGAAGCGTCGGCGCACGCTTGAAATTCTCAAGTTTCGCGGCGCCACCCATCAAAAGGGCGAGTTCCCCTTCACGATTGTCCCTGAAGCGGGAGTGGTGGTCCTGCCGTTGTCGGCCATCGAGTTGAAACAGAAATCCTCGAATCTGCGGATTTCGTCGGGAAATTCCGAACTCGACCGGATGTGCGGCGGCGGTTTCTTCCGGGATTCGATCATCCTCGTGTCCGGCGCGACCGGAACAGGGAAAACCCTGATGACGACGGAGTTCATCGCGGGCGGATTCGAGGCCGGCGAGCGGTGTCTGCTGTTCGCATTCGAGGAAAGTCGCGAGCAGCTTTTCCGAAACGCGCTCGGATGGGGCGTGGATTTCGAAAAGATGGAAGCCGAAGGGCGGCTGAAAGTCATGTGCGTGTATCCCGAAACCGCCGGACTGGAGGATCACCTCATTGGCATGAAGGAAGTGGTCGAGGAATTCAGACCGAATCGAATGGCCGTGGACTCGCTCTCCGCGCTCGAACGGGTCGCGACGCTGCGCGGGTTTCGCGAATTCGTCATTTCCTTCACCTCGTTCATCAAGCATCATGAAATTGCGGGCCTGTTCACCTCGACGACGCCGACGCTCATGGGCGGCACATCCGCGACCGAGACCCATATTTCAACCATCACGGATTCCATCATCCTGCTTCGATACGTCGAGATGCACGGCGAAATGCGTCGCGGACTGACCGTGCTGAAGATGCGCGGCTCCGGTCACGACAAGGAAATCCGTGAATTCGGCATCAGCGCCGACGGCATGAACATTGGAAAGCCGTTCCGGAATATCTACGGCATTCTTTCGGGCATGCCGCGTCATCTGTCTCCGAGCGAGGCCGACCGGATCGGCAGTCTCTTTAACGACGAAGTCTGAACGCGTCATTGGTTGGGCTTTGTCGTACCGCGAGGCCCCCATGCTTTTCTCGATTGTCTACGTCAGTACGGCGACCCATCCCTTTTCCGAAGCGGAACTGCTCGACCTGCTTCGGCAAAGTCGCGCTCGAAACGCAGCCAGAGGCGTCACCGGCATGCTGCTGCACAAGGAAGGAAATTTCATGCAGGTCATCGAGGGGCCGGAGGACCAGGTTCGCGAATTATTCGCGCTGATTTCCGCCGACCCGCGCCATCACGGCATCATCGTGCTTTATGAAGAACGCATTTCGAAGCGGCAGTTCAGCGACTGGTCGATGAGTTTCGTCAATCTCGATAAGGAAACCGTTCGCGACGTTCCCGGTTTCGACGATTTCCTGACGAGAGCGCGTCAGGGCGAAGCGCCGCCGACGAATTGCCGCGTTTTTCTGGACATGTTCCGGCGCCACCTGCGATGACCGCCCCTCGGCCGCGGGGTGTTTTCTTGTCCGGGGCACCGCCGCGAATCCGCTAAAAATGTATTGTTCCGTACTCAGTTTTCGGCTAGCGTGCGCGTCCGAATCTTCCCTCAGTGAAACAGAATCATTGAACGCGCCGTTCCCCGTCGGGCGGACGCGCGCCAATCCTTCGGCTGCCCCCGCGCCGACGAATGGAGTCGTGATTTTCGATGCCGAGTGTCAAGCTCATCCTGATCGACTACGTCATCATGGCCGTGTATTTCGTGTTCGTGCTGGGTATCGGCTTCGCGTTGAAGCGATACATGAAATCCAGCACGGACTACTTTCTGTCGGGACGCTCGATTCCCGCGTGGGTCGCCGGTCTGGCGTTCATTTCCGCCAATCTCGGCGCGCAGGAAGTCATCGGCATGGGGGCGTCGGGCGCGAAGTACGGCATCGCCACCAGCCACTTCTACTGGATCGGCGCGATTCCGGCGATGGTCTTCGTCGGCGTCTTCATGATGCCTTTCTACTACGGGTCGAAGGCGCGCAGCGTGCCGGAGTACCTCAAGCTGCGATTTGACGAGAAAACGCGCGGTCTGAACGCGATTTCCTTCGCCGTGATGACCATCTTTTCGTCGGGCGTGTCGCTCTACGCGATGGGCAAGCTGTTCAACCTGCTGCTCGGCTGGGATTACAACTTCTCGATGCTCATCGCCTCGCTCATCGTCCTCGGCTACATCTTTCTCGGCGGCCTGACGAGCGCGATCTACAACGAAGTGCTCCAGTTCTTCCTCATCGTCTTCGGCTTTCTGCCGCTGGTCTTTCTCGGCCTGCGCGACGTAGGCGGCTGGGCCGGGCTTCAGGCGAAGCTGGCCGCGCATTCGACCGCGCAGGGCTTTGCGCCGACGGCCTACACGCAGTCGTGGGCCTTCATGGGCGACATGACGAAGAACCCCGTCGGCGTCGAGTGGTTCGGGCTGGCGATGGGGCTGGGCTTTGTACTTTCGTTTGGATACTGGTGTACCGACTTTCTCGTCGTGCAGCGCGCGATGGCGGCGGACTCGATGTCAGCGGCCCGGCGCACGCCCCTCATCGCCGCGCTTCCGAAAATGCTCTTTCCGTTTCTCGTCATTCTGCCGGGAATGCTCGCGCTGACCATCGGCACGACGGCGTCAGGTACGGCCCCGACGACGGCCGTCGCCAAGCCCGCCGAGGTCAAGCAGGGCATCATTCCGGCCAAGATGAAGGGCGCGGATGTCGAACGCGACGAGAAGGGCAAGCCGGTCATCGACTATGACCTCGCGACGCCGATGATGCTCATCCATTACCTGCCGTCGGGGATGCTCGGCCTCGGCCTGACCGCGCTGCTGGCCTCGTTCATGTCGGGAATGGCGGGGAACGTGACGGCCTTCAACACGGTCTGGACCTACGACATTTACCAGAGCTACTTCAAGAAGGACGCGAGCGACGAGCATTACCTCTGGATGGGCCGCGTCGCCACGGTCGCGGGCATCGCGCTGTCGGTCGCGGCGGCCTACATCGCGGCCTCGTTCAACAACATCATGGACGTGCTGCAACTCGTCTTCGCCTTCGTCAACGCGCCGCTGTTCGCGACTTTCATGCTCGGCATGTTCTGGAAGCGCGCGACGGGACACGGGGCGTTCATCGGCCTCGTTTCGGGGACGCTCGCGGCGGCGGTGCATCACGGAATTTCGCTGCCGGAAGGCGGGAAAGTCGGCTTTAAAGGCGGATACATCACCGAAGGCATCCTTCATACAAAGTCGATGATGTATCACAGCGAGCTGGCGCAAACCTTCTGGACGGCCATCGCGGCATGGGTCGTGTGCTTCGTCGTGACCATCGTCGTCAGCGTCGCGACGCGACCGCGCGAGGACAAGGAACTCGTCGGCCTCGTCTACTCGCTGACGCCCAAGCCGGAAGAAGGCAACCTCGCCTTTTTCGCGCGACCGGGCGTGCTGGCCGTCATCGTACTGGCGCTGACGCTGGTGCTGAATGTGATCTTCTTTTGAAAAGGTTTCGGGTGTCGGGTTTCAGGTTTTAAGAACAGGTTTGGGGTAGTGGGTTTTGGGTATTGGGGTCGGGAGAATGGATTTTTGATCGAACTCCGGAACCAAACACCCAGAACCCAGAACCCAAAACCTTTCTGATACCCGACACCCGATACCCGACACCTTCGGAGGGGTTTTATGAGCGGTGCTGGCGGAATGGATGTGCGGATGCCGATTGGACTGATGTTTCTCATCATCGGCGTCATTCTTATCGGTTATGGGGCGGCGACGGGCGGCGACGCGATGTATGCCAAGTCCCTGTCCCTCAACATCAATTTGTACTGGGGCGCGGCGATGGCCGTGTTCGGCGGACTGTTCGTCGGGCTGGCCGTCCTCGGGAAAAAGGGATGAGCGAGCGAACGGAATCGAACGCGCCCGACGCGCGCGAACCCGTCATGCGGCGGCGCGAGACGCGGATGCCCGACGGGCGAATGCTCATCTATTTCGATTTCGAGGCGGAAAAGGCGGAGATCGCGGATGTCGGAACTGAGATGGAATCCGATGCTCGGTGAGTGGATCGCGACCGCGACCCACCGGCAGGATCGTACGTTTTTACCGCCCCCCGACTACTGTCCACTCTGTCCGACGAAACCGGGCGGCGTCGAGACCGAGATTCCCGAGGCGGAATTCGACATCGTCGTTTTTGAAAACCGCTTTCCGAGCCTGCGCCCCGAGCCGCCCGAACCGGCCATCGAAGGCGGCGAGTTGTATCCCGTTCGTCCTGGCGCGGGCATTTGCGAAGTCGTCGTCTATACTTCCGACCACACGTCCACGCTCGCCGATCTGCCGGTCGAACGCATCCACAACCTCGTTCGCGTCTGGACCGACCGCTACGCCGCGCTCGGCGCGATGGACTGCGTCGATTACGTGTTCATCTTCGAAAACAAGGGCGAGGCCATCGGCGTCACGCTGCATCATCCCCACGGCCAGATTTACGGATATTCGTTCATCCCGCCCAAAATCGCGCGCGAACTCGAACAGTCCAAAAACCATTTTGACAAGACAGGGCGCTGTCTTCTGTGCGACATCGTGGCCGAGGAATATCGCGACGGACGCCGCGTGGTGGCCGAAAACGCGGGGTTCGTCGCCTTCGTGCCGTTTTTCGCGCGGTATCCGTTTGAAGTACATATCGTCGCGCGGCGGCACGCGACCGCGCTGACCGATTTCGACGCGACGGAACGCCGCCTGCTGGCGGAAATGATGAAGACGGTCCTTGTGACGTACGACCGGTTGTTCGACTTTTCATTGCCCTACATCATGTCGATGCACCAGCGTCCGACCGACGGCGGCGACCACGGGCACTACCATTTTCATATTGAATTCACGCCGCCGCACCGTACGCCGACGAAGTTGAAATATCTGGCGGGAAGCGAGAGCGGCGCGGGAATGTTCATCAACGATACGTTGCCCGAGGAAACGGCGGCGCGGTTGCGGGAATGTGTGGCTGAATCTGTGTCATCCGTGTAATCCGTGGCCGATTTCTACCGCTCCCACGGACGTTCCTTCAGGAAATCCCTGAAATCATGCGACTTGATGCGGAAGCTTTCGATATTCGCCGCCCATTCGGCGATGGTCGGCGCGGCATCCTGTCCAAGTGATTCCACGAGCATTTTTCGAACGAGGCTGACCGTTCGTTCGCCGAACCACATGTTTTCGAGTCCTTCGAGGATGCCGGCGGCGGCGGATGAGGGAAGCACGCCGCGTTCCGTGAGCTGTTCGAGGCCGACGCGGAAGTGGACGAGCGGTTCCGTACTCGGGCGATACGGCGGCTGGGCTTCGTGAATCATCGCGACTTCGTCATCGCGGAAATCCTCGGCTTCGAGAAAGCGCTGATACACCCGACCGTAGCCTTTGACGCCGTGCGTCCGCATTTCGTACGCGCGAATCGCCCCCATTGACGACAGCCCCCAGACTTCCCATCCGTTTCGAACCGCGCGCAGAAGTTCGGCGTGACCGACGGAAAGCGACTGATGAAAGACGCCGTCCACGAGAATGATGACGCCGGGCGATTCCGCCGCGTCGAGCGTTTCGATATCGCCGCGCCGGACGGGCGGCAGAAAACGCAGGTTTTCCTCGTCGCGGCAGAGTTCATCGGCCGCGCTCGCCGCCGTCGGGCCGACGTAGAGGAAACACTTATTTGACAATGTTTTTGACATAGTCCCTCAAGCGCCGACCGACGCGGGCGTTGACTTCGCTAAAGGCTTCAAGTCCCGGCACGACGATTTTTACGATGAGGACGGGATCGTCGGGCGAACTCAACACGACCCGAAAAACGTGGTGAATCCCTTCCAGAGCGAGCAGTTCGCGAAATCGTTCGAGGCACGCCTCAATGGTCGGGTCGGACGGGGTCTGGTCGGGGATGTCATCGAAGGCGATGGCATCGGTGGCGCGGGCGTAATTGCCGACCGTCCGACGGGCGCGTTTGAGGCGTTCGGCGGCGGTCAGTCTGGCGTACCGCCGGTGGCGGTCAACCAGATCGTCACGTCCTCCATGAATAAAGGATAAACGGCTTTGCACGGCCTCGCAGACGGTCCGGACGGCTGAAATCGAAGGCGAAAGATGGCAGGCGGTGCCGCCGTTCACGAACAGCGGGTCCTCGTGGTCGGGATCGGAAATCGCCGCCGAGAAATGCGGCAGGCCGAACGGATTCGGACGGTAGCGCAGATGCAGGACCAACCCCGCGGCAGCGACCTTTTCGAAAATGTCGCGAATGTGCGGCGGGCAGCTCTCGGGAAGCACCAGCCGTGAATAATCCTTCGCCAGATGGAAGGAGTTGATGTCCCGCTCGACGACTTCGGCCAAGCCGTGCAGGGTGGCTTCGTTCAAGGTGTTTCCCGAGGCCAGTCCGTTTGAACTCGCCCCGAAAAGCGAGGTGCCGCCGTGCATCTGGCGATAGGGAATGAAGACCAGTTCGGCGGGAATGGCGCTTCGCGTACCGGAGAAGATTTCCTCGGCTTCGACGCATTCGATCGGCAGATCGAGCGGAATGCGCGTTTCAAGTCGAGGACAGAAATCGAGGATGGCGTCGGGACGGGTCGCGCCGTCGAACACGTCGCGCGGCGTGGCGGGAAAGGACGTGACCGGCGAGCGGCCGTATTCGCCGAGGGCCATTTCGATGCCTTCCATCACGGCCCCGACCTTCGCTTCGATGTGGCGCAGGCCCTTGCCCGCGCTCACGCACAGGGAGCCGGGAATGGCGTCCGGGCGGATGCTGCAATAGACGGGAATTCCGATGCGGTCGAGCCGGGTCGTGTCGGTGACGCGGGTGATGCCGAGCCGTTCGGCCATGGGCATGATCCGCCGGAGCGTGTCTTCGGGAGAAACGGTCCGAAAGCTGGAACTGAGGCGTTGGTAGTGTTCCACGAGTTGAAGGCTTTGTGCGGAGCGGGATTATTCGAGCGATTTTTTCAGGAAAAACCGGGTGTGTCCGGGAGGATAATCCTCCAGTTCGCCATATTGCCGATACCCGAGTTTCAGATAGAAATCGAGCGCCTGAAAGCTGAAGGTTTCAAGGTGCGAATAGCGGCAGCCGCGTTTTCTGGCTTCATCCTCGGCCGCCAGAATCAGGCGCGAACCGAGTCCCTGATGCCGTGCGGATTCTTCGAGCCAGAGATGGGTCAGGTAGAGCCATTTCCACGCCGTCACGCCCCGTAAGCCACCCAGAAGCCGCGACTCGGAATCCCGGACGACAATGGCGAGTTCCAGCCGATTCCGGGTTTCGGAATGGGCTTCGCTGAATTCTTTCAGACTGCCGGTGATGAATTGGGCTTCCTCCGGCGTCGGTTTTTCTTTTACGGTGATGAACAGATCGTTCACAGGGAACTCCGCGACCTTTTGACGGATGCCCGATTCCCGCGTGCGTCAGATGACAAGGGGGCAAACCCGCCGGGTCTGCCCCCTTGTTGAACTGGCGGTATTCGGTGGGCGTTCATCGCGTGAAACCATGAACACCGCTCTTGAAGTTACTGTTCGTTGGAACTTGCCGGTTCGGGTTCGTTGGAACTCGCCGGTTCGGGTTCATTTGAACTCGCCGGTTCCGGTTCAGGCTGTTCTTCCTGGTCGGGTTCATCCAGACCAATGCTGGCTGTTTCGGGGAGGGTGATGATCAATTCATCTTCACCGATCCGGGGCATCGAGGCTGGGCGACCCAAAAGGCGATTGAAATGTTCCAGGGTTTCAGCATCGAGTTCGACCGAGACGACCGACGCGACGGCGGTACCCCCTTCAAGTTCGGAAATCAGGTCGGGATTTGTATTTTTCTCGCTCATGAGTATCCTTTTCCTACATTCGACTGAAATGGGAAGCATTGGCTGCCGGTTTCAAAAAACCGGTCGGCCACAAGGTGTGACATTCGTTGAGTGTCTTCGTGATATACCACGCCGGTCCTGAAAATAAAACCGCTCAAACGAGAAAAACCTTGATGGTTGAGCAGGCGTCCCTGCCGCCTGAAAAGTGGTTTCCCGTCGGCTGGGGACCGCCCGGAATGCCATCCTGAAGTTCATCATTTTGAGGCCCGCGCGGTCTGCGTACGCGGCGCCATCGTGACCCTTCCGACGTGAAAAAGCCTTTGGAAATCCTGTGTTGCGTGCTGGCCTGCCTTTTTCTGACGGGTGGGCCGGGTGGCAATGCCGTGGCTGATTCTCCTTCGGTTCCCCGGTCAGTCCCGGTCGGACGTCCCAATATCAAGCTCTACACGGATCAGGACGGCATCCCGCAAAACAAGGTCCTCAGCCTCGAACGGGACACGGACGGCTTTCTCTGGGTCGGTACGGGCAACGGTGTCGCGTATTTCAACGGAGCAAAATGGAAACGGTTTGAAATCCCGAATCCGACCGCCTCCAGCGGCGTTCGGGTGCTGTACTGCGCTTCCGATAAAAGCTTGTGGTTCGGGACCATCAGCGGCGGGCTGCATCGTTTGAAGGACGGGCGGTGGTCCACGTTCGACCGGGCCAACGGCACGCTTCCGAGCGACCGGATTCGGACCATTCTCGAAACAAAACGTTCGGATGGGACTTCCGAATTGTGGGTCGGGACCGGGGGCGGGGGACTGGTCCGGTTCGACGGTGTGAAATGGACCGTGTTCAATCAGGCCAACTCGGGGTTGCCCAACGATTTCGTCGAAAGCCTGTACCAAACGGTGATGGCCGACGGAACGCCCGTGCTGTGGATCGGAACGGGGCAGGGACTGGCCCGGTATTCGGGGAATGCCTGGAAAGTGTACGACACGAAAAATTCGGGACTTCAGTCCAACCAGATTGGCGGGCTGATCGAAACGGCTTCCGCTTCCGGAGAGAAGGTTCTGTGGGTGGGCACCTTGTCCGGTGGAATATCCCGCCTGGCTGGCGACAAGTGGGAGACGTTCACTCCGGCCAATTCACCCATTCTCAACACTTCCGTACACCGGTTGGCCCCCGCCAAATCCGCGACCGGCGGCCATGCCTTCTGGGCCGGAACGCCCGGCGGCGGCGTGTTCAAATACGACGACGGAAAATGGACCCTGTACAACCGCGAGAACACCGCCCTGCCGGATGACGCGGTGGATGCCATTCGCACCGAAATCTCTCCCGATGGACTTGAACTGGTCTGGGTGGGATTGTTCAACAGTGGGTTGGTTCGGCTTTCGGAGGGCGGCTTCCGGACGTTCGATTCGAGAAATGTGGGGCTGTCGAGCAACATCGTGACGTCGATGATTGAAACCACCGATACCGCCGGTCGGCCGGTTCAGTGGTTCGGGACGGATGGCGGCGGCGTGGCCCGCTTCTCGGACGGGAAGTGGACCATGTTCGACAAACAAAACTCGGGTTTACCCAGCAATCAGATCTATGGGTTCTCCGAGATTCAGGGCGAAGGCGGCACCAAGGGCATCTGGATTGCCACCAATGACGGGCTGGTCCGCTTTGAAAATGACCATGCCGTACAGGTGTGGACCACGGCGAATTCCGGACTTCCCGGGAACCAGGTGTATGCCGTTTGTGAGGAATTGGTGACCACCCCGGGAAAACCGACCTTGTGGGTGGGAACGTTCAATGCCGGACTGGCCCGATACGCCGACGGAGAATGGAAAACATTCAATCCGACCAATTCGGATTTCCCCGGAACAGTCGTTCGGGCCTTTCTGCCGGTCACGCTGGCCGGTCGGTTGACCATTGCCGTTGCAACCCGCGGCAATGGTGTGTGTTTCCTTGTCGATGGAAAATGGAAGACGTTCAATCGAAGCAATTCCGCCCTGCCGAACAATGATGTCGAAGGACTGGCCCCGATTACGGATCTGCTCGGCCGACCGTACCTTGCGGTGGGAACACTCGGTGGCGTCTGCCAGATTCCGCTGGACCGCCCCGATACCGCCATCGAACCTTTGTTCGGAGGCATTCCCTTCGAGCTTCCGGACAAGGCGATTTCAAAGCTGGTGACGGGAAAGACCGGTTTGTATGCCTTCTCGCTGAAAGGGGTGACCCGCCTTCGACTGACCGGAACCGGCGTCGAATCGAGGTCCTATTCGGTTGAGGACGGCCTGCCGAGCAACGAAGTCATTCGTCAGGCCGGCATGATCGATTCCGCCGGAAGAATCTGGGCGGGAACGACAAACGGTGTCGCGGTATTGCAAACCGAGCCGACACCGACCGATGCCGCGCCTTCGGTTGTCCGAATCGAGCGGGTGACGGTCAACGGTATTCAAATCGGGAAAAACACTGACCAGACGTGGGTCGGTTTGGGCGTCGGCGGTCTGACTGAAAAAGCGCTCTCCTACTTCGAGAACAATATCGTTTTCGAATATGCACTCCCCCGGGAACTCAAAGGCGGTGACGTCAGGTTTCGCGTTCAACTCAAGGGGTTCGAGGAGGTGCCCTCGGAGTGGACTTCCGAGTTTCGCAAGGAATACACCAATCTGGGCGCGGGAAATTATTCCTTCACCGTCTGGGGGAAGGATTCGCTGGGGCGGGAATCCGCGCCGCTGGAAGTGGCCTTTGCCATCCGGCCGGCACCCTGGCGGACCTGGTGGGCCTATGTCGGATATCTTGTCCTGACCGTGGGTGGACTGTATCTCGCGGTTCAGGCCCGGTTGCGGACACTGCGCCAGCGCAACCAGCAACTCGAAGCCAAAATTGCGGAACGGACCTCCCAATTGGCCGAGAAGAACGAGGAACTGGTTTCCGCCAAGAACGCGCTTGAAATCCGAAACCTCGAAATGGCCCGAACCAACGAGGAACTGAAAAAGGCCACGGTCGAAGTGGAACGCAAGAACGCCGCCCTCGACGGAAAGATTGCCGAGTTGGCCCGCAAAAACGATGAACTCGTCAAATCGCAGCAACAGGCGAACCGGATTTTCTCCGCGCTGGCGGAAGCCCTCCCGGGGACGGTCCTCGACAACAATTATCGGCTCGATTTCCGCATCGGAAGCGGCGGATTCGGGGTTGTCTTTCGGGGGACGCACATTCGCCTGAATCGTCCGATTGCCATCAAGGTGTTCCGGCCCCAACCCGGCAACGATTCACCCGAAGCCCTTGAACGCTTCAAGCGCGAAGGCATGTCGGCCTGCCGCATCAATCATCCCAACGCGGTCAACGTCATTGATTCCGGCGTCTCTTCCGACGGTATTGCCTACCTGGTGATGGAACTTCTGAGCGGCGTCACGCTGGCTGATGAAATCGTGCGGGTGCGGCAGTTCACGCCGAAACGCTGCGCGGAAATCCTGATTCCGGTCTGCGAAGTGCTGGCAGCAGCTCATGGGAGCGGCGTCATTCATCGCGACATCAAGCCGGACAACATCTTTCTGCATCAGACCACCGGCGGGGAAACGGTCAAGGTGGTGGATTTCGGTGTCGCCAAAATGATGGAAGACAACGATAGCGAGAGTGGCGCGCCCCTGACCGGTTTTGGCGGCATCGTCGGTACGGCTCACTACATCGCGCCGGAGCGGGTAAACAGCCTGCCCTACGACGGTCGCTCCGATGTCTACAGCGTTGGAGTAATGCTGTATCAGCTTTTGACCGGTGAAATGCCCTATGAATTCGATGACAGCGGATTCGTCGGCATCGCGCTGAAGCACCTCACCCAGTCGCCCCGGCCTCCCCGGCGTTTTCGACCCGATCTGGCCCCGCAAATGGAAGCCCTTTTGCTTCGTACGCTCGCCAAGCGACCCGAGGAACGGCCAAGCGCCGAGGAACTTGGAAAACTCCTCAAAGAGATCTATTTCGACGCATCCTGAAAGTACCCGTCACTTCCCGCTTTTCACGACCCGGTTCAGCGTGTAGACCATCCGCCGCTCGCCCCAGCCAACCTGCCAGCGTTTGGTGAGCGTGTCGAGCGACACCATTCCGTCATCCGAACGCAGCACCGTCATCGTCGTTCCCGATCCGCTTCTCGGAATTCTGAAGTAGATGACCGTGGCCTTGAAATACACCACCTCGCCGTATTGCACCTTCGATTTCTGGTCGGGAATCACCCAGTAGGCTTCAAGGTCGTAAACGGAAGGCAAACCCTTTTCGATGTAAATCTTCGTTTCGCCCTTGAGCAGTTTGGCGAAAACCTTCGCCGACTCGATCGTGTCGGCGTCAGCCTTGTATTCCGTGCCGCCCACTTTGAGTTTGGCCGAGCCGGATTTCAATTCAAGCTGGTTTCCGTTGGCATCGGCAAAATTCCCCACGAACGCCCTGGGGAAATCGTCGGCCCGGACGGCCGATGGAAGTGCCATGAAAACCACGGCGAGAAAAAGCGGAAAGAGGCGTTTGTTCATGGATTTTTTTAAAAGTTCATCCGGTGAATGACGACCGGCACGCCGTCTTCCAGAAGTTCAAGTTCGATGATGCCGCCCGTGTTTGCCTTGCGGACAACCATCGGCAGCACAAACGACGCCGAGCGGGATTTGCCGAGCGGCGTGAGGTACTGCGTGTTCGGCCCCAGAATCTCGACGGAACCGGGATCGTCGGAAATCACCCGCGCCCGCAGTTGCAGCCCGTGGTAGGTCTCCGTCGCCGAATCGTTGCGGAATGTGTATTCGACCCGGCCCGTGCCCGCCGCGCGCAACCCGCCGCCCGTCAGCCGACCGACGATGCGGTATGGGTTGGTGACGTTGAAACGCGGGGACGCGACGAATGAGCCGAGTTTCCGGTTATCGCCGGAGATGTTCACCGCGAGCGGCAGCGCGAGGTTGGCCTGCGGCGTTCGGGCGGTGACGGTGAAGTTCAGGGTTCGGCTTTCGCCCGGACCCAGACCGCCGACCTGCGCCTGACGTTCGGCGATTTCGGCTTCGTTCGTGTCGGCGCTCAGCTTCAGAATCGCGTCGGGCGAAAGCGGTTTCGAGGAAATGTTGCGGACCGAAATCGTAACCGTCCGCGCGATGCCTTCGGCCAGCGGTGCCTTGTCGTCGATTTTCACAACCGTGACATAGCGAACCGGAACCTCAATCCCCTGTGTGTCCGATTCACGTTCATTGTAATTGGCCCTGACCGTCAGACCCGCGTTGAAACCGGCGGCGGCTTCGGGAAAACGGATGGCGAACGTTTCCGTGAATTCCGCTTCGCTTTCCGGGCCGAGATCGGCGACCGGTCGCGCGTCGAATTCGTCCAGCGCAAGCCCCCGGCCTTGAACCAGCAACCTGATTTCGCTGCCCCGGATCGTCTGCTTCGAAAAATTCCGGACCCGAACCGTCAGCCGGACGGTTTCATTCGGTTCAATGACGCCGTCTTCAAGCGCGCCGACCGCCCGAATATCCGTCACCCGCACCGGTTGACGGTTGAAAACGTCCGCTTCGTCGCGCCGACCACGGGCGTACTGTTCGCGGCTGGCCACGGCGTACGTTTGCGAATACCGCTCGGTATAGGTCGCGGCATAGGCCGCGTCGTAGATTTCCTTCACCCTTCCGGCATAGGCCGCTCGGCGCGTTTCCTCGAATATCCGTTCATATTCACCGGGGAAGACTCGCCCGTAGGTGGTCGCCCGCGCGTTCTCGAAGGCCCGCGCATAGGCCCGGTCGCGCGCGCGTGCGGAGGCTTCCGAGAATGCCTTTTGATACGCCTGTTGCCGACCTTCCTCGTAGCCCCGGTCGCGGTCCGCCGTGTAGGAATTGTTCCGCGCTTCGTAGCGTCCGGTGTCCCACCCTTCGAGATAGGCCAGCCGGTATCCCCGGATGAACAGGTCGCGGAAATACCGCCGCCAGCCGTCGGGGTAGCTCCCGTTGTACGCTTTGCCGTACGCCTCGTTCTGCACTGGAAATTCGTACGTCCGGCGCGGCTTGCGATAGCGGTTGTCGGGCCGCGCATTGATGTCCGGGTCGGGAATGTCGGGTCGTTGCGGCACGACGTAGGCCACGCGCAACGCTTGCGGCCGAACCGCCTTCCGATCGAAACGCGCGGAGGTTCGGCGCTGTGAAAACGTTCCGAGAAACTTTGTCGGCTCGGCGTAGCGTCCGGCGCGGTATTCGTCGCGTCCCCGTTTGTAATCCACGCGCTCGGCCTCGGCCTGAGCATCGGAATCCGCCCGCCGGATGGCATCGTTCCGGGCCTGTTCGGTGACTTTCGCCGTCTCGGCTTCCGCTTCGCGAATGCCCTTGGCGCGCGCAGGGGGCACGGCGGTTCGGGTGGCTTCGGCCGTTGCGTCGGCCTGTCCCTGTGCGTCGCCATCGGTCAGGCCCTGGCGGTCGCCGTCTTCATTGCCTTTCTGCTCGCCGTCGCGCTCGCCCTGATCCGTCCCGATGGAAGTTCCGCGTGAAAAGCCGGTCTGATATTCCTCGGCCCGTCGCTCGCGTTCGGCGAAGTCATACCCGTTTCGGTAGCCGAGCCGTCGGCCGTAAGCGCGACCTTCTTCGTACGCCCGTTCTTCCGCCTCGCGCCGACCGTCGGCGAGACCGTCTTCCTCGCCTTCGCGTTTGGCCTGCGAGGTGTCGGGCGGCGGTGTGTCGGCGGGCGGTTTCGGCTTCGGATCGGTGCCGGGATTCTGCTGTCCCGGGTTCCTGCTTTCTTGGGCGAAAACAGGTGAAAAAAGGTTTGAAATCAGGAGAAAACAGAGCGGGAGCGCACGGCGTGACACGGTTGAAACATCCTTCCGGAAGTTGTCGAGAGCTTCATTTTGAGTCCGGGATGCCGTGAAGATAATTCGGGTTTGCCGCTTTTTCCAAGCGTTTCAAACACAAAGGCACGAAGACACAAAGACACGAAGGTTTTTGACCTTGCGTCTTTGTGCCTTGGCGTCTTTGCGTTCATTACAAACCAAGTAAAGCCCGGAACTGCCCGCCGATGTCGCCCGATTTCATGAGACTTGTGCCGACGAGGAATTTCGAGCAGAAGGGAAGCAGTTCCTCGATGTCGGCGCGGCGTTCGATGCCGCTGGCGGAAATCGTGACCACGTTTGAAGGAATGCGCGGAACGAGCCGCTTCGTGGTTTCGAACGTGATGTCGAAAGTTTCGAGATTGCGGTTGTTGATGAGCAGCGCCTGCGGCGAAATCTTCAGGGCGCGGTCGAGTTCCTCATCGTTCTGAATTTCGATGAGCGGCGTCATTCCAAGCGACAGAACGGCCGCGTGAAGTGAGTCCAGTTCTTTATCCGAAAGGATTTTGACGATGATCAGCACGGCCTGCGCCCCCGCGCGTCGCGCGTCGCGAACCTGCCGTTCGGAAACGATGAAATCCTTGCACAAGGTCGGTTGCGGCGAATTGCGCGAAACTTCGGATAACAAATCGAGGCTACCGCCGAAGTACTTCGCGTCGGTCAGCACCGAAATCGCCGAGGCGTACCGGTTATAGGCTTCCAGAATTTCCGGCAGCTTCACCTCCGCGCGGATGACGCCCGCCGACGGCGACGAAGGCTTTATTTCCGCGATGAACTTCAATCCATCCACCGCCAGTGCCGCGAGAAACGAACCGTCGCCGGGCGATGGCGCTTCCGGCGATTCAGGGGGCAGTCCGGCCAGTTCAAGACGTTTGTTTTCGACGATTTCCTTGAGAATGTCAGACATGTGACGGTGGCTGGTTTTCAGACCGTTTTTTCAGGATGTACGAAGCAAGGCCAGCGAGTATCGCCGCCGGATGCGTGATCAAAAGCGAAAGAACATGCAGTCGGCTGTACCTGAAGGCAGGCTTTGACACTTCGGTCAGTTTGCCATGACTGCCGACGAAGTATTTCCCGTCCATTTCCTTGCCGTTGACCGCGTCTCCGCCAAGGAAAGACGTCCCCGCGACGAAAATGAAAAAGTTCAGAATTCCGAAGAAGAAAATTCCGTTCAGGACCTTCTGCAACTTTGCCAGACCGGATTGTTTCGGTTTATTCATCGTTCAGTAAATCCTCGGCCGTGAGTTCCGGCGCGGACTTGCCGTTTTCAAACGCCAGCAGGCCGAGTTGCGCGTAATGCGGACGAATCCGGTCGCTCAATAGCCCGATGCGCTTGAGGTTCGGGATGATCCGCTTGAACATCGTCTTTCGAAAGATACCCATCATGTCCGAGTGCATCACGAGCCGGTTCCACTGCGACCGCCGCATCTTGTGCGCGTAAAACTCATCGTAGATTTCGTGCAGCAGAAAGCGGTTTCTCAACAAAAGCGACATTTCGAAGGCCCAGTCCTCGCGGTCGCGCCGTTCGCGTTCGGTCATTTCCGAGCGATAGAACTCGCCGAGCGCGAGCACGCCGAAGTGGACGTGACGGGCTTCATCGGTAATGACCAGCTTGAGCATTTCCTTCATCAGCGGCTCGCCCGTGAGCGCGCGCATGGACGTGAACGCGCCGAGCGCGAGGCCCTCGATCATGATCTGCATGCCGAGAAACTTGATGTCCCAGCGGGAGTCGGTCATCAGCGCGTCGATGACGACATAGAGGTTGTCGTTGATTTCATAAAGCTTTTCGAGCTTGGTCGTGAGGTAGGTGTGAAACGCCTCGACGTGGCGCGCCTCGTCCATCACCTGCGTCCCGCCGTAGAGTTTCGCGTCGAGCCACGGCACGGCGGTGGTGGTCAGAGCGGCGGCGAACAGCGCGCCCTGTTCTCCGTGCAGAAATTGGCTTAACAGCCATCCGGTCAGGGCATGAAGCTGGTGGCGGCGTTCGTTGTGGGTGAGTGTTTCCCACCACGGCAGCCAGTACGCCGGATGAAATTTCTCGGGCAGCAACGGCGTTTCCGGCGAGTAGGGATCGACATCCATCGCCCAGTTCAGGTCGAGGGTCGAATTCCATTGTGAAACCTTGGCGGCTTCGGTCAGGCGGCGCATTTCGCCCTGATCGCGGCGATATTCCCAATCGAAATTGGCCGGGTAATCCACCGTGAGCGCCGTCGAGGCTTCGCTTTTGCCGCGTTTTTGAATGAGGCCACGATAGGCCGGGCCGAGCAGCCCGGCGAGTACCCTGACGTTCCCGTTCGCCGTGGCCTGATAGAGCATCGTGCCCTGCTGGACGAGATCGTCGATGGTTTGTCGATTGACCGGAAGCCTGAGCGCCATTGAAACCTCGCCTTCTCGCGGAAATCCGCGGGCCGGAAAAGAGAGGAAACGGATGAATCGGTGCGTTCTTTCTCCCCAGCCTACTCTTTGGTTTCGCAAACCGCCAACCGATTGACGGATTGCAGAAACCGGTTGACGAGGCCGATGACCGCGCCGTCGCGCAGAAGGTTGGCGGCGAGGCGTTTCCCATCCCGGATGCTGTCGGCGTGTCCCGCCACGACGAATCCGGCGGCGGCGTTCAGGCACACCGCGCGGTACGCCGGTGACGCGGTATCGATCCCGGCCACAATTCCCTGAAAAATTTGGAGATTCTCGCCCGGTCCATGCGCCCCGGTCGTTTCCGGCGGCGGCTCGGTCGTCGTAAACGTGCGTGGTTGAACTTCACCCGGCGTCACCTGAAGGATGAGCGATGTCCCGAACGGTGTGAGTTCATCCGAACCGTCGGCCCCGCGTACGACGTAGGCATGTTTTGTGCGTTCATCTCTGGCCAGAAAACGCGCGGCGCGTTGCTGCATGTTTTCGCGCGACACGCCGAGCAGCCGGTGCGTCGGCCTGAGCGGGTGCAGCAGCGGCCCGATGTAGTTGAACAGCGTCGGCTTCCCGAATGCCTTGCGAAGCGGGACCAGCCGTTTCAACGCGGGGTAAAATTGCGGTGCGTACAAAAAGGCGAGGCCGGTTTTATCGAGCAGTTCGGGAATGGCTTCAGCCGGAAGATCGGCGGGAATGCCGAGTTCGCCAAGCAGGTCGAAACTTCCGCTCTGACTGGTAATCGCGCGGTTGCCGAACTTCGCGACCCGGACGCCGCCCGCCGCGAGGACGAACGCCACCGTCGTCGAAACATTGAAGTGTGGCTTGCCGCCGCCGCCCGTCCCGCAGCAGTCGAGCAGGTCGCCTTCGATGGCGGGGACCGGGATCGCGGTGGCGCGGACGGCTTCGATGAGCAGGTCGAATTCGTCCGCGTCCGTCATTTCCGGCGTGAGCCATTCAAGGACCGCGAAGGCTTCCGCCTCGGTCAGTCGGCCGTTGAGCAGGTTGTCGATTTCGGTTCGCATGGAGTTTTGAACACGAAGGCACAAAGACACAAAGGCACGAAGTTTTCAAAAAATCCTTTGTGTCTTCGTGTCATTGTGCCTTTGTGTTTAAAAAGTTTTTCAGGATGCGCGCGCCTTCCGGCGTGCCGATGGATTCGGGATGAAACTGGACACCGAAAATCGGCGCTTCCCGGTGTTCGAGCGCCATCACCAGTCCTTCGCAGGTATCCCGCGCCGTGACCTTCAACGTCTCCGGAAAGGTTTCTTCTTCGGCCACGAGCGAGTGATAGCGCATCGCAGTGAAGGATTCGGGAAGCCCGTCGAACAGCCGCGACGGTTCGAGAACCTTTATCTCGCTGGTCTTCCCGTGAACGATGCGCGGGGCGCGTACGACCTTGCCACCGTGGGCATGGACGATGCCCTGATGGCCAAGACAGACGCCGAGGACGGGGCAAATGACATCACGATGATTGCGTAAGATGTCAAGACACACACCAAAGTCGCGGTCAACCGCGGGATGCCCCGGCCCCGGCGAAAGAACGATGCCCGACGGACGCTTTTCGAGAATTTCGCCGATGCCGATCCGGTCGTTGCGATGGACCTCGACCGGTTCGTCCGTCTGCATTTGAATCATTTGAAAAAGGTTGAAGGTGAACGAATCGTAGTTATCAATGAGCAGCAGCACGACGCACCTGCCTTTCCGCGATCTGAATCGCCTTGAGAACGCTTTTGGCCTTGTTGCGCGTTTCTTCGAATTCGAGTTCGGGCACGGAATCGAAGACCACGCCCGCGCCCGCGTTGACGTGCGCGACCCCGTTCTGCACGAGCGTCGAGCGGATGGCGATGGCCCCGTCGGTGTTGCCGTTCAAGTCGATGTAGCCGACTGTTCCGCTGTAGATGCCGCGCTGTTCCGGTTCGAGTTTCGAAAGCAGTTCCATCGCGCGAATCTTCGGCGCGCCCGACACCGTCCCGCGCGGAAAACAGCCCTGAATCACGTCGAACGCGGTCTTGTCGTCGCGCAGATCGCCCGTGACCTCGGTCGCGAGGTGCATCACATGGGTGTAGCGTACGACTTGGGCAATCTCGCCGGTTTTCACCGTGCCGACCTTGCAGACGCGGCCCAGATCGTTGCGTCCGAGGTCAACGAGCATGCGATGTTCGGCGAGTTCCTTTTCATCGGCGCGCAGTTCGGTGGCGAGGCGTTCGTCGTCCGCGGGCGTGGTCCCGCGCGGGCGCGTTCCCGCGAGGGCGCGCAGCGTGACCTTGCCGTTCTGGCAGGTGACGAAGGTTTCGGGTGAGGAACCGATGTAATCGAAGCCCGGAAATTTCAAATGGTAGGCGTAGGGCGAGGGATTGAGGCTGACGAGCGTGCGGTAAATGTCGTTCGGATGGGCCGAGACGGGAAGCGAGAAGCGGTGCGACGGCACGATCTGAAAGACCTGGCCTTCGCCGATGTATTCCTTGCACTGATTGACGAGCGCGCAGAATCCGTCTTTATCGAAGGTGTCCGAAACGCCGTTGAACACGTCGCTGTCGGGAAATTCCGAGGCGTTGTCGCGCAGGGGAGGGAGCGGCTGGCGGTTTTCGATACGTTCGCGGATGGCTTCGGCGGCTTCCTTGCCGCGATGCGAAACGATGTGGATTTTGCGGTAGAGGTGATCGAACAGGATGAACGTGTCGTAAAGACCGTAGGCTCCGTCGGGCGTGTCGTACGGCTTTTGTTCCTGCCGTCGAATGTTCTCGAAGCGGTTGGTCGCCGCGTAGCCGAGATAGCCCACGAAGCCGCCCGTAAACGGCAGTTCAAGTCGCGCGTTGACGAGGTTGCGGTGCGCGGCGAGCAGATCGCGCAGAAAGACGAGCGGATTCGGCGCGGATTCACGGCGTTCGGTGCCGCGCAGCCGGTCGCGGACCGTGGCCGTGTCGCCGTCGAACGTGACGAGCAGCGACGGGTCCGCGCCGAGAATCGAATAGCGCGCCAGCCGGACGTCCCCTTCCGTACTCTCAAACAGGAAGGCCGTGTCGCTCGTGCGACTGAATTCATTGAACAGCGCGACCGGCGTGGCCGCGTCCGAGAGCAGGGTCAGGACGGTCGTCATGCGCAGCGTTCCTCCGGGCAATAATAAAAGTCGAACGCCCGGCCGACGGCATGCGCGATCGGGCGAATCTGGGTGACGAGTTCCGCCAGTTGATTGAGGGAAAGCGCCTGATCCGCGTCGGAAACGGACTTCTCGGGGACCGGATGACATTCGACGATGATGCCGTCCGCGCCGACCGCAACCGCCGCCTTGGCCGTCGGGATGACGAGACTGCGACGTCCCGTGGCGTGGCTCGGATCGACGATGACGGGCAGGTGCGAAAGTTCCTTCAGCAGCGCGACCGCGCCGAGGTCGAGGACGTTGCGCGTCGAGGAATCGAAGCTACGGATGCCGCGTTCGCACAGAATGACCTTTTCGTTGCCGCCCGCGAGGATGTACTCGGCGGCGTGCAGGAATTCATCCACCGTGGCCGCCAGTCCGCGCTTGAGCAGGACCGGCTTGCGGGTTTTTCCGAGTTCCTTGAGCAGTTCGAAGTTCTGCATGTTGCGCGAACCCACCTGGAAACAATCGAACACGTCGTGCGCCTCGTGAATGTGCTCGACCGACATCACTTCGCTCACCACGGCCAGCCCGGTTTCGCGCTTGATCGCGCGCAGGATGTCGAAGCCTTTTTCGTGCAGGCCCTGGAAGCTGTAGGGCGAGGTGCGCGGTTTGTAGACGCCGCCGCGGATGGCGGGAATGCCGAGTTCGACCAGCGTGTCGGCGACTTCGCGGACCTGTTCGTAGGATTCGATGGCGCAGGGACCGGCGATGAGGGCGAGGGCATCGTGTCCGATGACGGTGTCGCCGATGGCGACCGCCGAGACGGCGTTCGTTGCGGTTCGATGGGCGAGTAACGGGTGCGACATTTGAATTGGGCCTCGAAAAAAGTGGTGAAAAAGCAAAACCGCCAGCCTTCGGTGTGAAGGCTGGCGGTTCGGGAAACTCGTTTGTGCGTCGGTTTTATGAAATGGCGCGCACAACCCCGTACGGGCTAGCCTTCTGCGATGGGCTAAACCAATACCAATAGGAGTTGTAGGTGAAGTTGCGCTGCATCAGTTCAATGTCCGACAAAGGTTCGGTGTTTGGGTGAGCCGCAAGGTAGCACGGGGTTGAAAAAACGCGCAAGAAAAAATTTCGGACGAATTTCCGTTATAACGGTTTTATCCTTTTCTGTGTGTGGACGACGAATCCCTGGTTTGGAAAATCACCATGCCCCATCCCCTCTCGCCCATCCCCATTCCGGAAGACACCGTCCCGGCTTGGCGAAGGTCGCCCGGAATGCTAGATTCAGGGCGGTTTGTACATCAATTCACATTTCTTTCGGCTTTACCCATGACCCCTTTACACGGACAGACGGCTACGGATTCGCGTCAGAATCCCTCCCGCAGCGGTTTCGGACTTCGCGCGGAAGTTCATGACGATATCGTCGGAGATTTCGACAGCGGGCTGGTTCAGCTCATCAAGGCTTCGGGCGGACATTACCAGTCGGGCCGCATCTCCTTTCGGCTCGCCCAGGAATTCGGTTTCTGTTACGGCGTCGATCATGCGCTTGATCTGGCCTATGAAACGCACGTCCGGTTTCCTGATCGTCGCGTGTATCTGACGGGTGAAATCATCCACAACCCGATGGTGAACCAGCAGCTCGAAAAGATGGGCTATCGGTTCCTCAAGCCGGGGGACGAGATTCTTTCGGATGACATCGTGCTGATTCCGGCCTTCGGCGCGCCGACGCATGAGTTGCAGCGCCTGAAGGACATTGGCTGCCTGCTCGTGGACACGACCTGCGGGTCAGTGGTGCATGTGTGGAAGCGGGTTGAAAAGTATGCCCGCGAAGGCTTCACGGCGATCATTCACGGGAAGTACGACCACGAGGAAACCGAGGCCACGCGGTCGCGCGCGACGCTTTACGAAGGCGGCAAGTTTCTCGTGATCCGTGACCGTCCGCAGGCGCAGGATGTGTGCGATTACATCGAGGGCCGGGGCGACCGCGAGGCGTTTCTCGCGAAGTATGCCGGAGTTGCGACGGAAGGTTTCGATCCGGATGCCGATCTTCAGAAAGTCGGTCTGGCAAATCAGACGACGATGCTGTCGAGCGAATCGCTTGAAATCGCCGAAATGATCCGCAAGTCGATTGAAAAACGATATGGAACGGAAGCGTTGAAGGATCGATTTCGTTCTTTCGACACCATTTGCAGCGCGACGCAGGAACGGCAGGACGCGATTCTCGAACTCATCAAGGAACCCCTCGATCTGGTGCTCGTCATTGGCGGCTTCAACAGCAGCAACACCGAGCACCTCTGTGAAATCGCGGATGAATCGCTGCCCACCTTCCACATCAACTCGCCCGAATGCCTGATTTCGACTACGAAAATCCGGCACAAGCCGGCCTTCAAGAAGGAAGAGGCGATTGCCGAGAACTGGCTGCCCGACGGTGAAATCCGGATCGGAATCACGGCCGGGGCATCGACGCCGAACCGGGTGGTGGGCGACTGCATCAAGCGCATTGTCGAACTGACTGGCGGCACGATTTAAGGCCGTTCCGGTCATCCCGTGCAGCGGGGCATGTTTTTTGACATCCGGCTTTTCGAGATTGTGTGAGACAACCTCCGGAAAGCCGGATGAATCATTTCGGGACATTTCCCTGAACCGACTGCCCGAAATCCATACTTTTCGAACCTCTCCCGGAGGACTCGGCTGATGAGCCTTCTCGGTCGTCTGACGTTTTTCCCAGCATTCATTCTTGTTTCCGCTCTCTTTGGAATGTTCGGTGTTGAAGCGGTGGCCCAGAATCCCGAGGCGGTCGCGCTCGGTCAGCAGGCCGTTCGCGAACGGATTATCGTCGAGAACGGCGGTGCCGAGCCGTTGGTGTCTTTTGACCTGAATCCCGAGATTCGCGTTCTCGGTACGGAGAAGCGGCGCGTGGTTGGTCTGGGAACGTATCGTGGGACGGGAGCGACGCCGGAAGCGCGGTTCTCCTATGAAACCGAAGTGGAGCAATCGGGGCGGGTTCGCAAGGCGAACTACAAATTTCTTTCTCTGGAAGCGAGCAATCGGGCGCTCAAGCCGTCGATTGTCGTGACCATTGCCCAGAAGGCGATGGAACAGCGGGTCCGGGATGATTACGGTCGTCCGACGCGGGTGTATTTTCTCGCGGTCGAGACGGAGATGCTCAGTCCCGAGGAGGAAAAAGTCCGGGGACTCGGCTATCTCATCAGCCAGACTCGGGGCCGGATCGATTTTTCCTATGAAACGACGGTCAATCGGCGATTCCTCCAGGCACAGGACCTGAAATACGGCGATGTGACCAAGGAACCCGGAAAGCCCGAACCTTCGACCGAGGAACCGGGCCAGATGGTCTGGCGGGGGCGGGTTGATGACTGGGTGCGGGTGAATGTGCGCGGTAAGGCGGCGTTCGCGATTACGTTTGCCGGGCAGTACACCCCGCCGGGGGAGTTCAGTTTCGAGGCTCCGCTGCCGCGCGCAGCGGTGACGGTCAAGGTCGAAAAGAAACGTGGGCGCGGGGAAGTGCGAATTGCGCAGCAGCCGACCTACGCGAACGGTTACACCGCGGTCATCGAAATCCGCGACCGGCAGCGCAAGGACGACGAATACGAATTCATTCTGAAATGGTAGTTCTCAAACCATGTCCGACGCGGCTTCAAAGGCCATCTCCGGCGTGATGCCGGTCATGCAGCGATGGTCGATGGGGCAGTCTCGCAGCATACAGGGCGCGCAGTGGACGAGCTTCCGCAACCGGCGCGCGGTGTTTGAAAAAGGCGAAATCATGTTCGGGTCGGTCGGTCCGAACAGGGTCAGCAACGGACGGTCGAGGGCGGCGGTGACGTAGGCCGGGCCGGTGTCGTTGCTGATGACGGCGTCGCACTTCGAAAGGAAGGCGATGCTTTCGGCGAGTGTGAAGGCGCCGGCGAGTACGCGTGCGCGTCCTCGCCGCGCCATCCCCGCGATCTCGTCGCAGAGCGCCTTTTCATTCGGCGCGCCGAGCAGGTAGAGCACGCAATCCTTCCGTTCAGCAAACAGATCAATCAGCGCGGCGAACGACGCGGGTGGCCACTGCTTGGCCCGACTATTGGCCGCGCCCGGCACGAGCGCGACGATTTTGCGTCCCGGCTCACGGTCCGGTAGTTTTGCCATGGCCGCCGCTTGCGCGGCTTCCGTCACCGGCAGCCGGTAGTCAATGGCTTCGTAATCGACGTTCGATTTTCCGAAAAGCTTTTCCTCCATCCGCGAAATCAGATCGAGGTAGTAGTAAATCTGGTGCTTGCGTTTCGTGGCTTCTTCGAGCGGGATCGAATCGGTCAGCATCGGGCCGCGTCCCTCGGTGGGGAAGCCGATGCGGCGCGGGACGCGCGCGAGCGTGGTGAGCGCGGCGGCCTCGAAGGCGTTCTGAAACAGGACGGCCCCGTCGAACTTCTTTTCCTTGATGAGCTTGACGCCCTTCAGAAACGGCGTTTCGCGGTTGTCGTAAAACAGCAGGTCGTCAACCAGTCCCGAGCCTTCGAAGATGCCGCCGACCCACGGACGCACGAGCAGCGTCAGCCGGGCCGCGGGGAAGATGCGGCGAAGTTCGCGAAGCGCGGGAATGGTGATGATGCTGTCCCCGACCCAGTTGGTGCCGCGGACGACGAGGTTGGAAAACATGGGGGAAGGTGTCGGGTGTCGGGTATCGGGTGAAAGCCAATTATGAGTTATGAATTATGAGTTATGAATTCTTGACGGCGCATTGGTCGTACCTGAGCAACGCCGTCGCGATGAAAAGGCTTTCAACTCATAATTCATAACTCATAATTCATAATTGGGTTTCACCCGACACCCGACGCCTTTTCAGACGGTGATGGCATTCCCGCGATGAATGCGCGACAGGTAGCGGCTCGCATCCGGCTCGGGCGCGGGTTGGGCGACGAGCAGGATGGCGTCCACGAAGCGTTCCAGTTCCTCGCGCTCCTCGCGTTCGTTGCGGGGTTCCTCGACGCGGGCGCGCCGCGTGAGGTCCACCTGGTTGACGGTCGGGTAGTGCGTGAACCGTTCGCACTCGACGGCGAGCGTCGCCGTGAGTGTGTGGAGCGTGGTCTTGACGAACAGCGCCAGCGCGAATTCCTCGCGAGTCGAATTCCGCGAGGTTTTCGGCGTGACGAGGATGATCTGGGCCTTGTCCTGTAACGCGGCTTTCTTCGCCACGCGGAAGTGGTGCGTGATGTTCTGTTCGACGAGGAGTTCGAAGTCGCGTTCGTTGAACACGCCGCGCCAGTCGCCGTCGGGACCGGCGGCGAGCGGTTTGAGCGGCAGCGGATCGAACGGCGTCGAAACCACGATGTCGAGCTTGCCGAACTGGCGGATGATGTCGTCCATCGCGGCCTCGATGTTTGAGCCGTTCGAGAAGACATGCAGGTTGTTGAGCCGCTGCGCGAGGAACGTATGCCGTAGCGAATCGGCGCGTTCGGCGGTTTTCGTCAGGATGATGACGTTGCGAGCGACGAGCTGGATGGCGAACGCCCCGATCAGCCAGCGAAGTTCTTCTTCGAGATAGTCGCCGATGATGAGGACGTTCTTGCGGCGGAAGTCCATCAGATGCTCGTTGCGCGGCAGGCCGAAGAACTCGCCTTCAGTGACGGTCCGGTCGAACTTCAGACCGCCCGACGGATGAAGCGTTTCGCCGCTGACGTTCGGGTCCGACAGGTAGAACACGGTCGCCAGCGCGATTTCCTCCTCGGTCGGCATGCTGCCGAGGTTGAGCATCCCGAGAACGCTCCCCTGAACCCGCTGCGCTTCCTTCTCGCATTCGATTTCCGAAAAGAACGGATCGGTCGGTTCGGGCAGGTTCGCCGCGAAGGCCGCGCCGAAAGCGGCGTGGTCCGTGACGTTGGGGAGGTAGCCGCCTTCCGTCAGTCGGGTCACGAGTTTGGCCGCGATTTTGCGGTTCATGAGGAACGTTCCGGCCGAATGTTCGCCCGCCGTTTTGGCGGACGTTTTTTGAATTTCCGCGAACAGGTCCAGGATTGGCTTCGGCGGTTTCGCCTCGGAAATCGCGGCGATGTCGTTGGATTTGAGCTGTTCCAGCGCGGCCTCGACCGATTCGCCCTGCCGCCAGCCCTGAATGACAGCGTCGTGAATGTCGTTGAGGCGCTTGTTTTCAAGAATCAGCCGCGCGCGCCGCATGTAGAGGCCCGGGCGCGTGCCCTCGCCGCGCAGGCGCTGGCCCTCGACCGGGCCGGGCGAGAGCGCGTTGATCTGGATTTCAGGCCCGAGATGGCGCGCCAGAATTTCGGAAAGCGCGCGCTGACCCGCTTTCGACACGGCATAGTCGCTGCGGTTGGGGTAGGCGACCGCGACGTACTTTTCGCCCCCGAAGTAGGAACTCACGTTCAGGATGTAGCCCGAACCGTTTTTCTTCATCATCGGCGCGACCTTGTAGATGAGCGAGTAATTGCTCAACAGGTTCGCCTTGAGCGTGTGCCGCCAGGCCGGGATCGGCATGTCCACGACCATTTCCTCGGCCCCGGCGATGCCCGCGTTGTTGATGAGAAAGTCGATCTTGCCGAATTTCTCGACCGCGAAATCCACGAGTTGGACGAGGTGTTCCTCTTCGGCCACGTCGGTGTCGGGAAGAATCGCGATCCGTTCCTCGGGCTTGGGATAACCGACCGTCCGCAGTTCCCGGATGATTTCATCGCGCAGTTTTTCGAGCTTTTCGCTGTCGCGCGCGGCGAGAACCACTTTCGCCCCCGACAGCGCAAGGTAATGCCCGATCTGGCCGCCGATGCCCGCGCTGCCGCCGGTGATGACGGCGACCTTGCCGACGTGGAGGCCGAGCAGGGTCCGGGCGATGTCGGTCGGCAGTTGTGATTTGCCGGTGGTGCGGTGAATCTGGTCGGGAAGATAGAGGTTGATGTCGTCAAATTCGCGGACGCGGTTCGAGAGCGTCGCGAGCCAGTCGGCGGTGAATTTGAGGTTGTCCGGTTCGGCGTTCGAGTGACGGACAAGCTGGTTCGAATGAATGGGAAAGCGGCGCGTCCCGGCTGCGACCTGAAGTTCGTCCTCGTGACGCCAGACGCGGACGAGTTGTTCGACCGCCGCGCGGTAGACATCCTCGAAGGTGTCGGTCGCGCCGTCGTGCGGGTTCGTGAGCATCAGCGCGCGAACCGGTTCGCCGAGCGTGCTTTCAAAGTCGAACTCCTTCAAAAAGGCCGACAACTGTGAAGCAAAGGCCGTCACGCCGATGATTTCCTCGTCGATGAACTGACGAACGAGTTCCGCGTCGGCGTTGAGCAGCGACGCGCCGTAAAAACCCGCGCCGCGCGACGGCAGCGTGATGACCGTGTCGAGCCGGTGATAGCGCTCGCGGATGAGTTGAAAGACCGTGTCCACCGATTCGCGGTTGAGCGGGTCCATGCGCGTGACGGCGAGCGTCGGAACCTTTTTCTCGGCCAGGTTGGCCATGGCCAGTGCGACCGCGTCCGTATGGCGGAAGGTGAGAATGACCGACGCGCCGTAGGAATTCTGAATCTGCGCGATTTTGACGGCGTCCTCGACCTGATCGCCCGCGCAGATGAGCACCACCCGATTGTTCAGATCAATCAGGCGCTGGTCGGGCCAGGCGACGAGCTTGGTGCGGCTCTGGGCCTTGACCTGCATGCCGTGGGTCACTTCGAAGTTGTGTCCCGACAGGGCGGCGGATTCGTCCGAACCGAGAAAGACGATCATGTTCGCCACGTCGGTATTGAGCGGAAACCGTTTTTCAGCCGGTTCGCCGTCCTTCGCGCGGTTCAGAATCATGATGTCGAAGAAATCGCGCGCGGTCGTGCCTTCCTCGACGCCTTTCAGCCGATCCATCGAGGCGAAGACGCTCCGGATGCGTTCGGAATCGATCGGGCCGGGAAAGACCGTGTTGACCCGCAGCGCCTTCTCGGTCACGCCGAGTTCCTTGGCGAAGTTGAGCGAGAGCGCGTTGAGCGCCGATTTCGGCACGACGTAGGGAATTCGCCCGTAGTAGTTCGCCCGCGAAAAGATGGTCGAAACGTTGATGATGCTCGCGCCGACCTTGAAGTAGGGAAACGCGAACCGGATGAGATTCCACGGCATGCCGAGCAGGTTCGCCGCCGATTCCCGCATGGTTTCGGTGTCCGTCCCGCCCTGTTCGGCCAGCCGCGCGAGGTCGTCGGCGGTAAAGGGAATTCGAAACAGCGGCTGTTTCGCCCCCGCCGAACCGGCGTTGTTGATGAGTACGTCAATCTCGCCCCACGCGCCCGCGATGGTGTCGAGCGACATCTGCATCTGCTCGAAATTGGTCGGCGTGATGATGACGGGAAGGATGTTGTCGGCGGAAAAGCCTTCCGCGACGAGTTCGTTCTTGAACTGTTTCAGGCGGTCGAAAGTACGGCTGGAAATGGCCACTTTCGCGCCTTCGCGCAGATACATCCGGGTGATGACACTGCCGATGCCACCGGCCGCGCCGGTGAGGAGGGCGACTTTTCCGTTCAAACGCATGGGATTTTCGATTGAAGATTGAAGATTTTCGATTGCCGGGAATCGGGTCTGGAGGAGGGACGGAGAATGGTGATTGAAGATTGTAGATTTTCGATTGCGGATTTCGGAAGGTATTTCGATTCACTGAAAGGGCAGGGATGTTTCTTTTGCCGCTTCGATACTGCTGGAAATCGAAAATCTTCAATCTTCAATCGAAAATTACAAATTACGTTCGGTCGAAAAGGATGTCGGTCAGGTCGAGTACGAATCCGGGCAAAACGTCTTCGCCGGAAAGGGTTTTCGGTTCGTCGAGGCGCTCGACGGATTGGCCGGGGCGGTAGATATGAACCTGTCGCTTGATGGGGTCGATGAGCCAGCCGAGTCGCGCGCCGTTGGCGATGTATTCGTCCATCTTCTTTTGCAGGCTTTTCAATTGATCGGTTTTGGAACGGAGTTCGACCACGAAATCGGGGCAGAGCGGCGCGAAGTCTTCCTGTTGCTCCTCCGTCAGCGCACCCCATCGGTCAAGGCGAACCCAGGCCACGTCCGGCGACCGCTTTGCGCCGTTGGGAAGGGTGAAGCCGGTCGATGAGTCAAAACCTTTTCCCGTACCGTTCTCGACGGCCCACTGTCCGAAGCGAAGCGTGAGAAGGAAATTCCGCCCGCCGCCTTTCGAATTGACCGGTGACATAATGGTGATCTGGCCGTTGGCGTCCATCTCGACGCGGTGTTCGGGATACAGTTTGCAGACCCATTGAAACTCATCGTCGCTCAACGGCTTTCGCGAGCCTGGAAAGCTGATGATCGCCCCTCCCAGTTTCTCGACAAGCCACGGCTGGGGCAGGGGGTTGTCCCAGCCGGAAGTCTTCGTTTGGGTCGCGGCGCGTGGCATGGCGGTGTCGAACTAAAACCCGAGTTGCGAATTCTTCCCGCGCGACATCTCGGCCATTTTGGCCTTGAAATCGAGCAGTTCCTGTTGAAGTTCCTTGTTGTCGGTCGAGACGATCTGGACCGCGAGGATACCCGCGTTCTTGGCGGCGTTGATCGCCACCGTCGCGACCGGCACGCCGACCGGCATCTGCACGATGGACAACAGCGAATCGAGTCCGCTCAGGGCCTTCGACTGAATCGGCACGCCGATGACCGGCAGCGGCGTCAGCGAGGCGACCATGCCCGGCAGGTGCGCTGCGCCGCCCGCGCCCGCGATGATCACCCGCAGGCCGCGCATGTGGGCCGTCTCTGCGTACATGAACATGTCGCGCGGCGTCCGGTGCGCGGAAACGACGCGCAACTCGTGCGGAACGCCGAATTCGTGGCAGATGGCGGCGGCATCCTTCATGACCGGATAGTCGCTGTCGCTGCCCATGATGATTCCGACGGTGGGGAACTCAGTTTTCGCCATAATTTTCAAATCTGACCTGGTATCGGTTGTGCTGAACATATCCGGCCGTACGCGGCGCAAACTTCGTCCCACGGGACGAGACCGACGACGCGACATACCGGCGTGGAAGTTGGATTCAATCCGAAGCGAAGGAAGAAACGGGCGGGCGCGCTGGGCGGCTACGGTTTCTTCTGTTCCGATTTTACCTTTTTCTTGCCGATTTCCGAAAAGGGAATATCCAGAATGCGGTAAAGCTGGAAATCCTTGTAGTCGAAGTGCCACCACTCGAACTTGTAGACCGTGAAGCCTTCCTTTTCCATCTCGGTCCGCAACAGGTCGCGCAGGCGGCGGGCTTCCTCCGTGCCTCCCTTGTAATCGGGCGCGGCGCGTTCGCTCATTTCGTCGTATTCGCTCGGCATCTGAACGGCTTTGCCGGTTTTCAGGTCGTAGAGCGACAAGTCAATCGCGCAGCCGCGATTGTGGCGCGAACCCTTGTTCGGATCGGCCACGAAGTCGCGCTTTTCGGGCGGGGTGACGTCCCAGAACAGCTTGGTAATGGCCCATGGGCGATAGCCGTCGAAAATGACGATGCCGTAGCCCTGCGCCCGCAGCCGCTCATGCACGCGCACCAGCGCCTCGGCGGCGGGCCGTTGCAGAAACGCCCGTGCCTGCCTGTAGAGCTTTTTCCCGGTGAAGTTCTTCTTCGTGGCGTAGCGGATGTCGAGCTTGAAGCGCTTGTCGAGCTTTTTGAGTTCGACGAGGTCGGCCTCGCGAAACTCGCCCTGCTCGACCGGCGGTTTGTCGGGGCTTGGCTTGTAACGATAGTCGTCCGGCGTTTGCTGGCCGTGGTGAGCGACCGTCAGCAGCCATGCCGTGAGTGCGAGCGCGAAGAGACGTGAAATCCGTTTTCCTTCAGGCATGCAAAACGTCTCCCGGAATTAGCGGATGCCGACTTTCAGCATGTAGGTGGCCGCCGCGCCCTTGCGCCGGGCAGCCGAACGGGGCAGCAGGACCCGGATGTTGTAGTCGCCCGACGCAGGCAGGGTTTCCGACGCCTTGCCTGTCCCATCGTTTTCAATGAGATTTCCGCCGTCGGGCTTCATCACGACGAAACTGATGCTCTCATTCGATGAATGAACTTCGACCGTCATGATCTGGCCTTTGTTCGCCCGGACGACGTAATCGCGATACTGGTAGCCGGTAATTTTGCCCTCCAGCATCGCGTAGTCCTTGCCTCTGGCGAAGGAAATGCGCTCCGGCTTGCCCTGGCCCCAAACGGCTTCGCCCGTGCCGGTCAGCAGGGCGAACGAAAGAAACAGCGCGGCAATGGCTTTCATCGTGAAATCTCCTGATCGTTAGTCGCGATATTTGCCGAGTTCGAGCTTGGCGATGGTTTCGCGATGAACTTCGTCGGGGCCGTCGGCGAGCCGCAGCGTACGCGCCTGCGCCCACGCATAGGCGAGCGGAAAATCCTCGCACACGCCCGCGCCGCCGTGCGCCTGGATGGCCCGGTCAATCACGCGAAGCGCCATGTTCGGCGCGACGACCTTGATCATGGCGATTTCGGTCCGCGCCGCCTTGTTGCCCGCCTTGTCCATCAGATACGCCGCTTTCAATGTCAGCAGCCGCGCCTGCTCGATGTCGATGCGCGATTCCGCGATGTCGGCGCGAACCGTGCCATGTTCTGCAATAGTTCGACCGAAAGCCGTCCGCGACGTGACTCGCTTGCACATGGCTTCGAGCGACCGTTCGGCCAGTCCGATGAGGCGCATGCAGTGATGAATGCGTCCCGGACCAAGCCGTCCCTGCGCGATTTCAAAGCCCCGGCCTTCGCCGAGCAGGATGTTCGACGCCGGGACGCGGACGTTTTCAAACAGCACTTCCGCATGGCCGTGCGGCGCGTCGTCGTAGCCGAACACGTTGAGCATCCGCAGTACCTTGACGCCCGGCGTGTCCATCGGGACGAGAATCATCGACTGTTGCAGGTGCTTGGCCGCGGTCGGATCGGTCTTGCCCATGAAGATGGCGATTTTGCAGCGCGGATCGCCCGCGCCGCTCGTCCACCACTTGCGACCGTTGATGACGTATTCGTCTCCGCTCCGCTCGATTTCAATGCGCGCCTGAATGTTGGTGGCGTCGGAACTGGCGACTTCCGGCTCGGTCATCGCGAAGCAGGAACGGATGTTTCCTTCGAGCAGAGGTTCGAGCCACTGTTTGCGCTGCTCCGGCGTGCCGTACCGCACGAGCACTTCCATGTTGCCGGTATCGGGCGCGGAGCAGTTGAACACCTCGGGCGCGAGCACCGAGCGGCCCATGATTTCGCACAGCGGGGCGTATTCGAAATTGGTCAGACCCGCGCCGTACTCGCTTTCGGGCAGGAACAGATTCCACAGCCCCTGCGCTTTCGCCTTTTCCTTCAACGTTTCGACGATCTGCGTCGGCTGCCAGCGGTCGCCGGTCGCGATTTCGGAAAAGAAGGTTTTTTCGTTCGGGTAGATGTGCTCGGCCATGAAGTCGAGCACCTTTTCGCGGAGTTCCCTCGTGCGCGGGGAGAGTTCGAAGAACATGCTGTTCACTCCTTTGTGTCTTTGCGCCTTCGTGTCTTTGCGTTTCTTTTCTTAAGCGGAGAAGAACCGCGCGATCCATTCGGCCACGCAGGCCGGTTTGTCGCTGCCTTCGCGTTCGACCGTGCAGTTGAACACCACGTCGATGCCCTGCGCGAACGGCTTCACTTCGGCCACGGCAATGCGGCAGCGGACCTTGCTGTCGACCCGGACGGGGCTGACGAACCGGACCTTGTTCAAACCGTAGTTGAGGGCCATCGGCGTTCCGGCGAACCCGATGGTGCGTTCGATGAGTCCGGGGATGAGCGACAGGGTCAGAAAGCCGTGGGCGATGGTCGTCTTGAAGGGCGATTCGGCTGCGGCCTTGACCGGGTCGCAGTGAATCCACTGGGTATCGCCGGTCGTTTCGCCGAACGTGTTGATTTGTTGCTGAGTGATGGTTGTCCAGTCGCTAACGCCGACCTCCTGGCCGATGAGCGAGGCGAATTCGGTAATCGGGATTTCTTTTCTCATGATTTTTTTGAACGCAAAGACGCAAAGGCGCAAAGACGCCAGGGATGAAGGTTAGAGTACGGGCTGAATCATCGCGCCGCCGTCGATCGTCATAACCTGTCCGGTCATGTAGGACGATTTGTCGGAGGCGAGAAACAGCGCGGCGAAGCCGATGTCGTCGGGCTGGCCGATGCGACGGATGGGCTGCATCTTTTCGAGCTTTTTCATCAGCCCTTCGTTCTTCCAGAAAAATTCGCTGAAGTCGGTCTGGACGAGGCCCGGCGCGAGGGCGTTCACGCGGATGTTGTGCGGCCCGAATTCCTGCGCCCAGTTGCGGGTCATCATGATCAGGCCGGACTTGGTGAAACTGTACAGCAGGCCCTGATATTGCGGCTGAAGGCCGGAAATCGAGACGACGTTGATGATCGAGCCGCCGGTGCCGCGTTCAATCATCTTCGGCACGGTCAGCCGGACGAGCCGCAGGCAGGATTTCACGTTGACTTCGACCATTTTGGTGAACATTTCGTCGGTCACGTCGAGCGACGGCCCCTGACCGATATTGGTGACGCTGTTGTTGACGAGGATATCGGCGGGGCCGAAGACCCGTTCGGTTTCGGCGACGAGGCGTTCGACATCTTCCTTTTTCCCGACGTTGCAGGCGACCGGATGAATCTTGCCCGGCAGGCCGGCGAATTCGTTGGCGGTGGCTTCGAGGACGTCGAGTTTGCGGCTGCCGATGACCACGTTCGCGCCCGCCTCGGCGAAATGACGGGTGATGGACTTGCCGATGCCGCGGCCGCCGCCCGTGACGATGGCGACTTTCCCGGCCAGAGAAATATCGGTGGACATTCGCTTTGGATTCCTTCGGGATGAAGTGGGAATTGAAGAATTGACTTGTGGTTGGAGCGCGACAACTATAGCGCAAACCGTTTCACAACCCAATTCGCGGACGAAATTCGCGACCTTCACGAGAGGCTTCACGATGCTTACCCACGCGGCTGCTTCGTTCAATATCGCTTCGACCATCGTTCATCATGCGCGGATGACCCCGGACCGGGTCGCCGTCGTGGCCGGGGATGTCCGACTGACCTACGGCGCGCTCGACGCCGCCTCGAATCAGGTCGCCAACGCCTTGCGCGCGCATGGCATCCGGCCGGGCGATCACGTCGCGCTCGCCTGCCCGAACCTCGCCTATTTTCCGATTGTGCTGTTCGGGATTCTGAAGGCGGGGGCGGTCTTCGTGCCGTTCAACGTGTTGTTGAAGCCGCGCGAAATCGCGTACCACCTGAACGATTCCGACGCAAAGGCGCTCTTCTGTTTTGAAGGCGTGCCGGGGCTGCCGATGGCGGAGATGGCGAAGGCCGCGCTGGCTTCCGCGCCGCATTGCGAACACTTCATCGTACTGCCGTGCAATCCCGCCGCGCCGCCGTCCATCGAGGGCGCGGTCATGTTTCACGAGTTCATCAAAGGGCAGCCGCCGGTCGCGGAAGTTCATCCGACCGGGCCGCTCGACACGGCGATGATGCTCTACACCTCGGGGACGACCGGCCAGCCGAAGGGCGCGGAACTCACCCATTACCAGTTGATGATGAACTTCATCTTTGCGCGTGAAGTGCTGCTGCCGACGGTGGATGTCGCGCTCGACGCGGTGTTCAAGGTCCTTGTGACGGCCCCGCTCTTTCACGCGACGGCGCTCATCGCCCAGCTCGGCGTGGTGATGTTCAGCGGCGGAACCTGCGTGTTGTTGCCGAAATTCGATCCGCAAATGACGGTCGAGGCGATGATTCGCGAACGGATCAACTCATGGGCGGCGGTTCCCACGATGTACTGGGCGGTGTTGAACTACGTCAATGAAAACGGCATCGACGTTTCCTCCATCGCGGAAACGCTCGAAGTCGCCAACGTCGGCGCGGCCCCGATGCCGGTCGAACTGATGCGGGCGTTTCAGGAGAAGTTCAAGACGCGCGTGCTGGAAGGCTACGGCATGTCGGAAATGGGCGTCGCGACCTACAACCAGCTTCACAAACCGCCGAAGCCGGGGACCATCGGGCAGCCGCTGATGGGCATCGAGGTGGCGATTTTCGATGAACAGGACAACCCGCTGCCGGTCAGCGAGACGGGGGAAATCTGTTTTCGCGGACACTGCGTGATGAAGGGCTACTACAAACGGCCCGAGGCCACGGCGGAGGCGATGCGCAACGGCTGGTTTCACACGGGTGACATGGGTTTTCTCGATGAAGACGGCTATCTGACCATCGTTGACCGCAAGAAGGACCTCATCATCCGCGGCGGATACAACGTCTATCCGCGCGAACTCGAAGAAGTGCTGATGACCCATCCGGCGGTGTCGCTCGTGACGGTCATCGGTGTCCCGGATGAAAAAATGGGCGAGGAAGTGAAGGCGTTCATCGTGAAGAAGCCGGGTTTCGACGATGTGGCCGAAGCGGATGTGCTGGCTTGGGGCAAGGAACAGTTCGCGGCTTACAAATATCCGCGTTACGTCGAGTTTCGCGACGCGCTGCCCATCGGTCCGACCGGCAAGGTTTTGAAGCGGGAGTTGCGGGAATCGCTTTGAGAAGAATTTTTCACCACGGAGACACGGAGAAATCACAGAGTTTCACGGAGAAGAAAAACTCCGTGGTTCTCAGTGTGGTCTTCGTGTCTGTGGTGAAAATTCTCTTGTACCAATCTTTCGAAGTCTGATTTATCGAACGGTTTGGCAGGACGAAATCCCAGACTACGAAATCACGATGTCCATCGGTTCGGAGATCGGACTGCCCGTCCATAGATAACCGAGGGTTCGCCAGGCAGCATACATCGGCTGATGCACGTCCTCTCCATCGGGCCACAAATTGACCTGAATTCGAAGGGAATACCTTCCGGGCAAGGTCGCTCCCGAAATCTTTGAACCGGGGTCGCGCGCAATGAAGGTTCCGTCCTTCGTGCGCAGGCTGACCGTTCTTCCCGGTTTGAGTATGACGGGGGTTCCGTTCCTGAAATATCTTCGCTGGGTTGCATCCCAGAGCAGCAGGGTGTCCGTACTTCCTTTCTTCAGGTCCCAGGTCTCATCGGCCCGAGTCAGCCAGTGGCTGATGACGTTGGAAGGGGACGGTGGAAGGACGATGGCCCGGTCCGACAAATTCAAGTAGGTCAGCCCCAGAGTCCACGTAATGCTGTCGAGGTCGGTGTCCGCCCGGTGGCGTTCACTTGAAATGAGTCGGGTCGTAAGCCTGAGCGCCGAGTCCGGAATTTTATCATCATTTGCTGCGCCAAAGGCCGCGCGATTTCCAAGCACCAGTGATGCCGGACCGATGGATTGCCACAGAAATGCTCTTCGCGAAATGTTCATCTTGAACTCCTCATGAACGGGCCGAAGTCGGGTAAATTTTCTAAAAAGTTCGGCATCCCATAGATGATCCCGCACACTTTCGGCGTGCCTTCAAAGAAGGCATTCAGTTAAAAATTGCCCTCAATTGAACTGAAATCAGCCTCTTTTGAACTTTTCCTGATAACGCCAAATGGCGGCTTCATATTGGGCAAGATCGAATTTCAGTGATTCGATTCTGGGCAGGTTGTCCTCAAACGGCAATTCTTCGCGGATGTCTCTCCACTCGATGATACGTTCGTTTCGGATGACTTCACAGGAAATAAAGCCGCACTCATCGCAACCACAATAACATAAGTAAAGGCCAAGCCGCTTGCTCCCAAGTTGATTGGTTGGCTCAACCAGCCCGAGGAGCTGTTGAATAAAGCGATGGACGGCTTCGGGCTGGAAATCAAATCCGGTACGTCTACATAGGTCGTTGTAACCAAAAACGTCACAAAGGGACTTCCCGTCAATCAGGAAATCGGCCCAAGACCATTGTTCGGATTCGAAAGTGAATTCATAAGTGGAAATTTCGAGTCTATGGAATGGTTCCACGGCTTTTATTCATCCAAAGGGAAAGACTCCCTCAATCTGATACGACGCGACTCCGGACTCCGCTTTTCAACCGAGAGTGAAGCTGTTCAGCGACTGCAAGTTCAACTTTTCGGTCTGGGGTCGAGAATCGCCAGTTCCAGCCGGAACGGTCCGGCCTGCTTTTCGGCGATCATCAGTCCGAATTGAAAGATGTTCGACGGATCGAGCGGTGGATGCCCCGGCACGATGCGTCCGCGAAACGTGGGTTGAAACATTTCCCATTCGAGCGCGATCTGTTGCCAGCGGTCCATGACGGTGTCGAAACTCGCCTGATACGCCACGCCGTCGAAGCCGGGATCGGTGCGAAGAATGAATTTGTACCGTTGGCCGTCGGCGCGAAGCATGAGCCGGATGCCCCGCGCGTTTGAAAGATCGCACCGTTGCGGGCGGGTCCGCTGGGACGCGAAGCCGCCGTTGTTTTCGAGTGAAACAAAGCCCGAAAAGACGAGCGGCGTGGTTTCGCCGAACGGTTCCCCAATATCCATGCGGCTTTGCGAGCGTCCGCCCATGACCCCGTCGTTGATTGCGTACCATTGATCGTGGGCGCAGGGTTGGCCGGGGAGCAGCAGGTTCATGCCTTTTTTCCGTTTCCGTTTTTGAACTGACCCGGACTCGTCCCGGTCCAGCGTTTGAACGCCCGCGAAAACGCGCTCGGCTCTGAAAACCCCACGAGGTAGGCGGTTTCGTTGACCGACACCTTTTCGCCGTTCAGGTAGTGCAGCGCCATCCGGCGGCGCAGATCGTCGAGCAATTCGTCGAATCCCACGCCCTCCGCCTTCAATTTTCGGTAAAGGGACGTCCGGCTCACGCCCATCGCGCGGGCAACGTGGTCCATGCCGAGTTCGCCGGTGTGGAGCATCGGGATGAGCGCGGCTTCCACTTTCGCCCTGATCGACTTCGAGTTTTCAAGGCTCGTGAGCAATGCCTGCGCGTGATCGCTGAAGATGCCGAACACGTAGCGGTTCGGTTTTTGCGTCCTGAGCGACAGCCACGTCGGGTCGATGAGCAGCGCGTTGCGGTCGCTTTCGAAGATGACCGGCACTTTGTAGACCTTTTCGTATTCGTCTTTGTACGCGGGCGCGGCGTGCGTGACGTGGACGAGCTTCGCAAACGGAAAATCGCCGAAATAGCGGGCGACCTCGCAGATGAAGCGGGCGAAGGTCGAATCGGTGAGTTCGGGGAAGTCGTTCGGATTGCGGCGGCGGTCCACGATCCAGACGCCGTTCGGGTCGGGGACGAGCGCGAAGCGTTCGCCGCTTTCATGGCCGTCCACTTCGACCACAAGTTTGGCGTACCGATTCATCTGGACGAACGCCTCGCCCATCGTCTCGGCCGCGTGGCAGATGAGGCCCACGATGGACATTTCGACAAACAATGACCGCGCGCCGAAATGCAGGAAAAAGGCCGGGTCGTCGCACGCGCGGGCCGCCGCGCGCACGAGCGTTTTCATCTTTTCGAAGGGGACGCGGTTGTCGGGATCTTCAAGTCGGGCCGATTCGATGCCGGAAATTTCAAGCAGGGCATCGCGCGCCACGCCGCGTGAGACGGCGAAGTCGAGAATTGATCTGGCGTAGCCCGCCGAGACGGTCGTTTCGTTCATGCGTGGTCGTGGTTCGTGAAACCGAAAGTCATCATTTTGGCTTTTCCGGTCATTGGTTCGCGTCGTGTCCGTTCATACGCTGAGTTTCGCGATTTTAACGAAAACGTGGAGGCGGACTTGATGACGGATGCAATGGCGATACGCGGGCGCGTGGGAACGGGTTCGACGGCGGACCGGGTATTGAGCGGCGCGGCGGTGTTGTGGTTTCTAACGGCCGCGTTCGGCCAGTTGATGTTTGCGTTGTACATCTTCGGATTCTATGGCCGGACCATTGCCACCGGCAATTTCGGTGATTGGAACAAGGTGATGTATCGCGGCTACATATCCGGCGACGCGATGGGAAACGTCGCGCTCGGCCTGCATCTGGTGTTCGCGTTCGTGATGACGGTCGGGGGGCCGCTTCAGTTCATCCCGCGCTTCCGGTCGCGCGCGCCGCGATTTCATTTCTGGAACGGGCGAATCTACATCGGGACCGTGTTTCTCATCAGTCTGGGCGCGCTCTACCTCGTGTGGGCGCGGGGCGTCATTGGCGGACTCCCCGCCGCCGTCGCGATTTCAATCAACGCGGTGCTGATGATGGCCTTCGCATTCCTTGCAATTCGCGAGGCGATGGGGCGGCGGTTTGAAGCGCACCGCCGCTGGGCCATGCGGCTGTTCCTCGCGTCGAGCGGCGTGTGGTTTTTCCGCGTCGGACTGATGCTCTGGCTTCTAATCAACCGCGGGCCGGTCGGCATCGGGAAAAATTTCGACGGTCCGTTTGTCGTCACCTGGTTCTTCGGGCAGTACCTTGTGCCACTCGCGGTGCTGGAACTTTACTTCATGGTGAAAAAGAACGCGGGGGAGACGGGGCGCTTCGCGATGGCCGCGCTCCTCGTGGTACTCACGCTCGGGACCGCCGTCGGTGTCTTCGGCGCGACCATCGGGATGTGGCTGCCGCGCCTGTAAAACATTCAAAATCCGGTCGCTTCTAAAAATGGATTTTCAGGCCGAATTGAATCACCCGCGGATCGCCCGCGCTGGTGATGGCGCCGAAGCCGGGCGTTCCGAGGACGACGTTCGGATTCCCGAGCGGCGGCGTATTGGTGAGATTGAAAACTTCGGCCCGGAATTCGAGTCCGAATCGGTCGGTGAGCGGCGTTCGTTTGACGAGCGCGAGGTCGAGATTTCGATAGGCCGGGCCACGAACCGGGTTGCGCGAACTCGTGCCGATGGTGAATTGCGGGGCGACCGTGAAGGCTGATGTATCGAAATAGCGCGCGACGGACCGTTGATCGGCGCGCAGTTCAGGATTCCCGACGCGGTTCGGACGCTGCGTCCCGAATCCGGCGAAGGCGTTGAAGTTGGTTGCCTGTGAAATCGCGAGCGGCAGCCCCGATTGCAGCGTCACGATGCCGGAAAGTTCCCAGCCGCCGAGCAACTTGCCGAGCGGGCCGGTTCGGTTCCTGAAAAATGGAAATTCGTACAGCGCACTCGCCACGAAAACATTGGGCAGATCGCCCGATGACACGTCGCGTTCGAGGCGGCGGTTGAAACTGTCGGCGACGGGGAAGTTGGCGACCGGGCCGCTGAGAATGCTCGCGTCGAAGACCGACGACGCCTCGTCGATGAGTTTCGAGCGGGTGTAGGAAACCAGATAGGAAAGTCCGTGGGCGAACCGCTGCTCCAGTTTGGCCTGAAGGGCGTGGTAGCTCGTCGTGCCGACGTTGTTGCGATAGAGGCTGACGGTCGTGAAACGCGGGTAGGGCCGCAGCAGTTGCGCGCGGGTGATGGTCGGATCGCCGAGCGATGAATTTCGCGGAATCTGGCCGAAAAAGGGATTCGCCACCCGTTCAAGCAGCGTCGAACCGAGCGCGAGCTGGTCCGCCGTCAACTGGTTGATGTTGGTGTCGGGGAGTCCGACGCGAACGACGCGCGACCCCGCGTAGGCGACTTCCACCACCAGATTCCGGTTGAGTTCCCGCTGCACGGCGAGATTCCACTGCTGGACGTACCCCGAGCCGAGGTCGCGTGAAACGGCGAACACGCCCTGGCCCAGCCCCGCGTCGGGGGTGAGTGGAATTGGCGCGACCGACACGCCCTGCGCGAGCGTGAACGCGGGCGTGAGGTTGTCGAGCGTTCGCCGCGTCACGGTCTGCAAAAACGGAAACTGGGGCGTCGTGAACGGCGTCGTGATGCCCGCCTGTTCCTGCCACGTCAGGCCAAACCCGGCGCGGACGACCGTCCGCTCGCCGATTCGATAGGCCAGCCCGATGCGCGGGCCGAAGTTGAGCTTGTGCAGGCGGCGGGCGGTGTCGGGAAATCCGTTCCGGCCGAGGTAGTCGAGTTGCTGGGTTTGCAGGTTGAAAACCGCGCCCTGATTGTCGGCTTCGGTCGAGGGAAAGTTCAACGTGTAACGCACGCCGAGTTGCAGGTTGAGCCGCGAGGTAACGCGCCAGTTGTCTTGCGCGAAGAATTCCGCGATGCGCGCCCGGGGTTTTAAAACCTTGGGTTGAAGGTCGATGGAAAAGCTTTGAACCTGTCCGAGCAGGAAACTCGCGAGGGCGTTGCCGGTGAAGCCGGAGAGCGCGTTGCCGACGGACGAAATCCCCTGCGAATTCGTGAACAGCGTGTTGAACGAATACTGCCCGGCGGGCGACGGCGGTTGTAGAACATCGAGTCGTTCCCGGCGCAAATCCACGCCGAATTTCAGCGCATGCCGACCGCGCTGGAACGAGACCGCATCGTAGAACTGGGTGACATCCGTCGTGAAATCGGAGTTGGTATTGGCCGTCGAGCCGAGTTGTTGAAAGCCGGTGATGGCGAAGGTCGGGAGCACATTTCCGAACGTCTGGTTGAGCGCGGGCGACTGGTCGCCGACCGCGACCGACCGCCGCCGGACGGTCCGGCGGGTGTAGCCGAACCTGACTTCGTTCAAAAGGTTTGGTGAAAAGGTGTGCAGTTCGTTGGCGACGAGCGACTGCGCCCGGGTGCGGGTCGTGCCGATGGCCCCGTTCGAGATCAGGCCGCTTCCGTCGGGCAGCGGCGTCACCGGATCGGTCGTATCCGTGGCAAACGAGTAGCGGGCGAAAACCTGATCCCTTGTCGAAAACCGGTGGTCGAGGCGCAAATCGAACTGTTCCTGGTCGAGGCTTTCGTTGGCCGTTCGAAGGTAATTGTTGGCGTTTCCGCCGGAGGTCGGCGCGGGGAAACGGGCGAGCAGTTGCGCGGCGACCGGGTCGAATTGCGCGGTCGGGATGCGATTTCCGGAAAACGCCCGGCGGTCGGAGGGGCGGAAAATCTGTCCGACGCGGGCCTGAACCGACTGGCCGTCGGTGTCGAGAACCATGATCGGCGTGTTGCCGGTCGCCACGGTCGTCGCAGCACCTCCCGGCGTCAGAAACAGCGCCGCCCCGAGTTGGCCGGAGAAATCCCCGGTGCGCTGGGCGAGCGTCGGGACGGTGGAAATGCGCGTCCGTCCGATGCGCTGCCGCGTTCCCTGATAATCGGCGAAAAAGAACGTTCTATCCCGGATGATCGGTCCGCCGATGACGCCGCCGTATTGCTGACGCCGAAACACCGGCTTCCCCGGCGAGGCGGGCGTTCCGGCGGCGAAAAGGTTGCGCGCGTTGAGGGCTTCGTTGCGGAGGAATGAAAAGGCTGTCCCGTGGAGGTCGTTCGTGCCCGATTTGGTCGTCAGGTTGATGACGCCGCCATTGAAACGTCCGAATTCGGCGGGCGGCGCGTTGATTTCCACCTTGAATTCCTGAATGGCCTCGACAATCGGGAAGAAGGCGACCTGCCCCGGCTCCGGCTGAAGGACCGACACGCCGTCGAACAGAAATTCATTGACGCGGGGACGACCGCCGTTGAGGCGCGGGAGCGACGGGCCTTCCGAAGTTCTCGGCGGGGCCGCGACGCCGGGGGCGAGCGCCACGAGGGAAAGGAAGTTGCGCCCGTTGAGCGGGACCGCGTTGATGGTTTTTTGCGAAATGACCTGCCCAAGCCCGCCGGATTCCGTCCGGAGCAGGGAAGCGTCCCCGTTGATCGTGAGAACGTCTTCCACCGGGCCGACCGCAAGCCGGAAATCGAGCCGGATTCGTTCGCCGGTGCCGAGCGAGACGCCGGTTCGCTCGATTCGGCGGAAACCAGTGGCTTCGACGTCGATGCGCCACATACCGGGGGGCAGGTTGGTGGCCGAAAAGGCTCCGTCCGTTCCGGTGACGACTCGGACAACCCGATTGGTTTCGGTTCTGGTCAGAACGAGGGACGCGCCGGGAACCGGTGCGCCGGTTTCATCACGAACGTCTCCGACAAGTTCCGCGAAGGCGATCTGGGCGCGAACTGGCTCGGAAACCCGTGAAATCGGAAGAACAACGAAAAGGAACAGCGAAAAGATAGCAATCCGGGTGACGGTCATTCGGGGCTGCGTCCGGCGGAAGAGGTGGCCTTTGACCGCGAAGCGAAGCCGGTGATTCCGGGGGGAAGGCTCGGAATCGGGTGAGGCGTGACTTCATTCGGCGATGTGGGGTTCATACCACCGGGCCGCCGGAGGCAAAAGTCGGTTTTCCAAAGCAGCGTTCAAGAGGTTTGTCGTTCAGAACCACGTCTCCCAGGCGTGACCGTCGAAGGCCGCGTGGCAGGTAATGGAGAGCCGGTCGCGGTCGCCGGTGAACGGCTGAATCTGGTGCAGGCGGTAGCTGTCGATCAGGAGCAGGTCGCCCGTGGCGTAGGGAATCGTCACGGCGGATTTGACCAGCATGTCGGGCGTAATCTCGTCGCTGCCTTCGTAAAGCTGGTCCCAGACGCGCAGTCCGCCGCCTTCGACCGGCGGTTGGAGCATTAAAACTGCCGTCAGCGCCGGGACCCGGTCGCGAATCTGGTGGTTGGTCAGCCCTTCGATGTCGAAGTGGATTTCGCCGCCGTTTTCCGACAGCCATTCGCCCGCCGGAAAGATGTGGACGCCCGCGCCGCACCAGCCTTGCCGCTTTTTCACCGGCTGGCCGGTCAGAATCCGGTACAACTCCATCATCCGGCGCTGCATGCCGGGCAGAAAGCGTTCGACGACCTCATCGGAATGGGCGGCGCGGCGGAAATAAAGCTCGGTCCGGTTGCGTTCAAGGTGGGTATACCACGCGCGGCCGAGCGAAAACTGAACCCCTTCAAACGCCGGAGTCCAGTAATCCTGCGCTTCGCCGACCGCCGCCGCCGCGCGTTCGCAATCGGTCGTGGGCCACCATCCGACGACCTTGATCGCCAGATTTTCCAAAAGAATGTCCAGCACCGGCGTTTGTCCGGCGAGTAGTTCCTCGGGTGTCAGCAGGCGGATGTCGTCCATTGGCGGCCTCCGGGAAGAGAGTTTAATGCGGAATGCGGAATATCGAATGCGGAATGTACGATCTCGCTTTTGTATTCCGCATTCGATATTCCGCATTCCGCATTTTCTTCAAGTCCGTCAGTTGGCGTAACCGTTTTCCCGAAACCAGTTTACTGCGTCGCGCAGGGCGGTTTCGATGGGCGTTTGAGGCAGGCCGAGGTATTTCACGGCTTTTTCGGCGGAGTAGTACATCGCGTGGGCGGCCATCCGGGCCGAGTCGTAGGCCACGGTCGGGGTTTTGCCGGTCAGTCGGCTGAGGACAAATTCGTCCATCGCGCCGACGGTCATCGGAATCCAGTGCGGAATCGCCCGCGTCGGGGCGGGGAGGCCGGTGATGTCGGCGAGGATGTCGAGCAGTTCCTTGAACGTGACATTCCGGTTGCCGAGGATGTATCGCTCGCCGACCCGGCCCTTTTCCGCCGCGAGGATGTGCCCCGCGCAGACGTCGCGCACGTCCACGAGGTTCAGCCCGGTGTGGACGTAGACCGGCATTTTTCGCTTGAGAAACCGGACGATGATGTCGCCGGTCGGCGTCGGTTTCACGTCGCGCGGGCCGATAGGCGTGCTGGGGCTGGCGATGACGACCGGGACGCCTTCCTTCGCGGCCTTGCGGGCGAGTTCCTCGGCGAGAAATTTCGATTTCTTGTAATCGCTGACGAGGGCGTCCACCGTGGTGCGGGTTTTTTCGTCGGCGACTTCGCCATCCGGCGGGACACCGATGGCCGCGACCGAGCTGGTATGGACGATCCGTTTCACGCCCGCCGCGCGGGCCGCGCGCAGAAGGTTGTCGGTGCCGTCCACGTTCGATTTGTAGATGGCCTCGCGGTCGCGGCGGAGCAGGCTGTAGTGGGCGGCGACGTGGAAGCACCACTCGCAGTCGGTCATGGTCCGCGTCAGAAACGCGGCATCGTCAAGGCCGCCTTCGACGAGTTCGTAGTTGAGGCCGTCGAGATTTTGCCGGTCGCTGCCCTTGCGGGCGAGAACCCTGACGTGCGCGCCGCGTTCGATGAGGTCGCGCAGCAGATTGCCGCCCACGAACCCGGTCGCGCCGGTGAGAAAAACCTTCATAACGTCATCCTTCGGGGTGCCGCGCGGTGCGGCGGGTGTCTTTCCGGGCGGTTTCGGAAGTCCCGAAAGCGCGAGTTTGCGTTGTAGCAAAATTCACACTTGTGATACCAACCGTTAGACCGCGAAATGTACCCTGTGAACGCTCCCCCGTCAGGGTGACGTGTGCATTGTGGAAGCGCGGTCAGAGATTCGTCGTTCAGGAAGAGGATAAAAATGCGGTTTCCCTTGAAGTTCATGATGGCACAGGGGCGCCATCGCTCGCGGATGGAACGTGCCGGAACGAAGCGTTACCCGACGGTTTTGATGCTCGAACCGCTCTACACTTGCAATCTCGCCTGTCTCGGCTGCTCGACCGAGCGATACACGGGCAAACTTTCCGACCGGATGCCGCTCGAAACGTGCTTCAAGGCCGTCGAAGACTGCGGCGCGCCCATCATCAACATTTGCGGCGGCGAGCCGTGCCTCTATCCGGAACTCAAGGAACTGATTTCGGGGCTTATCGAACGCGACCGGTTCATCATCTTCTGCACTAACGCGCTCAAGCTGGAGGAAAAGGTTTTCGGCGTGATTCCGCCGAGCGACCGCTTCCTGATCATGGTTCACCTCGATGGAATGCGCGAAACGCACGACTATGTGACCGACCGTCAGGGCGTGTTCGACAAGGCCGTGGCCGCCATCAAGAAGGGCAAGGAACTCGGCTACCACGTCTACCTTAATACGACGGTGTATCGGGAAACCAAAACCGAGGAAGTCGAGGAACTCTGCAAGCTGGTGGACGAACTCAAGGCCAACGGCATCCTGATTTCGCCGGGCTACGAATATGAAAGCGTCCTTCAGGAGCGCGACATCTTCCTCAAGAAGGAACAGATCCACGAGAAGTTCAAGGCCATCCGGTCCTTCGCCCCGAAGTACAAAATCAACGCGACGCCGAAATTCCTCGACTTCGCCGCCGGAATGGTCGAACTGCCCTGCGCGCCGTGGTCCACGGTCAATTACACGCCGAAGGGCTGGAAGGCTCCGTGCTACCTCGTCGAAGGCGAAGGCTATTTTCAGGATTTCAACGAATTCTGGACCAAGACCGACTGGGATTACTGGGAAAGCCGTCAGGATCGCCGCTGCCAGAACTGCAAGATGCACAGCGGCTCCGAACACAGCGCGGTGACGGAAGCCATGAAGACGCTGCCCGGCAAGCTCAAGCTCGCCGCGTGGTCGATGGGAATGGGCGTCCGCGCGTAAGTAGTTAGTGGTCAGCAGTTAGCAGTTAGTAAAAACAGAAACTTTCTGACTAACTACTAACTGCTATCAGCTAACTGCTACGGTTTGAACAGCTCCGACTTCAGTCCCTGATTGAGTTTGAGGTCGCGCCATTCGGTTTTTGAAACCGGTTTCCCGTTTTCGGTTTCGGTGAGTCCGACGGGAAGCATTGATTTCGGGTCAATGCGATAGGTCTTTACACGTTTTACCTGCTCGAATTTGAGCTCGAGCGAACCGTCCGCGGATTCCGTGACGGTTGCCTTGCCGGTTTCGACGGCGGCTTCCATGCCGGCGATCAGACTGCCGAAGTCGCTCGCCGCGAAGTCACGCAGATCGTCGCGGGCGAACATGGTCGGAATCGGGAAGCCGTTCTTGCGAAGATGCGGTTTGCCCTGGGCGTCGAGGATGACCAGCGCACCCTTTGAGCGGCCCGCCGTCCCGACGAGGCGCAAGAGTTTGGGTTTTTTGAACTGGTAGTCGCTTTCGGAACGTTCGTCCGGTTTGCGGAGGTTCTGTTCCACGAGGACGCACTGGTAGTCGTCCAGCTTGTTGAAGGCAAGGCGCATTGCGCTGACCAGTTCGCGCGGCGTGTGCGGCGTCGTTTGCGGCGCGGCTTCCGCCGAAAGAGGGTTCTGTGCCATACAGAAAATCGTTATTAACCATCCCGTCAGGATACCGAGCGTGATTCGCCGACGGGCGAGAGAGGAATCGAATGAGCTTGAGAACATTGTTGTTGAACCCGCCGTCCTTCGAGGGTTTCGATGGCGGCGCCAGTTCGCGTTGGCCCGCCACCCGTGAAATTGCGTCCTATTGGTATCCGGTCTGGCTCGCCTACCCCGCCAAGATGATCCCGCAGGCCCGCCTGCTCGACGCCCCGCCCCACGGCATCGGCGTCAAGGAGACGCTTGAGATTGCCAAGGATTACGATTTCGTTGTCCTGTTCACGAGCGCGCCCGGACTGCACAACGATATTAAGATGGCGGAAATGTTCAAAGCCCAAAATCCGTCGGTCAAGATCGCGTTCGTCGGTCCGCACGTCACGGTGCGCCCCGAGGAGACGCTGCGGATGGCTCCCGGCATCATCGACTTCGTCACGATCAAGGAATTCGACTACACGGTGACGGAATTCGCGATGGGCAAGCCGCTCGCGGAAATTGCGGGTGTCTGCTTCCTCGACGAAAACGGAACCTACGTCCGGACGGCCGACCGCCCCCCGATTCACGATCTCGACGCACTGCCGTGGGCGACGGAAGTCTACGCCCGCGACCTCGACTACAAGAAATACAACGTTCCGTTTTTGCTCAATCCGTACATCTCGTTCTATTCGTCGCGCGGCTGCCCGGCGCTCTGCACCTTCTGCATGTGGCCGCAGACGATTTCCGGCCACCCGTGGCGGACGCGCTCGGCGGACGACGTCGCGAAGGAGTTCGCCAAGGCGTGGGAACTGTTCCCCGATCTGAAGGAAATCTTCTTCGACGACGACACCTTCTCTTACAAGAAGTCGCGCACCATCGAAGTCTGCGAAAAGCTGAAGCCGCTGAAGAAGACGTGGTCCTGCACCTCGCGCGTCCACGCCGACTACGAAACGCTCAAGGCGATGAAGGAAGCCGGCTGCCGGTTGATGATCGTCGGTTTCGAATCGGGCGACGACCAGATTCTGAAGAACATCAAGAAGGGCGCGACGACCGAGCAGGCCCGCACCTTCATGAAGAACTGCAAGAAGCTCGGGCTGACCGTTCACGGCGACTTCATCCTCGGACTGCCGGGCGAAACGCCGGAAACCATCGAAAAAACCATCAAGTTCGCCAAGGAACTCGACTGCGAAACGATTCAGGTTTCCATCGCCCACGCCTTCCCGGGCACCGAACTGTATGACTATCTCGTTGAAAACGGGTGGCTTACGGAAGGCGCGATGACCGACGAGGAAGGTCACCAGGTACCGCACATCGAGTATCCGGGACTGACCAAGCAGCAGATCATGAAGAGCGTCGAGGATTTCTACGACGGCTACTACTTCCGTCCGCGCATCGTCGCCCGCATTCTCGGCAAGGCGATCTTCGACAGCCACGAACGCAAGCGGCTCTACAAGGAAGCGAAGGACTTCCTCCGCCTCCGTTCGAAGCGGCAGGAGTACTACCGCAGCCAGGTTGAAACCGCCGGCACGCACAAAGGCGTGTAAGAGAAGGATGAGGGATGAAGGATGAAGGATGAAAGCGGAGCGGGCGCATTCAGTTCATTTACGTTGAATGGAGAAACGCCCGCACTCGCCGAAGCCGGTGAAAAGAAAAATTCACCCCCCATCCCTCATCCCCCATCCCTTTCTTCTTCATCCTTCATCCCTCATCCTTCATCCTTGTCCTTGATCGTGAACGCCGATGATTTCGGCGTGTCGTCCGCCGTCAACCGGGCGATTATTCAGGCGCACGACGAGGGCATTCTCACCAGTACCAGCCTGATGGTCGGCGGCGACGCCTTCGCGGAAGCCGTCGAACTCGCCCGGAGCCGTCCGAATCTCGCGGTCGGCCTCCACCTCACCTTCGTTTTCGGCAAATCGGTGCTTTCGCGGTCGGAAATTCCCCATCTGGTGGATGAAGGCCGGAATTTTCCGAACGATCCGGCACTGGCGGGCATGAGGTACTTTTTCAGCCCGGCGGCCCGCCGCGAGATTCGCCGTGAGGTCCGCGCCCAGTTTGAACGTTTCGCCGCCACGGGCCTGCCCTTTTCACATGTGGACGGCCATCTCCACATTCACCTGCACCCGGTCATTTTTCGGGAACTGGTGAGATGCGCCGAGGAGTTTGGCGTCCGCCGTGTCCGCCTGCCGCGCGAGGGCCTGCGACGCAACCTGCAAATTCGTCGCGGCAATTTGGCGTTCAAGCTGCTACACTGGGGCGTTTTCGGCTGGCTGAGCCGGTCGGCGGCCCGAACCCTGCGGCGACGCGACTTCGTTTTCGCGGATGAAGTTCACGGCCTGCTTGAAACCGGCCGTATGACCGAGGATTACTGGCTGGAATTGCTGCCGCGGCTGACCGCCGCGTCGAATGAGATTTATTGTCATCCCGAAATCCCGTCGCCAACGCTTCCGGAACACAACCTCCAGGGCGACGCCGAACTCGCCGCCCTGCTCAGTCGTCGGGTGCGTGACTGTGTCGAACGACTGAACTACCGCCTGACGAACTACGCCGACCTTGCATGAAACTCCACCCGCTCGTACTCGCTTCCGTCGCCACCAACTCAATGGGGAACATTCTCCTCACCCTGGCGATGAAACGACTCTCCCCCTCGCTTGAAGCCAGTTTTCAGGCCCACCATTATTTGAAAATGGGCTGGACGGTGGCGACCGACCCCACTTTCATGAGCGGCGTTGCGTTATTGACCACTTTTTTTGTAATTTTCCTCACGCTTCTTTCAAAAATGGATTTGAGTTATGTGCTTCCGGTGACTTCCGTGGGGTACATCATCACGGCGCTGCTTGCCGCCGTCATTCTCGGGGAGAAAATCTCCATTCCCCGATGGGCGGGCATCGCGTGCATCGCCTTCGGTGTGTATCTGGTATCGCGGAGTGAAAAGGCGGCGCCGGAAGGGCAGCCGAAACCGGAGCGGACACCGGTTACCGCTGAAATTCCTGCCGTGGAAACGGAAATGTCGGCATGACAATCGTGCTGCTCATCGCCGGAATCATTCTTTTCGGAACGGTCGGCGACCTCATTTTAAGTCATACGATGAAACGGATCGGCGATCTGTCGGTCCGGAGCGTCGGCGATGCCTTCCGCGTGGCCGGTCGGGTGCTGACCTCGCCGGGGTTCATTCTCGGTGTCGCCTGCATGGCCGGAGCGTTCTTTTCGTTGCTGGCGGCGCTGTCACAGGCCGATGTGAGCCTTGTCGAACCGGCCACCTCGCTGAGTTTCGTCCTCAATACCATCGGCGCGAAGTTTCTGCTGAAGGAAAACGTGGACCGGTCGCGGTGGACCGGCACATTGCTCATCACGCTCGGGGCGTACTTGCTCTTCATCCGGTACTGACCTCAATGTTCAACCTCCAACCCCGGCAATTCCCCCATCCCACGCGACCGGCGGCTCCTCGATGAATCATTTTTCAACCGGCATTTACTGGGTCCTCGCCGTTCTGGCGGTCGCTTCATGTATTTTCAACGGGCTGGTGCTGATCAGCGCCGGGTCGTTCCGCCGGTATCTTTTCCGGGAACGGCGGCGTGAGCGGACGTTCCTGCCGCCCGTCTCGGTCCTGAAGCCCATTCGTGGCGCGGATGAAAAGACCGAAATCTGTCTCCGGAGTTTCTTTTCGCTCGATTACCCGGAATTCGAACTCGTTTTCGCGCTTCATGGGGAAGACGATCCGGCGCTCAACATCATCAACCGGTTGAAAATCGAGTTTCCGGAGGTCCCGACCACGACCGTCTTCCGCCCGTCGCCGATTGGTCTCAACGCCAAGGTTTGCAATATCCACAACGGACTGACCGTTGCCCGGCACGAAATCGTCGCCGTCAGCGACGCCGACATTCTGGTTGAACCGGATTACCTGAAGGCCGTCGTCGCGCCGCTCGAAAACCCCGAAGTCGGCGTCGTGACCTGTCTCTATCGCGGCATTCCCGGCGAAAAAGTGACCTCGGTTTTTGAAAGTCTCGGGCTGGGGGGCGATTTCGTCCTCGGGGCGCTCGTCGCGCGGATGACCGAGGGGCTGAGTTTCGCCTTCGGCTCGACGCTCGCCTTCCGCCGGACGACCCTCGACACCATCGGCGGCATCGAGCGCATCGCGGAATATCTCGGCGACGACTACATGATCGGCAATTTCGCCAGGGAAGCCGGTTTTGAAGTCACCCTCGCGCCCTGTCTCGTGGAAACGACGGTACCGGAATATACCTGGGCCGGATATTTCAGCCACCAGTTGCGCTGGGCGCGCAACATCAAGACGCTGCGCTTCGGTGGCTATCTCGGACTTCTCTTTACCTTCTCGACCGTCTGGGCGTTCGCCCTGGTCGCCCTGTTCCCGACGCATCGCGGGGCGTTTTTCGCGGCGCTGGCCGCGCTGGTTTTCCGGTTTGCGGCGGCAATCGCGGGCGCAACCGTCCTGGAAGATGCCGGATTACGCCGGAATCTGCTCTGGCTGCCGTTCCGCGACCTGACGGCTTTCGTCGTCTGGCTCTGGTCGTTCCTCGGAAACACCGTCGAATGGCGCGGGACCACCTTCATCATTGAACCGGACGGCCGAATCACGCCCTACTACGACCTGCCCGCCGCGAAAAGCGCTACGCCGGAAGCCTTCGATTGAAGTATGTTCCCTCGACTTCAGTTGGGGGACAGGCCAGATGACGCGCCCGGTTGAAACATTCCGGATAAAAACCGAAGGCCAGCCGCAACGCTGCGACGTCTGCCATCAGGACGACCTGTTCGACCCGCTTTCCGGTCATTGTTCCCGCTGTTCCGCCCTCATTCCCATTTTTGAACCGCCTGTTTTGTCTCCACCTCCGAACGAAACCAACTTCGGCGGTCTGTGGCTGCTCGGGGATATTCTCGTGACGTTGTTTTCCGGGCTGTTCGGATTGGTTGCACTTGGCGCGTTTGCCGGGTTCGGGATTTGGAAAATTGATGGCGCATCCCTCACCGAAGTGCTCGTCATGGTGGGGTTGATGCTCTTTTCAATGCCCGGTTTCGCCCTGCTGTATTGGTATGTGCAAATTCTTCGCGAACGGGCTGATGTTTTCCAGGCGCGCAAGGTCTGGTTCTGGACGGTCGTCTACAACACCCTGATCATCGCTGCTTTGTTGGTTTTCAATCCGCTCTTGCTCATTTGGCCATTTCTGATGGTGATTTATGGTTCGCTTTCCATGGAACGGTTTCCCTTGCCGGTAGTCGCGCCGGTTGACGAGTCGGGAATAGAAGGGCCGGTTCGAAATGGCGACAGTTGAAACTTTCAAGATCAAAGCCGAGAGCCTTCCGCAGCGTTGTGAAATCTGCCATCAGGACGACCTGTTCGAGCCGCTTTCCGGCCACTGTTCCCGCTGTTCCGCAATCATTCCCATTCCTCCGGTTTTACCGCCCCTCCCCGAAGGCGACTTCGACGGCCTCTGGTCGCTCGGAGATACACTGGTAATGGTCGTTTCCAGTGGGTTTGCGGTAGTGGCTCTTTTGGTCTTTGCTTTTTTCAGCCTGTTGCCGCTTGATGAAGGTGAGAACTACGTCCCGATTCAGTTCGTGATTGACCTTGGGGGGATGTTACTTCTTTCGACCCCGGGCATCGTTTTATTACCTGTGTATGTGCAAGTGTATCGGGAGCGGCTGAATGCGCTTCAGGTTCGTAACATTTGGGTCGGGACGGTCGGCTACAACCTTTTGGCCCTCGTGTTGGTTGCCTTGTATGGTTTTGCCTGTACAGGTTTTATCGACACTTTCCCGGGGACGGGGCTGCTTTTTATGCCGTGGCCGATCCTGATGGTGATTTACGGTTTGTTTTCGATACGCCGTTTCCCCGGGCCGGAAGCTCAACCGGTCAATGATTCCGAGTAAAGAAAGTGAGACCGGGATGGCGACCGTCGAGACCTTTCAGATAAAAACCGAGGGACGCCCGCAACGATGTGAAATCTGCCATCAGGACGACCTGTTCGATCCGTTTTCCGGTCACTGCGGACGTTGTTCTGAAATGGTCCCCATAAATCTCGGAAACGTGGCGGTGACAACTGCGACAGGCAGGGAAGGGCTGCACTGGGCGGATGTCATTGTCTTTTCGGGCACCTGTCTGCTCGGACTCCTCGGACTGCCGACGTTGGTCCAGCTCTTTTTTTTCGCCAGCCGTTCGATTCGGACGGTCGAACACCTCCTCTTTGCCGGAGTTGTCGCGTTCGCCGGATTCGGTTACTTCCTGGGCTATTGCTACTTTCTGATTCTTCAAGGGGCGATACGGGCGGCGGAACGGGTCTGGGTCGGGAAGGCGACGCTTCTTTACAATCTTGTGATTTTCCTCGGCTTGGTCTGGCTGTTTTTTCGCGTGGCACCGATGAACCTGTTGGTTTGGGGAATGGTTGCCCTCTGGTTTGGCTGGATTGTTTTCATGATCGGGTACGGCGGGTTTCTGATCGTCCGGAACAGCGGAAGTCACGCGACTTCCACCGAATGAACCCCCGGGAACCGTCGCCTGAATGAAACCCGGCCCGATTGCGCCTATATCTAATGATCGCGCGCGCGTACGATGCGTGAATCCGCAAAGTTCCGTGAATCGGAACCACCCTTCTGGCGAGGAAAAAGCGATGTTTGAACCGGCGAATCTCGAAAAACAGGTCGAACTGGCGCGGGAAGGCGACCTTTCCGCGCTGGAAACGGTCGTCGAGGGCATCCAGCATCGGGTCTACAACCTCGCCGTCCGCATGCTCGGGCATCCGCACGACGCGCAGGACGCCACGCAGGAAATCCTCGTCAAAATCGTCACCGGTCTCGGCGGATTCCGGGGCGAAAGCGCGTTCACGACCTGGGTGTATCGCGTCGCGACCAACCATCTGTTCAACACGCTGAAGTCCCGCCGGGAAAGCCGCGAAACGTCGTTCGAGGCCATCGGCGACCGCATCGAAGCCGGGCTGGCAGTCGGGTTGGGGCCGCCGGAAGCCCGCGCGGATGTGAAAGTGCTGGCCGAGGAGGTCCGGATTACCTGTACGCAGGGGATGCTCATGAGCCTCGACCACGATCACCGGGCGGCGTTCATTCTCGGCGAAGTGTTTGAACTGAGCGGCGCGGAGGCGGCGGAAATCCTTGAAATCACGGAGGTTTCCTATCGTCAGCGGCTTTCGCGCGCGCGGACGAAGCTCCGCGATTTCATGGTTCGCCACTGCGGACTGGTGAATTCCGACCGGCCCTGCCGATGCGAAAAACAGGTCCCGGCGGCGCTGGCGTCAGGAAAACTCGTGGCCGGACGACTGGAATTCGCGGGGCATCCGCGCATTGATGAGCGAAAAACGTTTCTTCCCGAGACGCGGGAACTGCGCGATCTGGCCCGTACAGCGGCGCTGATGCGGGCGCACCCGGCCTATGCCGCGCCGGAGGAATTCAAACAGGGGATTCGGACGTTGTTGACCGGCAGCAGTTTCGGAGCGGGTTGAAGTTTTTTTGTCACAAATCCTTTTCGGATTGGTCTGAAGAAAAACGAGGGTTCATTTGGACGCTCGAATTTCTTTCAACCGAAACAAAGGAGTGACTTTTATGACCGCAGCCAATCTCACCGCCGAGACCCCCGTTCAAACTTCCGTCTGGCGTTCGCCGGGAATCTGGATGGCCGCCTTTATCGTGGCCTACATCTTGTTCAACGCCGTTCGGGCGACGCTCAACCCGGTTCATTTCGCCGTCGCGTTCGGAATTCCGCTCGCCGGACCGGAACACGATGCGTTCGTGCTGGTCTACGCCATTCGCGCACTGTTTCTCGGATTGTTCGGGCTGGCGTTGTTTGTGACGCGCTATTATCGGGTTCTGGGACTGTTTTCGCTCGTCGCCGCCGTGATGCCGATTGGCGACGCGGTCCTGGTGGCATCGCGCGGCGGCGGCGGGGCCATTGTCGCGCGACATGTGTTCATCGCCGTTTTTCTCGTACTGACGTGGTTTCTCATCGAACGCCGTCTGGCGAAGGAAAAAACAGCCTGAAAAGGGCAGCGTCCGGTTGTCGGGGCAGGCGAGCGGACTCGCCGACCCCGGCGACCGGGTTGAAAACGGTTGAATCGGTTCAGTTTTTCGTTCCGCCCGCTTTTTTGGCCGCCGGGCGCGCCGCCGGGGTTTTGGCGGGCGCGGATTTCGCGGATTCAGCCTTCCGCGCGGCGGTTTTCCGCGGTTTTCTGACCGGGTGCAGCAACGGGCTGTCCGGTTCGAGCGGAACGATGGTGGTGATGTCGAGTGTCCACTTGTCGTGGGGATTGAAGTTTCGTCCGTCTTCGCGGTCGAACCAGTAACGCTTGGATCTCCAGAACGTCCGATCCTGATAAACGATTTCTTCAAGCACGACCGTGCGCTCGACGCGACCTTTGGTGGGATGAATGGAGAAAACGGTACCGCTGTACTTCATGTGAAGATGATCGATTCGTATTCCGGGCTGGTCCGGCAAGTGTAACCCATTGAACGCATTCTTTTTAAGGTATTTTCCGCCGAAACCGCAAGAAAGTCCGGAAAGTTACCGGCACGGGATGAAATCGGTGTGAAAACTGCTCGACAACGCCGCTTTTCACGGAGAATTCGAGAAAAATCATGGCCGACCGAAACGATCGTTATCCCGACAACGTTCCCGGACCGTTTTTCGTGGATACCCAGTGTCTCGACTGCGACGTCTGTCGCGACACCGCCCCCGCGAATTTCGCCCGCAACGACGACGGGGGCTATTCCTACGTCAAGAAACAGCCCGAAACGCAGGATGAACTCGAACGGTGTTTCGAGGCGCTGAACGCCTGCCACACCGAGGCCATCGGTTGTCATGCCGTCCCGCCGGATTGGGACCGCTTTCCGGCCGCGTTCGGTTTTCTGTGGGCGGTCGAGTCCGGCGATCTGGCCCGGTTTGAATACTGGTGGCCGGAAATGCTGGTTCAGGCGCCCGACTGGAAATCCTATCGAACGAACGACATCGTTAATGCGGCCATTCGTTCGGGGCAAACCGCCATCGCGGAACGATTTCTTCAACATTCCGACGCATTCCCGATTTCCCGGCAAACCCTTATTGCCGCGCTCGATGAAGCCATTTCCCGGAACGATCTGGAAATGGTGGATTTGCTGTTCCGGTACGGCGCCAAACCCTCCGGCCGGGCCGGGAGCGGCGGCAATTCACTGGAACGGGCCATTGCGACCGGGAATCAGAAGATGATCGACCGGGTTCTGGCGGCGGGAGGCATTTCGCGCGAAGAAGCCGAACGGCGGTTGGGAGACGACGTTGAAGCGGTGGAACCACCGCCGAAAAAGACCTGTCGAAAATGCGACGGATAGACTTCAGACGGCATCCGGGCGAGGATCAAGCAGGCGTTCCGCGACACCGAAAACGGCATTCCGGAAGCGATGCAGGCAGAACGCCAGCACCGGCGGCAGAAAGCAGCACAGGAAAAAGAACAGCACGACGGGCACGAATTGCCCGTGGAAGAATTCGTTTGAAATCCGGCTGAAGTCCATCCAGTGACCACCGCCCTTGGCGTCCCCGTAGAGTTGCTGGTGTTCCCGGCTGGTCATCAGTTGAAACGCGAACTTCACATCATAAAACTGGATGAAAAAGCCGAGAAACCCGTAAATCGGGCGTTCAAACTCGTGGACAAGCGACGTTCCGCTGATGGCCCGGTAGAGAAAGATGGTGCAGAAGGTCAGTTCTACCCCGTGGCCCATGAATAAAATCGGCAGTTCATGCCAGCGGGTGAACGCGAAGAGCGCGTGCAGAACGACCAGCCCGCCGAGGACGCCCAGCGTCAGCCGATTCGCCCGGTAGTAGTAAAACAGGCCCGCGAAAATCACATAGATAAGGATGAGCAGGCCCGTCTGGCGTCCGGTCGAGATGGCGATGCCCCCGCCATAAACAAAATCGAACGCCGGGATGGTCGGATAGCCGAACAGCCACGCGAACGCCGTGTGGCCGAGTTCATGCACAATGGTCAGCAACGGATGCAGCAACAGCATCAGCAGGCCGAAAAAAGGCAGGGCCACGACCGGAAGCGCAACCCCCGCGCCGATGGCGACCGCCCGCCAGCCCGCGCGTGAAACCGCAATGGGTCCGACCGGAAGTTCTTCATCCGGAATAACTTCCATCCGTCCGGGAAACGGCATGGCGCACTGGATGCAGTACGGTTGGCCGTCGGGTTGAACCAGCAGGCAGCGGGGGCAGCGCATTTCAGCAACCTTCTCTTGAACACAAAGACACAAAGACACGAAGGCACAAAGTTATTTTTTCAAATGCTTCGTGTCTTTGTGCCTTTGTGTCTTTGTGTTCAAAAAACTAAAACTCGAACTTCAGCACGAACTGAATCTGCCGGGGCGGCGCGGAGGTGGCGAACGACCGTCCGAAGCCCGGCGCTTCCAGCAGCCGGACCGGGATGCCGAAGTGCGTCCGGTTGAACAGGTTGAACACTTCCGCCCGGAGCGTCAGCGCGTAGCGTTCGTTAAAGGTGAACCGTTTGTTGACGGCCATGTCCACAAGGGCGAAGCCGGAGGACCGGAAGGTGTTGCGTCCGACCGCACCGTCGCGGGCCGCCGTCAGATTGAAGGCCGTGAGCGACAGCGGATTGACACCGGAATTGACGATGATCCGCTGGACGCCGGAATCGCGCAGGGTCAATCCGGTCAACGTGTTGAGGCGATCCGTCCGATTCCCGTCGCGGTTGGCGTCGACGAGCGTGTTGACCGTGAACGGTTGTCCGGTCTGGAGGGTCACGATGCTCGAAATCTGCCATCCGCCAAGGAACCGGTTCTGGCGGTAGAAGGGAAGTTCATACTGCACGCCGGTCGTGAAGCGGTGGCGGACGTCGAACGACGAGTCACCCCGTTCCGAGCGGACGATGTTGTCGCGGTTGAGTTCATTTTGCGCCCGCGCGTAGCTGCCGGCGGTGTCGAACAGGTCGGAAATCGCGTCGATGGAATGCGACCAGGTATAGGCCGACTGGAAGGCAAGACCGCTGGTAAACCGCTGACGGACGGCGATTTGCAGCGCGTGATACCGGGAGGTGGCATCCGACGAAAAGCCCGAAATGGCCCCGACGTTGTTGTCGTTGCGGGCCGTCACGACCTGCACGCCGCCGAACGGATCGGCGCTCGTCGGCAGAAAGTAATACAACGGGGCAATCGAGCCGCCGTTGGGCGTGCCGGGCCGGACAAAACCCCCGCCGGACGTGCCGACATAGGCGATGGAACCCACCACGCGGTCGGCGAAAGAATGTTCAAGCGAGACGCTGTACTGGTGGACCCGCCCCGACTGCATGTTTTTCTGGGGCAGGGTGAAGGCGAGGGCGAAGTTGCCCGCGCCGAGAATGTCGTTCAGGTAGGCCGCAATCTGGTTGGGCGGGATGATCGGCGGGCAGTTCGAGCCGGTTTTCCCGCCCGCCAGGCGGCGGAACGGCGGGAAACTTCCCTGACAGCCCGGTCCGAAGTTCCGGATGGAGGGGTTAGCCGACAGAATATCGTCGAAAATGACACCCGAACGGTAGTTGGTCTGGACCGACTGCGGAAACAGGTTGCGCGACTGGGCGGTGACGGTCAGCGGAATCGGGTCGTAGAACAGCCCGTATCCGGCGCGCAGGGCGGTCCGACCGTTGCCGAAGATGTCCCAGGCGACGCCGATGCGGCCCGAGATGTTGTTGGTATCGGCGTCGTAAATCTGGCTCCGGCCGCCGACGAATCCGCGATAACTGTTGAGGGCATTGAAGAACGCCGAAAACGACTGGCCATCCGGCGGAGTCGGGAAATTGCTCGGGTCGAGGTCGAAGGCGCGTCCGTAGCGGTTGTTCCGGGTGTCGGTCGGAACGGTGTTGAGTTCATAACGAAGGCCGCCCTTGACCACGACGCGCGAATTTAGCCGGAAGGTTTCGTTGATGAAAAAGTTGTACTCGTAATTCCGCAGGTTGATGTCGGAATCCGGGTTGACCACGAAGGTCTGCCGCAGGTCCGACGGCACGCCGAGGCCGACAAAATCCGCGCCGCTGCCGAAACGGGGCACGCCGTTCGGACCGATGACGATGTTCGGCGCATAGGACAGCGTCAGCCGGAAGTCCTTGTCGGCAAAGCTGTTGGAGGTGACCCGGCGGATGTCCGCACCGAATTTCATGGTCCCCCGTCCGTGGTTCCAGATGAAGGTGTCGGCGAAATGGAAGGTTGTCCCGGTGCGGCCCTGCGGGAACGTGCCGGGATCGACGCCGATGCTGCTGTAGGGGGCGACCGAAAGTCGGCCGAGCGGCCCGGTTCGGCCGTCGGGCTGACCGTCGCCGGTGAGATCGACCCCGATGGAACGCGACTGGAAAATGAACGGGCTGCCCGCCACTTCATTGAAGGCAATTCGGTTCCGTCCATAAGAAAAGCGGAATTCGTTGGCAAAGCGGTCTGACAACTGGGTGTTCAGATCGACGGCAAGATTTTGCGTCCGGGAACCGGAGCCGATGCTGGAGTTGAGCGAATTTCCGACCGCGGCCAGCAGGGCGCTGTCGTCGGCGAGGTTGTACCGCGTGGTGAGCAGCGTCTGTTTCCCGAACGGCGTGAACTGGTAGTCGCTCCGGATGGAAAACAGGATACCGTCGCCGCGCGCGGGCAGAACCTGCGTGAAGTTGTTCAATCCGAACGGCCCGCCGGTGAAATTGGGCAAGGGATAGAGGGCGAGAACGTCGGGGGCGAGGAGGTTGGTCGCTGGTGACGGGTTGAGCGCGAGGGCGGCGGCGCGTTCGCCGGCGGTCGGGACGGCGTAGTTGACCGTCTGATTCCGGTTCACGTCCTGCCGTTCAAACGAACCGAAGAAGTGCCAGCGGTTCTGGATGATCGGTCCGCCGAGCGTCCCCCCCGTCTGATGGCGGGTAAAAGCGTTTTTGCCGGTCCGGAAGGTGTTTCCGGTCGGTCTGAAGTCGAACGCATCGCGTGCCTGAAGGGCGGAATCGGTGAAAAAGCTGTACAGCCCGCCGTGGAAGCGGTTTTCCCCGGCGCGGGAGACGACATTGACCTGTCCGCCGACGTTCCGGCCCGCTTCCACGTCGGAAAGCAGGGTCGTAATCTGGAATTCGCGCAGGCTCTCGATGGACTGAGGGGCGGTCGCGGTGTAACCCCGACGGCGTCCGCCGACTTCCTGATCGTTATTGTCCGAACCGTCGATGGTGTAGTTGTTGCCGCGCGGGCGCGTGCCGTTGACGGCGAAGTCGCCGCCGCCGAGTTCCGAGCCGACGCCGGGGCCGTTGGCGCCGAAAAAGGCGGGCGGCGGCGAGACGCCGGGTGAAAGCAGGGCGAAGGTGTCGAAGTTTCGGACGCCGCGCAGCGGCAGCGAAATGATGAATTCAGCCGTGGCGCTCGACCGGAGGGTCGGGTCGGCCGTGTTGGCCTGCGTCGTCCCGGCGGTCGGCGGCGGTGGGGGCGCGCTCGGCGGAGCAACGGTCGGTGTCGGCGTCGGGGTTGGGGTGGGTGTCGGATTGGCGGACGAATCCAGCACGATCGGGGGCGGCTTGATGACCTTTTCCCGGTTTACTTCAACCACGAAATTCTGAATCGCGTTCGGCTGGAATCCGGTTGCGGTGGCGGTGATGGTGTAGACGCCGGGAAGAATCAGGTCGAAACGGTAGGTCCCGGAGGCATCGCTGCGCGTGACGCGGGCGAGGCCGTTGGCGTTGTTGACGATTCTGACCAGCGCGCCGGGGACGGGGGTTTTCAGGTCCGTCTGGATGACCAGACCGAGGATGGTCCCGGTGGTCGTCTGGGCGATGGCGACCGCGAGCGGGGAACATCCGAACCAGAGCGCGAGGAGAAAGGCGCTGACGGTTTTTGCGAGGACGCCGAACTCCCGGCGTCGCATCATTTTTATAGAAGCTTTCAATGGATGCATGCGAATTCTCGAAGCCTCCCGGATTGGAGAAGCGGTGTGACGCGGGCCGGTTCGACATGCGGTCGAACATTCCCGACATTCATTCATCGTAAAACACGGTTCGGGGGAACGATGAACGCCGACTTGCGCCCGTGCAAGCGTTTTCGGCATTCACCGTTCCGAATTTCAGCCCGACCCCCGGTTATTTCGGTCCGACGATGCGCCAGTTCGGATCGGGGACGGCGAGCAATGGCTGACTTTGAATCAGGGTCGTTCCGTTCATCAGCCAGATGACGTTTGAACCGTCGGTCGTATTCCGCCAGACGAGGTCGGCCCGGCCGTCCGCGTTGAAATCGCCCACCGCCGAGAGTTCCCAGTTTGAATTGAGCGTCGGAATCGTCAGCGTGCCCGTCGGCGTCGTCCCGTTGAGGGTGATGACGCGGAGGGTTCCCGCCGCCTGATTCCGAACGAGCAGATCGGTCTGACCGTCGCCGCTGAAATCGCCGGAACCGACGAACTGTTCGGTCGCGGGCAGCCCGGCGACGGTCAGCGCGACGACGGACGTGCGGTTGACGCCGTTCATCAGCCAGATTTCAGCCGCGCCGGTCTGGCTGTTGCGAAGGACGATGTCGGGCTTGCCGTCGCCGTTGAAGTCGCCGGTGCAGTTCATGACCCAGTTCAGATTCGGCTGGTCAGGCGTGACCGTCAGCCCTTCCACCACGGTCGGACCACTGAACCGCCAGAGGCCGTTGGCTCCGGTGATCGTCTGGTTGCGCCAGAGGATGTCCACCTGCCCGTCGCCGGTGAAATCGTTGACCCCGCCGACAAACCAGCAGGTTTCCGACGATGACAGCGGCAGGTTCTGGTTGAAGTTCGTGCCGTCCAGCAGCCAGATCGAACTCTGACCGGTGGCGATGTTCCGCCAGAGGAGGTCGGATTTGAGGTCGCCGTTGAAGTCGCCGGCCACGAAGGACGGTTGCTGGGTGATGGTGACGGTCTGACCGGCCACCGTGATGGTGCCGGACCGGGTGCCGCTTCCGACGAAGGGAGCGACCCGGAAGGTGACCGTGCCGTTCCCCGTGCCGGTTGAACCGGTCAGGATGGTGATGAACGAGGAGTTGCTGACCGCCGTCCACGGGCAGAGCGACGCGTCCTTGACCCCGATCTTGGTGAGTTGTCCGAGAGCCGCGAAGGTGGCTACCGTGACCGAGCGGTCACCGCCCGCCGAGGTGACGATAAAGCTTGTCGGCGCAACAGTATAGCCGCACACCACGAAGTTCCCGACGCTCATGCCGGTGCCGTCGGGCGTGGTGATCGAAATCCTTCCGGTGGTGGCTGCGGCCGGAACGACCGCCGTGATCTGGGTGGCGGAATTCACCGTGAAGTTGGTCGCGGAGGTCCCGTTGAAGGCCACGCTCGTCGCTCCGGTAAAATTGGTTCCGGTAATGACCACGGAGGTCCCGGGGGGACCCTGGGTCGGCGAGAAGGCCGTGATGGTTGGCGGGAAAGTGACCTGGAACTGGCTTGCGCTGGTCGCCGTGCCGCCGGGGCCGGTGACGGTGATGAACCCGGTGGTTGCGCCGGCCGGAACGGTCGCCGTGATGGTGGTCGAGGCTTTCGGGATTGAACGGACCGTTCCCCGCGGTCCGACCACCCGACCGGTGGTGCGTCCGGCGCCCTTGGCGACCGGTTCGCCGCCGGTGTTGTAACCGCCGCTGACCGGTTCGGTTGGCGTGCCGGTGGTGAGCGGGCTGATGGTAAAGCCGGCCGGGACGCCGTTGAACTGAACCGACGTGACACCGTCGAAGTTGTTGCCGTTGATCGTGACGACGGTTCCGACCGGCCCGCGAGCCGGAGTGAACCCGTTGATGACGGGCGGAAGTAACGTGACGGTGAAGTTGGTCGAACTGGTCCCGGTGCCGCTGGGCGTCGTGACCGAAATCGGTCCGGTCGAGGCTCCGACCGGGACGGTGGCGGTGATCTGGCTGTCGCTGTTGACGGTAAAGCCGGTTGCGGTCGTTCCGTTGAAGGTCACGCCGGTCGCGCCGGTGAAGTTGGCGCCGGTGATCGTGACAACCGTTCCGACCGGCCCGCTCGTCGGCGTGAAGGACGTAATGGTCGGCGCCGCGTTAACGACGAAGTTGGTGGGACTCGTTCCCGTCCCGAGCTGGGTGGTGACGGTAATCGGGCCGGTGGTCGCGCCGGTCGGGACCGTCGTGGTGATCTGGTTTCCGAGCGGGCTGACGGTGAAGCTGGAAACCTCCGTCCCGTTGAACTGCACGCTCGTCGCGCCGTCGAAGTCCAGACCGGTGATGAGAACCGAGGTCCCGGCCTGACCCGACGACGGCGAAAAACTGGTGATGACCGGCGCGCCCACCACCTTCAGCGAGTAGGCGCTGAAGGCGTTGACCGGACGGAACGAGAGGCCGCCGCTGATGCCAGTGCCGTTGAGGACGTCGAAGTCGCCGGACACCGTCTTGGGTCGAACCCGACTCGTCTTGCCGGTTTTCCCGTCGGAAGGCCGGAGAATGCCGGTGTCGAAGGTGATGACCGGGAAGCTCTGACCCTGCGTCGGGGTGAAGCCCGGCGCGAGCGAGATGTTGAGCGTACCGGCGAGGGTCGAGTCAATGGTCTGAAGTTGCGACAGATTGACGCCTTCGGTTGAGCCACCGACGGTGACTTCGAGGAATCCGGCGGAGGTCTGAACGAACTGTTCGATGAAGAGAATGCCGGTGGTGGAAGGCACGCGCAGGATTCCCTGATTCTGGACGTTCCACCGGATGAGATTCGTCCCGCTTCCGGAGGGCTTTTCAAACAGTCCCTGGTTGATGAACGAACCGTTGAACACCATGGTGTCGCCGTCATTCTGAACCCGGAAAATTCCGGTGGAGCGGTTCTGGATGGTCGGGATGTAGGTGGTCGTGCTGCCCTGAATCGTCCCGTCGTTCCAGAGGATGAGGCCGTCGTTGAGCAGCGTTCGGAGCAGGTCCTTGGGGTCCGGACCGTTGAGCAGCAACTGACCGCCGCCGTTGTTGATGACGAGGTTCCCGCTGCCGGTTTCGCCGCCGATGGTCCCGCCGCGCCAGTCGAGCGTACCGGTGTCGATGACGATGAGCGAACCGGGACCGGTGATCGTCGCTCCGGCTTCCAGCCGCGTCGGATCGCCGATGGCGAAATCGGACGCGAGGGTGATGACCGTCGCGCCGGTGATGCGGACAAGGCCGCCCGGCTGGCCGCCCGCCACGTCGCCCGGTCCGAGGGTGTAGTTGCCGCCCGCGAAGGTGATCGTTCCATTGGCGAGGGCCGAGTAGCGCACGCCGTTGCCGGAAATCTGCGTGCCGCCGCCGGTGAAGCGAACTTCGCCGGTATAAACCGCCACCTGACCGCCGTTGTTGAACGGTCCGGAGAATTCGAACGTCCCGGTGCCGACCACCTTGTTTACCCGGTTCGTGTTGTTGAAGGTCACGGTCGCGGGATAGGTCTTTTCGACATCGACGAAGTATTCGCCGCCGTTGGTGATGGTGACGCCGGTTCCGAACGTCAGATTCGGCGCGGCGTCGTGCACGAAACCGGTGATGCCGGGTGTCGGCGAGGCGTTGATGTTCCGGTTGAGGACGTGAGTCGCCGAGGTCCCGATATTCAGGAACGCGCCGCCGACTCCGCTGATGCCGTTCACGATGAGCGTGCCGGTGCCGGTAACCGTCCCGCCGTCCCAGTTGAAGGTGCTGTTGTTGAGCAGATCGCCGGGACCCTGAATCGTTCCGGAGGGCATGTCGAGCCGTCCGTTGACGGTGAAGGTGTTGCCGATGGTGAGCGTTCCGCCGTTGTTGATGAACAGGTGGTTGACCGTTCCGAAGCCGGTAACGTTGAGGGTTCCGAGGTTGGTGAGCGCGATCGATCCGCCGCCGTCGCTGAACGTGCCGGTGGTGAACGTGCCGTTGAAGGTAACGTTGCCGTCGGTCTGGGAAATTCCGGCCACGTTCCCGGTGCCGGTCACGGTGTAGGTCGCCGCCAGATTGAAGTTGGCCGTATCCATCGGTCCCGGCACGATGCCGCCGGACCAGTTGGAGCCGTCATTGAAATTCCCGCCCGACGGGTTGATCCAGTCGAAGCCGGTGATGACGGTGAAACTGGCCGCGCTGGCGCCGGTCCCGCCCGCCGTGGTGACGAAAATCGGGCCGGTCGTCGCGCCCGCCGGAACGGTGGTCGTGATGGTCGTGTCGTCAACCACCGTGAAGGCTGTCGTCGGCGTCAGGTGGAAGGTGACCGTGGTCGCGCCGGTGAAGCCCGAACCGGTGATGGTGACGGAAGCGCCGATGCCGCCGCTCGTCGGCGTGAAGGCGGTTACGGTCGGGGGCTGGAGAACGGTGAAGCTGGTCGCGCTCGTTCCGGTCCCGTTCGAAGTGGTGACGGAAATCGCGCCGGTGGTCGCACCGGACGGAACGGTCGCCGTGATGGTCGTATCGTTGACGACGGTAAAGGTTGTGGCGGACGTACCGTTGAACGAGACGGCGGTCGCGCCGGTGAAGTTTACGCCGGTGATGGTGACCGAGGTCCCGACCGGTCCGCTGGTCGGCGTGAAGGAGGCCACCGCCGGAACCGTCGAATTGACCACCACGCGGTATGCGCCGGAGGCAACCCCGGTGAAATTCCCGGAGTAGGAAATGCCGGCACTCGGCGGCGGCAGGTTCACCGTGGCGAAGCCCCCGGTCCGCGCGCCGGAGAAGGTGACCACGTCGAACGTATCGCCCGCCGCGGGGGTGAAGCCGCCCAGGAGCGCGACGTTGAGCGTGCCGCCGAGCGTGGGAGACTGAAGCTGAAGCTGTGAGTAGTTCGTTCCGGCGGTCGTGCCGTTGAGCGTCGTGTTGATGACGCCGGTGCCGGTCTGGGTAAAGAGACCGTTGATCTGGAGGAAGCCCGTCAGCGGGGCGACGATGGTCCCGGCATTGGTAAAGGTTCCGGAATTGGCCACCACGCTCGTGCCGGTGCCGCCCGACTTGCGGAAGGTTGAACCGGCCTGATTGTTGAAGGCCGCACTGGTGCCGATCACCAGACCGTTGTCGGTGTTGAGGTCAAACAGACCGCCGGACAAGTTGTTGAACGTCCCGCCCGGGTTGATGTTCAGGTCGAACGACGGGGCGAAGTAATTCACGGTCCCGCCGTTGTTGAGCGTCCCCGAAACCGCCTTGCCGAAGGTCGTGTTCAGCACCGTCAGCGTCGAACCGGAGGTGACGGTGAGCGTACCGGTGATGGTCCCGGCATTGAACTTCAACAGGCCGGTGAACGAACCCGTTCCGGCGAGGTCGCCGTCGATGGTCGCACCGTTGGACGTGAAGGTCGGCGAACCGGCGGCGAAGGTGGTCGTTCCACTGGTCGAATTCAGCAGGAGAAGTCCACTGCCGGTGGCCGTGAAGGTTGAACCGTTCTGGATGCGAACCGAATTCGGGCGCAACTGACCACTCTGGCACAGGAGCGTGCCGAAGTTGTCGAACGTCCCCGTGCCGGTGGTGGTGATGAAGCTCGGACCGGTTCCGGCGGATTTCCGGAGGGTCGCTCCCGCGAGGTTGTTGAGCGCGCCGCCGACGGTGATCGTGTTGTCGGTCGGAATGTCGAACAGCCCGCCCGACTGGTTGTTGAGGGTGCCGTTGACGGTCAGATCGCTTGAGCCGCTGACGTAGGCAATCGTTCCGGCGTTGTTGAGCGTGCCGGCAACCGCCTTCCCGAAGGCGCTTTCGAGCGTCATCGTCGAACCGGCCGTCAGGTTGAGCGCTCCGGCCCCGCCAAGGACTCCGGCATTGAAGGTGATGCGTCCGTTCGGATTGACTGTCCCCGGTCCGTTCAAATTGAACCCGCCGCCGAACGTGTTGCTGATGATGAGCGTCTGGGTGCCGCTGACGCCGCCGAGCGTCAGCCCGCCGAGCGTGGTCGCCACGTTGGTGATCGTGACGGAGTAGGTTCCCGGAAGGTCGATGACCGCGAAGTCGGTCGGACCGGGTACCACGCCGCTCGACCAGTTGGCGCCGATGTTGAAGTCACCGCCGGACGGATTGATCCAGTTAAAGGTCAGGATTACGTTGAAGTTCGCCGAACTCGTGCCGGTCCCCGCCGGATTGGTGACGGCGATGGGGCCGGTCGTGGCGCCGTTCGGGACGCTAACGGTGATCGTGGTGTCGTTGACGACCGTGAAACCAGGTGCGTTCGTGCCGTTGAAGGCAACCGAAGTCGTTCCGGTGAAATTCGTCCCGGTGATGGTGACGGCGGTCCCAAAAGTCCCGGTGGTCGGTGTGAACGAGGTGACGGTCGGGGTCTGGAAGACCGTGAAGCTGGCCGAACTTGTGCCGGTCCCGGCCGGGTTGGTGACGGAAATCGCGCCGGTCGTGGCGCCGTTCGGAACGGCGACGGTGATCTGGGTGTCGCTGTTGACCGTGAAACCAGATGCGTTCGTTCCGTTGAAGGCAACTGAAGTCGTTCCGGTGAAGTTGGTTCCGGTGACGGTGACCGAAGTTCCGGCGGCCCCGGAAGTCGGCGTAAACGCGGTGACGGTTGGCGTCTGGAAGACCGTGAAACTGGTCGCGCTCGCGCCGGTTCCCGCCGGGTTGGTGACTTCAATAATGCCGGTCGTGGCCCCGTTCGGAACGTTGACCGTGATGGTCGTGTCGTTGGGGATAGTGAAGCCCGAGGCATTGACGCCGTTGAAGCGGACGAGCGTCGTGCCGGTGAAGTTCGAACCGGTCAGCGTGACCGTCGTGCCGACGATGCCGCTCGTCGGGCTGAAGGACGTGATGACGGGCGTCCCGATGACGCCGATCTGGAAACTGTTCGGCTTGAATCCGCTCAGGAACGCCTGTCCGGAGCCGACCGGAGGAAGATTGACCGCCGAGAAGGTCCCCGTCCGGGAGCCGGTAAAGGTGACGACGTCGAAGAATTGGCCCGGTGAGGCCGTGAAACCGTTGATGTAAGCCGCGTTGAACGTCCCGGCGGCGGTGAAATTGGTGGTCCGGAGTTGTGAATAGTTGCCGCCGGGCGACGTGCCGCCGAGCTGGGAGTTGATGGTCCCGGTCGGCGTCTGGGTCAGGTTCGCAATCGTCATGAACCCGACCGCGGGAACGTTGATGACGCCGCTGTTGGTGAAGGGAACGTTGACGGTGACGTTCGCGCCGCTCGGCTGCTCGAATGTCCCGGCGTTATTGAACGAACCGGTCCCGGTGATGACCCGGTCGCTGTGCTGGACGCGGAAGAAACCGCCCGCGAGGTTGTTGATGGCCGCGCCGGTCCCGATGCTGATGTCGAGTTGCGACCAGTTGACGATGCCCGCGTTGTTGACCGTCCGATTGAAGGTGTGGCCGATGCCGTTCAGGTTGAACGTACCGCCGTTTTGAACCTCGATGGTCCCGGTTCCGGCGAAGGTCACGCCGCCGCCGGTGACGGTCGCGGTTCCACCGTTCGGGATGACCAGGTTGCCCGCGCCGGCGATGGTGTTGCCGAGGCCGCCGATACTGGCGTTGCGCATCGTCACGGTACCGTTGAGGGTGACGTTGCCGGGCAGGAAGGACGTGCCCGCGCCGGTCAGTTGCGCCCCGTTGTTGAAGGTGTAGTCGGCCCGGAAAATGATCGAAGCGCCCGCCGAGGACCGGAATTCCCCACCGCCCGTGCCACCGCCCTGAAGGTCGATGAAGCCGCTCTGGCATTCGACCGTTCCGTCATTATTGATCGGCGTGCCCGACGGCGTGAAATTGCTCGTTCCGAGCGTCTTGCGGAAGGTCGCTCCGGCGGCGATGTTGAGCGGCCCGCCACCCGCGAACCCACCGTTGCCGCGAACTTCGAAAATACTCCCGCTCAGATTGTTGAACGCGGCGTTGACGTTGAGTGAGTCCGGCGTGATGAACGTCCCGGAATTGTTGACCGGGCTGTTAAACGCGACGTTGCCGCTGGTGTTTTTCGTGGCCGTGGCCCCGCTCTGGATCGTGAGTGTCCCGGCGGAATAGACCGCGCCGCTTCCGATGAAACTTATCTGACCGGCAACCGTCAGCGTTCCGCTGCCCGCCAGCGTGCCGTCGCCGAAATTGAAGAATCCGTTCGGGTTTACGACGGCGGGGCCGTTGAGGGCGAGGTTGCCGTTCAGGACGAACGTCTGCGTGCCGCTCAGGCCGCCGAGGGTCAGCCCGCCGAGGCTGCGCGAACCGCTGGTGACGGTGTATGTGCCGGGCAGATCGATAATCGCGATATCGGTCGTTCCCGGCACGAACCCGCTCGACCAGTTGGCCGGATCGTTGAAATCGCCGCCCGTCGGGTTGATCCAGTTGTAGGTGATGTTGACCGTGAAGTTGGTCGCGCTCGTTCCGGTTCCAAGGGTATTGGTGACGCTGATCGGTCCGGTCGTCGCGCCGGGCGGAACCACCGCGATCAACTGGTTGCTGTTGAGAACATTGAACGAACTTGCGTTGACACCGTTGAATTGAACCCCCGTCACCCCGATGAAATCCGTCCCGTCGATGGTGACGGTGGTTCCGGCACCGCCGCTGGTCGGCGTGAAGGTGCCGACGGTCGGGGCGTTCTGAATGCTGAACCCGCCGCCCGAAGCGCTTCCAAAGGTCCCGGTGATCCGGATTCGCCCGCCAATCAGGGGATTGTTTGGAACCACCGCCGTGAGCTGCGTGGGGCTGATGACCGTGAAGCTCGTCGCCGGGGCGGTCCCCTCGTCGGCTTGGAAACCGACTGAACTGATGTCGAAGAAATTGCTCCCATTGACGGTCACGACCGTGCCCGCCGGTCCGAAAGTCGGCGTATTGCTGGTGACCGTCGGCGGTCCGGGAACGTCGATTGTAAAGCTGTCGTTGCTGCAACCGGTCCCGAGTCCCGTGGTGACGCAGATTGGTCCGGAACTTCCCGCCGCGCTGGGGACCTCGGCGATAATTTCGGTATCGGAGTTGATCGTGAAAGCCGCGGTGGTGAACCCGGCGATGGAGACTTCCGAGGCCCCGGTGAAGCCCGTCCCGGTAATGGTCACGCTGGAACCCTGCAACCCATGGGTCGGCGTGAAGCTCGTGACCGTCGGCCCCGCCGGGCAGGCGCTCTGCGTGTTGTAGGCAAAGGCTCCGAGAGTGGTGCCGGCGTAGAGCAGGCCGCTTCCCCCGGTTTCCATTGCGAGATGCCTGATCCCGCCGATGCTGCTGCCCGGCGAGAATTCGGACCACGTCGCGCCCCCGTCGTTACTGACCTGAATGAAGCCTTCCGGCGGCGCGTTCGGGTTGGTCGGCTGGAAGTAGTAGGAGGCATAGACCACGGACGAACTGTAAAAAACGAAATCCGTGGTATCGAACTGGGTATATCCGGTCAGCGGAAGCGTGGATACCTGGGTCCAGTTCGCGCCTCCGTCGGCGGTCCGGAAAATCCGGGCGTCGTTGGTTCCCACCAGACAGACATTGCCTGTCGTATCAACCGGACTTGGAATGATGGATGTAATCCCGAAGGTGGAACCAAGCGGAAGCCCGGTATTGACCGGGGACCAGGTCGCGCCGCCGTTCGTGCTTCGGTAGACCCCGTCCACGCCGTTTCCGGAGGCGTAAAGGATATTGGGGTTGGCGTTGGCGAACCGAATCATGCGGGCGCTGGATGGAAGACCTGATCCGAAAGGCTGGAAACTGGTTCCTCCGTCGGTGGAACGGGTCAGTCCCGAACTTCGCAATAAAAACAGGGTGTCCGGATTTCCCGGATCGACCGCCAGATCGCGCACGCCCAGCCCGATGGCCGGAAGGGGAAACCAGGTCGCCCCACCGTCGGTCGATTTCACCAGCTTGTTGCTTTCAAGAAAGAAGCCGCCGACGTAGATGATGCCGCCGTCCGACGGCGCGGGTCGCAGAAAGACATCCTGCTCAAACGCATCGAGGGTCAGATCGATGGACGCGCCGTCCCGCGTGGACCGATACAGAACGCCGTTCGAATCCTGGGCATAGACCCGGTTGCTGCCGCCCACGGCAATCTGGTTCACGGTCGGCGAAGCAAAGCCGCGATTCAGCGGAGACCAGGTATTCCCGCTGTCGTTCGTGGTGAAAACGCCGTATTTGGAGCCGATCAGAAGCTGGGCGCCGTCGTTGGAAATGAACGACACCGGCGTGGTGACCGGACCGGGAAGGTTGACCCCGACCGGCGACCACGATCCCGCGCCGTCGAAACTCCGGTAAAGGATTCCGCCGACATTGACGAACAGGACGTTGCCGGCCGGGCTGATGACGAGCGATGACGAAGGCTGGTTGGGAAGTCCGATGTTCGCGGGGGTCCAGTTGGCGCCCCGGTCGGTCGTCTTGAAAACCGCGAAGGTCCCGACCTGAAAATCGTTGGCCGCGACGTAGGCGACCTGTCCGTTGCCGGGGTCGGCGGCTACGAAGAAGTTCGAGGCGGAGGAGCCGGGAAGGCCGTTCGACGAGAGACTCCACGAGCCGCTTCCAATCGGGCGGGTGTAGACCTGCCCGCCGGCGAGTCCGGCGTAGAGGAAGCCTCCGCTGGCGGGCGAATAGGCCAGCGAGTCAATCTGTTGCGGCGTCAGGCCGGTATTGTAACTGGTCCACGTCGCTCCACGATCATCCGAGCGGAAGATGCCCGCGTTGGTTCCGATCACCACCGTCGTGCTGCCGGTGGTCGGACCGGGAAACGCGATGACGACATTTGCGAGAATGACTTCGGGCGGAAGGCTGGTATCCGCCTGATTCCAGCTCAATCCGTTGTCGTCGCTGCGGAAAACGATCGGGTTGGAGGCGCTGTTGCGTCCGGGGCGCGCGCCCGGAGGCAGGGCGATGCCCGCGAAAATCGTGTCGGCCCGGACCGGATCGTAGGTGAACGCCAGTACCGGACCGAATGACTGGGAAAAGTTCCACGGAATGAGCGATTTGACCGAGCCGACAAAGGTTCCCTGGCCGTCGGCGTAGGCGACGGCGAATTCCGACCCGGTTCTGGCCTGGACCGTCGTGACCGGGGCGGTATTCGGGCCGAGGAACGAAAATGTTCCGTCGGACCCGTTGAAAAAGCTGCCGGAACTCCCCGTTCCGGTGGGCGAGGTGACCGAAATGGTGACCGCGCCGGGCGCCGCGCCGGGGAAAACGGCGTCGATGCGGGTGTTGTCGAGAACGGTGAATTCCGCCTGACGCCCGTTGAACGTGACCTGCGTCACACCGAGGAAATTGGTCCCGCTGATGACGATCCCCTGGCCGACGGTGGCGCATCCGGGGCCGATGTTTGTGATGGACGGCGCGCCGCCGGAAGCCGGAACGACCGTGAAATTCGAGACGCTGTCAAAGGAATTGCTGCCGACCGTCACGCGAATCGGGCCGGTCGCCGCGCCGAAGGGAACGACGGCGGTGATCTGGTTCGGGCTGTTCACGGTGAATGTGGCCGATGTGCCGCCGAAGCGAACCGCCGTGGCGCCGCCGAAGCCGCTGCCGAAAATCCGGACCTGCTGCGTCGGGCTTCCCGAACTCGGCGAAAACGTCGAGATCAGCGGAAGAACCGAAAACGTTCCCGAACTGGTCGCGCTGCCCGTCGCGGTCGTGACGCGAATCTGACCGCTGGTCGCGGTGGGCGGAACGGTGAACCTGAGCTGGGTGTCGCTGTCGACCGAGAAGGTGGTCGGAACATTGTTGAGCGTGACCCGATTGACCGAGAAGAAGTTGGTCCCGGTAACCGTGACCGACGATCCTGTGATCCCGGATGTCGGCGCGAACGAGCCGATGGTCGGCGGCGGCGCATTGACCACCACGACCCGGTAGGCGGCCGGAAAACTCGGCGTCGGCTGGAAAATCCGGCCCGGCCCGGCGCTGAGTCCGGTGAAGGCGCTGAAATTTCCGCTTCCGCTGGTCGAAGCGATGATGGTGAAGGTGTCGCCGACGTTCCGGTTCAGGCTGTTGTCGAGCTGGAGCGTTCCGCCGGTGATGGAGGCATTCCCGGTGGTGATCTTTGTGGTATTGACGGCCCCGAGTTCGGTTTCGAGCGTACCCGGGGAACTGAACTGGACCGAGGCCAGCGAAACGTCACCGTCGCCCGGAATGAAGAACGTTCCGCTGTTCTGAAGCGACCAACTGGCGAAGTTGGATGTCCCCGTGCCTGAGATTTTCTGGAAATTCCCCTGATTGTTCAGTGTTCCGGGGCCGGTCAGGGCCGCCGAATTCTGAATGCTGAACGTCCCGGTCGCGGTGTTGTTGATCTGGGTCCCGGTCGTGGCGTTGATCGTCGTCGCTCCGAGCCAGTTCAAAAATCCCTGATTGGTGAGCCGTCCGCCGAGATTCTTGGTCCCGACGCCGTTGATGTTGAGGGTGGCGTTGGGGAAGACGGTTGCACCGGTCGTGGAAACGCTGATGTTGCCGGCGTTCCAGTTGAACGTGGATGCGACGTTGAGGCCGTTCGCGCTGAGTGTGCCGCCGTTCAGGTTGAACTGGCCGCCATGCTTGATGTCAATGTTGTTGGTGAATGTGATGGGACTGTTGATATCGAGGGTCTGGTTGTTCGACGACCCGCCGATGGCCCCCAGCGTCAGCGAACGGAACGTGCCCCCGGTCGGCCCCGTCACGGTGTAGAAACCGGGCAGGGTGATGAGGATGTCGCTCGAACTCGTCGGAACCTGGTTGTTGCTCCAGTTGGAAGCCGTGAAGAAACTGCCGCCCGAGGGATTGATCCAGGCGGAGCCGTTGACCAACCCGAAAATGCTTCCGCTGGTTGCCGATCCGAGCGGCGTGTCGACCGTAATCGTCGTGCCGGGGGCGCCCAGCCCAACCGGAACGGTCGCAAGCAGTGTCGCGTCGTTGACGAACTCGATGGCGGGGGAAGCGATGCTTCCGAACCGGACCTGCGTCGCGCCGGTGAATCCGCTTCCGTTGATGGTCACGATGGTCGTGACCGGCCCGGAAGCCGGGGTAAAGCTTGAGATGACGGGAGGGGGCGGTGCAGGAGGGGGAGCCGGGGCGAACCCGAATGCGCTCCGCGCCGCGTTTGCCAGCGGCGTGCGCCCGAAAACAAGTACGGCCGTGACGACCGTCAAGGAAAGAAGAAGAACCCCGACGCGTCGTCCGATACGACGCGAGCCGAACCAATCCGGTACGCGCATACAATCCCTGCCTTGAAAAACGGGGCCTGATTACCCCGGCCGTTAAAGCGCACTTCGATGCGGTTTTTCCGATACTGCAAAAAGAGTAAATATGGCTGGCACAATAGAGCATCCGCCCGGCACTGTAAACCGTTGCCTTGGCTGGAAAAAGAAAAGGTGCGTCGGATTTTCTCCGGCGCACCGAACGATTTCTGATTCCCCATGTACGGGGGTTCTGGCTAAACGGATGCAGTCGCCCGCGCGGTGGCGAAATTCGGGGGCAGCGGTTCGGGAAACCGATACTTGATGATGTTCCGGAACCGCAGATTCGAAACCATCGCGAGCAGCTTCCGCTGCGCATGCGAGCGCGGTGACGCGACCCGCTGCAAAATCGACGGCACCGAATAGAACTTCTCGAACGCGAACTGAAGCAGCTTGCGCGTCATTTCCGGATCGGTCCCCTCGCGCGCCCAGACGACTTCCTCGCCCGTGTAGCGGTCCCAATCCTGGTGAATCAGCTTGTCCACGGTCCGGTTGTAGAGCGCCGTGCCGGGGAAGGGCGTCATCACCGAGAAGATTGCCGTCTCGACGCGGCAGCGCTTGAGTTCCTCGATCGTTTCGATGGTGCTTTCGAGCGTCTCGTCCTCGAAGCCGAAAAGAATCCCCACGTCCACCGCGATGCCGTTCTTGTGGAACAGCTTGATGAGGTCTTCATATTTCTCGGGTCGGTTGAACTTCTTGTTGACCGTCGCGAGTTCAGTCGGATGAATGCTCTCGATGCCGAGAAACGCCCGGCGGCATCCGGCTTTCGCGGCGAGTTCCACCAGTTCGGGCCGCTTCAGGGTCTGGGTATCGAAAAAGCCGAACCAGCCGATCTTGCGCCGCGCGAGCGTCCGGAACAGGTCCGCCGCCGCGTCGGGATTCACGATCAGGTTGTCGTCGGCGATGCTGAAGAATTCTGCCCCGAAGGCGTCGATTTCCCGCAGCAGATGCTCCGGATCGCGATAGCGCATCTTTCCGCCCGCGAACACCGGCACGGTACAGAAATCGCACTTGTGCGGACAGCCGCGCGAGGTCTGGATGCTCATGATCGGCATCTTCAACGTCGGCACGGGCTTGAAATACTTGTCGAGTTTGAGCAGGTCCCAGCGCGGCACGGGCAATTCGTTCAAATCCTGCGACTGGCCACCCTTGTAGACCGGCTTGAGGTCGTCGTTCTGCGTATCCTCCAGAATCTGCGGCCAGAGCGCCTCGCCCTCGCCGGAGATGACGGAATCGCAGTGCTTGAGCGCTTCCTCGATCATGAAGCTGACGTGAATGCCGCCCATGATGACGGGAATGCCCTTGGCCCGGCAGGCGTCGGCAATCTGGTAACCGCGCTGGACGTTGCGCGTGTAGGCCGTAATCGCCACGAGGTCAGTGTCGTCCGGGATATAAAGATCTTCCACGTTCTCGTCCATGATCGAGACCTTATGCGGCTCCGGCGTGATGGCCGCGAGCGTCGGCAGGACGATGTTCGGGAAAATCATGAACGGTTTGTGATGCTGACCTTTTTCCGGGTTGTAGTACCGCGGCAGCACCAGCACGATGTTCAACGGACGATGGCGTCCCATCTTGCGGCGTTTAATCTGGACGACGAGCGACATAGGTGGAATCTCCCTGGGGGAAGGTGTCGGGTATCAGGTGTCGGGTTTCAGGTTTGGCGTGATCGGTATTGGGTATTGGGGTTCCGGCAATGACAGGTCGAGGATGATCTCAATAACCTGACACCCGAAACCCGATACCCGACACCTTCCGCTAGCAGGCAGCCTGCTTGACGACCGGCGTGGGCGTCTTGCCGAAGAACATGCGCGGAATGTTTTCCATCAGGTACTTGGGCCGCGTGTAGTACATCGCGGTCATGGCCTTGCGCGTGGCCTCGATTTCCCAGGCTTTCAGATGGTCGAGTTTGAAGACGACGTGCGAAATGTCGTACTCCTCCCACGAGACGTTCGGAAGCAGGCGTCCGGTTTCGATGAACTCGCGGCGCAGGTTGGTCCCGACGTAGGGCGTGAGAATGTTGATCCAGAGCATTTCCGGATTGAGTTCGCACATGTATTTCATCGTCGCCTGCAACGAATCGCGCGTTTCCTTCGGGTGGCCGATGATGATCGAGGCCATCGAGGCGATGCCGTTCTTCTTGAGCAGGCGGATGCAGTTGGCGTTGTCGTCGCTGGTGGCGGTCTTGTTGTAGTCCTTGAGCGTTTCCGGGTCCATCGACTCGATGCCCATGATGACGCCGATGCAGCCCGCCGCCGCCATGATTTCGACCACTTCGGGGAATTTCACGAAGATGTTCGTCACGCACTGGGCGGTCCAGCGAATCTTGTCGGCGAGGCCCGCGTCAATGATCGCCTGCGAAATCGCCATCGCCCGCTTCGGACTTGCATTGAAGATGTCGTCGGTGAAGAAGAAGGTGCGGTACTTGTATTTGTAATAACCTTCCTCGATTTCCTGCATGATCGAATCCACCGAGCGGTAGCGCCACTTCGCGCCGTAGTTGGCGGTCACGATGCAGAAGGAACAGTCGTACGGACAGCCCCGCGAACCCGAAATGTTGTAGACCGGGTCGGCGAACTTTCCGAGCCACGACCGGGTCTGCTGCCAGTAGCGCGGGATTTCGAGCAGTTCGCGGTTCGGAATCGGCAGCGTGTTGAGGTCTTTGATGAAGGGCATCGCCGGATTGCGGACAAACGTGTCGCCGTCCATCCACGCGATGCCGGGAATCGAGGCCGGGTCGATCTTGCCGTTCTCGAACTGGCGCACGATTTCGAGCATCTGGAGTTCGCCTTCGCTGCGGACGACGTAATCCACATAGCCCGAACGCAGCGTGGCTTCGTCGTCGAAGGTCGGGTGCGTTCCGCCCATCACGACGAGCTTCCCGGCGGCCTTGGCCTGCTTCGCCACGCGCATGCCGACCGTGTATTTCACCGTGTCGCAGGAGATGCCCACGATGTCGATGTCGTCGGTGATTTCCGGCGTCTGCCCGGCGTTCATGTCGCACAACTTCACATCATAACCGTGAGACTGGATGTAGGTCCCGATGTAGAGAATCGCCAGCGGCATGCTGATGAAGCTGAATCGTTCGGCGACTTTCTCGATCACCGGGGGATTGATGAACAGGCACTTGGGCTTGGGCATTGGTGGCTCCTCAGGGATTTTCGATTTTTGATTGAAGATTGATGAATTTCGATTTCAGTTGAGTGGCGGCGGTTATCGCCTTTCGGGGAATCGAAAATCTTCAATCGACAATCGAAAATTTGTTCAGGGTTGCGCCGAATGGGCGCTGGCGAAGCGAAAGACGCCGGGACGGACCCGGATCATCAGGACCAGATCGACGATGGCGTGGAAAACCACGACCGACCAGAGATCGTGAAAGACGAAAAACGTCAGACACCACGAGAGCGACAGCGCGGATTCCGACCACAGCCGGAACTTGCGAATCTTGCGGGCGCGCTCGTCCTCGCGGAAATGCGGCGGGAAGATCCGCATCCAGAACAGGCCGTGGATGCCGCCGCCGTAAAACAGGAACACGAGAAAACCGAAACCGAACCGCAGCAGGTCGAAGGGCAGGCCGGTGACGCCGACCGCGTTGCCGATGACCTTCCCGACCCACGCTCCGGCGGAAAAGACGACCAGAAAGGCGAGCGTTTCGCCGATGGCGTTGCCGATGACGAAGATGGGCGTCCCGATCCAGTTGAACGGACGGTCCTCGGAAATCGCCACCTGGCTGTAGAGCCACTGCGAAAAGGCAAGCGTGGCGATCAGAAAGGCAGGGCACCAGATTGAAGCCAGCGTCTGGGGCACGCGGCAGCCGGACAGCTCTGGCAAACGGAAGCCGACCGCCAGACCGAACGCGAGCAGCCAGTACAGCGCAATCGCGCCCTCGCGCTTCCAGCTCGCGACGCCGGTGTCTTCGCCGCCCGGCGTGTATTGTTCGAGTCGATTGATGGCGTCAATTGGCATTTGGAAAACGATGAACGATGAGCGATGAACGATGAAGTGAAGAAAAATCCCGGATTTTGGAAGTTCGATTCTTCACTCAGGAAAAAACAACAAAAGAAAGTGACAATGAGCAATGACGAGAGAAAACGTGAGTTCTTTCCGATGACCGAATGATGAAACTCTCGCCACGGGCAACTTCATCATTCATCGTTCCTCGTTCATCGTTCCGTCGAAACCCACGGCACGTCGCCGGCGATGGTGTAGCCACTGTTCTTCAGTTTCTTGCGGTTGATGACGTACTTCCGGACGAACTGATACGCATTGATGCAGTAGGTCAGGTACGCAATCAGCGCGACATAGGCCAGCGTTTCCTCCTTCCAGTGAAGGAACAGGCCGACGACATAGAGCGAGTGCGAAATCAGCACGAAAGTCGAGAAGAAATCCTCCCACCAGAATTCCTTGGCGAAGGCGTAGTGGCCGAAAACGTCCTTTTCCCAGAACGCGCCGGTGACGGCCATTACCCACAAAACGAACACCTTGACCAGCACGCTCACGTTGGCGATGAAGAATCCGTTGCCGGTAAAGAGAAACCGGATGATGAGCGCGAGGCTGATGAAGAAAATGAAGAACTGCACCGGAGCGAGAAATGCCTGCACGGGCATCCACTTGCTCTTCTGGCGTCGTTCCATCTGTTCGGCGGTGTAGGTTGACATGAGTGATCCTCGCGTCGTGGCGTGATGAAAATCTCGTTACTGTCTCAGCAGCTTGAACGATCCGTTGATGGTGTAGGTCTCGACCGAGCCGTCGTCCTTGACGTTGTCGCAGACCACTGAAAACGTACCTTCGACAAACCCGCCCTTTTGCGGCACCGCCGTGATTTCGTAGGTCCCGCTCTTGACCATGAATATCGGGACATTCGGAAAAAGGCTGGTCATCAGCGTGAATGAGGTTCCGTCGTTCGGCATCGGGTAGGTGCCTTTCACCGCCGCCGGAATCATTCCCTGAAAGGAAAAACTCTTTTCGTCACTGTCGTTGCTCGCCCCGTAGGTGAGCAGCAGCCGGTGCGAGTCGCCACCGTCGGGTATCGTCGTCCCGCCGTGGGACTTGAACTGCGTGTATTTGACGTCGGTTTTCTGGCCGTTGTGTTCGATGGTCATGAAAAACGTCGTCTGGTCGATGGCCCCGCCGCCCCGCTTCCCGGTCTGGCCGGTTTCGCCGGAAGCAGGCGGAACGAACGGCGCTCCGAAACAGAGACTCGAAACCGTGATTGAAAAGATGAAGGTCAAAAATAGATTTTTCATTGCTTTGAACCTTTGAAATGAACCGCGAAAAAATGGTTGATGGTTGACGGCTCCCGCGCAAAAGGCGCGTCACCGATGTTTCTACCGGCGAATTACTTCGCCAGAACTTCCTCAAATTGTTCCTTCGGAGCGGTGGTTTTCTCCTTTTTTGAAATCGGACGTTGGGCCGGCGGTTGCGGTGGACCATCCTCGCCCGGCAACGTGTATTGCTGAATCGGTTTGTAGGCGTAGCGCGGAACGTAGAGCGCCTCGCGGTGCGGGGCCTTGCGGCGCACCGTGTACAGTCCCTCGGTCAGTTTCATCTCGACCCGCGTGCGCGCGAACTCCAGCCCTTTCGGCCCGAACCGGCGCATCATGAAGGCGATGATCTTTTTAATCGGCTTCGGCGAACCCTTCGTGTAGGGCTTGCCCATCTGGCTCAGAAACCCGCTCATCGCCATCTTGCGGTCGCCGCTTTCGGTCGGCTCGCTCAGTTCGAGTTCCTGGCGGACGAGGTCGAGCAGCTTCCAGCCCTTCGCGTTGCGGACGAGCATCCACTGGTAATCGGGCATCCCGCCGCCCATGTAGCCGACCGACAGATCGGCAAGGGAATTGGTGTAGTTGAAGCAGGTCCGGCACGACGGCGCGATCAGGTCGGGACCGATTTCATACATCGGGATTTCGAGAAAGTTGAGTTTCTCGACGCGGTCGTTTGTGTGGCGCATCCACAACTGGAAGTTCGGCATGAACTCCATGTGCACGACCGTGTCCGGCGACTTGCTCACCGACTTCAAAAACGTCATGTAGTTTTCATGCGTCGTGTTGTCGCTGCACAGGATGCCGAGGCAGTGAATTTCCTCGAACGGCAGGGTGTGTTCGATGGCCCGCAGCGCGTGGAACTGGCACGGCGTCCCCACGACCATGATGCGTTTCATTCCGGCGTCGCGCGCATCGTCGAGCAGTTCGAGCGTCGGCGACAGGCCGAACTTGTTGCCCTTGCAGGCGAAGACTTCCTCCGGCGTCCGCGCGAGGACCGGCATTGGCTTGGCGAGCGTGCCGGGTTCGGTCCCGGTCAGCAGCACGCCTTCAACCATTCCGGTTTCGAGCGCGCGGGCGGCGATGGTCGAGACGATGCCGGTCCACTGGGCATGCTTGACGGCCTGTTTGACGCGGGCGCGGTAAATCTTTTCGTACGGCCCGAAGTGAATCTCGTCCGTCCCGTCGCGTCGGGCATGCCCCTGCACGGAAACTTCCAGATCGTCGTATTTCTGAACCAGAAACGCGCAGGCTTCCTTCACCATCGGCTTGAGACTCGACGTACAGATTCCGCAATCGCTGCAAATGCGCGAAAACTTTTCCGTCGAGCCTTGGCTGATGATTGGAAGCGGCGTGGACATGGTGCGTTTCGGTAATTCAGGCGGCATTCATCTCCTATGGCTCGCGCCATAGGCTGATAATCTTTCGGGCGCATCCGCGCCTCTCAGGCATTGGCTGTCAGGACGGATGGGTCTTCGAGCAGTTCGAGGTCTTCCGCGTTGAACTTCTCGATGTTGATGTTGAGGTACTCGCTACGCAGATGCTCGAACACCTCGCGGTCGGAGAGTGGATTCACCTTGAGGGGTTCAGGCTGGCCCAGCACATAGTCCGCGATTTCGAGATAGCGATCCTGCGCGAGCGCGATGCCGCCGACCCGCTTCATTTCGAAAATCGACACGCCAGCGAGGCGCGAACGACGGATTTCGTCGATTTGCGGAACGTGGCCGATGACGCGCGCGCCGGTCCGGTCGCAGAACTTCTGCACATGGTCGATTTCGGGGCAGCGGTTGACGATGAGGCCCGCGATGAAGATCGGATAGTTCTTGCCCTTGGCGGTGACCGCCGCGCAGATGCGGTTCGCGGCGAACAGCGAGTCGAAGTCGTTGGCCGTCACGACGCAGGCGAAATCGGAATGGTTGAGCGGCGTCGCGAAGCCGCCGCAGACCACGTCGCCGAGAACGTCGAAGATGACCACGTCGTACTGGTCCATCAGGTCGTGGTCCTTGAGAAACTTGACCGCTTCGCCCGTGACGTAGCCGCCGCAGCCCGCGCCCGCCGCCGGTCCGCCGGATTCCATCGCGTCCACGCCCATCTTGCCCTTGAAAATGACGTCCTCGGGTTCGATTTCCTCGTGGTGGTAATCGTATTCCTCCAGCACTTCGACCAGTGTCGGAATCATTTTCTTGGTGATCGTGAAGGTCGAGTCATGCTTCGGGTCGCACCCGACTTGCAGCACGCGCGCGCCGCGCTTGGCCATGGCGATGGCGATGTTGGAAGAAGTCGTGGACTTGCCGATGCCGCCTTTGCCGTAAATCGAAAGAATCATGGTGCAAACCTCGGAGGAGAAGGGATCAGGGGTCAGGAATCAGGGATCAGGTTCGAATTTTTAATTTTGAGTTATGAATTTTGAATTGGAAGACCCGCTATTTGAGTTTCGAAACCGACCTGGCGGTTCAAATGCCGGGAAATTCAACACTCAAAATTCATCATTCAAAATTCGGTCAGGTCTGATCCCTGACCCCCGATCCCTGATCCCTCGTTTTAAGCGGATCGAAGCGCCGTCTTGCGTTGAAACTGCGCGACGCGCTCTTCGAGTTGAAACTTGTTGCAGAGCGAACTGTGCGTACCACTCGCCGCCGACTCACGAATGTCTTCGATGAGCGGATGGGCGAACTTGCGCAACAGCGAGGTAATGAGCGTGTTTCGGATGTAGTCCTCGACTTCGGGCGACAGGCCGCCCATCCGGTCGAGGCGCTTGCGGTGGCGTTCGAACTCGGCTTCCGCCATCTCCATCAGGTGATCGTTGAGGGCCGAGATGAACGGCCCCGCCGCGAGCATCCGCATTTCGGAGGCGAAGCACTCGATTTCATCCCCGACGATGCGCTCGGCCTTCTGGGCTTCGAGCTGACGTTCGCGGAGGTTGGCGTTGATGACGGCTTGCAGGTCGTCCACGTCGTACACGAAGACATGTTCGATGTGGTTGATGAGCGGATCGACGTTGCGGGGCACGCTGATGTCGATCATGAACATCGGTTTGTTCTTGCGCTGGGCCATCGCGGTCTTCACGTCTTCCGGCTCAATGACGAAGTGCGGCGCGGCGGTGGCGAAAATCAGGATGTCGGCTTCCGGAAGGCGTTCCCGGTAATGATCGAAGGCGAGCGCTTCGCCGTTGAACTTTTCGGCGACCTGCTGCGCTTTTTCGAGCGAGCGGCTCGCGACGATGATCTTGCTGGCGCCCGCGCCGAGCAGGTGCGCGGCGGCGAGTTCGGCCATTTCACCCGCGCCGACCAGCATTACCGTATGACCTTCGAGAGAATTGAAGATGCGGCGGGCAAGCTCGACCGCGGCGTAGCTGATGGAGATCGCGTTCGACCCGATTTTGGTTTCGGTCCGGACGCGCTTGGCCACGTTGAACGCCTTGTGCATCAGCTTGTTGAGGACCGTTCCCGTGGTCCCGGCTTCCTGGGCCACCGAATAGGCTTCCTTGACCTGCCCGAGAATCTGCGGCTCGCCCACGATCATCGAATCGAGGCTGGCCGTGACCCGGAACAGGTGCCGGACCGCATCGAGTTCGCCGTGCTGGTAGAGATGCTCGTCCAGTCCGTCGATTTTCTTGTGGAAGGTGGAAAGGAAGCGCTTGACGTAGCGCACCCCTTCCGCCGGCGGATATGGCGACACCGAGAGCAGTTCGACACGGTTGCACGTCGAGAGGATCATCCCCTCGGTGATGTGTTCACCGTCGACGAAGCAATCCAGCGCCTCGGGAAGCCGCTGCTTGCCGAACGCGAATCGCTCGCGAACGGCAACCGGGGCGGTTTGATGATTGAGTCCGACCAGTAGTATTTGCATAACGTTTTGGTCTTCTCCAAAACGACTGACGGCGGCGCCTGATAGGGACTTCGACGCAACGCCCTCTTCATCCAACGTTCAAAGTTCAGCCGATAAAGTCAACGAAAAACAGGGATCAGGGACCGGATGTCAGGGATCAGGTTCAGGAAACCGGGATCGAAATGTTTTTTCTGACCCCTGATCCCCGACCCCTGATCCCTGCTGTTAGACCTGCACTTCTTCCAGCGCGTCTTCCATCTGCGCGTAGGCTTCGCGCAGTTGTTCGAGCGTCTGGTCGTCCGTTTTCCACAAGCCGCGGCCGTTGGCTTCCAGCAGTCGGCGGGTCAGTTTCGAAAGACTCGCCGGGTTCAGCTTCTGAAGTCGTTCGCGCATCTGTTCGTCGAGGACGTAGGTCTGGGCGACGCCGTCGTAGACCCAGTCGTCCACGGCCTTGCAGGTCGCGCTCCAGCCGAACGTGTTCGACACATGCTGTTCGATTTGCTGTACCCCGCCGTAGCCATGCTTGAGCATGCCTTCGTACCACTTGGGATTGAGCAGTTTGGTCCGCGCTTCGAGCCGGACCGTTTCATCCAGCGTGCGGATCTTCGCTTCCGAGCCGGTCGCGTCGGCGAGCATCACCGTCGGCTGTTGCCCGTCTTCCCGCAACTGCTTGACCGCGCTCGTCACGCCGCCGAGATATTCGAAATAGTGGTCGATATCGGTGATGTTCATTTCCGTCGAGTCCACGTTCTGGAACGTGAGCGACACCGTCTGGAGCGCGCGTTCGTAACCGTGGCGCGATTCGACGAAGTCGCCGTTCTCGACGTAGGCGAATCCCTTGCGCGCGAGGAACGTCTGGGCGATTTCGCCTTCGTCCTCCCAGTTCGAGGAATCCACCAGATGATTGACGTTCGCGCCGTAGCTGCCGGGGGCGTTCGAGAAAATCCGCATCGAGGCTTCGTCGAAGCTCACGCCCATCGTCATTTGTTCAAGGACATGCGCCCGGACGAAGTTCTTATCCGCCGGCTCATCGGCCTTCGCGGCCATCCGGACGGCCTTGTCGAGCAGCCGCATCTGCTGCGGCAGGATGTCGCGGAAAATTCCGGAGAGCGTCAGCACCACGTCGATGCGCGGACGGCCAAGTTCTTCAATCGGAACGAGTTCGATGCCGCTGATGCGGCCCATTTCATCGGCCACGGCCTTCGCGCCGAGCAGCCAGAGCGCCTGCGCGATGCCCACGCCGCCGCTCTTGAGGTTGTCCGTGCCCCACAGCACCAGCGCGACGCTTTCCGGCAGCGCCCCGTGTTCCGTCCGGTAGCGGTCGAGCAGCCGCCCGACGTCGGCCTGACCCTCGCGGGTCGCGGCGTAGGTCGGCATCCGGTACGGGTCGATGGCGTGCAGGTTGCGGCCCGTCGGCAGCACTTCCGGCGAGCGGACGAGGTCGCCGCCCGACACCGGCGCGATGAATCCGCCGTCGAGCGCGTGGAGCAGGGCGTCGAGTTCGTGGTTTTCGCGAAGCTTTTCGCCGATGTCGTGCAGAAATTCGAAATGGGCCTCGAAATCCGCCCGATTCGCGCCGGTCGTCTTCGCGAGCAGGCTCGCTCCGGCTTTCGGCGACCGTTTCGCGTTCATTTCCATGATCGCGTCGGCCACGAACTGCTTCGCCTGCCGTTCGATTTCAATCTGCTGCGAAAAGGCTTCGAGCGACGAATGCGCCGCATGCCGTTTCGCGCCAAAGCGTTCCTTGACGAGCGCGGTCAGGCTCGCCAGCCGCCGCTCGGCGTTCGGGAAATCGGCCAGAATCCGCAGCGTTTCAAGCATTTCACGCTCGTCGGCCCCGTTGTCCATCACATGCAGGCCGGTCGGAATCAGGCTGTATTCGAGTTCGAGCAGGTCGCGGTAAAGCTTCTGGAATGTATCGTTGGTGAAATCCGTCTCGACGAAATCCTCGGCCAGAAGTTTTAAAAGCTTGGCTTTTTCGACGATGGCCGGAACGTAGGCCGCGCCGCGCGACGGCTCGTTGCGATAGCCGTCCATCGTTTCCTTGAGCGCGACGAATTCCTTGTACAACCCGGCGGCTTCAATCGGCGGACTCAAATAGGAAACGAGCGTCGCGTAGCCCCGCCGCTTCGCGATCAGTCCTTCCGACGGATTGTTCGCGCAATAGGCGTAAATGTTCGGCATCTCGCCGATGAGCCGGTCCGGCCAGCACCCGCAGGTCAGCCCGACCTGCTTGCCGGGCATGAATTCGAGCGCGCCGTGCGTCCCGAAGTGCAGCACCGAATCGGCTTTCCAGGTGTGTTTCAGATAGCCGTAAAACGCGGCGAATCCGTGATTCGGCGTGGCATCGGTCGAGAACAGCAGCCGCATCGGGTCGTCCTCGAAGCCGAAACCCGGCTGGACGAACACGCCGACGTTGCCGAACTCGTGTCCCATGATCAGAAAATCGTTGTCGAAAGTGTTCTTGTCGCCCGGCGACGGTCCCCACGCGCGCTCGATTTCCTTGTACTCGGGAACATGCTCCTCGTAGGACCGCTTCGAGTAGAAATCGCAGACGTTGGCGGGCTGCCCGTACTGCGGGCCGTTGCCTTTAATAATCAGATCGCGCAGTTCGTCCGGCGAGCCGGGCAGATGCCCCACGTCGTAACCCGTGCGGCGCATGCGTTCGAGCAGGCGGTGCAGGCTGACCCAGACGTCGAGGTAGGCGGCCGTGCCCGTGTTGCCCTGACTCGGGGGAAAATTGAACAGGACGACCGCGATCTTGCGGTGCCCGGCGGGTGTCCGGCGCAACATCACCCGACGCTGCATCCGCCCGACGAGTTTTTCGATGCGGCACTCGATGGGCGCGATCATCCGCGAGTTTCTGGTTTTCCCGGCGAAGACGATCGGGTCGGTCGCGCCGTCGAGTTCCGGAATCGCGACCATCAGGGTCGCCTGAAGGCGGTTCAACCCCTGCGGATCGTGTTCCCATTCTTCCTCGGTCTGAAATTCGAGCGAGGGCGCGCAGGCGTAGGGCACGTCGAGCGTCTTCAGCAGTTTTTCCGCCGCCGCCGCGTCGTTGTAGGCCGGTCCGCCCACCAGCGAAAAGCCGGTCAGCGAAACCACCGCGTCCACCGTTGATTTGCCGTGGTTCAGGAAGAACTTTTCAACCGCCGGGCGTCCGTCGAGGCCGAAGGCGTAGACGGGAAGCGCGTTCATGCCGCGTTTTTCAATTTCCTCGATGAACCGCTCGTAATGGGCGCGATTTCCCGAAAGCAGATAGGACCGCAGCATCAGTACGCCGATGGTCCCGGCGTTCGGGTTGAACGGCACGGCGGTGCGATATTCCTTCAGGGATTCCACGATGCGGCCCAGTTTCGGGTGATAAATGCCCACATCGGGATATTCAACCGGGGCCTTGGCCTTGAACTTTCCACGGTACTGATCGGTGTAGCGCGACAGCAGAAACAGCAGAAACTGTTCGAGATTTTCGGCGGAGGCGTTCAGCCAGTACTGAATCGCCATCATATAAGAGTGGATGTCCTGCGCCGTGCCGGGGATGAACTTCATGATCTTCCCGGCGTTCTTGAGCATCGTCATCATGGTCCGCCCCGGGGGAGCGGCCTGCTTCGGCTCGTCGTCGGGTGCGTCGTCGCCCTTGAAGGTGTCCTTGACGGCCTTGATCATCCGCAGCGGGGAATACCACGGGGTCTTTTCCTCGGATTTCTTCGCGAGGTTGAACTTCCCGAGTCGCGTCTCGCGCACGAGCGACGGCGCGCTCATCACGCAAATAACTGCCTGATAACGGTTTGCGTGCTGGTGGATGAGGGAGCGGATGAGGGCGATCTGGTCGTCGTTGAACTGGTGGACGACGAACAACAGGTCGGCGTCGGCGGCGTCGGCGCGCAGCTTTTCGACCGCTTCCGGACGGTCAAGTTCGGAGGCGATGTGAAAGGCGACCTGGAGATCGACCTTGTGGCGTTCGCGGACACGCTGGGCGGCAAGATTGAGGGCGAGGTCGGCCTGACCGTCGAGCGCGATAAACAGAAACTTCATGTCCCGAACCCTCCGCGTTTCACAAACGCAGGGCGAGGCTGGCGTGCTTCCGCACCATTCACGCGCGATTCTGGGGACGGACCGAAACCTGGACGCGCAAACTCCCTGGGGAGTCGGCGGCGCATGGTTCGGCAACGGGGAAGAGCGTGTGAATCTAATCCAACCTACAAAATGAGTTCGGTGTCCGCTACGCCAAAATTTCAGTTTTCGGAAATTCCATCCGTAATAACCGGAAGGCCGCCGGGTTACGCGCATCTGCCGGGGGGAATCCGGGCGCGGACAACGGTTTGAAAATGGCCTTCCGTTACCGGGTGAAAGGGCGACCGGGCGGGAAAACGGCCGGTTCAAGAATGTTCTTTCCGGAAAAAGCCCGGAAATTACGAAAAAAGGGGTGAATCCGATTTGGATTCACCCCTTTTCGTCATCATGGGCGGCTCAACTGCCCCGATATTTGCTTACTTGATTTCCGGCGCCTCGCCTTCAATCTCGTATTCGGCCCGGAGCCAGTGGTCGAGGTTGCGTCCTTCGACCGAACCTTCTTCGAGGTATATCTCAAAGGCACGGCGGGAAATCTGTTCGTGCCGCCGGGCCTGAGGGTGGATCAGGTCATCAAGAATTCCTTTTGACGGTTTCCTGCGTTTCGGGGGAGTCGGGGTTTCCGGACGAATTTTGAAAGCGGCCTTCGGCATCGGTTTTCTCCTTGAGCGGTCTCGTCATCCTTGAAGGGAGGACGCGCCTTGAGCAAGGGAAGCGGAAACCACTTTCGGTCCCCGATTCCTCGGTTCATTTTGATGGTCCGGGAAAACCGAACGCTCACTCAACGGTAATGACATAGTGCGGGGTCGGGTTCAGGGGGCAACTGTAGACGTATTTCCCCGGCTTCAGCGTCACCACACCGGTTTTCGCCGATTTGTTGGTTCCGATGAGGCCCGTGTCCGAATGGGCGACTTTCTTCCCCTTGTCATCGCCCTGTTGAAGATAAAACCCGACCTTGTGGTCGATGCCCTTGTTGACGATTTTGAAAACATAGTTTCCCGCCTTCAGCTTGAGTTCCTTCGGCTCGAACTGGCCCGGCGTCTGAACAAGTTCGACTTCGGTCGGTTTGGCCGTGGTTTGGCCGCTGGCCACACCGGACCCGAATGAAAACAACAACGTCGCCACAAAGGCGAGCGCCGAAAAGAAAAAAGCTCTCCGCATTGGAAAATCCTCCGATGAGAAATGAAATGAATGTTCTTTCATCCTCACCAATCCGGGGGCGACGGATTTTATTCCCTGACGTTGCGCGAGGTGTTCCGGAAGTCGGTTGGAATAATTTCGGGTTTCGAGGGATTTCCCCCGGCAGAACACACTCCCGAGAGGAAATCAAAATCGGATGCGATTGCCAGCCATTGCCGTCCTTTTCGTACTCACCGTCGGAACCTTCATTTCATTCAGTTGCGCCAGCCAGAGTTCAAGTCCGGCCCCGACGCCTCCGGCCCCTGCAACGCCCGCCCCGACGCCTGCTCCGGCACCAGCTCCGACCGAAATCGAACTGGTCCAGACACCGGGCAAGTTTGAAAACCAGGAACTCAAGCTCAAGCCGGGTGACTACGTTTTCAAAATCGTCAACAAAGGCGTCAAGCACGAAGTGGGTTTCTACCTTCAGGAAAACGATGAGAAGGGAAAAGCCGTGTCCGGTTCCGAAGCGGGACACATCAAGGACGGCGAGACGACCAAAACCGGAAAGGTCACGCTGGCCAAGGGCAAATATGTCTATAGCTGTCCTCTGAATCCGACACCGCACTACGTCATTACCGTGGAATAAAGGGATTCACGCGCTATGGAGTCCATTTATTTTGTGATGTCGTGGCAGTGTCATCGAAGTTGCGACCACTGTTATGACGCGCGATTTCATCCCTATCAGGGGGAACAGCTCGCCGCCATCGTCGCCGAGTCGGAGCGCAACTTCGGGCGAATCATCGCCAACCTGCCCGAAACCATGCTGTACCGCGATCTGAACGACCTTGACGAAGACGGAAAACCGCGTGAAAAGGTGGGCCGAATCCTGTTGGCCGGCGGTGAGGTCCTGCTTCCCGGAATCCGCGAAAAAGTCCTTTTTCCCGCGATGGAGGCGATTCGGGCAAAGTATGCCGCCCGGGGTGGCGTTCATATCGTCGTCCAGACCACCGGCGACCTGCTGACCCGGAAAATCATCGACGAACTCATCGCGCACCACGCCGACTGCATTCTGGTTTCCGGCGTGGATGCCTTTCACAAAGGGTTGGAAACGAAAGTCGCCCAGCTTGGTTTCGTGGGCAAACTGGCGGTCATGTTCGAGTCAAAGGGAATTCGTAAACTCGACCTCGACCATGCCCGCAAGGGAATCGTCAAACCTCACGGCAAGCCCACCTACCTGTTTTTCGGCGCGCAGCCCGACCTGTGGATCGGCAAGCTCTGGCCACGCGGGCGGGCGATGGAGAACGGACTTTCCACGGCTCGCCTGTGCGACAACTTCTGCAACCAGCTTTCCGGCGGCGTGAATTTCCTGAACCTCGGTTTTCAGGGATCGGAAGTATCCATCGAGCCGAACGGCAACGTGTATCCCTGTTGTCTGAAAACGAAGATGGCCATCGGAAATCTGCTGGATGAACCGCTTGAAACAATTCTGAAGCGGCTGGCGGGTAATCCCGTTTACGAGGCCATCGCGATGGGGCATCCCGAGCGGATGGGCATTGCTCATGGCTGGTCGGTCGAAACCTTCATTGAAAAATCGCAGATGACACTGCCTTCAGGCGAGACGTACCGGAATCTGTGCATCGGGTGTGATCGTTTTCACGAGGAAGTTCTCGTGCCCTTGAACCGTGCCGGGCACGCGGCCTGACGAGGTTTGAATGCCATGAACAGGGAACGGCTCCGGGCGCTGGTTATCGGTTGTTCGCTCGAAGCCGTGTTTCTCTCGGTTTTTCTGGTCGGTCGTGGCGCATCCGATGTTTTCTTTTTGAAGTGGTACATGGGCGCAGCCCTGATCGCGGGGGCGCTCTGGCTGGTTCTGCTGCGGGTCTGGCGACCCGGCGCGCTTCCGGGTTGGGGCATGGTTTTCTTCGCGGTCCTGTTTCGCCTGACGGTCATCGGCCTACCGGCGACGACTTCCGGAGATGCCTTTCGTTATGTCTGGGACGGAAAGGTCCTGACTCACGGCATCAATCCCTACCGATATGCTCCTGATGCGCCCGAACTCGCCTCGCTGCGCGATTCGGTCATCCATCCGAACATCAATCATCCGAAACTTCCGACGATTTATCCCCCGCTGGCGCAACTCTGTTTTGTGGCGGCGTACCGTATCGGCGGCGATTCGCTGGCGGGAATGAAGGTGGTCAACCTTTTCATCGAATTGCTGACGACGTGGCTGCTGTGGGTGTTGCTGAAACGGACCCGGCTGGCCGATCCTTCATGGGTCGTGGCCTATGCGTGGTGTCCGTTGCCGATTCTGGAATTCATGGGGCCGGCGCATATGGACGCGCTCGGTCTTCCGTGGCTGGTTCTGTTTTATCTGGCCGTCACCGAACGGCGACCCGTGGCGGGCGGGCTCGCGCTCGCTGGAGCAACCCTCATCAAACTGTTCCCGGTGATTCTCCTGCCGTTCCTGCTGGCCCGTCTCGACTGGCGGAAATGGCCCGTTGCCGTCGCTGTCTTTGTCGTGCCGGTGGTCCTCGGATACGGCGTATTCATGCTCGGCGGCGTGGACCCGTTCGTTTCCCTGCGCGTCTATTCGTGGAACTGGCGGTTCAACGCGCCGCTGTTTTCATGGCTTGAAGTACGGACGGGCGACGGCCTGATTGCGCGCCGAATCTGCCTTGGGCTGTTTGTCGCGCTGGCGCTGGTCATCCTTCTCTATCGACAACGGTTCATTGAAAAAGTCGAGCGGCTGTGGCTGGCCTTCTTCTGTTGCGGCACGACGGTTTTCCCGTGGTATCTGACCTGGTTCGCGCCCGCGTGCGTGGCGGTCCGGTCGTTCCCGGTCGTGTGGCTGATTGTCACCGCGCCGTTGACCTACGTCACGGAACTCGGCTACCGCGTCAATGGCGACTGGACCGAATCAACACTCGTTCAGGCCGTCGAGTTCATTCCGATTGCGGGATGGGCGGCGTGGTCCGTCGGACGCGGCGTTCTGCGATGGCGAAGCGAAAGATGCAGCTCAGAATCTTTGCCCCGGCCCGCGCGCTTCCCCCGATGGTCCCGCTGATTTTCGATGTCCCGATGCGAACGCGATACCTCACGGGCACTTCCTTCACTTTCAAACGCGCCCGGATGGCCTTGATCTGCATTTCGATGGTCCAGCCGAAATTGCGGTCGCGCATGCCGAGCGCATCGAGCGCGTCGCGGCGAATCGCGCGAAACGGGCCGAGGTCGGAATAACGCCGTCCCCAGAACAGATATATCAATGTCGTGGCCAGCCGATTGCCGAATCTCTGATGTGGAAGGAGCGCGCCGCTTTCGGCTTGGCCATTCGTTCGCGAGCCGATGACGAGGTCCGCGCTCCCATCGAGCAGCGGCGCAATCAGCGCGGGCATGTCTTCCGGAAAGTCGGAATGGTCCGCGTCGAGAAAAACCACGATTTCGGTATCGGTGGGCAGGTGGGCGAGGGCGCGCAGACAGGCCGCGCCGTAACCGCGTTCGGGTTCGTGAACGACCGTGGCCCCGGCGGCCCGCGCGACGGCGGCGGTGTCATCGGTACTTCCGTTGTCGCAAACGATGACGCGGGCGTCGAGGTGACACGGGATTTCCGCGATGACCTGACCAATGGCGGCAGCTTCGTTGAGCGCCGGGATGACGACGGCAATGCGTGGAGACACGATGAATCTTTCGAAGAGAGAAAAAATGAACGAGTTTCGATGGTTGCTGTTTGCCCGTTCGCCATACGGAGCGGGCATCAAGACCCGGCTCGCGCCCTGTTGCGACGAAACGGCCCGGCGTCGAATCCAGCACGCCTTTGTACTGGATTCGCTCACCGGGTTGAGACGGAGCGCGAAACGTCTGGGAGGAACAATCTCGTTCCACACGGCCTCTCCGTGGATGAATCACGAAACCCCACCGGTTCTATTCCCGCTTCCGGAATGGCTGGATGAAAAAGATGTCGTTCCGCAGATTGGGGGAGGGTTCGGCGACCGGTTGAAATTCGCTCTGAAGGCTGCTTTCGGCGAAGGCGCGGCGAAGGTGGTCGTCATCGGCGGCGACACGCCGATGCTGCCGGGCGCGCTCCTTCAGACGGCCGTTCGCGGACTTGACGAGCATCGGGTCGTTCTCGGACCGGCGGAAGACGGCGGGTACTACCTGCTCGGCCTCCGCGCTCCGTTTTCCGGACTGGAAACGCTTTTCGAGGACATTGACTGGGGCAGCGACCGCGTTTTCGCCCAGACCCACGACCGCTGTTTTCTGGCCGAGCTGAAAACCCTTGTATTGCCCAAGTATTTCGACGTGGACCGCTGCGATGACCTGCGCCGGCTGGCGCGCGAACTCACGCCCGCCCAGCGTGCGCGAACGGCGACCGGACGGTTGTTCGCGGAGCTTGGCCTGCTTGATCCGAATCCCTGTGAAACGGTTTCACCAGCGGGGGAATAAAACCGCTCACCGGCGGATTCAACGAATAGTCAACTCGGTTAAAAGGAAGGGCAGCGGATGTGTCGCTTCAGTATCTGAAGGACGCCGTCGCCGTCGGCGACAGCGAGAAATTGATCCGGTACGTCCGTCTGCATTTTGGCGACGGCAACGAGGACGCCGGACGTCGTGAAATCGACAAGGCGTGGATCGAGGCGCTCAAACCGCTGCTCGACCTGCCGCCGACCGACCGCGCGTTCATCCTCGCGACGCTGGCCGAAAAAGACCACGCCACGCTCGCGCACCTTTATTTTCATCTGCACTTTTACTTCGTACAGAAATCCGGAGAGTGGATTCATGACGGTCGTGTCTGACCCGAACGGCGGCGAATTGCGCCAGTTGCGTCCCGGCCTGTGGGACACCGTGAACGAACGGTACCCCGGCTCGATGATTACCCGCGATGAACTGGTTCCGCTGGCGGCACCGCGCGTACCGTTGAATGAAGCGCGGGTGACGTTTGTCAGCACGGCGGGCGTTCAACCGCGTGGAACCCTGCCGTTCGACACGGTGCATCCGGTCGGCGATTACACGTTCCGCCGCGTGCCGTCGGGTTCGCGCACAGATGAACTCGAAATCCATCAGTTGAAGTACCCGACCTTCGGCGCGGAAAAGGACCTCAACGTCATCTTCCCGATTGAACGGCTTCAGGAACTGGTCGCGGAAAATGTCATCGGCGGACTGACGCCCGATTTCTTTTCCTTCATCGGATACAACATGGACCCCGAGCGCCTCGAACGGACGCTCGCCGAAGACATCGCCGACGCGGTTTGCGAACAGCGGCCCGACCTCGCGCTGATGTCGCCTGCCTGACCGATCTGCCATCAGAGCATCGCGCTGGTCCAGCGCGCTATCGAACGCAGAAACATCCCGACCGTCTCGATTTCAGTCGCGCTCGACGTGACCGAACGCATCAAGCCGCCGCGCGCCGTTTTCCTGCCCTTCATGATGGGGCATCACTTCGGCGTGCCGTTCCATCGCGAACTTCAATGGCGGATCATCCTCGACGCCCTTGCGTTGATTTATTCGGCGACCGAAAGCGGTTCAGTTCAAAAACTCCCGATTTCCTGGGCACAGGCGCGCAATCAGGCCAAGGCGCTTGGCCTGACGGAAGAACGAAACGGATAAAACGGTTTTCAGTTGTGCGTGCCCTCACCGCTGACGCGGCTCGGGGGCATTCACGGACCTGTTACATCCGGCGCAGGCGAATGTCGATTTCCCAATCGACAAAGTTCCATTCCGGCGACCGGCGCAACTCCTCAAGCATCCGGTCGAACGCCGCTTCGTGTTCCGGCGCGAATTCAAACCACGTCAGAAAATCGAACGGTTCGCGCTCCGACAAATCTCGGCAGTGGTGAAGTTTGCGCGCCACCGCCGGGAGATAGTTCATCCCGATGCCGATGTGCCGCGACTGTTCCTCGAACACGGCGCGGCGTTCATCCTGCGTCAGTGCCCACCAGGCGGCGGTTTTACGAATCGGAATCAATGCCGCAAGGGTCGCGGCGGGACGTCCGAGATCCTCCTGACGTTCGGTGAGCCGGTTTTTTTCATCGCGGTTGGTATAACGGGCGTTGCTCGTGATGCCACGCAGCGTCCAATGCGCGTCCGGTGGCGGCGCGTCCGGCTCCGGCGTGACGGAAAGCCGTTCCGCGTGAGGCCAGTCGTCGCCGATGACGGTGACGGTCCGGATGATTTCCCATTGGCCGGCAGCGCCGCCGGTGAAGGTGAACAGCCGTGACGGATTCGACATTGCGATTCTCCGGAAAGGTTCAATCTTCAATTTCGAGCATCATTTCCTGCATGGTCGGGCGAAAACCGTACTGCTGGAAAATATCCTTCGCGAGCCGGTTCTGCGGCCAGACCTGGAGCATCAGGGTTTTCGAGTTGAACTCGCGGGCCACATCGACCGCGGCGTCGAGGAGTTTCTTCCCGGCCCCGAGGCCCCGAACCGCCGGTTCGACGTAAATGTCATGAAGCCAGACTCTCGCGTCCGAGATTTCGACGATGCTGTCGGGTTCAAGTTTCAGAAAAACGTACCCGACGATTTCATTCTCGTGTTCAGCCACAAGAATGCGGGTCACGGGGTTGGGAATTTCTTCCAGAAAAAGGTCGTTCAATCGTTCCGCCAGATCGGCGAAATCGGTAAAACGGGTCGGGTGATAGGAAAGGTGCTGCCGACACAGTTTTTCCGCGAGGGAAGCCACCTTCGGCGTTTCCTCCGGTGTGGCGTGCCGGATGACGACTTCAGCGGTTGAAGCGGGCTGATTCAAAAAGGGCCTCCGGAGTTGAGTCAGAATTTGAACGGATGAAAAATTCCCCGAGACGGCGAATCGCGGGGGCAAATTTCCCTTTTTTGTTCACATGACTGGAAACCGGGAATGGCGCGGGTTTATTCCCTGAACGTGAGGGCGACCGAATTCATGCAGTAACGCAGGCCGGTCGGCTTCGGGCCGTCATCGAACACATGGCCGAGATGCGCGCCGCAGCGGGCGCAACGCACCTCCGTGCGCGACATGCCGTAGGAATCGTCCGCCGCGACGTCCACGTTCTTCGGATGAATGGGCTTGAAGAAACTCGGCCAGCCCGTGCCCGATTCGAATTTTGCATCCGAATGAAACAGTTCCAGATTGCAGCCGACGCAGGCGTAGACGCCGGTCCGGTGATTCTCGACGTATTCGCCGGTGAAGGCCCGTTCCGTTCCGGCCAGTCGTGTGACGTAAAACTGTTCGGGGGTGAGGATTTGTTTCCATTCCTCGTCGGACTTGACGATTTTCACCCCGTTGAAAATCTTGTCGTCCGGTGTCGAAGGCTTCGACTGCCGTGCGGTCGTTGGCGCGGGCGATTGAAAGGCCGGGTTGAGGATTTGCGCGCCCCGGCGACGCGGTTCGTTCCCGTTGGCGCGCGTGTTGGTCGTGGCACACCCCATGAGCAGGATTCCCGAGGCGACCAAGGCAATGATGGCGGCAAGGTTGGTGAAGATTTTCATGAAACAGACTCCCGATTCGGATGAACTGTTTCTGTAGGCCGCCATCCAACGTTTTTATTCCCGCGAACGCCAAACACCGCTTTTCAACCGTCGGGCGATGAAATCCGCCTGCCGCAAGGCCAGCGCGGTCACGGTGAGCGTGGGCTGATTCAACGATGAAACGAACACCGAGGCATCGGCGATGAACAGGTTCGGGATGTCGTGCGTCTGCCCGAACGCACTGGTGACGGAGTTTTTTTCATCGTTGCCCATCCGGCAGGTCCCGCAGGCATGAAGACCGCCACCTGTTTCCGGTACGGTGTTTTTCAATGCAATGAACTCCGCGCCGACGTCTTCGAGAAACTCCCGCCCCGCGTCGGCCATCGCGGACCACCGCGCGCGGTCGGCTTCGGAAAGTGAAAACGCGACCTTCGGCAATGCGCGTCCCCAGCGGTCTTTTTGAACCGGATCGAGCGTGACCCGATTGTTTTTTCGCATGTCCGTTTCGGCGATTCCGTAAAGCCGGATCATCGCCGGATGCCACGCCGCGATCTCCCGCTTCCAGCTTTCGCCGAAGCCGGGAATGCGTTCCGCGAACGAAGGAAACAGGTCGCGTCCGCTCTGCGTCACGAAAAGCCAGCCGCCCGCGAACGGCGCGTCATCGTCGCGATCAAGGTTGACGTGGCGTGGAATCAGGCCATGTTCGCCGTGGTGCCGTTCGGCGGGCGTCTTCGAATGTTTGAGTTCGGGTAACAGTCCTTCAATTTCAACGCCGACGCTTTCGCCGAGAAAGTCACCGACGAGTCCGCTCGAATTGGCAAGACCGCGCCCGCCGTCCGGATGGCGCGAATCGAGCAGCAACCGCGCGGTTTCAACCGCCGAAGCCGCCACGACAACCGCGCGGGCGGGATGTTCCGTGACTTCCAGCGTGTTTCGATGGATGACCCGAATTCCGCGTGCCTTGCCTTCGCGGTCGGTCAGAATTTCCGAAACCACCGAATCAAACTTTATCTTGAGGAGTCCCGTTTTTTCGGCGTACCGCGCGAGCGTCGAGAAGGCATCGTATTTCGCCGTCGTGGGGCAGCCGAGCGCGCAGCGTCCGCACCCGTGACATGCGGGACGGTCGCCCGCGCCGTTCGCGATGGCTTTTCGCGACAGGATCATTTTCACGTCGCGCTCCGCGAGGCTTTGTTGAAGCAGTCGCTCGCCTTCGCGAAGTTGGAAAAGCGGCTTTTGAAAAACGCCGTCCGGGTGCTGGATGAGTCCTTCCGTCGTGCCAGTCACGCCCAGCAGGCGTTCGGCCAGGGCATACCAAGTGGCGAGCGATGTGTGGTCAACCGGCCAGTTCTCGCCTTTGCCCGTTTTTGTGAAGGATTGAAATTCGAGATCGCCGAAGCGCGGCGCGTGGGCCGTCCAGTACAGCGTTTTTCCACCGCCCACGCGAACCCGTTTCAAAAACGAACGAAACGCTTCGTTGCCCATTCGATAGGGCAGATCGTTTTCCGCGATGAGATGCGCCGGGTTGTACTGTTCAAGCCCGTTCCGACCAAGACCCCGTAACGGGAGATGTTCCGGCGGCGTGTCGGTCAGAAAGTCGCGCCGGTGATTGGGCGACGGGCCGAACTCGAACACCTCGACGGGCACGCCCGCCACGGTCAGTCCGTAGGCCGCGGCCAGTCCCGCCGCGCCGCCTCCGATGACGATGACCGGTGGTTCATTCGAATGCTTCATGGCGCGGTTCGAAACGGCGTGGCGAGCAACTCGCGACCGGCCTGACGAGAATAAAGTTCAATCAATGCGACGCTGCGGACGACCTCGTACGCGAAGGCCGCGTCTTCGGGAAGTCGGCTTTGCAGGAGCTTTTGAAGGCGGGCACTTCGTTCCTTTTGAGAATGCGCTGAAAAACGGCTGGTGAGTCTTGTTTCAAGCCTTCGCAATCCGGTTTGAAAGCGGCTCGCCGATGGTTCATCAAGAAAAGCCTGGAGCAGTCGAACCGTTTCATCGGCTGCGATGCCCGGAAGAATCGTTTCGGCCAGCGCCCGGACGAAACGGTCGCCCGATTTCAGAAAAGTGGCGTCGTTACTGGCCGAAACCGGTATCGGAAGCGTCGTCGCGGCCACCGCGATTCCGATGAAGTCGCGTCGGTTCATGCGGTCGCCGCCTTCCACGCCGGGTCGCGCCGCCGCGCGCCGAAATAATGTTCAAGCATCCACGCAAGCAGGAATCCGCCGTGGATGAACAACAGACGCGGCGCGGGTTCGACTCCCGAACCGTCGGCATAGATGAGGTATGACGCGAGCGACAACGCGCCGTAGAGAATCCACGACCGTCTGCCCGCCAGCGCCGCCAGTGGGGTAATCCACAGGAAATACCACGGCATGACCGTCGGGCTGAAAAAGAGCAGGCCGCCGATTGCCAGCAGCAGCGTTTCGGGAACGCGCGCGCCGTCGAGCGCGAAGTGTTTTCGAAAAATGAACAGCAGCGCGAGGAAGATCGTCCCCGTGATGATTTTCGCCGCGAGCGTATGGTCAATCGGCAGGCCGCTCGCGAGGGCGGTCCAGCGGCAGAGTTCAAAGATGCCCGGATTGAAAACCCAGTCCCGCGAATAGGCGGCGAGGCCCGCGAACGAAACGCCCACGTCGAGAAAAGGCAGGCAGCCCGCGACAAGCGCCAGTAAGAATATCGCCGCGCCCTTCAACTTCATTCGCGAAAGCACGAACGGCAACAGAATGACCGGAACAAGTTTCACCAGCACCGCCCCGGCCAGCCACGCCCCGATTTCAAGCGGTTTTTCGCGAAGCAGGGCAACCGCCAGACCGACCAGCATCAGCGCCACGAGCGCATCGGCGTGACCCGTGCCGACACCCTCCTTCATCATCAGCGGATTCCAGAAAAAGACCGCCAGCTTCCACACCGGCAGGTTCAAGCGTTGCAGCGCGAGCAGCAGCAGCCCCGCGACGCCCAGATCGACGAGCATCAGCGCGAGTTTCCAGACCAGAACGCTACCCGGCGCAATCGGATGAATGATTCTGAAAAACAGTTGAAGGCCGGGCGGATAAATCGTCGGCAGATCGGGATGGTTGATGTTGTCGCGAATGTCGCGCCAGCGGTCGTCGGGCAGCATCCGCGCCATTTCATGATCGGTCGGCATTCCCGCCGGACGCGCGGTTTCTTCGTCGGTTTCCTCGGCGGCGTCCTCGGAAAAGTGCATCGGCGCGTGGCGGTAGGGATTGATGCCCATCGCCTGCTGGCGACCGTCCCACAGAAAACGCCAGACGTCATGGTCGTACATCAGAAACCGGTTGTAGACGACCTCCGTGCCCATCACGTCGGCCTTCATCTTCGCGACCGTCACGCCGTCGGCGATTCCGGCGGGAAGCAGCAACAGCCGAAAACCGACGCCCACCGCGAGGATGAACCACGCGACCGTGCGCGGCGGGACGCAAAACCGCCGGGCCGACACGGCGTAGAGCGCCCCGGCGTACAAAAGGAAAAGTGTCCCGAACAGCGCGAGAAAGCGGTACACCCCGTCGGGGCCGGTGACGTTCGCGAGATGAAATCCGGCGTACCAGTAACCGGGCAGCGACAGCCCCAGCATTGAAAAAAGCAGAAGGTTCAGGCGGCGTTCGCGGATTCCTGGCTCACAAACGGGAATGCTCATGGCGAAAAAAAGTCCCGCGACCGTGTTGCCCCTGATCGCGGGAAAGAAAGGGAGGACTGACCGAAATGAACGTCAGAAGAAGCGACTGACGCCGATGGTAAAGAACGTACCGCCCGGGGCATTGCGGCCCGCGGCGGCGAACTGAACACCGCCGGTTACGACGGTGCGGGGCGTGACGGAAACGTTGGCGAAGGGACCGAGCTTGAACAGTTGGCGTCCCGTCTGGCGGCGAATGTCGGGCGTTGTACCGGTCGGTGCACCGATGGTGCCGACCGTGCGGGTCGTAAAACCGTCGCCGATGAACACCGTGCGGAACGGCGTATCGTAATCGCCCTGCGCGACACCGTCGGCGAGCAGCGACAGCGAAAACCGGCGCGTCACGGAATAGCTCGCCTGGAAGTTGTAGATGAACTCGTTCGCGGGCGAGACGGTTACGCGGCGGCGCGAGGCCGGGTCGTTGTCCACCACGGCGTCGGACTGATCGCCGCGAATCCGGATACCCGCCTCGCCGCCGATCTTGAACTTCCCGAACCGGCGACTGATCTGACCCGCGAATTCGTAATCGTTCGTGCCTTCGTCAATCGGCGACAGCACGGGCGACTGGGCCTGTTGAAGATCCCTCGAATTGGCGCTGCTTTTGAACCCGAAACGGGCGGTCAGGAAAAATGGTTCGTTAACGAGGTTGTAGCGGACGTTCACCCGCGCGCTCGAAATGCCACTGGCTTCCGCGCGGCGCGGTTCGATGAGGTTCTGCGTGTTCAGGCCGACGGTCCGAACCTCGCTGTTGAGAACGACCGGAATCAGCACTTCCACTTCAAGCCGGTTGGTGATGCCATAGGCCGCCTGAAACGTCAGCGTACTCGTCGTGAGCGTGCCGTTGCGCGATCCCGCGGGCGTCAGGCGCGTCCGGTCGCCGTTGAAATCGAAGCGCTCGTCGGTTGTGTTTCTCGAAAAGTAAATCGAGGCCAACCCACGACCTTTCTGTGACGTTTCAGCCTGCGCGAAGCTCACGCCCGAGAGCGCGAGCAGGAAAAGGCCGAGGAACAGGGCCGAGCGAATCGCCAGCCGCGAAAAGCGAATGTCTTTCATGGAATTGTCCTACGGCTTTTTGGGTTTGAGCGCCTTGACCTCGACGGCGGTCTTGTCGCCCTCGCGATACCACACCCGAACGTACAAACCGGCGTTGAAATCATTCCCGGCCAGTTTCGTTTTGCCGGAGAAAAGGGTTTTGTCCTCGGTTTTGAACTTCGTCTTTGCGTCGAGCGCGACAGTCGTTTCCTTGCCCTTCGCGTCGCGGACGGTCACCGAGTTTTCGCTGATTTTCACTAGTTCGCCGCGCAGCGAACGCGTCGGCACGAAATCGTCCTTCGCGTCAGGGCGCGGCGTGGAAACCGCGCCGCCGCTGCCGCCGGAGGCGAACGCGGGCATGACGGTCACGCCGAGCATCGTCGCCGTCAGGGCCACGGTCTTCAGGGTTTTCAAGGGGCTGCTCATAAAATTCCTCTCGGAAACAGAAAATGTCGGTTGATGTCGGGAATATCCGCCGAGGCGATTGGTTTATTCCCGGATTTTCGAAAAAGCATTCCGAAAAACTGCTCAGTCCAGCAAAGAAGCCGCCCTCACCCCTCATCCCCCGGCCCCTTCTCCCCTCTCCAATTTGAGAGGGGAGAAGGAGAGAAAATTCACGATTGAGCGTCTGAAGCTCCCCCTCTCCAATTGGAGAGGGGGTTGGGGGGTGAGGGAAGAATAAAAGCGTGATTCACCGCGGACCGCCCGTGTCGTTCAACCGCCAGTCGTAGCCCTGAAATTCAACTTTTTTGATTTTTCCCGCGAGATCGGGGCGGAATTTTCCGACGAATCCGGCCACATCGCCAAAGTCCGAGGCATACCACTTGAAAATCGGTGAAACGGTGAGCGTTCCGGTCTTTTCGTCGAAGGTCGCGCCGCGCGTCGTATCGGACAAAAACATTTTGGCGGCGTCATTCAGTTGCGTGTCGAGCATGGCCGGCTCGAAGGCATCCGGTTGCAGAATCGGGCAGCCGTTCGACGCGCAGTTGATGGCGAAATGAATGCGCGCATCCTTGAACGTGGGCCGCAGGATGACGTTCTCGATGTCGTTGAGCGTGATGGTTTTTGTCCCAACGCTGGCCGACGTATTCCAGAAGTCTTTCGCTTTCGGATCTTTCAGTTCGTCGAAATTCACGCTCTTGAGCGGATAGCGTTCGATGACCTGCGCCAGCGTGACCGCGTTGTAGGCATTGATCCAGAACGCCTTTTGGCCTTTTTCATCGAGCGTTTCGGGTTTGAAGGCGGCGAGTTTCGCGAGGTAATCGGCGAGAACCTTGCGGTCCCCCACGTCGTCCACCCAGCGTTTGTAATCGACCTTTCCCGCTTTGACGTATTTGGCGAGCAAGGCCCCGAACGGTTTGTGAATGCCGTCGGCGTCGGTTTTCGTCTCAGGTTTTGAACTTGAGGCGGGCCGGTCGGTTTCGGGTTTGCCGACGGGACCGGATGCCGGCTGGCAGGCGGCCGAAAAAAGCGAAAGAAAAAGAAATGCCGTCAGGATTCGCATGGTCCGACGAGTCTCCACGAGCGCGTTGGAATTTGGTTTCTGACAATGAAATCTATCCGCGCCGGTTTTTATTCCCGGCCCAGGGATTTTGTGTCCTGGGGCGGAATAAACGGGTCGGTTGACGGATATGAACGTGTCAGACGCGGATTTGCCGCGTCATTCCAGAAAAAGGTTAAAACGGCATGTTCGCTTTCGTCGGGAATTACTTCGGCTGGCTTCAGAAGGGCGCGCCGACCGGGGAAGTCGTCCGCTACCCGGTCATCCATGAAAATCATCGTACCGATGTGGACGGCCTGTTCATCGTCGGCGATCTGTCGGGCCTGCCGCTGTTGAAGTTCGCGGCGAAGCAGGGCCATGAAGTCATTGAAACGGTGCGGCGGGAACTGGAGGGCAAGCGAATGCCCGAAGCGCCGGATGCCTTTGAAGTCGCCATCATCGGCGCGGGCGCGGCGGGGCTGGCGGCGGCGCTTCAGGCAAAGAAGGCGGGTTTGAAATATGTCGTTCTCGAAGCCGCCCGAACCGCCAATACCATCGTCAACTTTCCCAAGGGCAAGCTCATCTTCGCCGAGCCGATGCAGATTGCGAACCCGAGCGAATTGCCCGTGCGCGAGTCCAATCGCGAGGAACTGCTTGACGAATGGTTCGCGCTGCTCGACCGTGAAAAACTCAATATCCGCGAAGGCGCGGCGGTCACCGACATTCAAAAGCAATCCGACGGCCGTTTCGTGATTTCTCTCGCGGAACAGTCGCCGGTGAAGGCCGAGCGGGTCGTACTGGCGACCGGCAAGGCGGGCAACGCGCGGCGGCTCGGCGTGCCCGGCGAGGACCTGCCGAAAGTCTCCGATCGGCTGTTCAGTCCGAAGGATTTTCACGACGCCGACATTCTCGTGGTCGGCGGCGGTGATACCGCCGTCGAGACGGCCCTCGCGCTCGCCGAAACCGGCAATCGCGTGACGCTGGCGTATCGCCGCGACATGTTCACCCGTCTGAAAGCCGGAAATCTGGACCGGATTCAGTCTTTTTCAAGTTCCGGACAACTGAAGGTTCTTTTCGGTGCGACGGTCAGCCGGATTGATGAAACCGAAGTGGATTTGCTGGTGCGCGGAAATCGCGTCCGGATAAAAAACGACGCCGTATTCACGATGATCGGGCGGGAACTGCCCTACGAATTTCTCGAACGCATCGGTGTCGCCATCGAAAACACCTGGACCTTCACGCGGTTCGCCCTGTACGGCCTCGCGGTGTTTATCTTCACTGCGGTCTATTTCGGCAAACACGTCGTGGCCTCGAAGGTACTTCAGGAAGGCGAACCGGTCCGCCGGTTTTCGGAATGGGGTGTGCCCGCGCTGGTCGTGGCCGGGATGATCGCCGTCGTCTATGTCGTCTATCTGCGAATGAACCGCGCGAAGCTCGACACGCTGTGGGCGTACATCGGGCCGACGGCCGTCCTGTTCGTGACGCTCGCCGCCTCGCTCGGGGCAATTTGGTGGATGAGCGGACAAAAGGACGCCAATTTTCTCTGGGGCAAGCATCCCGGCTTCTGGTACAGCCTGCTTTACACCGCGACCATCTTCATCTTCGGCTTCCGGCGGATGAAGCGGAAAAAATGGGACCGTTACATCGTCCTTCAAACCATCAGCCTCGCGCTGATTCAGGCGATTCCGCTGTTTCTCATTCCGGAACTGTTGCCAATCGCAGGCAAGGCCGGCTGGATTCCGAAATGGATCGAGGCCCAGGCGTTTCCGCACGGTGAATACTGGCGGTGGTACGGTTTCGTGCTGGCCTACCCGCTGTTCATTTACAACGTACTGACCGGCGAGCCGAGTACCTTCTGGCTCATCGCCTCGGTGGTTCAAACCTTCGTCATCATTCCGACGATTGTTTATTTCTTCGGAAAGGGCGCCTATTGCGGCTGGATCTGTTCCTGCGGCGCGCTTGCGGAGACGCTCGGCGACGACTACCGCACGCTTGCGCCGCACGGCGAAAAAGCGAAGAAGTGGGAAAATCTCGGCCAGATCATCCTGTTCGCGATTCTCGCGATTACCGTCGCGTGGGGACTCACCCACTGGACACCCGCCAATTCCTTCTTCCGGACCGCGAAACCGTTCGGCGTGGCGTTGCCGGAGATCGTCGAACACGTCAAACACTGGTATGAACTGCTGGTTGACGTCGGCTTCGCGGGAACGATTTCACTCGGGGCGTACTTCTTCTATTCGGGGCGAATCTGGTGTCGCTTCGGCTGTCCGCTCGCGGCGATCATGCACATCTACGCGAAGTTCAGCCGCTACCGCATCTTCGCCGACAAGACGAAGTGCATCAGTTGCAACATCTGCACCAAGGAATGCCACATGGGCATCGACGTCATGGGCTTTGCCAGTCAGGGCAAGCCGATGGACGACGTCGAGTGCGTACGGTGCGCCGCCTGCGTCACAAGCTGTCCGATGGATGTCTTAAGTTTTGGAATGACCGGGACGGAACACAAACACGACCCGGCTTCGCGGCTGTACCAGTTGCGACGGGTTGCGCCCGAAGCCGCAAAATAGGGCGGATTCCGGTTTGCGACCAAAACCCACCCGAGAGGGAGATGCGGGAGGTAGCCGGTGGTGACAGTGGAAGAAACCACCGGCCTTGAATCCGGCGCGGCTTTACGCCGCCGCCGATGACGCCGTGGCGGACTCGGCAACCTTGGCCTCGCCTGCTGCCGTGGGCTGTGTCGGACTTGTCACGACAGTCTTGGCCCGTTTCCATTCCGCCAGCTTCCATTGGTCCTTGCGAAAAACATTGCGGACCACGGAATCAATTTTGGCGACGGTTTTGACGCCCTGATCGGCGAGACGTTCAAGCGTACGCCCCGCCGCCGCCCGCTGGCTTGCCGCCGTGGCTTTCCATTCGTCCGCTGATTCGAACGCGGCGAGGTCGGCGGCGAGATCTTCCAGAAAATTCTCCGGCAACCCCTGCCGGACGAACCGTTCCCGCCACGGTGCGGCGTATGCCCCGAACGCCCGCGCCAGCACCGCCAGATTCGAATCGGACAGCGGCTTGCGGAATTTGAACTTTCCGTCCAGAACGGGAATCTCGTCACTGAGCACCCGTGCCGTCTGACAGATGGCGTCCACATCCTCGCGGAGCGCCCGCCGTGCCCGCGACTTCGCGCCCGCCGCCGAACGTTTCTCGCCATCAACGTGCCCCGTTGTCGTGGCGGTGAATTCGTTGATGACGCGGTCGAGGTCGGCGAACAGCATTCCGGCGGGCGTCCGTTCCGGGAACAGGGGAGCGTTTTCGACGCCGAAGCGCCGAACTCGAACCAACATGTCGAATTTCTTCTTTAAAAGGTTTTTCATGGGTTTGTACCAATCGCTTTCACAAGGGATATGTCCGACCGGGTCGGACACCCCTTGTCAGGCAACCACCGTGCCACAACCGGTTGCAGCCTCGGGGTGCAAGGAAAATATCGGACCTGAAAACCATTTTTCTCACCGTGAAAGCGTGCAGCCGTGCCCTTCGTGCAAGGTTTTTCCGAGTGCATAAGGGTTTATCCAGCCGGAAAGCGCGCAGCCTCTCCCGGAAAGGCGCATTTCGCGGGGTGAATGCGTGCAGCCTGTCCCGAAAAGTTGCGATGGCGAGGTGTAAGGAAAAAGTCTCGACCGGAAAGTGAGTTTTCGGAGGGTAAAAATCCTTCGACGACGGCAGAGGCGGCGCGGCGGATCCATTTCGGCGGGCAATCAAAGGCGGAAAAGGAGATTTTCGCCCGTTCGGAACTGATTTTTGGGGGAAGCGCAGGATTTTAAAGAATTTTAGCGTTCTATAACGTTCTATAACGTTATAGAACGTTATAGAACTTTATAGTCCCGCACGATCCCTTCCTTCTGCTCGCCGCCTCCGCAATCGTTCAGCGTTTCCCGCTTGAGCGGGGATTGTCCTCGACGTGAATCGGTACATCCGGCCTGGCTTACGAAACCCCTGTACGAAACTCCCTGATTTCCTCGTGATGTGGCCTCACCGCCGCGCTTTATCCGCGCTCAAGCGGGAAACTCTGAACAGTTTTCTCCCCTGAAACACGAATTGTTTGGTGCGATAAAGTTTTCCGTTGACAAACTCTTTACCCCCCCCCCCCTACTCTCCGCCGCCAGGAAGAAATAATTCGACCGACAACTGAAAACGCCATTCGCCGAACGGCTCTCCTTTCACGCTTCGCTTCCGATCACGGGAATTCCAGGCGTTTTGCGACCAGCCCCCTTGCGCGCCGCTCCTTTTTCCGTCTTTCACTGGTTTCGGCTTTCTTGTGGACCGTGTTTCTCCTCTCGGGAGGCCACGCTTTCGCCCAGCAGTCCGGGACGACGACCGCGACCTACGACAACGGCAACAAGCTGACGCGGCGAACCTATCCGGACGGCTCCTACACGGTCTATTCCTACGACGGGGCGGGCAACCTCACGCAAGCCCTCGATTGTTCCTTCTCGGTTTCGACCAATTCCCAGAGTTATCTCGCGGCGGGCGGCACGGGTTCGGTAACGGTAACCGTACCGACCGGATGCCCGTGGGCGGCGACAACCGGATCATCGTGGATTACCTTCACGAACGGTTCCGGCTCGGGCAACGGCACGATTTCCTATTCGGTGGCTCAGAACAAGGAGCAGGGAACGAGCGGGCCGGTGGCGCGGATCGGATTCATCACGATAGGAAATCAGACAATCACGGTATCGCAAGACCCGGCCGGGTTGGTGAATTCTCAAGTCACGGTTGGGTATTCGGGTTCAATTACCGTGACCTCCGCGCCGAGCAATCCGGCAGGCTACACTGATCTGGTCAACGTTCCGTTGCAAATCACCAACAACGGCTCGGGGACGCTTTACGCCCCGATGTACATCCGGGTCGTTACGCTCCAGAAAAACGGCACCGATCAGGACCCGACGCGGCCCTATCGACTCTACACGGCGGACGATTTCGTGCTCGACCCAATCGCGGGCGGCTTGCCGGGATGTATTCAGAGCCTGACGGCTTCAACGCTCGCCGTATCGGGCACGCATACGTTCACCTGCAAGATCATTCGCGGCGTCCCGCAATCGCTGTCCTTTTTCTTCAATGTCTACGCCGCGTCTTCGGGACCGGTGACGAATCGCCTCGGACCGCGCCGCAACAGCGCGCCGAATTCGGTCGGAACGTTTGAACTCGTCATCGACGCCCCAGCCGCGCCGTAGCCTTAACATCCGCCATCCGCATTCCGCCCTCTTCTTCAATCGAAATTCTTCAATCTTCAATCGAAAATTCGGTGCTTCCCATGCGTCACACGTCGGTTCGTCTTTTGAGCGTTGCCTTGGTCGGGGTGCAGATTGCCTTTTCTTTCCCGGTTCGCGGTTTCGCCGGTCCCGTGAAGAAATCCGGGCCGAGTGCGCCGTCGTTTGTCTCCTCGAAGACAGCCCCGACGAACGCAATGGTACGAACGGCCGTTCCACCCGTGACGCCGCCGGCCACGACGGTCTCGTTCTCGACGCCGCCGACCGACGCCGAAATTCAGCGGGCGCGGGTGTTCGCGGAGCCGCTGGTGCGCATCGTTTCGCCGACGATGAAGCCGACTGAGGACCGGATTGCGGAAAACCGGGACCTTGGCGAAGTCATTCTCCGTTTTTCAGGTCGCGGCGACGCCAACCAGATCGGGGAATTCACCGAATTTCTGAAACGGTATCCGACGAGCGAGTGGCGAATTGCCGTGTTGACGAATATCGGGATTGTCGAACGGCAAACCGGGTATTTCACCCGCGCGCTTTCCCATTGGGAGGAAGCCTGGGCGTTGGGAAGCAAGGTTCAGAAACCCACGCGCGAGGCCAAAGCCGTCATCGACCGGTGCGCCGCCGAACTGGCCGAACTCAACTCGCGTCTCGGCAGGTACGAACGGCTGGAAACACTCCTGCCCGAACTCGCCTCGCGCCCGATGGACGGCACAGCCGCGACCAAGGTCGGCTGGGCACGCGAAGGGTTTTCCACGATGAAGCACGAACCGGAACGGGCGTTTCTGTGTGGTCCCCTTTCGATTCGTAGTATTCGCCTTTTGACCTCTCCCAAAGCGTTTGGCGACGAAAAAATCGAGGCGCTCAAGTCGACGATGAAGGGAACTTCCCTTGCTCAGGTGAAGGGCCTGTCCGACCAGTTGAAGATGGGCTATCAGTCGGCGTTTCGCGAGCCGGGCGCTCCGGTTGTTTTTCCGGCGGTGGTTCACTGGAAAGCCGGGCACTTCGCGGCGTTGGTGGGGAAAACCGAAACCCCGTTCGGGACCCGCTATCATTTTCAGGACCCGACCTTCGGCGATGATTTCTGGGTGTCTCAGGCCGCGATGGACGCGGAAGCCAGTGGCTATTGCCTGATCCCGGCGGGAAAACTTTCAACCGGATGGCGGACGGTCAAGACGGACGAGGCCGGCACGGTCTGGGGGAAAGGGGTGGTGTCCGGTTACGACCCAAACGGGTTTTCCTGCCAGTTTGACCTGAAGGCCAAGTCGGGAGGGGGCTGTTCCTCCTGCGGCGGTCAAAGCCCCATGATGGCGAGTTACAATTTTCACGCCATGCTGGTAAGCCTGAACATCAATGACACTCCGGTCGGGTACGCGCCGCCTGTCGGCCCCGCCGTGTATGGATCGGTGACTTACAACCAGTTTGAGTCAATCCAGCCCCAGTCACCCCAATATGGCAACTTCGGCCCGAACTGGACTTATCAATGGCTCTCCTTTATTGAAGATACCCCAAACAATCCGGCGGCCGGCGGCCGGGTTTATCTTCGTGGCGGCGGGGGAGAAAAATTCAGCAACTACAATTCCACCACGCAATTGTACGATTCACAGATTTTTTCCCAGTCTTCCCTCAAGCTGGTGGCCGACAATTCAACGCAAACAGTCTATGAACGAACGCTTCCCGACGGATCGGTCGAGACCTACGGGTTGCGAGACCTGAATACATCGCCCCGCCGGGTTTTTCTGACCAAAGTAACCGACCCGCAGGGGAACGCCGTGGAATTGAACTACGACTCCCAGTTCCGGCTGACCTCAATCAAGGACGCGGGCGACCGCTACACCACGTTTTCCTATGAACTGTCGGGCGACCCGCTGAAAATCACGAAAATTACCGATCCATTCAACCGGCAGGCGGTCTTTACCTACACGGACGGAAAACTGACGAAAATCACCGACACGGTCGGAATCGAGTCGGCGTTCACCTACAGCACGATCTCGACCGAGGGAGCGGGATTCATCAAGACATTGACCACGCCCTACGGAACGACCACGTTTGAGACTGGGGTTACCAATACGAATAATCTGCCCTCCCGGTATCTGGAGGCGACGGACCCGTTGGGGCAGAAGGAGCGTCTGGAGTTCAAGTCGCAGGCAATTCCGACCGGCCTTGGATCGGAGGCGCCGAGTTTGGGCAACTATTTCTTCGACGGGACCTATATTGATTACCGGAACACGTTTTACTGGGACAAAAGCATCTATAACCAGTCGTTCAAGGATCAGCAGAACCCGGATTACACCAAGGCGCGCATTTTTCACTGGCAGCACTCGCCGGACTACCCGCAGGTCCTTTCCCGCCTGTTGGAAAGCAGCCGCAACCCGTTGGAATATCGGCAGTTCTACGTCTATCAGGGCCAGCAGCAGCCCTACTATCAGATTGGCATTACAAACGCCACGCCCGCCGTCGTCGTCAAAAAGATGGATGACGGAACAACGTGGGCGACACAGAATACGTACAACCCACGCGGCAAAGTCACGAAAGCGATTGACCCGGTCGGACGGGAAACGGTGTACGAATACTCAAGCGACGGCATCGACCTGCTAACGATGAAGCAGCGGGTAAACACGACCACCCCGGCGCAGTATGAAACGCTGGCGACCTACACCTACAACAGCCAGCACTTGCCGTTGACCATGACGGACGCGGCGGGCAAGACCACCACCAACACATATAATGCCAAGGGGCAGATTCTGACGGTCACGAACGCCAAGAACGAGACGACGACCTACGCCTACAACGCGGAAGGCTATCTGGTCAGCGTGACGGGGGCGCAGGCGGGGGCGACGACGACCTATGATTACCGACTGGATACGAACGGCAAGGTGCTTTACGGCACGGTCTGGAAGGTGACGGATTCGGATGGTTATGTCGTGGCGACGGATTACGACAACTTTGACCGCCCGATCAAGATGACCTATCCCGATGCGACCTATCGGGAGATGAGTTACGTCCGACCGAGCGACAGCAAGGTGACGCTCAGCGTCTGGTCAGTCCGTGATCGTCAGGGAAGAATCACCAATACTGTTTATGACGCGCTGGGACGGGTCACGAGCGTGACTGATCCTCAAAACCGGACGACCATCTTTGGTTGGTGCATCTGCAACGGGCTGTACAAGATGACCGACGCCAGAGGACAGGAAACGATTTGGAATCGGGACGTTCAGGGGAGAGTCACGTCCAAGGTTCTTCAGGACGGGGCAACGACGAACTTTGTTTACGAAGCATCGACTGGCCGGTTGAAATCGGTGACCGACCCGCGCGGACAGCGGACGAACTATGTCTATTTCAAGGACAATAACCTTCAGCAGGTCAGCTATACAAACACCGCCGGGCAGCCGCTGAATCCCGTGACGCCGACGGTGACGTATGCCTACGACCAGTTTTACAACCGGATGACCTCGATGACCGACGGCATAGGGGCGACGAATTACGCCTACCATCCGGTTTCAACCGCCCAGCTTGGCGCGGGACAACTGGCAAGCGTGGACGGCCCGCTGGTCAACGACACGATTTCATTTACTTATGATGAGTTGGGACGACGGTTGACGAGAAGCATCGGCCCAAGCGGCAATGTATCGACAATGTCCTATGACAGTCTTGGAAGATTTACGTCCTGGTCGAATCCTTTAGGCACATTCACGCCGACTTTTGATGGTGTGACAAGGCGTTTGTTGCAGATCCAATACCCGAATGGCCAAAAAGTACAACTGACCTATGCCAGCAACCTTGGCGACCGGCGCTTGTTGACGATTCACAACAAGGACGGGGCCAACGCAACCATTTCTAAGTTTGATTACACCTTTGCCCCGGAAGGAAACATCACAACCTGGACTCGTCAGGCGGGAAGTGCGACCCCGCAAACGGAAACCTTCACCCACGACAACGCGGATCAATTGGTTGGCGCGGTTTTAAAGGAAGGAGCGACAACGGTACGGCAAACCGGTTACGCCTATGATTTGGCCGGAAACCGTACCCAAGAGTCTTTGACGGTTGGAAATGGCTTTCCGCAAACAACCGACTACCAAAACGTTGAATGGGACGCCGCTTCACGGATAACGGCCGTGGTGAAGGGGACCCGCCGAAGCGAGTTCTCGTATGACGGTTTGGGAAGAAGGGTTCGAATTGTCGAGAAACAAGGAAGCACAGTTGTAAGCGACAAGCGGTACATTTGGGATGATGGCGGGATTTGTGAAGAACGGGACGGGAGCAGTTCAGGGAACGTCCTCAAGAGATACCTGGGTTGGGGAGTTCAGGAAGGAACAACCAACTACTTTTTTTCTGCGGACCAGCTTTCAAGTATTCGGGAAGTTACCGATACAAATGGAAATGTTGTTTCGCGTTTTGACTATGATTTATGGGGGCGCCAGTCTCAGGTTTCTGGAACGTATAAACCTGATTGGGGATTCGCGGGCACTTTCCTGCATCAGGTAAGCGGGCTTGGTTTGACGAGATACCGCGCCTACGATCCGAATCTCGGTCGTTGGTTGAGCCGTGACCCGATTGGAATAAAGGGCGGTTTCAATTTATATACCTATGTGAGAAACAAGCCGATCACCTTTGTTGATCCGGAAGGGTTGCTCGAAGAAACAATCTCGTGTTTTTTAACGACAATTTTAGCGAGTGCCGCTGCTTCAGCGCTGGGTGGCTGCATAGCTGGGGGACTTGTTGGTTCTTTAGGTCTAGCTGGTGGTCCTGTTGGCTTGGCGACGATTGGCGGAGGGTGTGTGGCGGGTGCTTTAGCTGGTGCTGAGATTGGCGCTGCTGGAGGATTGCTTTTAGCGGCGGCGATTTGTCCGAGCCCCAATCCAACCTGTCCTACGCCAGATAATGTTGTTCCTCGTGAACGCGAAGAAGAAAAAACAATTGAGGATGTTATTCCTCAAAAACCTCCGATGCGTTGTTGGAAAAAAGAAACAAGGTTCCCTAACAGAAGAGATGGAAAGTGGGTGTGCGTTTATTTATGTCCTAATGGTCAAGAAATTACGCGCCCACCTTTGAGTCCTGGTTGGAATGGCACTTGTCGCCCCTGGGTTGATGTTTAACGCAAATTATTAGGAGCAAAAATTCGAGGTTGAAACTAAAGGCACTATTGAGAACTTTTTCAAAATGGTTCAATGTATCAAATAATTTGAAGGGTGTGCGGAAAGAATCCCTTTGAATTGAATGGTTTCAGTTGTTTATGGGCTTCGGAATGAAACCGGCGCGCGGTGCATTGAGGCTTTTCAAAAGCGTCACTCAAACGTTGATCCGAAACGGTCGCGACGTGGTTGCCACACTGGTCGATCTGTTTCAGAGAGGGGGCCCGCTCGGGGCTTTTCCATAACGGCGAAATCGGCCCGCTCAAGCCGACATCAGTAAGAAGATGAAACGAGTGGCGGGTACTCGCAGTCTGTTGGCGTGAAAAGGTGGGAAGCCGCTAACGCTTACTTTGAAGCCAAGGAAAATCGGGCTGCCGAATTATTCATGTGCTTGGAATATTTTGAGCCATGCCGCATAAAATTTTCCGAATAATTTCTCTGAATTGACAAAGTTAGAAAGGAGAGGGGAAAATGCTTCAAAGTCGATGTTACTGCGGGGACCTACAGTTCTTAAATAAATTCTTACCGAAAAAAGATCATGCTTCCAATAGCACAATTAGACAGATTCAGGAAAACTATTTCGGCCTTATTCTTGGAGGCAATAAAACTTTTGGAATTGATTTCTGTCCTCGTTGCGGAGGAAAATGCTTAATTGATTTTTATAATGAAGCAATTAATCCCAGTCCTGAAATTTGTAGCTGTGGACTTTATGAAAGTCTAATCTTTGATGAGAAAGAAGATTTTCATATATCTGAAAACAATGATTTTTATTACATACTCCTTCCTGACGAGTCAGGTCTTTTTTTGAATTATTGCATTGCTTGTGGTAAGAAATCGAAATTATCGAAGCCAGCCGATCCGAGTGAGGTAATTGTACCAGATCAACAAGAATATCATTCGGTTAAAATGAAGGCCGAGTCCGCTGCCTCATTTAATAAACTTTGTCAAATTTTAGGAAATCCAGACCATGTTTTTGACAACAAAACTCAGGAACAGTACTTTAAAGCTTCAAATGAATTAATGCCTGAGCACTTAAAAATAATTCAACTTAGTTTTAGTTATGATGAAAAAGTTCAATCATTCTCTTTATCTGGAATGCTGTTTCAGGACGATAGTTTTTTTCTTCAGTACTCTTTAAAGCCAAGTGAAAGTTTTCTTAGTAGAACTAATAGCTGATAAGTACTTCTCCCCTAATTGGTCGCCACCTAACGGCTTGCAAAAACTTCACTGCGGCGGAATCTGAGTAACCACGACCCCTCTTCCTTGCGTGTTGCTTTGATTGAAGCGATTTCTGTTTTTGGGCGCATCCACCAACCTATCGCGCACCCTGAAACAGATTAATGAGTATGGCGACAGCATCCGCCGCCAACTTTTTCCTCCTAATCCCCCCTCTCCGCTTTCCCCTGTTTCTCCGCCGGGAACGCTTGAAAACGGTACTGCCTTCAAGTAGTTACGCGCTTTCACACCAAAAACGGTCGAAGCGCCCCGTTGACGGCGTTCATATCCCCATTCCTCGCGGAAAGCCGATGTCCATGAAAATCGTTTCCTTGCGTGTCTTCCTCTGTCTGTGCGCGCTCGCGGTGGCGGGCGCGTCGGTCCCGAACGTTTTCGCCCAGAGCGCGAAACCGGACCCCAAAGTCTTTGATAAATTGAAGTTTCGCCAGATCGGCCCGTTTCGCGGCGGGCGCAGCGGGGCCGTCGCGGGCGTACCGGGGCAGCCGAATGTCTACTACTTCGGCGCGACCGGCGGCGGCGTCTGGAAGACGACCGACGGAGGCATCAACTGGGAACCGATCTCCGACGGGTTTTTCGGGACCGGTTCGGTCGGAGCAATCGCCGTGAGCGAATCCGATCCGAACGTCATCTACGTCGGGATGGGCGAGGAAACGTGGCGCGGCAACGTGTCGCATGGCGACGGGGTGTACAAATCGACCGACGCCGGAAAGACATGGAAGAAGCTGGGTCTCGAAAATACGCGGCACATTTCGCGCATCCGGATTCATCCGAAGAACCCGGACGTGGCCTATGTCGGGGCGATGGGCCATTGCTTCGGTCCGAACGAGGAACGCGGCGTGTTCCGTACGACGGACGGCGGCAAGACGTGGCAGAAGATTCTGTTCAAGTCGAACAAGGCGGGCGTTTCCGATCTCGCGATGGACACGAATAACCCGCGCGTGCTGTTTGCCGGATTCTGGGAAGCCCAGCGTACGCCCTATTCGCTTTCGAGCGGTGGCGAGGGCAGCGGCCTGTGGAAAACGACCGACGGCGGCGACACCTGGACGGAAATCACCCGCAATCAGGGACTTCCGAAGGGCATCATCGGCAAGGTCGGCGTGTCGGTGTCGCCGGTGGATTCGCAGCGGGTCTGGGCCATCATCGAAGCCGAAGAAGGCGGTCTGTTCCGTTCGGACGACGGCGGCGACACCTGGAGCAAGACGAGTCAGGACCGCAACCTGCGCCAGCGCGCGTGGTACTACACGAAGGTCTACGCCGACACGAAGGAAGTGGACACGGTTTACGTTCTGAACGTCAACTTTCACAAATCCATCGACGGCGGGCGTTCCTTCTCGGTCATCGGTTCCAATCACGGCGACCATCACGACCTCTGGATCGCGCCGGAGAATCCCAAGCGCATGATTCTGGGCGATGACGGCGGCGGCGCGGTTTCGACGGACGGCGGCGGACGCTGGACCGACCTCGACCAGCCGACGGCGCAGTTCTACCGGGTCACGGTGGATGATCAGTTTCCCTTCAACATCTACGGCGCGCAGCAGGACAACTCGACGGTGAAAATCAAGTCGCGGTCGAACGATTTCGGCATCGGCGAGCGCGACTGGTACGACGTGGGCGGCGGCGAATCCGGCTGGATCGCGCCGAGTCCGGTCAATCCGGACGTTGTGTTCGCCGGGAGTTATGACGGGTTGCTGACGCGCTACGACCACAAGACGGGCCAGACCCGCGACGTGAACGTTTATCCCGACAACCCGATGGGCAGCGGCGCGGAGGGGATGAAGTACCGGTTTCAGTGGAACTTCCCGCTCGTCTTTTCGAAGCACGAGCCGAACGCGCTCTACGCCGGGGGCAACATCCTTTTCAAGTCCACGGATGACGGCCAGAGCTGGAAGGCGGTGTCGCCGGACCTGACCCGCAACGACAAGACGAAGCTCGGCCCGTCGGGCGGTCCGATTACGAAGGACAACACGAGCGTTGAGTACTACTGCACGATTTTCGCGGTTTCGGAATCGCCGGTGCGGAAGGGCGTCTGGTGGGCGGGGTCGGACGACGGCCTGATTCACGTCACGCAGGACGGCGAGAAGTGGGACAACGTCACGCCGCGCGACATGCCGGAGTGGATTCAGATCAACGCCATTGACGCCTCGCCGCATGACGCGGGCACGGCGTATGTTGCGGCCACGAAGTACAAGAGCGACGATTTCCATCCGTATCTCTACAAGACGACCGATTTCGGCAAGACGTGGAAGAAGATCGTGAAGGGTCTGCCGGAAAATTCGTTCACGCGCGTGGTGCGCGAGGACCCGCGGCGCAAGGGATTGTTGTACGCGGGGACGGAAACGGGGTTGTACGTTTCGTTCGACGACGGCGAAAACTGGCAGCCGTTCCAGTGCAACGTGCCGGTCGTGCCGGTGACCGATCTGATCATTCACAAGCGCGACAACGCGCTGGTGGTGGCCACGCAGGGCCGGGCGTTCTGGGTGCTGGACGACCTGACCGTCGTGCAGCAGGCAGCGGAAAAGGCCGTGACGGAAAAGGTGCGGCTGTTCAAGCCCGAAACCGCCTATCGCCTCGACGGTCCGAACTTCCCGTTGCCGAAAACGGCGACCATCGGCCAGAACCCGGCCACGGGTGCGGTGGTGTACTTCAATCTGAATGAAAAACCGGCGAAGGAAGTGAAGCTCGTCTTTTCCGATATGAACGGAAAGGAATTGCGGACCTTCATCGGACGCGCGAAGGGCGCGGACGGACCGGGCGGCGGTCCCGGCGGTCCGACCGACGTGTTTCAGTATGAAGTCGGTTTGAACCGTTTCATCTGGGACACGCGTTTGTCGGGCGCGACCCGTTTCCCCGGTCTGGTGCTCTGGGCGGGCGATCTGCGCGGGCCGAAGGTGGTCCCCGGCTCGTATCAGGTGACGCTGGTCGTGGACGGTGAAAAGCAGGCGCAGTCGTTTGAAATCAAAAAGGACCCGCGCGTGACGGTCACCCAGGAGGAATTTCAGGCGCAGTTCGACATGCTGCTGAAAATCCGCGACAAGGTAACGGAAACGCACAAGGCGATTCTCAACATCCGCGACATGCGCAAGCAGCTCGATGACGCCGAGGGCCGCGCCAAGGCCAAGCCCGAAGCGAAGGAACTGCTCGACCTGGCGAAGACGATTCGCGAGAAGTTGACGGCTATCGAGGAAACGCTGGTCCAGACGAAGATTCAGAGCGGACAGGACCCGTTGAACTTCCCGATCAAGCTGAACAACAAGCTCGCGGCGCTGACCGGCGTGGTGGGCGGCGCGGATGGTCCTCCGACGACTCAGGCGCAGGCGGTGTACGCCGACCTGACCGGCCGCATCGACGCCGAACTTCAAAAACTCGACGCCGTGATGAAGGGGGAAGTGGCACAGTTCAACGCGAAGTACCGCGAACTGGGCCTCCCGCTGCTCGCGCCGCGATAATTGAGTGCGTTGGAGCGCGCGCATCCTGCGCACACTCCGTTCCAAACTGGAAGCCGCCGAGAACGGATGTTCCCGGCGGCTTCCTCGTTTTTGAAGGGAAAGCTGGACAGAACAATGTCTTACCGGCAAAGTTGCTTTCAGTTTCCAAACCGATTCCTGTGTGACACGGGATTTTTTTTCGGAGAGTGAAGGATGCCGACGAAACCCGAAAAGAAAATGCATAAACCGGGCGACGTGATGATCGGCGCGGCCGGAATCGAATTCACGTTCATCCCCGACGGCGGGTTCCGGATGGGATCGACCGATGCGGAAATCGCCGAGGCTTTCGAAAACACGCTCAAATTTTCGGAATATGCCCAGATTCAATGGTTCGACAACGAAGGACCGCGGCACTGGGTGGAAATTTCGAAGCCGTTCTGGATGGGGCGGTTTCAGGTGACGCAGGCACAGTGGGCGGCGGTGATGGGCGACAATCCGAGTTTTTTCAAGGAGTGTCCCGATTGTCCGGTCGAAAATGTGAGCTGGAAGGATTGTCAGGCGTTCATCCTGAAGTTGAACGCGATGGGGGACGGCATCAAGTACGCCCTTCCGACCGAGGCCCAGTGGGAGTACGCCTGCCGGGCCGGGACGACGACCGTGTATTCCTTCGGTTCGACGATGACGACCGAGCAGGCCAACTTCAACGGGGAAGATTTGTACGGCGACTTTGCGCCCGGCCTATACCGGCGGCGGACGATCCCGGTCGGTTCGTTGAACGCGCCGAATCCGTGGGGCTTGCACGACATGCACGGAAATGTCGCCGAATGGTGCGCCGACCGCTACGACCCGGCGTTTTACGCGGTTTCCCCAAGTGTCGATCCGAAAGGGCCGCGGGGAGGCACTACCCGCGTGGTGCGTGGGGGAAGCTGGCGCTACGGTTTGATGAATGTCCGTTCGGCCAACCGGACCAAAAGTCGGCCCGACCGCCGGGACAGCACCATCGGATTCCGGCTCGTGGCCGTTAAAAAGTCTGGAGTCTGAAGTCAAGCGTCTGGAGTCAAGGCGAAGAACGATGAAACCTGAACCCGAAATTCCGGCACCGGTGATTCACCCAGCGCGGCTGGTCGAGTTCGACGAACTGATCGCCGGACTCGACGCGGGCGTTGCCGCCGGCGCGATTTACGAACGTTCAGACGACGGGCTGTCGATCTTTCATTACTCGAACCGGTGCGTGTACGACTTGCTGTGGACGCCGTCGAGCCTGATGGCGCGCGGACTGATTCTCGATCGGGCGGCCCGGCGGATCGTGGCGACGCCGTTTCCGAAGTTCTTCAATTTTTCCGAGCCGGGCGTAACGCAGCCGATTCCGACCGACGAACCGTTCGAAACCTTCGAAAAGCTCGATGGCAGCCTCGGCATTGTTTTTCACCACGCCGGACAATGGAAAGTGACGACCAAGGGGGCGTTCGGGACGCCGCAGGCGCTCTGGGCTGAATCGCGATTGGCGGGACTGAACCTCGACGCGCTGCGGCCCGGCGATACCTACCTTTTTGAAATCGTGTCGAAAGAAAACCGGATCGTCGTGGCCTACCCCTTTGAAGAACTGGTTTTGCTCGGGGGCTATTCGGAGGACGGTCGGGAGTTCGTACGAACGGAGCTTGAAACGCTGGCGGACCATCTCGGTTGCCGGATTGCGGCGGCGCACCGGTTCGCCGATTTCGATGAATTGTTCGCGGCGGCGGGGTCGCTCGGGCGGTTGTCGGAAGGGTTTGTGGTCCGGTTCGAGCGCGGATTGCGGTTGAAGTTGAAGGGGGCGGAATACTGCCGGATTCATCGGCTGGTCTCGCGGGTGACGCCGCTCGGGTTGTACGAAATGCTGGAAGCGGGCGACGATCCGGAAACGGTTCGACGGATGATTCCCGAGGAATTCCTTGAAGACTTCGACCGGATTCTGGAACTGCTTCGGCGAAGGCTGGCGGAAGTGACGGAAGCGGTCGAGGCGGCGTTCGAGAAGACGAGGCATCTTTCAGACCGCGACATCGGGCTGGCGCTTTCGACGATGGATGAACTGTCCCGGATGTTCCTTTTTTCCCGGCGGAAGTTCGGTCCGGAATGGACGAGCAATTCCAAATCGCGCGGCGCGCTGTTTCGGTGGATTCGTCCGAAGGGGGATGAACTGCCGGGCTATGTGCCGTCTTCAACCGTGGCGCGAATTCGCGGCGAGAACTGAGGGTTTTTCTTCAACCGCGCTTCTTTTTGCAGCGATCCGAGCAGTATTTGACCTGTTCCCAGACCTTTTCCCACTTTTTCCGCCAGGTGAAGGGACGCCCGCAGGACGCGCAGGTTTTGACGGGCAGATCGTTCTTTTTGACTCCGTTCGGCATCGGTCGGCTCCTTTGAATTTCGGCGATGCCAAAAAATCGCTTTTCCCCGATGCGCGTCGGTTCGAAACCGCACTTCCGGGGACGCCCCGTATGGTCGAATTTGGGGATGAAAAAAATCGTCCGGGAAAGTAAAGGTGAGACAGTGCCTTTGTGGCCCGTCCCGATTCTGATTGTTTGAAGCGGACGGGAAGGCCCGTTGCTTCCGGAGTTGTCATGCTGAGTACCGTGCAAGTCGAGGTTCTTCAGCGTCCCCGTCTTGGTTTTCCGTTTGTGGTCGAGTATCTCGGGCTGGAAAGCCCCGTCGTTGAGCCGCTTGAGGCAGACCCCCCGGTTCCGCTGGTGCCCGAAATGGTCGCGGTCACCGCCGATTCACTGGTTCCGCCAGTCTGGCGCTACCTGGTTCCGCGCCAAAGCACGGGTGTTTGACCCGGTAGGCGGGGGAGTGCGGAGGAACGGGTAAAAAAGGGGCAAGGGTGTTGACACGACGAGTCATGAGGCGTAGGGTATCGCCATCTTAATTCTTCGTTCTTTGAGCCAAATTTCAGGTGCCCGTAACACCCTTTATTATCGTTACGGGAGAATAGGGAAGCAGGTGAGATTCCTGCACGGTCGCGCCGCCGTAACGCTCCTTGCGAGTGAAGTCGGAAGACCTGCCTGAGATTGTTCGCGCTCGGCTCTCCGCGGTTGAGAGACGACGTATCCTCATATGAAGGCTCTTGCCGTCTCCGCTTCCTCCCAGAAGCAACGGCTTCGGAATTGGCACTCATACGCCAAGCCTCCGTCCGGATTGCGTTCCCTCCTTTTTACGCGACCGGGCGGAGGTTTTTCACTTTCGGGCGAAAATTCTGCAATGAGTGACCGATCGACCGGCTCGCCGGAATCAAATGTTTCAATGCCTTCCTTTTGTCCACGCTGCGAAGCGCCCTTCGCGTGCGGCGCGTCGGTCTTCGGTTGCTGGTGTTTCGATTACCAGTTGACGGCCGAGATGCGGCAATTCATTCAGGATCGCTTTCGAGGTTGCCTCTGCCCGCGCTGTCTGGAACATTTCTCCCTCATCGGGAAATGAACAATGGCGGAAAGGCGCTTCAATGCTTCAACTCGAAAACGCGGGGGTGACGGGTGCCGGCTGCTGGATGGTCCGGGAGGTTACGCTTCAACTTGCTCCCGGTGCGCTGACGGCGCTGGTGGGACCAAACGGTTCCGGAAAAACGACGACCTTGCGAATGCTGGCGGGCCTGATTGCGCCCTCAGAGGGAACAGTCCGGTTTGAAGGCCGCGATCTGCGCGATCTGTCGCCGAGGGAACTTGCCCGGCGCGTGACCTACGTCCCGCAGGATACCCACCTCGATTTTGATTTCACCGTCCGGGAAATCGTCTCGATGGGACGCCACGCCCACCTCGGACGCTTTCAGAGCGAGGGCACCCACGACCGTGACGTGATTCAAAAAGCCATGGAACGGACCGACATTCAGCATCTTGCGCGTCGGTCGGTGACGGAGCTTTCCGGCGGTGAACGCCAGCGCGTCGTCATTGCGCGCAGTCTCGCAACGGAGGCAAGCGTCGTACTGCTCGACGAGCCGACCGCCAGCCTCGACATCGCACACGCCCTCGACATTCTGTCCCTGTGCCGCTCACTGACGGAGGAAGGGAAGACGATCTGCCTTGCGATTCACGATCTGAACGCCGCCGCGCGCTTTGCCGACCGGGTCGGACTCATGGCTGGCGGGAGCCTCGTCGCACTTGGGACGGCGCAGGAAATCTTCACTCCCGAAAGAATAGCCGCCGTTTTTGGCGTCACCGTCCAGACCGCTGTCGCGCCCGACGGATCGTCGCACTATGTGTTTCGACGCGAAAACGGTCAGGCGGCCCCGGAGCGAACCGCCTGACGTGGCACTTACAAGTGTTTCCATCAGAAAAAACTGCGCCGGAGGCGATGGCCGCCGTCGATATGAAGGACCTCGCCCGTGATGCCGTTGTTGGTCATCAGGTGAAGGACGGCCGCGCCCACTTCATCCGCCGAAACCAGTCGGCCAATCAGTGATTCCCTGGAAACCGCCGAGAAAACCTCGTTTTTGGCCTCGCCGAGCTGGCCGTCCCACATCGGGGTGTCGGTCCAGCCGGGAGCGACGGCGTTGACGCGGATTGGCGCGAGGTCGATTGCGGCGGCGCGGGCGAGCTGTTCGACCGCCGCCGTGCCCACGTTGGTGATCCAGAGGCCGCCAACCGGGTGATCCGTCGAAATCGCCCCGGTCAGGGTGATCGAACCGCCCGCCTTCATTTTTCCCGCGGCGGCCCGGATGACATAGGCTGCGCCCCAGAGGCGTTCCTCGATGGCCAGGCGGTAGTGGGCGATGTCGTTTTCCAGAATGCCGCCGCCCATTCCGACTCCCGACGAAACGTAGACATGATCGACATGGTCAAAATGTTCAAACGTCCGTTTGACGGCTGATTCGTCGGCAATGTCGGCCTGTTCGGTTGCGACTCCGCCGAGAAGGTTCGCGGCGTCCCGAAGTCGTTGGGCGGACCGGCCAACGATCGTGACTGATGCGCCTTCTTCTTTCGCAAGTTTCGCGGTGGCCAGCCCCATGCCGGAGCTTCCCCCGAAAATGATGATTTTCTTGCCGGACAATCGCATGTGTTTGACTCCAATTTCTGAATGGTGCGAACGATGGATTTCGTTCGGGCCGGATTCTGGACAGGAGTCGGAGCGGGTGCTTGTCCGTATGGCTCAATGATTTTGACCGGACGGCTCTTTTTTGATCGCGGACGGAGGTTGGCCGAAGGCGCCTTTGAATGTTCGCGAGAAATGAGCCACGTCCTCGAATCCCGCCTCGTAGCAGATCTGGGTGACGCTCAGGTTGGTGGTCGTCAGCAGGCGGTAGGCAAATTCCAGTCGTTTGGCCCGCAGCCAATCCGTTGGGGCGGTTTGAAATGTTTCCCGGAAATCGCGTTTGAACTTGGACAGACTGCGTCCGGAAAGATAGGCGAACTCGGAAACACGCAGCGGCTTGGTAAAATTCGCCGTCATGAACGGGACAAGATTGCTTGTCGGACGTTCAAGAAAACCAAAGAGATTGGGCGCGATTTCAGGGTTCGACCGGATCAGGACGAGCAGAATTTCCCATACCTTGAGCCGGATGATTTCAGCGTCCTTTGCGAGCGGGCTTTCAAGATAAGCCTTGAGAAGCCGGATGAACGACCACAGATCGACCGCCGGAGCAATTCTGAAAATGGAGGAAGTGGAAGCCCCGCCGGTTTCGACCGGACGAAATTTCAGAAAGTCCCGCAACACCGATTCCGAGAAGGTAAACAGGATTCCGGTGCAGTGCGCGCCGTCGGGTGAAGGGAATTTTCGATAGTCGATGTAGCTTGATCGACGGATGAAGACGGCCTCGCCTTTGTGGATCACGATTTCGGGCGATTTGATATGAAATTCGCCTTCCTCAAGAAAGAGAAACGAATGGTCCGGAAAATGAAGACTGTTGGGGCGGGGCGATTTCTGATGGCAGAGTTCGATGACGGTTCCGCCTTCAAATCGGAACGCAGGCACTTTATCGAGCGTGTTTCTGGCGCATTCGGGCAATGGGATCGCGTGACCGACATCATCAACGGAACGATTCGGCATGACTGAATTTCCTCGATGAATTTTGCCGGGGGAGGACGGGAGGCCCCAGTAGCGAAGATCGAAGCAGACGGAGTGTAGGAGGCCGACTCCGGCTTGACGAGACGATCTCCCCGGAATGTCCGGGATTGTGTAGTCGGACGCCGGACCGGTTTGGTCGTATCCGGCGTGGAGAAAATCGAAACTTCATTCTTCGTTTTCGGTACGCAATCCGCAATCGTCAATTCGGATTCGATTGTGCTACGGTTTTTCCGCACACCCGGCGCATCAACTTTTCGGCGATGTCGCGCATCCCGGTTGGGATTCCGCACATATTTGCCAAAGGGTTCGATGCCATGACTTCGACAGTTGCCTTTAAAGACGCCAAAAGAGAACTTTCCGGACTGGTCGCTCCACTTGAACGCCACGCGCTACGCTGGCTCGTCGAACGGATTCCGACCCGGATAAACTCCGATCACCTCACCATCCTGGGCTTCCTCGCCCTCATCGCCGCCGGTCTTTTCTACTGGCTGGCCGGCACGCATGACCGCCTGTGGCTGCACGCGGTCAATCTCATGCTGTTCGTCAACTGGTTTGGCGACAGCCTCGACGGCAACCTTGCCCGTTTTCGAAAGAAATCCCGCCCGCGCTACGGCTTTTACGTCGATCACGTCGTGGATGCCTTCGGCACGCTCGCGCTGTTCGGCGGAATGGCCATGTCAGGATTCATCAGCGAGCGCGTGGCCTGCGGGCTGCTCGCGCTCTATTACCTGCTGATGATCAACTCGAACCTGTCGGCCTATACGCTGGGGAAATTCAACGTGTCGTATGGTCTGTTCGGCCCGACGGAACTGCGGATCGTCCTCGCCATCGGCAATCTTTTCCTGCTGACGCGGACGACCTCGACGATTTTCGGGCAGAAATTTTTGATGTACGACGTGGGCGGCTGCGTCGCGATGGTCGGAATGACCATCACGCTCGTCATCGCGGTCATGCGGAATACGGCGCAGTTGTATCGCGAGGAGCGTGTTTGATGGCGGGAACCGGGACGCACTGGCTCAGGTTCAATCTCGTCGGCGCGCTCGGCATGGCCGTCCAGTTTTCGGTTCTGACCGGACTGGCCGCTTTGCCGGGTGTGCCGTACCTTCTCGCCACCGCGCTCGCCGTTGAGTGCGCGGTGCTGCACAATTTCTTCTGGCACGCGCGCTGGACGTGGGCCGACCGGCCGAGCGCAAGCTGGAAGGAAACCTTCGGACGACTCGCGTCCTTTCACGTCACGAACGGTCTGGTGTCGCTGGTGGGCAATGTTTTACTGATGAAAGTGTTCCACGGAGCATTTCATCTGCCGCTGGTTCCGGCCAACGCAATTGCCATCGTGGTCTGTTCGCTGGTGAATTTCGGACTGGCCGAGTGGGTCGTGTTCCAGAAGAAAGTCTGGAGTCTGGAGTCGTGAGTCTGGAGTCAAGAAAACGATGAATGATGAACGATGAGCGATGAAGTGAAGAAAATCGTGATTTCTGAAAAAAAGACTTGCCGGGGAAACCGAAAAACCGACGCTTTACTCCAGACTCCAGACTCCAGACTCCAGACTCCAGACTCCAGACTCCAGACTCCAGACTCCAGACTCCAGACTCCAGACTCCAGACTCCAGACTCCAGACTCCAGAC